>NZ_JBXATB010000005.1:0-233680 GCF_058809925.1 Rhodoglobus sp. GW821-FHT12B09 | reverse complement strand
GGGCCGGGGTGGCGCGCGGCCGGGGTGGCGCGCGGGGCCGGGGTGGCGGGCGCGGCGGGGTGGCGCGCCCGCCCGCTGCCGCAACGGGCGGCTGACTGTCAGGCAAAGGCTGGGAAGTCAACCGGTGTTGTGGAACGTTCCGGATGAATATCGTCGAAGTGTGGAACGGGTAAAAGGGGCGATTGCAACTTCCCTCCGGCTCAATGATGGGCTGGTGCAGGTGTCGGTCGGAAGTGGTGTGGTCGGGTTCGTCGAGTCGGCCGGGCCGGTGTTCGTCGCACTGCACGGCTCCCGCTACGACCGGGCTGTCGAGGTATCCCAGTCACTCGTGTTCGATGTCGCCGTGGCGGCGCTGCTCGCCCACGTGCGCGTCGTCGACCACCTCGCCGCCGAGCTCGCGAAGCCGCAGGACGGCACCGCGCCCGCGCAGGTCGCTTGACGGTTCCCGCCCCGGCTCGCCTGCTCGGCGACCGCGCCCGACCCCGCCCGACCGCGCCCGACCCCGCGCGACCGCGCCCGACCCCGCCCGACCGCGCGCCGAGGGACCAGTTGTTGCGCACGTACCCCGACATTCCGTAGCAACTGGTCCCTCGACGGCACCGGAGCGGGGCTCAGGCCTGCGGAAGCGGCAGCCCTAGCCCCTCAGCACCGCCGCACTCGACGGCGAGAGCCGCAGCTGCGCGCCCTCGAGCCGCGCCTGGCCGGTCGCGAGCACGATCTCGTCGAGGGCCACGGGCACGCAGCGCTCGGTGTCCGAGAAGTTGACCACCACCGTCACGCCCTCGCGGTCGAGGCGGAACCAGCACTTCTCCTCGTCCCAGTCGGCGGCGATCGTCGAGAACCGGGGGTCGGTGAGCGCGGGCAGCTCGCGGCGCAGCTGGATGAGCCGCCGGTAGAGCGCGTACAGCTCGGCGTGACGGGGCTTCCGCAGCTCGCGCCAGTCGAGCTTCGAGTTCGTGAACGTCGCCGGGTCCTGCGGGTCGGGAACGGATGCCGCATCCCATCCCATTCTCGCGAACTCCGCGATGCGCCCCTCGGCAGTGGCCCTCCCGAGCGCGGGCTCCGGGTGCGACGTGAAGAACTGCCAGGGCGTGGAAGCTCCCCACTCCTCGCCCATGAAGATCATCGGGGTGAACGGGCCGAGGAGCGTCAGTACCGCCTCGATGGCGAGCATGTCATCGTCGAGGCTCGCGCTGAGCCGGTCGCCCGTGGCCCGGTTGCCGATCTGGTCGTGGTCCTGCGTGAAGGTGACCAGCCGCCACGTCGGCATGGTCTCGAGGTCGATCGGCACCCCGTGGTTCCGCTCGCGGAACGACGAGTACGTCCCGTCGTGGAAGAAACCGTGCGTCATGACCTTGCCGAGGGCCGCGAGCGAGTTGAAGTCGCTGTAGTAGCCCGTGGTCTCGCCGCTCAGGTTCACGTGGGCTGCGTGGTGGTAGTCGTCGCTCCACTGTGCGGTCAGGCCGTAGCCGCCCTGGTCCCGCGGCGTGATGAGCAGCGGGTCGTTGAGGTCGGACTCCGCGATGAGGGTGAGCGGCCGGCCGAGGTCGGCGGCCAGGGCATCCGTGCGCTCGGCCAGCTCGGCGAGCAGGTGCCGGGGCGAGTCGTCGACGAGGGCGTGCACGGCGTCGAGCCGCAGCCCGTCTACCCCGTAGTCCCGCAACCACATCAGGGCGTTGCCGATGATGTACTCGCGAATAGGCGGCGAGGAGAGGTCGATGGTGTCGCCCCACGTGTTCGAGTGCCCCTCGACGAAGTACGGGCCGAAGCGGGGCAGGTAGTTGCCGCTCGGGCCGAGGTGGTTGTAGACCACGTCCTGGATCACCGCGAGCCCGCGCGCGTGGCACGCGTCGACGAAGCGCTGGTACGCGGCCGGACCGCCGTAACCCTCATGGACGGTGTACCAGAGCACGCCGTCGTAGCCCCAGTTGTGCGTCCCGTTGAAGCCGTTCACGGGCAGCAGCTCGACGAAGTCCACGCCGAGGTCGACCAGGTGGCCCAGCCGCTCGATGGCCGAGTCGAGCGTGCCCTCGGGCGTGAACGTGCCGACGTGCAGCTCGTAGATGACGCCGCCCGCGAGCTCGCGCCCGGGCCACGCTGCGGGATGCTCGGCCGCATAGGTCCGCGACAGTCCGTGCACCCCCGCGGGCTGACGGCGGGAGCGCGGGTCGGGCACGGCACCGGTCTCGCCGTCGAGGAGGTAGCCGTAGTCGGCATCCGGACGCCACTCGACGTTCGCCGACCACCAGCCGTCGCGCTCGGTCATCGGGTAACCGACGCCGTCCAGCTGCAGGGCTACGGAGTCGGCGCGCGGCGCCCAGACCTCGAAGGTCATGAGCTGAGGAGGGCGACGGGGTAGCGGGAGAGCAGGTCGGCGACGAGCAGCTCGCCGCCCTCGAACTCGCGGCCGGTGAGCTCGTCGACGACCGGCCGCTGCGGGAGCAGCACGACCGTGTCGCCCCAGCCGCCGCGGGACTCGAGCCCGACCGGCAGACGGGTGGCGAGGGTCACGGCCCCGCCGCGGTCGAACGCGACGAGGTGGTCGGCGGCCTCCCCGAGGGCGGCGAGCGCGGTGTAGCGGGTGAACAGCTCCGGGCGGTCGCGGCGCAGGCGCAGGGCCTTCGCGGTGACGAGCAGCTTCGCGGCGCCGGTGCTGTCGACCGGCGGCTGCCCGCCCTCGCCCAGCAGCGCTCGCCGGACGTCGAAGTCGACGGCGCGGCGGTTGTCGGGGTCGACGAGGGAGTCCTCCCAGAGCTCGCTGCCCTGGTAGACGTCGGGCACGCCAGGGGCGGTGAGCTGGATGAGCTTGGCGGCGAGCGAGTTCGACCAGCCGGGGCCGGAGACCCGGGCGACGATCGCCCCGATCTCGGCCGCGACGCGCGGGTCGTCGAACGCGGAGTCGATGAGCGCGTGCATCCGGCGCTCGAAGTCGCTGTCGGGCGCTGCCCACCCCGTCGAGTTGCCGGCCTCGCGCGCCGCCTTCTCGGCGTAGGCGTGCAGGCGCTCGCGGGACGCCGGCCAGGCACCGACGACTGACTCCCACAGGAGGTTCTCGAGCGGGCCGTCGCCGAGGGGTGCCAGTTCCCGCAGGCGGCCGAGGGTCGCGCGCCACTCGTCGGGCACCTCGGAGAGCACGTCGATGCGGGCGCGCACGTCCTCCCCGCGCTTGGTGTCGTGGGTGCTGAGAGTCGTGAGCGAGGCCGGGAACACCGCGTGCCGGGTCTCCTGCCGCGCGTGGAACTCGTCGAGCGTGATCGAGAACTCCGCGGGGTCGCCGCCGACCTCGGTGAGCGAGGCGAGCCGCGAGTACCGGTAGAACGCGGTGTCCTCAACCCCCTTCGCCATGACCATGCCGGTCGTCTGCTGCAGGCGCTGGGCTGCGGGATGCCCGGGGTCGCTGAGCAGCGGGAGCAGCACGTCGAGCGTGGGAACGAGGTCGGGCCGTCGCCGTGCGGCATCCGAGGCCGCGGCGTCGAGGTGCTCGACGCCGTACGGGAGGTAGCTGCGGTACACCGGGAAGCACGCGGTGAGCTCGGCGATGGCGTCGGCCGCGTCGGGCACGGCCGGCACCAGCCGGGCGATCCGCAGGACCTCCGACCGCAGGATGCCGTCCGCGATCCCGCGGCGGGTGTCGTGGATCAGGTCCGCCCACTTCGGCGCCGCCGACTCGTCGTGCAGCGCGTCCTCGAGCCGGTCGAGCCGCACCCGTCCGCGCGGGTCGACGAGCACGCGGTCGATGTCGCCGAGGGCGTCGTACCCGGTGGTTCCGGCGGCCTGCCAGTGCGCGGGCATCCGCTCGTCGCCCTCGAGGATCTTCTCGACCAGCACGTACGCGCTGCCGGTCGCGGTGGCCAGGTCGTCCAGGTAGCCGCCGGGGTCGAGCAGCCCGTCGGGGTGGTCCACGCGCAGGCCGTCGACGAGCCCCTCGTCGAACCAGCGCGCGATCTCGCGGTGCGACTCCTCGAACACCCACGGCACCTCGACGCGGATGCCCGCGAGCGAGTTCACCGCGAAGAACCGCCGGTAGTTCAGCTCGGCGTCGGCCCGCCGCCAGTCCACGAGCTCGTACGCCTGGCGGGCGTGGACCTCCTCGGGGGTGCCCTCGCCCGTGCCCGGCGCGATCGGGAACCGCAGGCCGAAGTAGTCGAGCTGCCCGTCCGCGACCGACAGTGACGGATCGTCCCCGAGCACCGGGATGCGCAGCTTCGGCGAGAACTCCCAGTCGATGTCGAACGCCTCCGCGTACCGCGACGACCGACCGTGCAGCAGCACGTCCCACCACCACGCGTTGTGCGCCGGCGTCTGGACGCCCACGTGGTTCGGGACGATGTCGACGAGCACACCCATGCCCTTCGCGCGCGCGGCGGCGGAGAGCGCCGCGAGCCCCGCCGCCCCGCCCCGCGACTCGTCGATCCGCGAGTGGTCCACCACGTCGTACCCGTGGTCCGACCCCTCCTCCGCCTGGAGCAGCGGGGAGAGGTAGATCCAGTCGACGCCGAGATCGTGCAGGTAATCCACTATCTCGGCGGTGGCGAACAGGTCGAAGGATGCGCGCACCTGCACCCGGTACGTCGATACGGGAACGCTCACTGGGCTACGAGCACCATCATCGAGCGGCTCACGACGTGCAGCGGCGAGCCCGCGGGCACGTGCTCGTCGCTCGCACCGGCAGCGGTGTCGACGACGATCTCCCACTTCGCGCCGTACTCCTCGGCGGGCAGCTGGAAGTCGACGTCGTTCTCGGAGGCGTTGAAGTACAGCAGCACGTTCGCGTCGGTGATGCGCTGTCCGGTGGCGTTGCGGCCGCGGATGCCCTGGCCGTTGAGGAACACCCCCGCGGCCTTGACGAAGTCGGTGTCCCAGTCCTCGTCGGTCATCGGAGTGGCCTCGATGCCCAGCCACTCGATGTCGGGCAGCGGCTCGCCGGCACCGCGGGTGACCGGGCGGCCGTTGAAGAATCGCACACGTCGGAACGTCGGATGCTTCGCCCGCAGCCGCGTGAGACCGGCGGTGAACTCGATCAGGTCGTGGTCGGCGTCGTCCCAGTGGATCCAGCTGAGCTCGGAGTCCTGCGCGTAGGTGTTGTTGTTGCCCGACTGCGAGCGGCCCAGCTCGTCGCCGTGCGCGATCATCGGCACCCCCTGCGAGAGCAGCAGGGTCGCGAGGAAGTTCCGCTTCTGCCGCGCGCGCAGCGCGTTGACCGCCTCGTCCTCGGTGGGGCCCTCGGCGCCCATGTTCCACGAGCGGTTGCTCGACTCCCCGTCGTTGCCGTCCTCGCCGTTGGCGTCGTTGTGCTTCTCGTTGTACGAGACGAGGTCGTTCAGAGTGAAGCCGTCGTGGGCGGTGACGAAGTTGATGGATGCCACGGGCCGCCGCCCCTCGCCCTCGTACAGGTCCGCGGACCCGCCCAGGCGCTCGGCGAACTCGCCCAGCGTCGCGGGCTCCCCCCGCCAGAAGTCGCGGACCGTGTCGCGGTACTTCCCGTTCCACTCCGTCCACTGCGGCGGGAAGTTGCCCACCTGGTAGCCGCCGGGGCCGACGTCCCACGGCTCCGCGATGAGCTTCACCTGCGAGACGATCGGGTCCTGCTGCACGAGCTCGAAGAACGTCGAGAGCTTGTCGACGTCGAAGAACTCGCGCGCGAGCGTTGCGGCGAGGTCGAAGCGGAAGCCGTCGACGTGCATCTCCGTCACCCAGTAGCGCAGCGAGTCCATGATGAGCTGGAGGGAGTGCGGGTGCCGCACGTTGAACGAGTTGCCGGTGCCCGTGTAGTCCATGTAGAACTTCGGGTCGTCCTCGACGAGCCGGTAGTACGCCGCGTTGTCGATGCCGCGGAACGAGATCGTGGGGCCCAGGTGGTTGCCCTCGGCCGTGTGGTTGTAGACCACGTCGAGGATGACCTCGATGCCCGCCTCGTGAAGCGCTCGGACCATCGACTTGAACTCGTCGACCTGCTGCCCGCGGTCGCCGTTCGCCGCGTAGCCGGAGTGCGGCGCGAAGAATCCGATCGTGTTGTAGCCCCAGTAGTTCGAGAGGCCCTTCTCCTGCAGCGTCGAGTCGTTGACGAACTGGTGCACGGGCATCAGCTCGAGGGAGGTGATGCCGAGCTTGGTGAGGTGGTCGATGATCGCGGGATGCGCGACGCCGCTGTAGGTGCCGCGCTCGTTCTCGGGCACATCGGGGTGGAGCTCGGTGAGCCCCTTCACGTGCGCCTCGTAGATGACCGTGCGGTTGTACGGGATGCGCGGACTCCTGTCCCCCGACCAGTCGAACTCCTGGTCCACCACCACCCCGAGCATCATGTGGCTCGCGGAGTCGTCGTCGTTGCGGGCATCCGGGTCGCTGAAATCGTAGGAGAACAGGGACTGGTCCCAGTCGATCTCGCCGCAGGTTGCTTTCGCGTAGGGGTCGAGCAGCAGCTTGTTCGGGTTCGCGCGCTGGCCCTTGTCGGGGTCGTACGGGCCGGTCACCCGGTAGCCGTAGCGCTGCCCGGGCTGGATGCCCGGGAGGTAGGCGTGCCACACGTACGCGTCAGACTCGGCGAACGCCACCCGGGTCTCGGTGCCGTCGTCGTCGAACAGGCAGAGCTCGACCTGCTCCGCGATCTCGCTGAACAGCGCGAAGTTGGTGCCCTTGCCGTCAAAAGTGGCGCCGAGGGGGTAGGCAGACCCCGGCCAGAACTCGACGTCGGTCATTCGGAGAACGACAGCGTCGCGGAGGCGAGCGAGCCGAAGCTGCGCACCGGTCCCGGCGTGAGCACGGAGATCACCTCGTACGCGAACTCGCGGCGCTCGATGAAGCCCAGGACGCTGCGGGAGTCGCGCTCCGAGAACCGGCGGTCGCAGACGCGCCACTCGTTCATCGAGATGAGGTCGAGGCGGATGTCGCTGGCGTTCGGCGTGGTCGTGGTGGTGTGCATGGGGAAGAACCTCCGTCGTGCCCGATTGTAGGCACAGCGCTCGACCTGCCGCCGGGGGTTGCGCCCCCGGGTGCTCCGCGCTAGTTGTAGCCGTTCAGAGCACGGCTCACCCACAGTTCGTAGCGCTGCCAGGGGTCGTCGACGCCCGCCGAGAGCTCGGCGATGTGCGCCAGCAGCTCGTCGTGGATCGCGAACCACTCGCTGCACGGGAACCGGTGGGCCGCGAACTGCTCGTGCCGCCGGTGCTCCACCCGGCGGTCGCCGCGCTCGAACGCGAGCACCTCGTCGAAGTGCAGCGCCGCGAGCCGGCCGCGCGGGTTCGCGGAGGTGCCGATCTTGATCCGCTCGCGCTGGCGGACGTAGTACACGACGTCGACCAGCGCGGCCTCCTCCACCACCTCGCCCACGCGCCACTCGCACCGCGCGCAGATCCAGCCCGACGGGTACCGCACCCCGACCCGGTTGCCGCACGCGAGGCACGGCGAGGGCAGCAGGTCGGTCACTCCGACCTCGCCCGCCACCCAGTCGTGCGCGGCGATCAGGTGCTCCGGGCACAGGGTGACGGGCGCGCCGGAGTCCGCCTCGGCCGTGCACCCCCGGATGTCGCACATGCGCCCACGGTACGTCCTGCCGCCGACGCGGCCCGCCCGCCGCCCCGCCCCCCCCGCAGCCCATGCGGAGGTTTCGACACCATGCGCTTGCCGAAACATCCGCATGGTGTCGAAAGGGCCGCGCGGGGCTGGGCCGGCGGGGGGCCGCGGGGGCCGCACGGGGCGGCGGCCGCGAGGGGGCGCGGGTGGCACGACGAGAGCGGCCGCGCACCCGGTTTCGGTGCGCGCGCCGGAGCGCACTACTCAACCCGCGCGTGCGCGCAAGGGGTAGGGGGCTCCGGATGCCCGTCCCTAAAATCGAACGCATGGACACCGCCGCGCCCAGCACCGTCAACGGGTACCTGACCCTCGCAGGCTCGACCACAGGCCCCGTCACCGTCGTCGACGGCGGGACGCTCATCGTGGGCGGCACCCACGCGGGCGCCGTCGTGCTCGAGGGAGGCGCCGCGCTCCTCGTGCAGGGCACGCTCCGCGGCCCCGTCGAGATCGGGAGCCTCGCCACCGCGACCGTGAGCGGGGACCTCCTCGGGAAGGTCGACATCCGTGTGGCCGGCACCCTGGTTGTGGAGTCGGGCGGCCGCCTGGCCGGTCCCGTGGCGAACTACGGCTCCTTCACGAACCACGGCCTGCGGACAGGCCCGGTGGAGGGACGCGAGCCCGACGACCAGACCGGCTCAGAGGAGCTTGAGCCGCTGCATCCCGGGATCTACAACTACACGCTGCCCCCGCGCTAGTCGGCTGGGGCCGGCTCCGGCTCGATGCGCAGCCCGCCGGGCGTGTTCGCGGAGTCGATGAGCTGGTCGAGCCACGCGCGGTTGATCTCCTGGCGGCCCTGGTCGAAGCGGAACTGCAGGGTCGCGTTCGTGCCGATCCAGATCGTGGAGCGCCCGCCCTCAGCGCGGTCGAGCGAGATGGCGAAGCTCTCGTTGCGCCGCAGTTTGGCCAGTGTCACAACCTCGACGTGGGCGAGGGTGCGGTCGTCGAGCTCGAAGGACTCCGGGGGAGTTCCGTACAGCAGCTGGCCCATGTGATCGTCTTTCCGGTGGCGGGTGTCAAGATGTGTCCATGGCGATTGTAAACAGGCTTACCGTCGATGGCCGCGACTACTTCCTCCCCGACCCGGTCACCGAGCTCAAGAACAAGATCCTCGAGGCGATCAAGGCGGGCGGCGGGTACGTGAACATCCCGCCGCTGCGCACCGGCCCGGGCATCGACATCCTGTTCTCGCCGGGCATGCCGGTGGTGTGGACGCAGATCGACGTCGGCGGCGACGCGGACGCCGCAGCCGACGAGGCGCGCACGTCGGGGTCCGACGACTTCGACGGCCTGTAGGCCCTAGCTGACGAGGGCCTCGAGATCCTCGGCGGCCATCGGGCGCCCGAGCAGGAAGCCCTGGGCGCGGTCGCACTCGAGCTCTCGCATCAGGTTGAGCTGCTCCTCGGTCTCGACGCCTTCGGCGACGACTCGCAGGCCTCGCCAGTGCGCGAGCTGCACCACGGCCGTCATGAGAGCGAGGGATTCCACGGACGCATCCTGCACGAGGCTCTGGTCGATCTTGAGCTCAGTGGCGGGCATCCGGTCGAGCTGCTTGAGCGAGGAGTGGCCGATGCCGTAGTCGTCGATCGAGATGCCGAGCCCGCGCCGGCGCAGCTCGTCGAGGCGGAGTGCGATCGAGGGGGTCTCGAGCACCGGCTGGCTCTCGGTGATCTCGATGGTGAGGGCGTTCGGCTCGAACTCGAGGGCGCCCAGGTCAGCGTCGAGGCGGTCGAAGAACTCAAGGGTGGTGAGCTGCGTGGCTGAGACGTTGACCGAGACCTCGAGGTCGATGCCGGCCGAGCGCCAGCCCGAGATGGTCTCGAGCACCTTGTCGATCATGAAGCGGCCGAGGGAGTGGATGAGCGCGGTCTCCTCCGCGATGGGGATGAAGATCGCCGGTGAGATGAGCCCGAGCTCGGGGTGGCGCCACCGCGCCAGGGCCTCGACGGCCACGATCCTGCCGCTCGCGAGATCGACCTGGGGTTGGTAGTGGGCGACGATCTCGCCGCGGGCCACCGCTCCGTGCAGGTCACTTGCCAGGCGCTCTTCACCGACCACCGGCGATCACCTGTCCTGTCTCGTGCATACGCATGTACCAATTTGACGTGCTTGGCAACCCCGAAATCTACCGCAACATTTTTCGGCCCCAGACACTTATACTCCGGCTAGGAGTTCGCGGCCCCCTTCGACTCCCCTTGTTCTGCAGCACAATTTCGAGACCCAGGAGACGCGCGTGACGACCACCCCTGCCGTGATCGACGTGCGGGTGAAGAACAACGTCAACGAGCTCGGAAACCCGGCGGGCAGGCCCATCGTGTTCGCCCACGGGTTCGGCTGCAGCCAGGTGGTGTGGCGCCGCGTCGTGGGCCCCTTCCTCGACGACTACCGCGTCATCCTGTTCGACCACGTGGGCGCGGGCGGCTCAGACCTCTCCGCCTACGACCGCGGCAGGTACGACTCGCTGCACGGCTACGCCGACGACATCCTCGAGCTGTTCGAAGCCCTCGACCTGCGCGACGCCGTGTACGTCGGGCACTCGGTCAGCACGATGATGGGCGTGCTCGCCGCCGGGAAGGACCCGTCCCGGTTCGGGCGGCTCGTGCTCGTCGGCCCCTCGCCGCGGTACGTGAACGAGGGCGACTACGTGGGCGGATTCAGCCAGGCCGACATCGACGCGCTCCTCGACTCGCTCGACACGAACTACCTGGGCTGGTCGGCGGCGACAGCCCCGGTCATCGCGGGCAACCCGGACCGGCCCGAGGTCGGCGAGGAGCTCACCGGCCTGTTCTGCGCGACCGACCCCGCGATCGGGCGGCACTTCGCGCGGGTCACCTTCCTCTCCGACAACCGCGCGGATCTCGGCGACGTCACGGTGCCGACGGTCGTGCTCCAGTGCAGCGACGACGCCATCGCCCCGGCGGTGGTCGGCGAGTACGTGCGCGCGAGCATCCCGGGCAGCACTCTCGTGCATCTCGGCGCGAGCGGGCACCTGCCGAACCTGTCGGCTCCGGATGAGCTCGCCGCGGTCATCCTGGCGAACCTGCAATGACGCTCCTCGCGCCGTTCGAGGACCTCTACCGCTCGGCGCCGTGCGGACTCATCGTCAGCACGGCGGACGGCGTCATCTCCGAGGCCAACGACACGATCCTCGCCTGGCTCGGGACCGACCGCGGCACCTTCGTCGGGTCGAAGCTCGCCGACCACCTCGACACCGGCAGCCGCCTGTTCTACGAGACGCGGCACGTCCCGGTGCTCGCGCTGCAGGGGGAGGTGCGCGAGGTCTCCCTCACGATGGTCCGCGCCGACGGCACGACCCTGGCGGCGCTGCTGAACTCCACGGTCCGCGGCGACGCGGGCGACGTGCACACGGCGATCTTCGACGCGAGCGAGCGCGCCGAGTACGAGAAGGAGCTGCTGGGCGCCCGCCGTATCGCCGAGGCGTCGGAGATCAGGGTGCGCGTGCTCCAGGCCTCCTCGAGCGCATTCGTCAGCAGCACCACGGAGGAGCAGATCTGCGGTGCCCTCCTCGCGAGCGCGACCGAGGCGTTCTCGGCGACGGCGACCGGTGTCTTCCTGCTCGACGACGAGGGCGAGTACATCCTCATGGCCGGAGCGCACCCGCTCGAGGGGCTCCTCCCGCGGAGCGCTCCGCGGGCCTCGGACGCTGCGCTGATCGAGGAGAAGACCATCACGGTCTCCGTGCGCGACGTCGATAGCCCGTACACGGCCCTGGTCGAGGGGCTGAAGCGCCGCCGGCTGGACTCCGTGAGCATCATCCCGCTGCTGCGCTCCGGCGAGCCCATCGGGGTGCTGGCGTGCTTCTTCGCGCGCGCCCAGGACTTCGGCAGCCAGTTCGCCGACCTGCAGGCCGCGCTCTCGCGCCAGGCCGCCCAGGCGATCGTCCGGGTGCGGCTGCAGCGCGAGCTCGAGCGTCTCGCTCTGCACGACCAGCTCACCGGCCTCGCCAACCGCAAGCTCCTGCTGGAGACGGTGGAGGTGGCCATCGAGCGCGCCGTGCTCACGCGGCGGCCGCTCTCGGTGGTGTTCCTGGACCTTGACGGGTTCAAGGGGATCAACGACCAGCTCGGCCACGCCGTCGGCGACGCGGTGCTCGAGCAGGTTGCCGCGCGGCTGCGCAGCGGGGTCCGCGCGGAGGACTCGGTGGGGCGGTACGGCGGCGACGAGTTCGTGGCCGTGTGCGAGGACGCGGACCGGGCCGCCGCGGCATCCGTCGCCGACCGCATTCGGGAGCTCGTGGCGGCGCCCCTCGACGGGATCCCGCCGGGGTACTCGGTGACCGCGAGCGTGGGCGTCGCCGTCTACGAGCCCTCGGAGGGCGAGCAGCCCACCAACGACGAGCTGCTGAGCCTCGCGGACAGCGCGATGTACCTCGCGAAGAGCGCAGGCAAAGACCGGGTGTCGTTCCTCGGGCGCTAGCCGTCCTATGCTCGACACGCACCACTACGAAGGGACGACACGGTGGGAACGCTGACCTACGACTCGAAGCTCACGGCCACCTTCGACGACCGTGTCCTCGCGCACCTGCAGATCGTGATCTGGGCGAAGATCCGCCGCGGCGAGCCATTCTCCTTCACCTGGACGGAGCCCTCGCGCAACGGCTACGGCCGTACGTCGATCTGGATCAGCCCGAACATCTCGCTCACCTTCGAGTACTTCGGCGGCAAGACGCCGCTCATCAACAAGAACTGGGTCAACGCGCTGAGCAAGTCCGCCAACTCGCCCGGGGGGCTGCAGCTCATCCCCGAGCCCGAGGACGTCGCTTCCTAGCTGTCACGTTCGGGCGGCCTGTGCCGTCCTAGCTGGCATGAACCTGACACTGCGCCGCGCCTTCCTCATCGTCACCTCCGCCATCGGCACCGTCGTGGGTGTCTGGGCGGCCTTCCTGCCCGCCGAGTTCTACGAGTCCTTCCCGGGGCTCGGCCTCGGACCCTGGGTGGCCGTCGACGGGCCGTTCAACGAGCATCTCGTTCGCGACGTCGGGGCCCTCTACCTCGGCCTTGCGATCGCGGGGGTCTACGCGGCGTGCACCTCCACGGTGCAGGCGGGGCGGGCGGTCGCCCTCGCGTGGATCGTGTTCTCGATCCCCCACCTCGCTTACCACCTGGGCCACCTCGAGGGCCTCGACGCCCTCAATGCCGCGGTCGAGATCGTGAGCCTGTCGAGCACCATCGTGCTCGCGGCGCCGCTGCTCCTGCCGGTGCGCGAGAGGCGGGAGTCGCGCAGGGAGCGCTGATTCTGTCAAACTCAGCCAACGAGACAGGAGCATCGATGGGCACACTGTTCTACGGGGCATCCCGGTTCGCGATCTTCTTCGACGAGCGGGTGCTCATGCACCTGCAGATCGTCATGAACGCCAAGCTGCGCCGCGGGGAGTCGTTCTCCCTCTCGTGGACCGATGCGCCGAAGCTGGGCGGCGGTCGCTCGATCGTCTGGATCTCGCCGAGCACCGACCTCCACTACAAGTTCAGCGGCAGCCGTCCCGCGCTCGTGAACCGCAAGTGGATCGACGAGCTCGCAATCCTCGCGAACACTCCGCAGGGCCTGCACGTCACGGAGGAGGGCGAGGTCACTCCGCTGCCGGCGCCGCTCGACTGATGGCCGCCGTTCGCCGATGATCCTCCGCTGGGCGCGCACCCTCGACGACCGGGCGGAGGCGCTGGCGGTGCTCTCGCCCGCGGAGCGCGCCCGCTACGACGGCGCCCCGAGTGACTCCTTCCTCCTGGGGCGGCTCCTCCTGCGCCGCCTCGCCGCCGAGCTCATCGGGGTCGGGCCGGCCGAGGTCGACCTCGTCGCGGTGTGCCCGGACTGCGGCGGCCCGCACGGCAAGCCGCAGCTCATCGGCTCGTCGCTGCACCTGAGCCTGTCGCACAGCGCAGTGGCGGTTGTCGCCGCAGCCTCGTGGGATGGGCCGGTGGGTGTCGACGTCGAGGCGCTCGACCCGTCCGCTGCCGCCCTCGCCGCGATCGGGACGGTGGCCGGGGAGGAGTCCCTCGAGCGCTGGACGCGGGTGGAGGCGGTGCTGAAGGCGGACGGGCGGGGCCTTCGCGTGGACCCGGCCAGCGTGTCGTTCGACGGCGGCACGGCCTCCATCGCGGGCTCGGGCGCGCGCTACAGCGTCTCCGAGGTGCAGCTCGCCCCCGATGTGCGCGTGAGCGTCGCGGTGGCGCTCTAGCTGAGGCGCGGCACTGCGGCGCCGAACAGCCACGCCTCGAAGAGCGCGTCGAGGGGGCGCGCCGTGAACGTCGCGGCGAGCGCGCGGAAGTCCTCCGTGCTCACTGTGCCGAACCTGTGCAGCGAGGTCCAGGCGCGCAGGAGGTCGAAGAAGCCCTCGTCGCCGAGCACGAGGCGCAGCGCGTGGAGGGTGAGCGCGCCCCGCTTGTAGACGCGGTCGTCGAACATGAGTGCGGGCCCGGGATCCCCCAGCACGAGGTCTGTCGGCTGCGAGACCAGGCTGCGGCGGAACTGGCGGGCGCAGGTGTCGGCGCTCGGCCCGCCCTTGCTCTCCGACCACAGCCACTCGGCGTAGCAGGCGAAGCCCTCGTTGAGCCAGATGTCCTTCCAGGACGCGAGGCCGACGCTGTTGCCGAACCACTGGTGGGCGAGCTCGTGGGCGACGAGCCGCTCGGAGCCGCCGTGGCCGTCCGCGTGGTTGGCGCCGAAGGTGGCGAGTGCCTGCGACTCGAGCGGTATCTCGAGGTCGTCGTGGGTGACGACGACCGTGTAGCCGCCGAACGGGTACGGCCCGAACATCCGCTCGAACGCCGTCATCATCGCGCCCACCGCGGCGAAGTCGGCGGTCACGCGCGCATCGAGAGCGGGAGGGAAGGCGAGCACCCCCGGCACGGTCCCGAACGTCGTCGCCCTGAGCGCGTAGCGGCCGATCTGGAGGGTGGCGAGGTAGGTCGCCGTCGGCTCCTCCTGCACGTAGTGCCAGTGCCCGCGCCCGGCGGCGACGCGGTGCTCGGCCAGCACGCCGTTGCAGACCACCGTGTACGCCTGCTCGGCGGCGACCCGGATGCTGTAGCTCGCCTTGTCCGCGACGTCGTCATTGCACGGGAACCAGGAGGGGGCGCCCGTGGGCTGGGCGGCGACGAGCACCCCGTCCTCCAGCTCCTCCCAGCCGACCGGTCCCCACGGGCTCGGCCGGGGAACGGGCGCGCCGGAGTACTCGACGGTCAGCACGAAGGTCGTGCCCGCCGCGATAGGGGAGGCCGGGATGACCGTGAGCTTGTTCGCCGTCTGCGAGAAGCGCACCGACCGCGCGCCCTGCAGCCTGACCTTCCCGACCTGCAGGCGGGAGAGGTCGAGCGTCAGCTTCGGCAGCGCGCGGGTGCTCGTCGCGGTGATGACCGCCGTGCCGTCCAGGCGGTTGGTGGCCACGCGGTAGCGCAGGTCGAGATCGTAGGCGTCGACCCCGTAGCCGGCATTGCCGCTTCCGGAGACGTACTTCGCCGGCATCAGGAGTTCTTCGCGTGGTAGTCCGCGAAGGTGACCTCGCGCCACGGGCCGATCGGGTTGCCGCTCCAGCGGCTGCCGACGGGCACGATCTCGCCGCGCATCACGAGTGAGGCGGGGCCGACGGTGCCGTGCTCTCCGATGCGCGCGGCGGGGAGGATGACGCTGTGCGGGCCGAGCGTCGCGCCCGCGTCGAGCGTCACCGTGTCCATGCTCATGATTCGATCATGGAACAGGTGGGTTTGCACAACGCAGCCGCGGTTCACAGTCGACCCGTCGCCGAGGTGGGCGAGGTCCGCCTCGGGCAGCCAGTACGTCTCGCACCACACTCCCTTGCCGATGGTCGCCCCGAGGCTCCGCAGCCAGATCACGAGCGCGGGCGTCCCGGCCGCGGCCTGGGCGAACCACGGCGCGGCGACCATCTCGACGAAGGTGTCCGCCACCTCGGTCCGCCACACGAACGACGACCACAGGGGATGGTCGCCGATCCGGATGCGGCCCGAGATCGCCCACTTCGCGGCCGTGCTCACTGCGGCCGCGACCGCACCGGCCGCCAGCATGACGACGCCGCTCAGAAGTGCGGCGGCGACCACGCCGAACTCGGCAACCAGTACTGCCAGCGCGAACAGCACTCCGAGCCCGATGCCGCAGGTGACGATGACCGGGATGACCCGGCCGAGCTCCCACAGGATCCGCGCCGCCCGCAGCCCGGGGTGCGGGCGGAAGGTCCGTCCCTCGTCGGCGGCCGCGACCGTGCGGCGCAGGCGCACCGCGGGGGAGCCGAGCCACGACGACCCCGCCTTCGACTTCGCGGGGGCGGCGGAGAGCACGGCCACGAGCCCGTCCTTCGGCACGGTGTGCCCGGCCGCCGCCATGCCCGAGTTGCCGAGGAATGCGCGCTTGCCGATGTCCGACCGGCCGAGCCTGAGCCAGCCGCCGCCGAGCTCGTAGGAGCCGATCATGGTGTCGTCGGCGAGGAACGCCCCGTCGCGGATCGTCGTCATCGAGGGTACGAGCAGCACGGTGGAGGCTTCGACGTCGCGGCCGACCTTCGCCCCGAGCATCCGGAGCCACACCGGGGTGAAGAGGCTCGCGTAGAGCGGGAAGAGCACGGTGCGGGCGAGGTCGAGCACGCGCTCGGTGCTCCACACCTGCCACCCGATGCGGCTGCGCACGGGGAACGTGCCCTCGCGCAGCCCGAGGCCCAGGAGGCGCACGGCGATCACGACGAGCCCGGCGAGCACGACTCCCGCCACGAGGGTCGCCGGGGCGAGGGCACCGAGGGCGCGCCACGCCACGTCCCACCCCGTCGCCGAGCCGCGCACGGCGATCGCGACGACGACTCCGCCGCTCACGAGCGCGACGACGGGCAGCAGTGAGAGGGCCACCGAGGAGGCGCCGAACGCCGCGAGCCAGCGCCGCGCCCGGGGAGGCCGCTGCTCGGGCCACCACGCCGTGCTGCGCCCGACCCGCTGCGCGGGGGACCCCGCCCACAGCTGGCCGGCCGGCACTCGGCCGAACACCGCGGAGCCCGCCGCGATCTCGGCGTGCTTGCCCACGCGCGTGCCCGGCAGGAGCGTGCTGCGCGCGCCGATCGAGCTGTGCGCGCCGATCCGGATCGCGCCGACCCGCAGGATGTCGCCGTCGATCCAGTAGCCCGACAGGTCGACCTCGGGCTCGATCGACGCTCCGAACCCGACAGTGAGCATGCCCGTGATCGGCGGGAGGGTGTGCAGGTCGACCTCGTGGTCGATCTTCGCGCCGAGCGCCCGGGCGTAGTACGTGATCCACGGCGCACCGGCGAGGCTCACTGCCCCGACCAGGTGGGCCGCCTGTTCCGCGAGCCACAGCCGCAGGTGCACGCTGCCGCCGCGCGGGTAGTCGCCAGCCCGGAGGCCCGCCAGCAGGAGCCGCGCGCACACCACCGCGATCGCCATCCGGCCCACGGGGGTCGCGAACACCACGATCGCCGGGACGAGCACCGCCGGCACCACGACAGGGATGAAGCCGAACCCGCCCAGCGGCACGAGGATCGCCCCCGCCACGAGCAGGTACACGAGCCAGCGGGCGCCGCTCAGCGCGTACAGCGGAATGCCGAGCAGCGTCTGCAGCCACTGCATGCGCCGCGGGGTCGGAGCGACCCGGTGGTACTCGCGCGGCTCGGCGGGGGACTCCGGCACGCGGGCGGCCAGGGCATCCGCCATCGCACCCAGCCGCGGGTGGGTGTAGATCTCGGCGACGGTGAACTCGGGGTCGTGCTCGCGGATGCGCGCGACGAGCTGAGCCGCCGCCAGCGAGCCGCCCCCGAGGTCGAAGAAGTTGGCGGAGAGGTCGCTGACCGGGATGCCCAGCACTGCCTGCCACTGCTGCGCGAGCCGCTCGGCCGCGGGGTCGAGCCCCGAGGAGCTGTCGAGCAGCCCCGGCAGCGGCCAGGGCAGCGCGGCGCGGTCGATCTTGCCGGAGGTGCGCACGGGCAGCTCGTCGACGAGGGCGAGCAGCGGGACGAGTGCGGCCGGCAGCTGCTCGCGCAGCTCCGCGATCGCGGCCGCCCTGTCGAAGTCATCCGGATGCGCCACCGCGAGGTAGCCGACGAGCACCTGGTTGCCGGCCTCCGTCTCGCGCACGGCGGCCGCGGCGCCGGAGACGCCCGGCAGCTCCTGCAGCGCGGCCTCGATCTCGCCCAGCTCGATGCGGCGCCCGCCGACCTTCACCTGGTCGTCCGCGCGCCCCTGGAACACGAGGCCCGCGGTCTCGAACCGCACGAGGTCGCCGCTGCGGTAGGCGCGGCTCCAGCCGAGCTGCTCGTGCGGCGCGTACTTCTCGGCGTCCTTGGCGGGGTCGAGGTAGCGCGCGAGTCCGACGCCGCCGATGATCAGCTCGCCGACCTCGCCCTCGGCCACGGGCATCCCGGCCGCATCGACGACCGCGAGGTCCCAGCCGTCGAGCGGCAGGCCGATGCGCACCGGGTCGGAGCCGTCGAGCAGTGCGGCGCACGCGACGACCGTCGCCTCGGTGGGGCCGTACGTGTTCCACACCTCGCGCCCGTCGACGGCCAGCCTCGCGGCGAGCTCTGGCGGGCAGGCCTCGCCGCCGAAGATGAGCAGGCGGACGTTCTCGAGCGACTCCGCGGGCCACAGCGAGGCCAGAGTCGGCACCGTCGAGACCACGGTGATGCCCCGGGCGGTGAGCCACGGGCCCAGGTCCATGCCGCTGCGCACGAGCGACCGCGGCGCGGGGACGAGGCACGCGCCGTGGCGCCACGCGAGCCACATCTCCTCGCACGAGGCGTCGAACGCCACCGAGAGCCCGGCGAGCACTCGGTCGTCGGGCCCGAGGGGCTCGGAGGCGAGGAACAGCCTCGCCTCCGCATCGACGAACGCCGCCGCCGACCGGTGGCTCACCGCGACGCCCTTCGGCGTGCCGGTCGAGCCCGAGGTGAAGATGACCCATGCGTCGTCGGCGGGGGCGGGCGGTTGCACGATCGAGAGAGACGAGGTGCTGGGATGCGGCGGGGCGCCGTCGAACAGCGCGTCGCTGAATACCACGCTGAGGTCCGGCGCGGAGAGCGCGAACACCCCGTCCGCTCCGATCACCCCGCGAACGCCGGCCTCGGCGAAGACCAGCTCGGCACGCTCATCCGGATCGTCGGCGTCGACCGGTACGTACGCAGCACCCGCCGCCATGATCCCGAGGATCGAGATGTAGAGCTCGCGCGAGCCGGAGGGCATCCGGATGCCGACGCGGTCGCCGCGCCGCACGCCCGCGGCGCCCAGGCGGGCGGCCGTGCGGATGACGCGCGCCGTGAGCTCGCGGTAGCTGAGTGCGCCGAACCCGTCGTCCAGGGCAGAGGCCTCGGGATGCCGCGCCGTCGTCTCGCGGAGGATGTCCAGCAGCGTGCGGGAGTCCGCCGCCCGGTCGAGCGCGCTCAGGACTCCGGCGATAGGCATCCGGCCATCCTGTCCCCTGCGGTGAAACGCGAGGTGAACAGATCAGGCCTTCGCGAGCTTCTTGAGCCGCTTCTTGGCCGCGCGCTCAGTGAGCACCGACAGGTAGTCGCGCACCGGACGCCCGGCGATCGCGAGGTACTCCTCGCGCACCATGTCGTCGATCACGGTCCGGGGCACGTCCGGGTTCTTCTCCGCGAGCTTCTCGGCGACCTGCGCCATGACCTCGTCGTCGCTCAGGTCCGTGGTCATGAGCGCAGAGCCTCCAGCAGCTCGGCCTTCGTCATGCGCGAGTAGCCGCTGACGCCGGCCTCCTTCGCGCGAGCGCGGAGGGCGGTGACGGTCTCGGCGGGGCCGGGGGCGGGGGCCTTGGCGGGCGCCTTGGCGGCGGCGGGCGCTTTGGTGGCCTGGGCTTTGGCGGGCGCCGCGGTCTTCGCGGCCGGGGCGGCGGTCTTCGGGCGCGCGGCCTCGGCGGGTGCCATGGCGGCGGCGGGTGCGGCCTCGGCGGGCGCGGCGGTCTTCGCGGCCGGGGCGGCGGCGGGCGCTGCGGGTGCGGCCTCTGTTACGGCGGCCGCGGCATCCCTCGCCTTCTCCTTGGTCTTCTTCGCGTCCTTCTTGGCGCGCTCCTTGGCCTTGCGGGCGGCCTTCTCGGCCTCCTCGCGAGCCTTCTTGGCCTGCTTCTTCGCCTTCTTGCGAGCCTTCTCGGCCTCAGCCTTGGCCTTCTCCTTGGCCTTCTTGGCGAGCTTCGCGGCCTTCTCTGCCGCCTTCTGCTCCGCCTTCTCGGCCTTCTTCGACTTCTTGGATGCCATGGTCCTGATCCCTGTTCGTCTCGCGAAGCCTCACGGCTCCGGTGAGCGCGATCCTAATCTCCCGAGGTGAACGGACCGCGAACTGCCGCCCGCCGAGGTCGCGGGCCAGCGATCCGCACCCTCCTCGCGTCGAGAGTGCAGTTTGACGGGGTCGCTCGCGCTTCGGACCCCGTCAAACTGCACTCTCAGCGGCCGGCTTCGGCCGGCGGGGCTTCGGCCGGGGGCCGGGGCCGGGGGCCGCGGGCCGCGGGCGGCGGGCCGCGGGCGGGCGGGGCAGGGGGCAGGCCGGCGACGCCCTAGCATGGTCTGACGATGCCCGACGCCCCCGTCTCCACTCTCACCGGGTGGAGCCGCGGGCCCTTCACGGGCGCGGGCCTCACCTACGACTGCTTCGAGAAGGGCAGCGGGCCGGGCGTGGTGCTCATCCCCGAGCTGCCGGGCATCACGCCCGAGGTGCTGGGGCTTGCCGACCACCTTGTCGACGAGGGCTTCACCGTGGTCGTCCCGTCGCCGTTCGGCGAGCCAGGGCGGCCCATGACAGCGGGATACACCGTCCGCACGCTCGCGCGCATCTGCGTCTCGGCGGAGTTCCGTGCGTTCGCCACCGACGCCCACCGCCCCATCACGGACTACCTCCGCGCCGTCGCCGTCGACGTCGCCGCCCGTACCCCCGGCAGCGGTGTCGGGGTCATCGGCATGTGCTTCACGGGAGGGTTCGCGCTCGCCGTGGCCGTGGAGGAGTCGGTGCTCGCGGCGGTCGCGAGCCAGCCCGCTGTGCCCTTCCCGCTCGGCGGTGCCCGGCGGCTCGACCCCGGCCTCTCCTCCGCCGAGCTCGACCGGGTTGCCGACCGCGCATCCGCCGGCGACGTGTGCGCGATCGGGCTCCGCTTCAGCGAGGACCGCAACTCCCCGCGGGAGCGGTTCGGCACCCTCAAGGCCCGGCTGGGCGACGCGTTCGAGGTCATCGAGCTCGACTCGTCCCCGGGGAATCCGGGCGGGTTCTCCTCCGGCGCGCACTCGGTGCTCACGAGCGAGGTGCGGGAGGTGCCGGGACACCCCGCGCTCGCCGCTCGCGAGCGGGTCGTGGGATTCCTGCGCGAGCGGCTGACCTAGGGCCGCGCCGCCTCGGCGGCACGCTCGTTCCCGCCACCGGCCGTCGAACACCTGCCGCTTCCGGGTGCTCCGTGCCCAAGGCCGGTGGCGAGGACCACAATGTGTAGGTGACTCGACGCGGAATACTGCTCTTCGCCGCCCTCGGCATCGCCTGGGGCATCCCGTACCTCTTCATCAAGATCGCCGTGGGCGAGCTGGAGCCGGGCATGGTGGTGCTGGCGCGGTCGGGCCTCGCCGCGATCCTGCTGCTGCCGCTCGCCTTCTTCCGCAAGGAGGTCGGGCCGGTGCTCCGCCGCTGGAAGCCGATGCTCGCGTACACCATCGTCGAGATCGTCATCCCCTGGTACTTCCTGAGCTCCGCCGAGCAGCACCTACCCAGCTCGACCGCCGGGCTGCTGCTCGCCGCGGTCCCGCTGGCGGGCGTGGGCGTGGCGTTCCTGCTCGGGCGCCCGGCGCGGCTGTCGGGAATCAACTGGCTGGGAATCGCGATCGGGATGCTCGGGGTCGCCGCCCTCGTCGGCCTCGACGTGGGCGGCTCCGACCTGTTCAGCGTCGCCGAGATGGCCGTGGTGGTGGTGGGCTACGCGCTCGGCCCCGCGATCCTCTCGCGGTGGATGCCGGACCTCCCCGGCGTCGGTGTCGTGGCCGTCTCCCTTGCCGGGGCCGCGATCGCGTACATCCCCGTCGTCATCGTCACGGGCAGCTGGCCGACGGCCTGGCCCTCCGCCTCGGTCACGATCGCGATCATCGTGCTGGCGGTCGTGTGCAGCGGGCTCGCCTTCCTCCTCATGATCGGCCTCGTCGCCGAGATCGGGCCGGTGAAGGCCACGACCATCACCTACGTCAACCCCGCGGTCGCGATCCTGGCCGGCGTCCTCGTGCTCGGCGAGCGCGTCACGGTGTGGACGATCGTCGGGTTCGCCGCGGTTCTGGCAGGTTCCTGGCTGGTCACGCGCCGCGGGAACGTTCCACACGACATCCCTGTTGTACCCACTGAGGGCCGCAGCCAGCTGCCCACAGAGGAGCACATCCCATGAGCACCACCGAGTACCGCAAGACGTCCACCGCGATCGACCAGCTCACGCCAGAGCAGTTCGCGGTCACCCAGGAGAGCGCCACCGAGCCGCCGTTCCGCAACGAGTTCTGGAACAACCACGATGACGGGATCTACGTCGACATCGTCTCGGGCGAGCCCCTCTTCTCCTCCACCGACAAGTTCGACAGCGGGTCGGGCTGGCCCAGTTTCACCCGGCCGATCGAGCCCGCGAACGTCGTCAAGAAGGACGACCGGACCCTGTGGATGAAGCGCACCGAGGTCCGCTCCGCGAACGGCGACAGCCACCTCGGGCACCTGTTCGACGACGGCCCCGTTGCCGACAGCGGTATGCGCTACCGCATCAACTCTGCGGCCCTGCGGTTCATCCCGGTGGATGACCTGGAGAGCCAGGGCTACGGTGACTACCGCAGCCTGTTCACCACGAAGGAGGCCTGACCATGGCAACTGAGACCGCGATCCTCGCCGGTGGATGCTTCTGGGGAGCGCAGCAGCTGCTGCGCCGCCGCCCCGGAGTCATCTCGACCCGCGTCGGCTACTCGGGCGGAGACACCCCGAACGCCACCTACCGCAACCACGGCGACCACGCCGAGGCCGTCGAGATCGTCTTCGACCCCTCGCTGATCTCGTACCGCGACCTGCTGGAGTTCTTCTTCCAGATCCACGACCCGTCGACCGTCGACCGCCAGGGCAACGACATCGGTCGCAGCTACCGCTCGGCGATCTTCTACACGAGCGAGTCGCAGCATCAAGTCGCCGTGGACACCATCGCGGATGTCGACGCCTCGGGCATCTGGCCCGGGAAGGTCGTCACCGAGGTCGAGCCCGCTGGCGCGTTCTGGGAGGCCGAGGAGGAGCACCAGGACTACCTGGAGAAGTACCCGGCCGGCTACACCTGCCACTACGTGCGGCCCGACTGGAAGCTCCCGCACCGCGAGGAGCAGCTCACCAACTAGTAAGTGGAGCGCCCCGGCCGGAAGGCCGGGGCGCTCTCTGCTTAGAATGGTCGATGAAGGGGAGTAGTTCCCAAAAGGCACGTCGACATACTGGTGGGCAATCCCACCCGGCGTGCCACCCACCAGCTGGGCGAACGAGACCTTCGGCAGTCATTGCCGAAGTCTCGTGATTTCGGTGCTCACCGAAAGGTCCGCCACCGTGGCCCTCTGGTCCGTCTTCCTCATCGCCCTCGGAGTCTCCGCCGACGCCTTCGCCGTCGCGCTCGGCAAAGGCCTCCACATGCGCCGGCTCGACTACCGGCAGGCGGTCATCATCGCCCTCACCTTCGGCCTCTTCCAGGCGCTCATGCCGCTCATCGGCTGGCTCCTGGGCACGCAGCTCGAGCAGTTCATCACCGAGATCGACCACTGGATCGCGTTCGGCCTCCTCGCCCTCATCGGCGGCAAGATGCTGTTCGACGCCTTCAGGAAGGACGACGACGGCGACGAGGATGACGGCCGCCTCCGTGTCCGACAGCTCCTGCTGCTCGGCCTCGCGACGAGCGTCGACGCCCTCGCCGTGGGCATCTCGTTCGCGTTCCTCTCCGTCTCGATCGTGGAGGCTGTCATCGTGATCGGCGTGACCACCGCGGTCCTGACCTTCGCGGGGGTGCTCGTCGGCCACCGCGCCGGGGTGCGGTTCCGGGGGCCGGCGGAGATCGTCGGCGGGGCCATCCTGATCCTGATCGGCACGAAGATCCTGCTCGACCACCTCGGGGTGTTCGGGTAGCTCGGGCAGTCAGCCCTTCCGGCGCAGCTTCAGGACTCCGTCGACCGCCGTGCCGAGCCGCGCGTCGGGGCGCTCGACGAGCTCGCTGGTGAGCACCTCCCAGTCGCCCTCGGCCAGCTGAAGGCCCGCGAGCACCTGCTCCGGAGTCGGAAGCTCCTCGGGAGCGTGGTGGTGGTGCCCCTCGGGGGCGTCCCAGTGCGGGGCGCCCGAGTGCCCGACGATGAGCAGCAGGCCGCCGGGGGCGACGGCGGCGGCGGCCCGGCGGTGGATCTCCTCGCGCGGCAGGTCGACTGTCGAGTGCAGGAAGCAGGAGGAGACGAGGTCGTAGCGGCCCGGCGGCGTCCACTCCGAGAGGTCAGCGGCGACCCAGGTGATGTCGTCGCCAGGCTGCTGCTCGGCGGCGCCGATCGCGAGTGCCGAGGGCGCGATATCCACGGCCGTCACCGACCAGCCCTGGTGTGCGAGCCAGAGGGCGTCGCCGCCTTCGCCGCAGCCGAGGTCAAGGGCGGTGCCCGGTGAAGTGCCCCCGACCTCCCGGATGAGCGCGGCGTTCGCGTTGCCGCTCCACGACTTGCCGTTCTCGCGGTAGCGGTTCTCCCAGTACTCGGCTGCGCTCTGCGTCTCGGTCATGGTCCGATCTTGGCTCGCGGGCTACGCTGATGGCAATTTCGCATGCCGAATCAGCAAGGAGCGTCCATGGCGGAGCATCGGCTGCAGCACATCGGCCCTCGGCTGAGGGCGTGGCGGCAGAAGCGCGGCCTGACGCTGGACGAGCTCTCGGCGGCGACCGGCATCTCGGCGAGCACGATCTCGCGGCTCGAGGCCGGCAAGCGCGCGCCGAACCTCGAGCTGGTCGTGCCCATCGCGAGGGCGCTGCGCCTGGAGCTCGACGACCTCGTCCCGCGCACGGTGCCCGATCCCCGGGTGCCGCGGGTCACCACGCGCATCGACGAGGTCAGCTTCGAGCAGCTGTCCCCGGACGACTCGCCCGCCCAGGCCACGCGCGTGACGTTCCCGGCGCCCCGTGGCGATGCGCCGCCGGACCCGCGGGTGCACGACGGGTACGAGTGGTTCTACGTGCTGTCCGGCCGGGTGCGGCTCGTGCTGGGGGAGCACGACATCGTGATGGGCCCGGGCGAGGCGGCGGAGTTCGACACCCGCACCCCGCACTGGCTGCGGTCTGCCGGGCCGGGCCAGGCGGAGATCCTCGCGATCTTCAGCAAGCAGGGCAAGCGGATCCATCTGCGGGCGCGCCCACTTAGTTGACCAATGTCATCTATCTGCATATAGTTGACCTACATCAACTTTTGTTAGGGACTCACTCTTGTCTACTTCACTTCCTCTGCCGGATCAGAAGCGCTCGCAGCGCGAGATCCTCATCGCCCTCTCCGGGCTCATCATGGGCATGTTCGTCGCGATCCTCTCGGGCACCGTCGTGTCGACGTCGCTGCCCCGCATCATCGCCGACCTGGGCGGCGACCAGGCCTCCTACACGTGGGTTATCACCGCGAGCCTGCTCGCGACCGCGGTCTCGACCCCGATCTGGGGCAAGCTGAGCGACCTGCTCGACCGGAAGCTGCTCCTGCAGCTCTCGCTCGGCCTCTTCGTGCTCGGCACGGTCATCGCCGGTTTCTCGACCAGCACCGCGATGCTCATCGCCCTCCGCGTGGTGCAGGGCATCGGCGCGGGCGGCCTCACGTCCCTGGTCTTCGTCGCCGTGGCGCTCATCATCAGCCCGCGCGAGCGCGGAAAGTACATGGGCATCGTCGGCGGCGTCATGGCGGTTGCGACGATCGGCGGCCCGCTCCTCGGCGGCATCATCACCGACGCCCTGGGCTGGCGCGCCAACTTCTTCATCGGCGTTCCCATCGCGGTCGCCGCGATCATCATCATCCAGCGCACGCTGCACCTGCCGCGCGCGAACCGCAAGGTGCGCATCGACTTCGTCGGCGCCGCGCTGCTCGCCCTCGGCGTCTCGCTCCTGCTCATCTGGGTCTCCATGGGCGGCAACCAGTTCGAGTGGAACTCGATGGCCAGCTACCTTCTGATCGGGGTATCCGTGCTCTCGCTCATCGGCTTCGTCGTCACCGAGTTCCGGGTAGCCGAGCCGATCGTGCCGATGACCCTGTTCACGAACCGCACGTTCACCCTCTCCGTCGTCGCGAGCATCGCCGTGGGTGTGGCGATGTTCTCCACGAGCGTGTTCCTCGCGCAGTACTTCCAGCTGGCGCGCGGCGCGAACCCGACCCAGTCGGGCCTCATGACGATCCCGCTCGTGCTGGGCCAGATGCTCGCCTCGATCGTCATCGGCCAGTTCATCAGCCGCTTCGGAAAGTGGAAGCGGTGGATGGTCGGCGGCTCCGTGCTGGTGCTGGTCGGCGTGACCCTCATGTCCACGCTGCGCTACAACACCGACTTCCTGTGGGTCTCGGTCTACATGGTGATCCTCGGCGCCGGCCTCGGCATGGTCATGCAGAACCTCAGCCTCGTCGTCCAGAACGACACCCCCGTCGCCCAGCTGGGCGCGGCGACCTCCAACATCGCGTTCTTCCGCTCGGTCGCCGGCGCCATCGGCGTCACGATCATGGGGTCGATCCTCGCGAGCCAGGTCACCAGCCACATCACCGCGTCGCTCGACGGCTTCGTACCGAGCTCGGCTGACGAGGTCGACGCCCTCAAGGCGCTCGGCACCGGCAACCTGCCGGACGTGAGCTCGCTCCCGCACGCGATCCGCGTGATCGTGGAGTCGGCCTACGGCAACGGCATCGCCGACGCGTTCATCGTCGCCATCCCGCTCGCCTTCCTGAGCCTGCTCGCGATCATCTTCCTGCCTAACAAGTCCCTGTCGACCAAGACTGCGGCCCAGACCCTGAGCGAGCAGGCCGAGGAGTCGGCCATCGACCTGGCGGAGGCCGAGATCGGTGCGACCCCCACCGGCTCGATCGCGGTCGTCACCGTGGGCGCGGCCCCGTCCACCCGCGAGGACGGCGGGAGGTAGCAGTGTCTGACATCGTGGCGCAGGGCGGCGTCGATGAGGCGATCGCCCAGGTCGAGCAGCAGCTGGCAGTGCTGTTCGGCCGCGCCCGACTGCTCTGGAAGGATGCGGCGGCGCAGGTGCATCCCGAGCTGAAGCCCGTCGGCTACAAGATCCTCAGTATGATCGTGCGACTCGAGGAGACCAACGCCTATGTGCTCGCCGAGTCCCTCGAGACGGACAAGAGCGTGGTCAGCCGCCAGGTGCGGATGCTCGAGGACGCCCTGCTCGTCGTGAGCCGCGCCGACGACAAGGACGGCCGGGCCCGGGTGCTCTCGGCCACGCCGTCGGCGGTCGCGCTGGTGCGGGCCGCGCAGGCCCGCCAGCAGGATCGCCTGCGCGACCTCCTCCGCAGCAAGCCCGCCGACGAGGTCCGCGCGTTCGCCGGGATGCTCGAGCTGATCAGCGCAGGCTGAGCGCTCGTCCGAGGTGCTCGGCGTCGAATGCCGCCGACATCGCCGAGACCTGCTCCTCGGCGATGCCCAGCCCGAGCGCAATAGCTGGCCACTCGGCGATCCTCGAGGCCACGGCACCGATGATCGCTGCGGCCTCGTCGGGCTTCAGCGTGTACGAGCCGGCGGTCAGCAACAGGTTCTCGATCGCACGGTGCGCGGGGTCGTCCTGGTCGCTGATGGCGCGCGACATTGTCGTCCCGCGCCGCGGACTCGGGTTCACATCGAAGGCGGGCGCCAGCCGCCAGCCGCGGTCCGATCGGAGGAACCCGTGGTTTCGCCAGTGGTCGTCGACGTTGTTGATCAGCACGGTGAGAGCGATTCGCCGGAACATCTCGTGCAAATCGTGGACAGGATCGGCGCTGAGCTCGGCGATCGTGTCCGCGAACTCCTCGTAGGTGACCCTGCGGTCGTCGTGCGCGCCAATGCCCAAGGCGGTCGCTGCCGAGATGTACCCGCGTCGCGCGCCGTTCTCGTCCCGGTCGAAGCGCTCGGAGATGAGGATCGACCTGTCGCTGGAGACCCGCCGCGCGGCGAAGTGCGCAGTGCGGATGCCCGCGCGCTGCGCCAGCGTGAGAGCGACTGCCTCCCACCCCTCAGTATCGAGGTTGCCGTCCTTCGAGTGCGGCAGCTTGGCGATGGCCAGTCTCCCGGAGGCCGTCATGACGTTCGCCTTCGGCCGCGCGCCGCCGGGAGAGGTCGCAATGCCGGAGAGGTACGCGACGTCCTCGTCAGTAGCGCGGTGCTCTTCGTAGCGGGATGTCACGGCGAGGACTTCGTCGAGGTCGTGCAGGCCGGCCACCGCAGTATCGCTCGTCAGCCACTCGCCGTCCGGCGCGCGCATCCTGAGGGCGCCCATCCGCGCGAAGTCCGAGACTCCGAGAAGGTAGTCGAACGCTCCGATGCGACGAGGCAGTGAAGGGTCGCTCTTCAGCCGGACAGCGTGGTTGGCCTCGATGATCTTCTGGCCCCACTCGTCGGGCGAGGCGTCGGCGAACGCGCCGAAGATCGTCGTGTTCTCCTGCGTGAACGTGCGTCCGGGGGCGAGCGGCAGGTCGGGCGAGACCGCGTAGGCCCTCGCGCTGTCGAGGTAGGCGCGCGAGTACTGGAACGATGCCGAGGCGAGGCTGCGGCCCCCCGTGTACGAGGGCCGCAGGTTCCCGACGAGCTCGGGCCCGCCCGGACCATCGAGATACACGTCCACTTCGTCGGGGAGAGTCACAGTGAGCCGCCGGACCTGAGGATGTCGTCGATCCGAGCGCGCGCCGCCACGGTGTTGTAGGGATTGGTGGCCTCGACTACCGCATCCGCGATGCCCAGGGCGGCGAGGATCGCGATCAGCGAGTCGACTCGGGGCGCGCTGCTGCCCTCCTCCAGGCCCCGCAGGGTCTCGCGGGTGACGAACGCCCGCGCGGCGAGCTCTGACGCTGACAGGCCGTTGACCTTGCGCCATCTGCGCACGTTGGCACCCAGCTCCCGCATCAGCCGTTCCTGGCGCACTGATCGCCGCTGCACCACGTATCTCACCCCCGTGCTAGCTAAACCTTCCAAAATAGTATCCTATGGAAGGTATTGCTGCCAGATCAGCCGTTCAGAGCAGTCCCGTGAGCACTCCGCCGTCCGCCCGCATCGCTGCGCCGTTCGTCGCCGACGACACCGGGCTCGCCAGGTAGACCGCGAGGGTCGCGATCTCCTCCGGCTCGATGAACCGCTCGATGAGACTCGTCGGGTTCCCGCCGATGATCGCGGCCTTGAGGGCGTCGGCAGCCAGACCCTGGGCCTGCGCGATCTGCGCCACGGCGTCGGCCACCCCGTCGGAGAAGGTGGGCCCGCCGAGGATTGAGTTCACTGTCACGCCGGTGCCGCGGGTGAGTTTGGCGAGGCCGTTGCCGAGGGCGAGCATCCCGGCCTTCGTCGTTCCGTAGTGCACCATGTCGGCCGGGACGTTCACGCCCGACTCGCTGCTGATGAAGATGACGCGGCCCCAGCCGCGCTCGATCATGCCGGGGAGCAGGCCGCGCGAGAGCCGCACGCCGCTCATGAGGTTGACGTCGAAGTAGCGCTGCCAGTCGTCGTCGGTGACGGCGTCGAACGGGGCCACCTCGAAGAGGCCCACGTTGTTGACGAGGATGTCGACGTCCCCGAGCCCGCTGAGAAGGCTCGCCACCTGCTCGGGGTCGCCGAAGTCCGCGGCGATCCCGGTCGCGCCCTCTCCCAGGCGCCGGACCGCCTCCCGCACCCTGCCCTCGTCGCGGCCGTTGATCGTCACGGCGACCCCCTCGGCGAGCAGGGCGCGTGCGATCGCGAAGCCGATCCCCTGCGTCGATCCGCTCACGAATGCGCTCTTGCCCGCCAGGTGTAACTCCATGCGATGCCTCCATTGCTTGCTCAGTCAAGTGAACTGTGCCATCAATGACTTTACCAAGCAAGTCAGCTACGCTTGAGGGATGCCCGATCCGACGGCCCTCAGCGGCGACGATCTCGACACCTGGGCGGCGCTGGCCACCGTTCTCGAGTGGCTGCCGCCCGCACTCGACGCCCAGCTGCTGCGCGACGCCGAACTCACCCACTTCGAGTACGGCATCCTCTTCGCCCTCGCGGACGCCGACGAGCACACCCTCCGCATGAGCGTGCTCGCCGGCTTCGCCAACAGCTCGCTCACGCGACTCTCGCGCGCCGTGACCCGGCTCGAGGGCAGAGGCTGGGTCCTGAGGAGGCCCGACCCCGCCGACGGGAGGTACACGCTCGCGGCGCTGACCGCCGACGGCGTCGAGAGGTTCCGCCTGGCTACCCCCGGCCATGTCGGGACCGTGCGCAGGCTCGTGCTCGATGCGCTCACGCAGGCCCAGACCCGGCAGCTGGCGGAGATCAGCCGTCGCATCGCGGGGGCGATCCGCGCCGAGGAGGGGTGGCGGCGCAGCTGACTACGCGGCCAGCACGCCCTCCAGCCGCGCGTAACTCGTCTCCATGCCGTCGGCCATGCCGGTCGCGAGGATCATCTCGCGCTGCTCGGGGCTCTCGTAGGTAGTCACGAGGGTGAGGAGGGTGCCGCCCTCGACGGCGGTCAGGGTCAGCTCGTTGACCGTGCCGCCCTCCATACCGATCATCGACTCGGTGGTGACGGCACGGTTCGGCGCCCGGAGCTCCAGGAGCTCGCCGGTGAATCCGAAGCGATCGGCGCCGCCCTCGCGCTCCCACTCGTACCGGTAGACGTCGCCGACCTTGGCGGCGACCTCGCAGACCGGCATGGTCCAGCCCTCCGGACCCAACTGCCACTTCCTCAGGAGCTCGGCCTCGTTGTGCGCGCGCCAGACCTGGTCCACGGTTCCGCGGATGACGCGCGTGAAGCGCGCCCGGGTGTCGCCCAGCAGCTGCGTCTCGACCGAGCGGCCGGCGGCGAAGGCGGCGAGGTCGGCGAGCACGGCGTCGATCTGGGACATCGCCTCCCTGGTGCCCTCGAGCACGTGCATGTCGAGCAGCTCCTGCATCTGCTCGAGCGAGTCGAAGCGCGTGGTCGTCGTGAGCCGCGAGCCGGTGTCCGTCGCCTCGAACACGAAGTCCACGCGGGTCGCGGGCAGGCTGGGGTTGGGGGCGCCGGTCTCGTCGGCGAACCAGTCGACCACCTCGAAGGAGTTCGGAGCCTCCGCGGCCGTCCAGTCCCAGCATCCGAAGTGCTCGTCGCCCTCGGGGCCGGTCATCTTGTAGATGCTGCGCCCGCCCACGGCCGCGTCGTGCCTGAGGAAGGTCGCGGGATAGGTCGGCGGACCCCAGAAGCGCTCGATCTGGCGCGGGTCGGCGTACGCGTCCCAGAGCCGGCGCAGGGGAGCGGTGAAGTCGGCGACGATCGTGATGGTGAGCTGGTCGAGGTCCTTCTCGACAGAGGTGATGGGCATGGTGCGCCTTTCGGTCAGTGTTCGGACGGGTCTTCGGCGAGCAGGGCTTCGAGGCGGTCGATCCGCGACCGCCAGAGGTGCTCGAACTGGTCGAGCAGGCGCTGCGCCTGGCGGATACGGTCGGCGCTGGCCCGCACCATCCGCTCGCGACCGCGTGGTTCCTTTGTCACGAGCCTCGCCTCCTCCAGCACCGCGACGTGCTTCTGGACGGCGGCGAACGACATGTCGTAGGCCTCCGCCAACTGGGACACGGAGATGTCGGCGGCGAGGGTCCGCCGCACAATGTCACGCCGCGTCGCGTCGGCGAGGGCCCGGAACATGCGGTCCACGTCGTCGTCAGTGAGTTCTAATACAACCATTTGGTTGTAGGTTACCTCGGGTTCAGAGGGAGCGCAAGAACCTTCGCGCGCACGGCCTGCGGTGCCGCGCCCGCCCCGCCGCCCGCCGCGACAGCCCCGCCGCCCCCGCACCGCAGCGCCGCCCCAACCGCAGCGCGCGAAATGCAGGATGCCCGAGCATCTCGGCCAGCAAATCCGGGTGCCCTGCCCCGCTGGGAGCGCTCACCTCCTGCATTTCGCACCGGGCGGTGCGCGACGGGCGGGGGCGACGGGCAGCGATGGGCGGGCGCGGCGGCGGGCGGTGGGGCGGGCGCGGCGGCGCGGTGCCTCAGGCTCCGCCACTGCGGCTGTCGCCCGCGTCGAGCGAGATCTCCTCCGAGTCGAGGGCGGCGCGGAGCACGTCGATCGCCTCGGTCGAGAACGCGCCCACCTCGTAGGCCTCGCGGAGCTCGGCGCGCTCCGCCTCCAGCTGCACCCGCCGCAGGCGCTGGAACTGCGCGACCGAGTTGTCCGGGTCGCTCAGGTCGGCCTGCGACCAGATCTCCAGGCGGCCGAGCCAGGTCTCGCCCTGCGCCTTCACCTCGTCGAGCACCTCCGGCTGCACCGGCGACCCGGATGCCTCGGCCGCTCCGACCGCGGCGAGTACCGCCGCGTCGCCCGCCTCCTTCATCAGCTTGCGGAGCTCGTACACCTCGCGCCGCTCATCGCCGGGGGTGTCCGCCGCCGGGCGCAGCCGTCGCACTACCGGGGGCAGCAGCAGTCCCTGCACGACGAGGGTGACGATCGCCACCGCGAACGCCACGAGCACGAGGGACTCGCGCATCGGCTGGCCCTCGGGGATGGTCTGCACCGCCGCGACCGTGACGACCCCGCGCATCCCCGAGAGTCCGAGGATCACGCCGTCGCGCCACCCGAGCGCCTGGTCGCGCTCGGCGGTGAGGTCGTTGCTCTGCTGGTCGAGCCGCTTCCGGAAGTTCCGGAACGCCTCGGAGAAGCGCCGCCGTGTTCTCTCGTCGGTCTCGATCGGGGCCGGCGGATTCTTCTCGAGCTCGGCGAGCTGCGCCACGATCCGGTCGCGCGCCTCCTTGTCGCGCTTCGTGACGATGCCGAGCCTGGCCCTGACGCCGCGGGTGAAGCTCCTGATCGGCGACTGCTTGATGCCCAGCTGCCGGAAGTTCGCGGCGCGCTGCTGGAAGTCCTCCTCGGTCACGTTCTCGAACCGGCTCATCGTCCGGTCCGCCCGGGCGGCGCGCCTGCGGTAGCGGCGGCGGATCGACCACAACAGGGGCGGCATCGCAGCGAACCGGATGCCGACGAGCAGGACGATCACGAGGCCGGCGACGCCGAGCGTGCCCACCAGCTCGCCGCCCTCGGCCACCTCGCCGACGATGGGCCAGAGCTGGAACCCCATGAACAGGAACACGGCGTTCTCCACCAGCAGCGTCACGATGCGCCAGGTGCCCGACTCGGCGAGGCGGAAGGTCGCGCGGATGCGGTACGCGCCCTGGTTGCCGACGAGGATGCCCGCGACGACGACGGCCACGACGCCGGAGGCGTGCACCGCCTCGCCCGCGAGATAGGCGACGAACGGCACGGCGAGGGAGAGTGCGGCGTCCAGCACCGGGTCGGTGAGCCGGCGGCGAAGGGCGACGGATGCCGCGCCCAGGACGGCCCCGACGAGCACCGCCCCGACTACCGCCCAGAGGAACGTGAGCCCGATCATCCACCCGTTGACGCCCTCGGTGGACGTGGTCACGATCCCGAGCACGGTGGAGAGGAGCACGAGCGCGGTGGCGTCGTTGACGAGGCCCTCGCCCTCGAGGATCGTGACGATGCGGGGAGGCAGCCCGAGCCGCTTGCCGAGGCTGGTCGCCGCGACGGCGTCGGGCGGCGCGACCACCGCGCCGAGCGCGATCGCGAGCGCGATCGGCACGGTGACCCAGATGAGGTGGACGGCGATGCCGACGAGCACGGCGGAGACCACCACGAGGACGATCGCGAGGAAGCCGATCACCCGGAGGTTGCGGCGGAAGTCGACCAGGGGGACCTGCCGCGCCGCCGCGTAGAGCAGCGGGGGGAGGATCACGGTCAGCACCAGCTCCGGCTCCACGTCGAAGTGGGGCACCGCCGGGATCGCGCCGACCGCGACACCGACGACGGTGAGCGCCAGCGGGGCCGCAACGCCGATGCGCCCGGCGAAGAAGGAGACGAGCCCGATGACGAGCACGACACCGACGACCACGAGCGTGAGGAGTTGAGTGCTGCCCATACCGCGAGGCTACCCGGAGCGTCAGCCCGGGGTGGGGAACTCGAAACTCGCGGGGTCCTGCAGCAGGCGCCCGAAGGCCAGCTCAGCGGGCCCGATGAGCATCAGCCGCGACCGCAGCCGGGCCCGCTCCAGCCGGATGCTCCGCGCCTCGCCGCCGAGGGGCCGCACCCGCACGGCCTCGGTGAGGCGCTCTCGGCTCACCGAGAGCAGCGCCCCGAGGTATCCGCCGAGGATCACCACCTCGGGGTTGAAGAGGTTCACGAAGTTGGTGAGTGCCTCCGAGAGGAGCTCCACCTGGCGCGCGACCTCCGCGAGCAGCCGCGGGTCGCGGGCGACGCCCAGCTCGATGTCGAGCTCGTCCTCGTCGATAGTCCCGGAGCGCAGGAACGGCATCAGGTTGGTGAGGCTGACCTCGGCCTCGAGGCATCCGGAGCGCCCGCAGTAGCAGCGCTTGCCGTTGGTGCGGACGAGCGTGTGCCCCATCTCGCCGGCGTACCCCTCGGTGCCGCTCAGGAGGGAGCCGCCGATGACGACCCCGCCGCCGATGCCGCTGGTGGTGCCGTTGACGAAGAGCAGGTCCCGCGCGCCCTCGCCGGCCCCGAACCGGTACTCCGCCAGCGCGCCGAGACTGGCGTCGTTCCCCGCGATGACGGGCAGCCCGAGCGCTCGGGCGAGGTCGTGGGCGACGTCCTCGTTCTTCCACTTCAGGTGGGGTGCGAGCAGGACCCGCCCGTCGGTCTCGCGCACGAGGCCCGGGACGCCGAGCCCGACGCCCACCAGGCGGTAGTGCCGGTCGATGTCGGCCCGCATGGTCTCGACCAGGGTGTCCACGGTCCTCACCATGCGCTTCGCGTCGAGGATCGAGGACGTGTTGTGGCGCAGACGCGCGAGCACCTCGCCGCCCAGCCCCACGAGCGCCACCGTCACGGCATCGGTGTCGGGGTGCACCGACAGCGCGGCGACCTCCGAGTTGGCCTCGATGTTGGAACTGGGACGCCCGGCCCGCCCCGTGGCGGACGGCGCTTCACCCTCGCGCACGAGGCCCAGGTCGGCGAGTTCCGCGACGATGCCCGTGATGGTCGAGCGCGTGAGCCCGGTGCCGCGCGAGACCTCAGCGCGCGACGCGGGGCCGCCGTGGTGCAGCAGCGTGAGTACCGCGGACAGGTTGCGCCGGCGGATGAACTCGTTGCTAGAGAGTGCTTCCCCGGAAAGGAGGACCGGCGATGCAGCAGTGTTCGTCACGCCTCGTCACCGCCGCCCTCCTCCGGTTCACGTCGTCGAATTCTACCGTCCCCCGGCGCGGCGCTTGTTGAAGATGTCGAAGGCGACGGCGAGCAGCAGCACGAGTCCCTTGATCGCCATCTGCCACGCGGCATCCACCGACAGGATCGACAACCCCATGTTCAGCACGCCCATGACGAGGCCGCCGATGACCGCGCCGCCGACCGTGCCGATGCCGCCCTGGACGGCGGCACCGCCGATGAAGACCGCCGCGATGGCGTCCAGCTCGTAGTTCTGGCCCGCGGATGCCACGGCGCTTCCCGCCCGTGCAGTGCTGACGACGCCGGCGAGCCCGGCGAGGGCGCCCATATTCACGAAGATGAAGAAGTTCACCCACTTGGTCTTGACGCCGCTCATGATCGCGGCGAACAGGTTGCCGCCCATGGCGTACACGTGGCGGCCGAAGACCGTCTGGCCCAGCACGAACGTGTACACGAGGATGAGCACCGCGAGGATGACGAGGATGATCGGCGTGCCGCTGTAGCCGCCGAGGGTCCACGCCACGGCCATGATCGCCGCCACCATGAGCAGCGTCTTCGCCCAGAAGGAGACCGCGGCCTCCATGGGCAGCTCGAGGCGGCGCAGGGTCGAGCGCGTGCGCAGCTGCGACGCGACGAGCGCGATCGAGGAGACCAGGCCGATGAGCACCGTCAGGAGGTCGCGGCCGGCGATCTCGCCGAGCGCGGGCGGCAGCCATCCGGCGCCGATCGCAGTGAACTCCGCGGGGAGCCCGCTGATCGTCCCGCCCGTGAGGAGGACGAGGGTGAGGCCTCGGAAGAGGAGCATGCCCGCGAGCGTCACGATGAACGCGGGTATGCCGACGAACGCCACCCAGAAGCCCTGCCACGCGCCGACGAGCGCGCCGACCACGATCGACAGGATGACCGCGAGCCACCATGGCAGCCCCCAGTTGTTCATGGAGATCGCGGCGACAGCCCCGACCATGGCGACCACCGAGCCGACGGAGAGGTCGATATGCCCGGCGATGATGACGATCACCATGCCCATCGCGAGGATCAGCACGTAGGCGTTCTGCTGGATCAGGTTGTTGACGTTGCCCGGCATGAGGAGCCGGCCCTTGGTGAGCACCTCGAACAGGATGATGATGATGACCAGCGCGGCGAGGATGCCGTACTGCCGCAGGTTGACCGAGAGCTTCGGGATGCCCGCCTTGCGAGTGGGGGTGTGTGCAGCGGTCATGAGACCTGGTTCCTTCCGGCAGTCATGTAGTGCATGAGAGTTTCTTGGTCCGCGTCCTTGCGGCTGACTTCTCCGCTGATGCGGCCGTCAGAGATGGTGTAGATGCGGTCGGACAGTCCGATCACCTCGGGGAGCTCTGAGGAGATGACGATCACGGCTTTGCCCTGGGCGGCGAGCTCGTTGATGATCCCGTAGATCTCGTACTTCGCGCCGACGTCGATTCCGCGGGTGGGCTCGTCGAGGATCAGGACGTCGGGGCCCGAGAAGATCCACTTGCTGAGCACGACCTTCTGCTGGTTGCCGCCCGAGAGCTTCCCGGTGATCGCCGTGACGCTGGGCGCCTTGATATTCATCTTGTAGCGGTAGGAGTCGGCGACCTTGTACTCGCGGAACCGGTCGACGACGCCGATCCTTGCCAGCCGCGCGAGGGCCGCCGCCGACACGTTGACGGTGATGTCGCCGATGAGGTTCAGGCCGTAGCGCTTGCGGTCCTCCGTGGCGTACGCGAGCCCGTTCCTAATGGCCTCGTCGACCGTGCGGAGCTGGATCTCCTCGCCGCGCTTGAACGCCCTGCCCGAGATCCTGGAGCCCCAGCTGCGGCCGAAGATGCTCATCGCGAGCTCGGTGCGCCCGGCGCCCATGAGCCCCGCGAACCCGACGATCTCGCCCGCGTTCACGTGGAAGCTCGCGTTCTCCACGATGGGCCGGTTGGTGTCGACGGGATGGAACACGCTCCAGTCCTCCACCCGGAAGAGCTCCGCGCCGATCTGCGGGTCGCGCGGGGGGAACATGCTGTTGAGGTCCCGCCCGACCATCGCGCGGATGATCGCGCTCTCGGTGGTCTCCGGGGACTTGGCGTCCATCGTGGCGATCGTCTTGCCGTCACGGATGACCGTCACGGTGTCGGCGATGCGCCGGACCTCGCGGAGCTTGTGGCTGATGATGATGCACGTGATGCCCTGCCCGCGGAGGTGGTCGATGAGGTCGAGCAGGTGGCTGGAGTCCTCGTCGTTGAGGGCCGCCGTCGGCTCGTCCAGGATCAGGAGCTTCACCCGCTTGGAGAGCGCCTTCGCGATCTCGACAAGCTGCTGCTTCCCCACGCCGAGCTCGAGCACCTTGGTCGCCGGGTTCTCGTCGAGGCCCACTCGGGCCAGGAGCTTCTGGGCCTCGAGGTTGGTCCGGTTCCAGTCGATGACGCCCCGCGACTGGATCTCGTTGCCGAGGAAGATGTTCTCGGCCACCGAGAGGTAGGGGCTCAGCGCGAGCTCCTGGTGGATGATGACGATGCCCTTCGCCTCGCTGTCGTTGATGTCCTTGAAGTGCACGGGCTCGCCGTCGAACGTGATCGTGCCCTCGTAGCTCCCGGTCGGGTAGACGCCGCTGAGCACCTTCATCAGCGTCGACTTGCCCGCGCCGTTCTCGCCGCAGATGGCGTGCACCTCGCCGCGCGCGACGTCGACGGTCACATTCTCGAGGGCCTTGATCCCGTTGAAGTCCTTGGAGATGTTCTCCATCCGGAGAATCGGTTGGTTCACGTCAGTCCTTCACTTGCTGTCGAGGAGTGTCCGCAGGAACAGGAGGAGCAGACACAGGAAAAGGGGTGGCTCCCCCGGTGGAGGAGCCACCCCGTTGTCGGTTAGAGCCCGACGTCCGACGCCTTGAGGAAGCCGGAGTCGATGAGCTTCGTCTGCACATCGTCCTTGACGACGACCTCAGGGTCCAGCAGGAACGACGGAACCACCTTCTTGCCGTTGTCGTACGTCTTGGTGTCGTTCACCTCGACGTCTTCTCCGGCATTGATGGACGTGATCATCTGGAACACGCGGTCACCCAGCGCGCGGGTGTCCTTCCAGACGGTCATCGCCTGCGTGCCGTCGAGCAGCGCCTTGACGTTGGCCTTGTCGGCATCCTGGCCCGTGATGATCGGGTAGCCGTCGCCCGGCGTGTAGCCGGCCGTCTTCAGGGATGCCTCGATGCCGATGGCCAGGCTGTCGTTCGGCGAGAGCACCACGTCGACCTTCTGGTCGCCCGTGTAGAACGACGAGAGGCGGTTGTCCATCTCGGCCTGGGCCTTGTCGGACGCCCAGCCCTGGATGCCGATACTCGCCCAGTCGTCGTCAGATCCGGGGGACTTGCCGCTGGGAACGACCAGCTGGCCCTTCTCGACATAGGGGAGCAGCACGTCCCACGCGCCGGCGAAGAAGAACTTCGCGTTGTTGTCGTCGGGGCTGCCCGCGAACGGCTCCAGGTTGAACGGCCCGGCGCCGTCGGCGAGGCCCAGCTTCTCCTCGATGAACTTGCCCTGGAGCGTGCCCACCTTGTAGTTGTCGAAGGTCGCGTAGTAGTCGACGTTCTCGCTGCCGTTGATGAGGCGGTCGTACGCGATGATCGTGGCGTCCTGCTTCTTGGCCTCATCGAGGACCGGGCCGAGCGCCGAGCCGTCGATCGCCGCGATGACGAGGATCTTCGCCCCGCCGGCGATCTGGTTCTGAATCTGGCTGATCTGCTGGTCGGTCTTGTTGTCGGCGTACTGGAGGTCGACCGTGCAGCCAGCCTCCTCGAGCTTCGCCTGCAGGCCCTCGCCGTCGTTGATCCAGCGCTCGAGGCTGCGCGTGGGCATCGAGATGCCGACGTTGCAGTCGCCTCCGGCGGCGGAGTCCGTGCCTCCGCCGTTACTCGAACAAGCGGCCATGCTCAGTGCGATTGTCGCTGCTGCGGCAAGTGCGATGACTTTCTTTACAGACATTGATTGCTTTCCTCTCTGAATGCTGCATCAATTTCGACCACGACGTCTCGCAGTCCAGAGGAGGGACAACCCGCGCGGCCGGCTAGGGCTCGCGCAGAGCACTTCGTCACTCCTATGTAACGGTGCACCGCTCGTCGGCAATTATGTCGACTCCCAGAACTTATCCGGTCCGGGTAATAGTTGTCTAGCCCAACGAAAAGAAGCACCTGTCTCGGGATGCCCGTGGGGGCGGGTAGCTAGCATGGGCGAATGGCCACCGAACCGATGCATCCCGAGAGCCGCACCGCCCAGGGACTCGGCTGGGTCGATGATGCGACCCGTGCCATCAGCCCTCCTGTCCACATGTCGAGCACGTACCTCCGCGACCCCGACAACGGCTACCGCTCGGGGCGCGTGTACATGCGCGACCAGAACCCGGCGTTCGACCAGCCCGAGGCTCTCATCACCGAGCTCGAGCACGGGCACAGCACGATGCTGTTCGCGAGCGGCATGGCGGCGGCGACCGCCGTGTTCCAGGGTCTGCGACCGGGCGACCACGTGCTCGCGCCGGAGGTCATGTACTGGAGCCTGCGCAACTGGCTGCTGGGCTTCGCGACCTCGTGGGGGCTCGACGTCGAGCTGATCGACATGACCGACCCGTCGGCCGTCGCGGCCGCCGTCCGTCCCGGGTTGACGAAGCTGGTCTGGATCGAGACGCCCGCCAACCCCCTCTGGACCATCACTGACATCGCCGCGACCGCCGAGATCGCGCACTCGGCGGGAGCGCTCCTGGCTGTCGACTCGACCACCGCGAGCCCGGTCCTGACGCAGCCGCTCGACCTGGGCGCCGACCTCGTCATGCACTCGGCGACCAAGTACCTGAACGGCCACTCGGACCTCACTGCCGGCAGCGTCACGACGCGGGCCGACAACGAGCACTGGCAGCGGGTCCGCGCCGTGCGCGCGCAGGGCGGCGGCACGCTGGGCTCAATGGAGTCGTGGCTGCTGCTGCGCGGGATGCGCACGCTCTTCCTCCGGGTCCGCGCGGCGAGCGCCTCGGCCCAGCGGATCGCGGAGCACTTCCACGGGCACGAGCTGATCGCGGAGGTGCTCTACCCGGGGCTTCCGAGCAGTGCCGGCCACGAGACGGCCGCGAGGCAGATGACCGGCGGTTTCGGCGGGATGCTCTCCCTGCGCGTCGCCGGCGGCGAGCAGTCCGCGATCGCCGTCGCGGCGAGCACGAGGCTGTGGAAGCGCGCCACCTCGCTCGGCGGCGTCGAGAGCCTCATCGAGCACCGCGCGAGCATCGAGGGGGCCGGCTCCCCGGTGCCCTCCGACATGCTGCGCCTCTCCGTCGGTATCGAGAACGCCGACGACCTGATCGCCGACCTCGAGCAGGCGCTGCTGGCCTAGAGCCGGGGCTCACACCGTCGAGGGCTCCGCCAGGGCGTGCCGGAAGCCGGGGGTGGCGACGAGCGCCCCCTCGCGGTCGACGGCGAGAACGTCGATGTCCCAGCGGTCGGTGAGATCGTCCAGCGCGGTGGGCCCGCCCGCGACGATCGCGGTCGCCAGCACGTCGGCAGTCACGATGTCGTCGGCGATCACGGTCACCTGCACGAAGCGGGCGGGTGCGCGACTGCCGCCGAGCCAGATGTGGTCGCCGCGCTCGGCGCTGCCCGAGGTGGCAAGAGCGCGGCGGCCGTCGCGCAGCACCACGGAGCACAGCAGGGATCTGGGGCGGTGCGGGTCGACGATCCCGATGGGCTCCGCGCTGCGGGCGAGGATGTCGCCGCCGACGTTGACCGTCCACTCCGGGCATCCCGACTCGTCAAGCAGCACGCCTGCCCGCTCGATGGCCTCAGCCTTGACGATGCCGTTGAGGTCGAGGACGCCGTCCGGCCGGTGCGGCGTGAAGGCCCCGTCGGTGCGCCCGCGCCAGGCGAGCGCCCGGGTGTACGTGGCGATCAGCTCGTCGCTCGCGTCGGGCAGCTTGACCGTGCCGCGCGCGATCGAGCTCAGTTCCGACTCCGGGCGGTAGAGGCTGTAGCGCGATTCGTAGCGCTCGAGGATGTCCTGGATGGACGGGATCAGCTCGTCGGGCCCGTCGATCGAGGCGACCGTGCCCATGGTCTCGAACACGTGCCGCATCAGAAGCCCGCCTGGTCGAGCGCCGACTGCACCGACGTGAGGTACCCCTCGGACGTGTAGGTCGCGCCGCCCACCATGGACACATTCGCCGACTGGGAGGCGATTACCTCGTCGTGGAGTATCGGGGCGGCGCGGTTGCTGATCTGCACGGAACGGCCGTCGGCGTCCGTGAGGTGCAGCGCCGTGACGTCGATGATGGCGCCGCCCGCGATCGTCACCGAGACCTGCACGCTGCCGAAGCGAGTGCCCACGCTCGAGCCCGTGTACGTGCCGTCGGCCGGACCGGTCGCGACGGGCGCCGCCGTGGCGGGTGCCGCGGTGGCGGTCTTGGCCGGTGTCGAGGCCTGGGGCGCCGCGGGTGCCGCGCCCGTCGTCGTGCCGGTCGTGGCGCCGCTCACGGCGGGCTGAGAGGTGCTCGTCGCGTGCGACGCGATCACCGCTCCACCGGCCTGCCAGCCGACGACGAGCACCGCGGTCGAGGCGAAGATGCTTCCGAGTACTGCGCGTGTTCTCACCAGTCGAACCTCTCTGCGTGGATCTGATGGGCGGGCACGCCCGCGGCACGGGCATCCGCCTCGATGGAGTCGAGCCAGGGGGTCGGCCCGCACAGGTACAGGTCGGAGCGGAGCAGGTCGGGGAACGTCGCGCGGAGGGTGACGCCGCGCCGGGCATCCGTCTCCGACATCCAGCTCGGGCCGGTGCGCGCGCGGTGGCCGACCATCACGAAGCACTGGGCGCCCTTCGCGGCGGCAAGGTCGCGGATCTCGTCCCACAGGTACGTCTCGTCCTGGCTTCCGGCTCGCAGCAGCACCGTCGCCTCTCCCGGGGCGAACTGCGCGTGCTCCAGCAGGGCGCGGATCGGCGTCACCCCGACCCCGGCCGCGACGATCGCGAGCTTGGGCGAGGTGCGGGCGGCGTCGGTGAACAGGCCGTAGGGCCCCTCGAAGCTCACGCGGGTTCCCACGGGAACAGCGCTGATGCGGGAGCTGCCCTTTCCGAGGTCGCGCACCGTGATCCGGGCCGAGGACCCGGTCGGCATCGACGAGAGGGAGATCGGGTGCGAGTGCCACCAGGTGCGGCCGGTCCAGAACCGCCAGATGAAGAACTGGCCGCCGGAGGTGCCCAGGGCGCGGAGGTTGCGCCCCTTGAGGTGGATCGAGGTCACGCCGGGCGCGATGGTGCTGACGCCCGAGACGGTGATGCGGTGCCGGATGCTCGACACCACCGGCTCGATGAACCGGAAGGTGAGGATGGCGCCGAACGCGATCACGTAGAGCGCGATCCAGTAGACCCGCTGCGCCGTGCCGTCCGCGAGGACCCCGCCCACGCTCAGCTGGTGGGGGAGCGCGAACGCGACGGAGACGTAGCTGAGCAGGTGCACGAGGTGCCAGCCCTCGTAGCTGAACTTGCGGCGCACGGCCACGAGCGATGTGACGACCACCGCGATCAGGAGCGCGGTGCCGATGAAGGCGATGGGCATGTCGGGCAGGGCGAGCATCGGGCCGATCTCCGCGATCGGGTTGTAGCCCTGGCTCATCCCGTAGCCGATGAGCAGCAGGGCGCCGTGGCCGAGGATGAGGTAGAGCGCCGGCTTGCCGAGCGACCGGTGCACAGCGATGGCGCGGTCGTGGCCGATGGTGCGGTCGATGAGCGGGATGCGGGCCGCGAGCACGAGCATGACGAGGATGAAGTCGGTGCCGATCAGGCCGGCGATGATGCCGAGGCTCGTGACGATCGCGGCGGGCGAGCCGAACTGCGCGGCGCCCCCCGATGCGAGGAACAGCGCGGCAGCGGCGGCCCCGGACGCCCACAGGGCCATGACGAGCAGGTCGGCGCGGCGCGCACGGCGGGCGTACGTGCGGCGGTGGTCCACGCGCGGGAGCGGCGGGAAGCCCTGCGGCAGTGCCGGTCGAACGGGCGTCTGGGTTGTCATGTGACCACCCTCCGGCCGCAACCTATGGAGGAGCTATACGGCCGGGGGTGTGGCCGTGTGAGTCCTCACATCTTCGGCAGGGCCACCGTCACCCGAAGGCCCGGGCGGGTGTTCTCGACCGAGGCCGTTCCGCCCGCCTCGTGGGCCAGAGCCTGCACGAGGGCGAGGCCGAGGCCGCTGCCGCCCGTGGATGTCGTGCGCGAGGCATCCGGCCGCGTGAATCGCTCGAAGGCGACGGGCAGGAAGTCGTCGGGCATGCCGGGCCCGTTGTCGCTCACGGTGAGCACCAGCGCCCCGGCCGACTGGGAGAGCGCCGCGGTCACCGCGCCGTCGCGCGGCACGGCGTTGAGCGCGTTGGAGAGGAGGTTGTCTGCGAGCCGCCCGAAGGCCTGGGCGTCGATCGCGTAGCGCGCCGACTCGTCCTCCACGCTCACGTCGAACTCCACCGCTACGCTGCTCGCGATGGCGAGCGTGCGCGCCCGGTCCACGCTGCCGGTGAACTCGTCTATCAGCGCGGCCGCCGCGGACTCCGCCGACGACTCGTGGGACTCCAGGCGGCTCAGCTCGAGCAGGTTGGCCGCGAGCGACGCGAGGCGGTCGACGGATGCCTCGGCGGCGCGCAACTGGCCGGCCAGAGCCGCGGCATCCCCTTCGTCCCGGTGCGCGAGTTCGAGCTGGGTCTTGAGCGCGGCCAGAGGGGTGCGCAGCTCGTGGGCGGCGTCGGAGACCATCTGCTTCTCGCGCAGGCTCGCGGCCTGCACCTGGCCGAGGAACCCGTTGAGGGTGGTCGCGAGGTCGGAGAGCTCGTCGTGCGTGCCGGGCACGGGCAGCTGGCCGTCAGTCTCGAGCAGCTCCGCCTGCCGGCGCATCACACCGACCGGGCGGAGGGCCGCCGTCGCGAGCAGCCACGACGCCACCGCGAAGCCGACCAGCAGCACGATGCCGCCCACGATGAGCACGCGGTCGAGGCCGTCGAGCGCGAGCTCGCTCGACGAGGTGCTGCGCGCGGACCACAGCACCCAGGTGCCCTCGGAGGTGTCCACGATCCTGCCCACCACGAGGAAGTCGCGCCCCTCGTCATCGGTGAAGGCGAACTGCTCGTCGGCGCCCTGGCGGCCCCCCACTGCCTCGACGAGGTCGTGGGGGAGTGTGTTCACCTCGACTGCGCCGCCCGGGCTCCTGACATAGACGAGCACCCCGGTGCCGGGGTCGTCGACGCTCTCGTCGGGGTTCGCGCGGATGTCCTGCTGGAAGGAGGCGAGGTCGCTCTGCGCGAGGCTCGAGTCGGCCGCGGTGAGGATCGACGCGAACTGGGCGCGGACGAGGATGAGGGCCGCGAGCAGGAGGACGGCGGCCACGGCGATGCTGCCGAGCGTGATGCGCGCCCGGATCGACAGGCGGCTCACGGCTGCACCTCGACGCGGTACCCCACCCCGCGGACGGTCACGATCGACACCCCCGCGTCGAGCGGCTCGAGCTTGCGCCGGAGGTAGCTCACGTACTGGTCCACGACCTGCGAGTCGATGAACTGGGTGGTGCCCCACACCTCCTGCAGGATCTCGGTGCGGCTCATCGGCTCGCCGGCCCGGGCGCCGAGCGTCCAGAGCAGCGCGAACTCCTTGGAGCTCAGGGGGAAGGTCCTGCCGTTCGCTGTCGCCCGCACCGACGCCGCGTCGAGCACGACCCCTCCGATGTGCAGCGTGGACCGGCTCGCGGCGGTGTCGCGCCGGACCAGTGCCCGGATGCGCGCACTGAACTCCGCGAAGGCGAAGGGCTTCGTGAGGTAGTCATCAGCGCCGGAGTCGAGGCCGAGCACGCGGTCCTCGACGGCATCGCGCGCGGTGAGCAGCAGGACCGGCAGCCCGTTGCCCTGCTTGCGCAGGTGGCGGCAGATCTCGAACCCGCTCATCTCCGGCAGCATCACGTCGATGGCCGCCGCGGAGAAGTCGTCCTGGGCGACCGCGATGAGGGCATCGATGCCGTTCGTCACCATCGTCACCTCATAGCCGTCCTCCTCGAGGCCGTGCTTGACGAGGGCGCCCATCGCCGGGTCGTCCTCGACCACGAGGATCTTGACCACTACACGATCCCGGTGGTGCCGAGCAGGGTGCCGATGAGGAAGGTCGCCGCGAGCGCGATGGCGCCCCCGACGACGACGCGCACGGTCGGCCGGATCCACGGGCTGCCGCCGATGCGCGCGCTGAGGGCCCCGGTGAGGGCGAGCGCGATCAGCACCGCCGCGAAGGTGACCGGCACTCGCACCGGGGCGGGAGGGAGAAGGATCGCCAGCATGGGCAGCAGTGCGCCGATGAAGAAGGCGAGGGCGGATGCCCCGGCCGCCTGCCACGGGCTGACCACGTCCTCCTCGTTGATGCCGAGCTCCGCCTCCAGGTGCGCGCTGAGCGCGTCGTGCGCGGTGAGCTCCTCGGCGACCTGTGCCGCCGTCGCGGCGGTCAGGCCCTTCGACTCGTACAGGGCCGTGAGCTCGAGCAGCTCCTCCTCCGGCATGGTCGCCAGCTCGTGGCGCTCCTTCGCGATGAGGGCGCGCTGGCTGTCCCGCTGGCTGCTCACAGACACGTACTCGCCGAGGGCCATGGAGATCGCACCGCCCACGAGCCCGGCAGCTCCGGCGGTCAGGATGGGCGCGAGCGAGGACGTGGCGCCGGCCACGCCGACGACGATGGCGGCGACCGAGACGATCCCGTCATTGGCGCCCAGCACCCCGGCGCGCAGCCAGTTGAGCCGGCCGGTGATCCCGGCGCCGTGGGGCTCGTTCGAGTGGGTATCTGGCGTGCTCATGGCCACAGCCAAGCACGAGCGCCCGCACTTCGCCACGTAGGGAAGGCTCGGCTTGGCGATTTATCTGAGAACCCTCATGGCGATCAGCCGATAGGCGATCCCCGCCGCGAGGACGATGAGGCCGCCGAGGATGGCGACGAGGGGCAGGGTGGCCACCAGGAGGAGGCACGCGGCGCCGCCGATGACGAACAGCGCGCGGGGGAGCATCCGGGCCTCGCGCTTCTGGCTGAAGGCCGACACGTTCGCCACGAAGTAGTAGAGCAGCACTCCGAACGACGAGAAGCCGATCGCGCCGCGCAGGTCGACAGTGAGCACGAGGGCCACCACGATGACGGCGAGCACGACCTCGGCGCGGTGCGGCACATGGAAGCGGGGATGCACGGCGGAGAGCCAGCGCGGCAGGTCGCCCTCGCGGGCCATGGCGAGGCTGGTGCGCCCGATCCCGGCGATGAGGGCGAGCAGCGCGCCGAGGGAGGCGAGGGCGGCGGCCACCGTGACGACCGGGCCGGTCCACGGCCACGCCGCCGCCGCAGCGCGAAGGGGGGCCGTTGTCTGGGCGAGGCCGCCCGCCCCGAGCGCTCCGAGGAGGCTCACCGCGACCGCCGCGTAGACGACGATCGTGATCGCAAGGGCGATGATGATCGCGCGCGGGATGGTGCGGGAGGGGTCGCGCACCTCCTCGCCCATCGTGGCGATGCGCGCGTAGCCGGCGAACGCGAAGAACAGGAGGCCGGCGGACTGCAGGATGCCGTACGGCCCGTGGGCGAGAATGCCCGACGTGTCCAGCTCGGCGAGGCGGGGCAGGCCCGTGCTCGCGCTCGCCGCCACCGCGATCGAGAGGCCCACGAGCACGAGCACCACGATGATGCGCGCGAGCTGGGCGGTGCGGGTGACCCCGCGGTAGTTGACGGCGGCGAGGGCCACCACGGCCAGGGCGGCGACCGGTCGCTCCCAGCCGGCCGGGGCCGCGTAGCTCGCGAAGGTCAGCGCCATCGCCGCGCAGCTCGCCGTCTTGCCGACGACGAAGCTCCAGCCGGCGAGGTAGCCCCACCACGGGCCCAGCTGTTCACGCCCGTAGACGTACGTGCCGCCCGAGGTCGGGTACGCCGCCGCGAGCTGCGCGGACGCCAGGGCGTTGCACGCCGCGACCAGCGCGGCGACGACCAGCCCCACGAGCAGGCCGGCCCCCGCGGCCTGGGCGGCGGGGGTGAACGCCGCGAAGACTCCCGCGCCGATCATGGAGCCGAGACCGATGAACACGGCGCTCGAGGTGCCGAGCCGTCGTTGGAGTGCGGGGGTGTTGGACACGAGGGCAGGATACGGCCACTCGGTGAACGGCGAGGGGGTAGTGTCAGCTTCTGCGCACCCGGCGCCCCACGAGAACAAGGGTCTGATGGCACAGCGAAAGCCCGCCCCGGTCATACCTGACCACATCACGCTCCACCAGCCGAGAGGACCCCGAGAGGGCCGTCTTGCCACCTGGCTGCTGGCGAACCGCGTAGCACCCGAGGGGCCCGAGGCGGGAGAGTCCACGGCGAGAACGCACTCCTGGTGGAAGGTCATGACGCTCACCGGCGTCGACTACTTCTCGTCGCTCTCCTACCTGCCGGGCATCGCCGCGCTCGCGGCCGGCGCGCTCTCTCCGCTGGCCACCCTGCTCATCGTGGCGCTCACCCTCCTGGGCATGCTCCCGATGTACCGGCGGGTGGCCAAGGAGAGCCCCCACGGCCAGGGCTCGGTGGCCATGCTCGAGCGCCTACTCCCGTTCTGGCGGGGAAAGATCTTCGTCCTCGTGCTCATCGGCTTCGTCGCCACCTCCTGGATCATCACGATCACGCTCTCCGCCGCCGACGCGTCCGTGCACCTGCTGGAGAACCCCTACGCGCCCCCGTTCCTCTCCGGGCAGGCCGTCGCGGTGACCATCGTGCTGCTGCTCATCCTCGGGTTCGTGTTCCTCCTCGGCTTCAGCGAGGCCGTGGTGGTCGCCATCCCCCTCGTCGCGCTGTTCCTGCTGGTCAACGCCGTCGTCGTGGTCGCCGGGATCGTGCAGGTCGTCAACGACCCCTCCGTCCTCACCGACTGGACGGCGCGCCTCGGCGAGTCGCACGGCACGGTGCTGGATGCGGTCCGCACCGCCGCGATCGCGTTCCCCCTGCTCGTGCTGGGGCTCTCCGGGTTCGAGACGGGCGTGAGCATGATGCCGCTCGTGGCCAGCAAGGGGACGACCCCGGCCGAGCTGCTGGCCTCGCGCATCCGGAACACGAAGCGGCTCCTCACCACGGCAGCACTGATCATGAGCGTGTACCTCATCGGTACGAGCTTCATCACGACCGTCCTCATCCCGCCCGCCCAGTTCCAGGCGGGCGGAGCGGCGAGCGGCCGGGCCCTCGCCTACCTCGCCCACGAGCTGCTGGGCAACGGCTTCGGCACCGTGTACGACGTCAGCAGCATCCTCATCCTGTGGTTCGCCGGCGCCTCGGCCATGGCCGGCCTCATCAACATCGTGCCCCGGTACCTCCCCGCCTACGGGATGGCGCCGGACTGGAGCCGCGCCGTCCGCCCGGTGGTGCTCGTCTACACGGCCGTGAGCATCATCATCACTATCGCGTTCCGCGCGGACGTCAACGCCCAGGCCGGCGCGTACGCGACGGGAATCCTCGCGATGATGGTCTCGGGGTCGGTCGCGGTGACGATCTCGGCCTTCGGCAAGAGACAGCGCGCCGCAGGGGCCGGATTCACGGTGCTCTCGCTGGTGCTCGCCTACGCCCTGGTCTCGAACGTGATCGCCAAGCCGGACGGCATCGCCATCTCCGGCCTGTTCATCGGCGGCATCATCGTGATCTCGCTCATCTCCCGCATCTCGCGCACCACCGAGCTGCGTGTCGACCGGATCGAGTTCGACGCGGAGGCGAAAGCACTCATCGACGATGTTCTCGACAACGGCCGGGGCCTCAACGTCATCGCCAACCAGCGCCAGGCCGGTGACGAGGCGGAGTACGAGGAGAAGGAGGCTGCCCAGCGCGGGATGAACCCCGTGCCGGGGGCGGCGAACGTGCTCTTCCTGGAGATCGACGTCGTCGACCCCTCGCAGTTCAACCGCGTGCTCGTCGTGCGCGGGACCACGATCGGCGGGTACAGCGTCCTCCGCGTCGAGAGCCCGGCGGTGCCCAACGCGATCGCCGCCGTGCTGATCGCCCTGAGGGACGCGACCGGCATCCGGCCCCACTGCTACTTCGAGTGGGCAGAGGGCAACCCCATCGGACACCTGTTCCGCTACCTCATCCTGGGCCGGGGCGACACCGCCCCCGTCGTTCGGGAGATCCTGCGAGAGGTCGAGAAGGATGTCTCGCGGCGCCCGGCCATCCACGTCGGCGGCTAGCCCGTAGGACTTAAGGCCCTCGACTGACGACCGCTCACCCGATTGGCTTCGGGTGGAGGCAGCCAGTGGATGAACGGAACGCAGTCGCGACGGGACCGCGCGAGGTGGCACTCGCCGTCACGCTCATCGTGACCGGCGTCATCGGCTGGTTCGCCGCGTTCCGGCTGACCCTCGACAAGCTCGAGATCCTCGTGCATCCGGCCGCCGACCTCGACTGCAACTTCACGGTGCTCGTGCAGTGCGGGCGCAACCTCGAGTCGTGGCAGGGCTCGCTGCTCGGGTTCCCCAACCCGATCCTCGGCCTGGCCGGCTTCGTCGCACCGATCGCCGTGGGCGTCGCCCTGCTCGCCGGCGCGCAGTTCGCGCGCTGGTTCTGGATCGCCTTCTCCGCGGGGGTGGCCGGCGCCATGGCGTTCGTCGTCTGGCTCATGGCGCAGAGCATTTTCGCGCTCGGCACCCTCTGCCCCTACTGCATGCTCACCTGGTCGGTCGTGATCCCGATGTTCCTCGTCCTCACCGGCAGGAACGCCGAGCGCGGCGTCTTCGGCCCCGCGCTCCGTCGCGCCGGGGCTGCGCTCTCCCGCTGGCTGGTCCTCGTCGACGTGCTCGTCTACCTGGCGGTCGCCCTCGTCGCGCAGTGGCGCCTCGAGTGGGTGCAGGCACTCATCCTCAGCTGAAGCCCACCACAGAATGAAAGGCACACCGTGACCGAACGCACACCCATCGCTCCGCTTGCGCCCCTTGCGCGGGCGTTCGCCCCGCTGGCGGGCGCCACCTCGCTGGCGATCCTCTGCCAGGCCGTCACCGCCGGCGAGTTCGTCTCGCAGGAGGGGCGGGACGGCTGGATCGAGGTCCACGACATGGTCGGGTACGTCACGCTCCTGCTCGCGGTTGCCACGGCCGTGGTCGGTCTCGTCGCCTACCGGCGGGCCTCCCGAGCGCTGGTGGGGGGGTCGGTGGCCCTGGCCGTGCTCGTCGCGGTGCAGACCGTGATCGGGCACCTCATCACCGACGCGGAGCAGGACGGCTGGATCGGCGTGCACGTGCCGCTGGCGCTCCTGGTCTTCGGTCTGACCATCTGGCTCACGGTGCGGTCGACGGCTGCTCGCCGATCGTCCGTACCCGCCCCATGACGACCGGTCGCTGCCCTTTGATCCGCCGAGGACAGCGACCGGTCAGCTCCCGCCGGACCCGCGGAGCGCGGGGCGCAGCGGTGCTCGCGGGAGCCAGCGGACCGCGCCCAGGAGCGCCAGCACGAGCACCAGCTGTGCTGCTCCGGTGGTGAAGTAGAGCACCTGCAGCCAGGAGCCGCCGCGGATCACGATGGTCTCGACGAAGATCCAGACGAGCATCCCGAAGCCCGCGACGGCCGTCCAGACCAGCGCAGCCTCCCTCCGCGCGAGGAGGAGCGCCGCGGCGAGGGCCTGCGTGCCGCCGACGACGACGATGAGGACGAGGGCGGGAACCGTGAACGAGTCGAAGGGGCTGCCCGCGAGCGCCTCGCGCGGCATTCCGAGACCGTCGGTGGCGAGCATCCCGATGCCGCCGCCGACGGCCGAGACGGTGTTGAACACGGTGATGACGAGCGCGCCCCAGAAGGCGGCGCTCCGCAGCCTCGCGGCAGGTGCCATCAGATCGCTGCCCAGCCGCCGTCGCTCGGCAGCACCGCGCCCGACACGTTCGTCGCGTCGTCGCTGAGCAGCCACGTGATGGCGGCCGCGAGCTCTTCGGCGCTGGCGATCGGCGGCACGTTCACCTGCATGTACGGTCCGAGGCGCTCGCCGGCGAACTGGGAGTTGAATGGGGCCTCGATGTTCGTGGCGACCCCGCCGGGCGCTACTGCGTTGCAGCGGATCCCGTTCGGAGTGTAGAAGAAGGCGGTGCTCCTGGTGAAGCCGATCACCGCATGCTTCGACGTCGTGTAGGCGGTGCCCGCTGCCGAGCCCCGCAGGCCCGCCTCAGACGCGACGTTCACGATCGAGCCGTGCCCGACGTTGATCATGGACGGCAGGACGGCCCGGGTCAGTCGCATGACCGCGGTGACGTTGACGTCCATGACCCGCTGCCAGGTGTCGTCGTCGATCTCGGCGGGCGGGAGGAAGCCGTCCATGATGCCGGCGACGTTCGCGAGGGCGTCCACGTGCCCCTCCGCGGCCTCGAGCACCGCGTCGACAGTCGGCTGCGCGCTCACGTCGCCGACGACGGTGGTGATGTCCAGGCCCTCCGCGTGGTCCATCAGGTCTTTCAGCCGCTCGGCGCTGATGTCGGTGGCGATGACGCGCGCGCCCTCCTTGGCGAGGCGCAGCGCGGTAGCCCGCCCGATGCCCGAGCCCGCGCCGGTGACGACGGCGGTCTTGTCGATGAAGCGCCCGGGGGTGGGTTCCATGGCCATGCGGTTCTCCTAGTGCTTGCGGTTGAAAAGACGACCGGTGACCTCGGTCGGCCTGATGCGGATGAAGACGTCCTTGGGCTCGGGCGCCCACGTCCACAGCGGGGCGTGGCGGGCGGCCTCCACGGCCGCGTCGTCCATCCGGGCGGCGGTGCCCTTCACGACGACGCTCCAGGCGCGCTCCGCCGTGACGTCGTCGGCTTCGAAGGCGACGTGGGAGTTCTCGTCGATCCGCTCGAGCTTGGTGCCCTCCTCGGTGCGGAAGATGATCGTCGTGCCGTCGGCGAGGAAGTTCACCGGGAAGATGTCAGGCTGGCCGTCGTGGCTCACGGCGAGCCGTCCGAAGCTCCTGCTGCGCAGCTGGCTCCAGGCCTCGCCCGGATCCAGGGGCATCGTGTACTCGGGCATGTCCGTCCTCCTAGAGGTCGAGCTCGTCGCGGACGGCGCGGTCCGGCAGGTCGGGGACGCTCCGGCTGCGGAGGAACTGCCAGCCCGTGACATCCGGGCTGTCCTCGCCGTTCTCGTAGGCGTAGGCGCGCAGGCGGGTGCGCTCGTCGGCGAGGTGCTCGACGAGGCCCCCGTGGCGCTGCTCGAGACCCGGCACGCGCCGGATGACGTCCATCGCGATGCGGTACCGGTCGAGGTCGTTCAGCATGAGCATGTCGAACGGGGTCGTCGTGGTGCCCTTCTCGCGGAAGCCGAGCACGTGGAAGTTCGCGTGGTTCGTGCGCCGGTAGGCGAGCTGGTGGATGAGCGCGGGGTAGCCGTGGAAGGCGAACACCACCGGCTTGTCCGTGGTGAACACCGCGTCGAAGTCGGCGTCCGGCAGTCCGTGGGGGTGCTGGTCGGCGGCCTGGAGGCGCATGAGGTCGACGACGTTCACGAAGCGGATCCGCAGGTCCGGGATGCTTGTGCGGAGCAGGTCCACGGCGGCGAGCGCCTCGAGCGTCGGCACGTCGCCCGCGCAGGCCACGACCACGTCGGGCTCCCAGCCCGCGCGCTCGGTGCCCGCCCAGTCCCAGATCCCGATTCCCCTCGCGCCGTGGCTCCGCGCCTCGTCGAGGCTGAGGAGCACCGGCGCCGGCTGCTTGCCCGCCACGATCACGTTGATGTAGTCGCGGCTGGCGAGGCAGTGCTCCGCGGTCACCAGGAGGCTGTTCGCGTCGACCGGCAGGTACACCCGGACGATGCCGGGGCTCTTCGTGACGACGTGGTTGAGGAAGCCCGGATCCTGGTGGGAGAACCCGTTGTGGTCCTGCCGCCACACGTGCGAGCTGAGTAGATAGGTGAGGGATGCCACGGGCCGCCGCCACGGGATCTCCGCCGATGCCTCCAACCACTTCGCGTGCTGGTTGAACATCGAGTCGACGACGTGGATGAACGCCTCGTAGGAGTTCATGAGCCCGTGGCGACCGGTGAGCAGGTAGCCCTCGAGGAGGCCCTCGACGAGGTTCTCACTCAGGATCTCGATCACGCGGCCCTCGCGGGCGAGGTGCTCGTCGGTCGGCTCGACCGTGCCGTACCACTGCTTGGCGGTGACCTCGTAGACGGCGTCGAGCCGGTTGGACGCGGTCTCGTCGGGGCCGAAGATGCGGAAGGTCTTGGGGTTGAGGCTGATGACATCGGCGAGCCAGCGGCCGAGCACCCTCGTCGCCTCCGCGGTGTTCCCGCGACTCCCGGCGCGGTCGATGGCGTGGAGCGCGAGGTCGGGGGTCACGAGGTTGACGAGGCTCTCCCCGCCGTTCGCCGCGGGCTGCGCGCTCATCCGGTGAGAGCCGCGGGGTCGGATCAGGGAGAGCTCGGCCCTGGGGCTGCCGTCCTCGTCGAACAGCTCCTCCGGACGGTAGCTGCGCAGCCACGCCTCGAGCTGCCGCAGGTGGTCGGGATTCTCGCGGACCTCGGCGAGCGGCACCTGGTGCGCGCGCCAGGTGCCCTCAACGGGAACGCCGTCCACTTCGCGCGGGCCGGTCCAGCCCTTCGGGGTGCGGAGGATGATCATGGGCCAGGCCGGTCGTGCGGCGGGCTCAGGGCTGCGTGCCGCGCGCCTGATGGCGGCGATCCGGTCGACCGCGCGCTCCAGGGCGGAGGCGAGCTGGGCGTGGACGACCATCGGGTCCTCCCCGTCGAACCCGCCCGACACGATGATCGGCGCGTACCCGTATCCCCGGAACAGGTCGAGCAGCTCGGCCTCGGGGATGCGCGCGAGCACCGACGGATTGGCGATCTTGTACCCGTTGAGGTTCAGGATCGGCAGCACCGCTCCGTCCGTGTCGGGGTTGATGAACTTGTTGAGGTGCCAGCTCGCGGCGAGTGTTCCGGTCTCGGCCTCGCCGTCGCCGATGACGCAGGCAACGAGGAGCTGCGGGTTGTCGAGGGCCGCGCCGTAGGCGTGCACGAGCGAGTAGCCGAGCTCGCCGCCCTCGTGGATGGACCCCGGAGTGTCGGGGGAGGCGTGCGACGGGATGCCGCCGGGCGCCGAGAACTGGCGGAAGAGTGCGCGCATCCCCGCCTCGTCCTGGCCCACACGGGGGTACAGCTCGGAGTAGGTGTGGTCGAGCCAGGCGTTGGCGACCATGGCGGGGCCGCCGTGCCCCGGGCCCGCGATGTAGAGGACCTCGCACCCGCGATGCACGATGAGCCGGTTCAGGTGGGCGTAGATGAGGTTGAGCGCCGGCGAGGTGCCCCAGTGCCCGAGGAGCCGTGGCTTGATGTCGGAGGCCTGCAGCGGTCGCCGCAGCAGCGCGTTCTCCCTCAAGTAGATCTCGCCCGCCGTGAGGTAGTTCGCGGCGCGCCACCAGGCGTCGACTGCGTGCAGGGGGAAGTCCTGGCGGAGGGCCACGTCGTGCTCGGCGATATCGGTCATGAGGCGACGGTAGGCGCGGCCGCTCGCGCACTACAGGGCCGAAGGTCCCGGGACGTTCGGCCCTGCCCCGCAGCGCCCGCGGGCCCGAAAGTTGCAGCATGACAACCTCACCGCGCGTTATCGTCGCCGTCGGCGGACCCAAGGCCGACTACCCCGCCATCGACTGGGCGCTCGAGTACGCGCCCGCAGTGCCCGCCGAGATCGAGCTCGTCCACGTGGTGGACCTCAGCTGGCGGACCAATCCCGAACCGTTCGCGGAGGCCGCGCTCCTGGCGGCCGAGGAGCAGGTCCGCGACGTCGCGGCGCGCGCCTCAGACCGCAGCGGCCTGGTCGTGCGCTCCAGCGTCGCCCTGGGCCGCGCGGTCGACCTTCTCGTGGAGCGCGGCGAGGGTGCGCACCTGATCGTGCTCGGCACCCATCACGCGAAGCACCCCGACCGTCCGCGGCCGAACACTCTGGCCGCTCGCATCGCGGGCCGCAGCTCGGTGTCGGCAGTGGTCGTGCCGCACCGCACAGCGCCCGGCCAGGGCATCGTCGTCGGCGTCGACGACTCCATCACCTCGGCGGCGCCGCTGGCGTTCGCCGCGAGCGAGGCCGACCGCCTCGGCGAGGATCTCACGGTGGTCCACTCCTGGAACGCGCCCCGGCCGTGGACGGACCAGGACATCCCGGCCTGGCCCGCCCAGGAGGAGGACGAGGAGCGGCGCATGCTGGCGGAGTGCGTCGCGGGCCTGGCGGGGAGCTATCCCGACCTGCAGGTCCACTCCGAGGTGGTGTTCGGCCGGGCGTCCGAGGTCCTCTACGACCTCGCCTTGGGCGCGCGGATGCTGGTGGTCGGCAGTCACGGCCGCCACGGCTTCGAGAAGGCCTGGCTCGGGTCGACCAGCGAGGACCTCGTGCTCTCCGCGCCGACCACGATCGCCGTCATCCGATGACGACCGGCGCCTGCGTCAGCGTGCGACCATCACGGCCGAGGTCAGGTTGAGCAGCACCTCGTGCGTGACGGAGCCGATGGATCCGGGCCGGTCAGTGCCGCCGCGGGAGGCGCCGAGCACGAGGAGGGCGGCGGACCGGCTCGCGTCGAGCAGCGTGTCAGAGCACGCGCGGTGAGACATCCGGCGCCTGACCACGATGCCGGGCGCTGTGGTGAGCGCGAGCTCGACCGCCGCCGCCAGGAGGGTCTTGCCCGCCTCGACGGCCTCGGGCCGGTCAGGCGCGCAGTGGATGAGGGTCAGCTCCTGGTGGAGGGCCTGAGCCTCGGACGCCCCGGCGACGATCGCCGCATGGCAGTCCGCGCCCGGGACCACGCCGACGACCACGCCCTGGCGGTGGGCGAGGTTGTCCTCGGGTATGACCACCACGCTCGAGCGTGACAGGGATGCCACCACCACGCTCCGCGTGCCCAGCACGCGGCCCCGGACGTAGCCGGTCTTGTGCGAGCCGATCACCAGGAGGTCACCGGGGCGCGCCGCGTCGGCCAGCTTCGAGGCCGGCGAGCCCAGCTCCAGCGCGACGCGGACGGAGGCCCCCGAGGCCTCTGCCGTTCCGTGCGCCTCCGCCAGAAGGGCGCGCCCGGCCCGCTCCAGCTCCGCCGTGTGCTCAGGGCCGAGCTCTCCCCACTCATCGTCGACGACGTGCACTAGGACGAGCTCGGGATGCGTGGTGCGGGAGCGCTTCACGGCCCAGACAAGTGCCGCGGCACTCGGGCCCGAGCCGTCGATGCCCACGACGATCCGCTCGACCATCTCGTCCCCTCTCGTCTCGTGTGTGCAAGACTCTCAACGACTCGGCGATCCCAGCAGGGTCGAAAGTCCCGCTGGTGCCAGACCACCGCCGAGGCGTGGAGACCGTAATGACCGAACAGCACACTCCTCTTGCCTTTCCGGATGCCCCGAGAGGCCGTCTTGACCGCGTCATCAACGACCTCGTGGCGTCGGCCCAGGAGGTGCTGGCCACTCAGGGCCGCCTCCGGAGCCTCCTCGAGGCAAGCCGCTCCGTCTCCAGCGAGCTCGAGCTCCCTGCCGTCCTGCGCACCATCGTCGCCGCCGCGGTGGAGCTCGTGGGCGCCCGGTACGGCGCGATCGGAGTGATCGCACCGGACGGCTCGCTCGCGCAGTTCATCCATGTCGGGGTCAGCGAGGAGCTCGCCCACGAGATCGGGCACCTGCCGGAGGGGCACGGGCTGCTCGGCGCCCTCATCCAGGACCAGGAGCCGATCCGCCTCGAGCACTTGCGGGACGATCCCCGCTCGAGCGGCTTCCCCGCGCACCATCCGCCGATGGAGAGCTTCCTGGGGGTTCCCGTGCGCGTCCGCGGGGAGGTGTTCGGCAACCTCTACCTGACCGAGCGGGCAGACGGCCCCTTCAGCGCCGAGGACCAGGAACTGCTCAGCGCCCTCGCCGCGAGTGCGGGAGCCGCCATCGACCACGCCCGCCTCTTCGACGAGAGCCAGCGGCGGCAGCGCTGGTCCGCCGCCTCGGCAGAGGTCACGGCCGCGCTGCTGTCGGAGGAGACGGACGACTCCCTCGGCATCCTCGCCGACCGGGTCGCCCAGCTCGCCGACGCCGAGCTGGTGTGCATCGCCCTCCCCGCCACGGGCACGGAGATGTCGGTCGTGGTGGCCCGGGGCGCGCTCGCCGAGCGCTACGCCGGTGTGGTGTTCGACACAGCGGGCACCCTCGCGGGCCAGGCGCACGAGAGCGGGCAGCCGACGATGTCCGACGCGGGGTCGCTGAGCAGCGTCGATCCGACGCTGCGACTGGGTCCCTCCCTGGCGATTCCGTTCGCCTCCGCCGGCGCTCCCCCCGGAGTGCTGACGGTGTCGCGCTCGAGCGGGCGAGCAGCGTTCACCCCGGCGGATCTCGAGATGGCCGCGGACTTCGCCGGGCAGGCCAGCGTCGCCCTGACCCTCGCGGCGGGTCGCGCCGACCGGGCGCGCCTCGCGATCCTCGAGGACCGCGGCCGCATTGCCCGCGACCTGCACGACCACGTCATCCAGCGCCTGTTCGGAGCGGGCCTCAGTCTTCAGGCCGTTGCCGGCTCCATCAGCGACCCGGCCCTCAGGGCGCGGGTCGGCCAGCAGGTCGACGCTCTGGATGCCGCCATCGCCGAGATCCGCACGGCGATCTTCACCCTCAACGTCGTCGACGACACGGATGCGCCCAAGCTCCGCCACCGGGTGCTCGACGTCATCACCGAGACGGCGGACCTCTTCGCGGAATCCCCCCACGTGACGTTCGGCGGCGCCGTCGACCTCATGATCGACGCGGGGCTCGCCGACGACGTCATCGCAGTCGTCCGCGAGGGGCTGACCAACATCGCCCGACACGCGGGCGCGACCCGCACGGAGGTCTCGGTAGTGGTCAGCGGCGACCTCGTCGTGGTGGAGATCGCGGACGACGGCCGGGGCGTCGGCGAGGGCTCGAGACGGTCGAGCGGCACGGCGAACCTCGAGCAGCGGGCCGTGGCGCGCGGCGGAGCGTTCGAGCTCGCCCGCCGGGAGTCGGGCGGCACAGTCCTAAGGTGGAGTGCCCCGGCAGCAGGAAAGGCTGAGCAGTGATCCGAGTGTTCCTCGTCGACGACCACGAGATCGTGCGCCGCGGCGTCGCCGATGTCATCAATGCCGAGAGCGACCTGGAGGTCGTGGGGGAGGCCGGCACCGCGCGGCAGGGGCTTGCGAGGATCGCGGCCACCCTGCCGGACGTGGCCGTGCTCGACGTGCGCCTTCCGGACGGGAGCGGCATTGACCTGTGCCGGGACATCCGGTCGGCGCATCCCGAGGTCCACTGCCTCATGCTCACCGCCTACGACGACGACGAGGCCAGCTACACCGCAGTCCTCGCCGGTGCCTCGGGCTACGTGCTCAAGGACATCAAGGGCCAGAGCCTGCTGGAGAGCATCCGGCAGGTGAGTGCGGGCCGCAGCCTCATCGACCGGACGGTGTCGCGGCGGGTCGTCGAGTCGGTGGCGACGCGAACGCCCGAGGTTGAGCTCAGCCTCCGCGAGCGGCAGGTGCTCGACCTCATTGCCGAGGGATGCACGAACCGCCAGATCGGGGAGCAGCTGGAGCTCGCCGAGAAGACGGTCAAGAACTACGTGTCCGGGCTGCTGGCGAAACTCGGCATGGAGCGCCGGACCCAGGCCGCGGTCTACGGCGCGCAGCACCGGGTGGAGAAGCCGCGGGACCAAAGACCCTGATAGTCGGGGCCCTTCGCGGGGGACCATTCGGTGGTGATCGAAGAGTTCGCGCGCAGCGCGCGCACCGTCCCCGAGCTGACCTGGCACGAGGACACGGTCGAGCACCTGACGCGCGGGGAGCGTGCGGCGGACCGGATGCGCAACGTGATGGGCAGCTGGCCCTTCGTCGGCGGGTTCGTGCTCTTCATGATCCTGTGGGCGGTGGTCAACACCGTGCTCCAGGGGTGGGACGTCTACCCGTTCATCCTGCTCAACCTGTTCCTCAGCATGCTGGCGGGCCTGCAGGGCGCGATCCTGCTGATCGCCGCGAAGCGCCAGGACTCGATCGCCGCAGCGCTGGCACGGCACGACTACGAGACCAACATCGCGGCCAAGACCGATATCGAGACGCTGCTCGAGATCAACCGCTCGCAGCTCGAGCTCATCCGGGAGCTCCACCTGCTCATCCGGAGCCGATGACCTAGGGCTTCGCGGGCTCCTCGGTGAGCACGAGCCCGGACACCGTGGAGGCCGAGGCGGCGAGCTCCTCCAGCCACTGGCGGTTCATCTCGTGCGGCTCGGAGCTGTCGAACTCGAAGGTCAACGGGATCTCCTTGGAGACCCAGATGCTGGCGCGGCCTCCGCCCTCGGATTCGGGCTTGTCCCAGGAGAAGGTGAAGGGCTCGCCCCTGCGGAGCTTGTTGACGACGACGAACTTGATGTGCGCGAGCTGTCGATCGGTCATGGTCACCGAGACATTGTCGGCATCCGCGTAGTTGAGCGTGCCCATGGGTCTCCTGAGGTGGGGGTGGTTCAGAAACTGGTCTGCCTTATGAGAGCACTCCCGAAGGGCTATCGCAAGTGCGGTCAGTGCGCGAGGTCGTGGAGGAGGGAGGAGAGGAGCGCGGCGAGGTCGCGCTTGTTGTCCTGGCTGGCGAACTTGTCCAGCGGGAGGCGGAGCGTGGCGTTGCGGTAGTGGCCGATCAGATTCAGCTCGCCGGGCCACTTCTGGTCGTCGTCCGACACCGGCGAGACGTCGAGAAGCTCGAGGCTCTCCAAGGACCTCCGCGGGAAGGCCGTCGACTCCAGGTGGGAGACGCCGGTGGAGGTCCGGACGAGGGTGATGGACACGACGGTGCTGTCGGTGAAGGCGACGATATCCCAGTCCCCGCTCTCCGGGGTCGCGACCGAGAGGTACTCGATCGACTGGTTGTAGGTGAGAGCCATGAGGCGCGCGACCGCGTCGTTGCGCCAGTCGGGCATCCCGGTCTCGTCCACCGATTCGAGCCAGGCGCGGCTCTGGGTGGACCGGGAGATGAGGGCGCCCAGTTGCTCCGCCGCTGCACGCTGATCCGCTGTGCTCATCCCCCATTGAAACCCGCCGGAGGGCCCGAGCCCAACGGCTAGACAACCGGCCGGAGTCGGTGTAGCCGTTGGGAACGGGCGTCGCCTACTTCTTGAAGACGTCCTTGACGGTGTCCTTGACCTCGGCCTTCGCCTGGTCGGCCTTCGCGGGCGAGCGCCGATTCCGGTGATCGGCGCGCAGGCGCTGCGCTAGGCGCCCGGAGGCCCCCAGAGCTCCTGCTGCACGCGGCGCGCGAGCGATCCGAGCAGGGAGTCGTCCTCGGCGGTGAACGTCCGTGGCCGGCTGTCGCTGATGCACAGAGCGCCGATCCGCTCGCCGTTGGCGGCCTCGATCGGGAACCCGGCGAAGAAGCGGATCGCCGAGCCTCCGACGACCCACGGGTGGCCGGCGAAACGCTGATCCGCGCTGACGTCCTCCACGACGAAGAGCTTGCCGTTCTGCACCGTCGCGTCCCCCAGCGCGCTCTGGCGAGGGGAGTCTGCCGCGCTCATCCCGATGGCGGACTTCGACCACTGCCGGTCGCGGTCGATGAAGGTGATCGAGGCGCCCCGCACGCCGAAGAGGTCTCGTGCGTCAGCGACGATCTGGTCGAATCGCGGTTCGGGATCGGTGTCGAGTACGTGCAGGTCGTCGAGGGCCGACTGCCGTCGGAGTTCCTGGATCGTCGCAGGGTCGCGGGGGTCAGCGATCTGGGCGTCGAGGACGCGGGCGATCGTCGGCGTCATGAGGGCCGCCCACGCGGCGTAGAAGTGCCGGTCGCCGTCACGCTCGAGATCCACCGGAGCGGGCGTGAACGGCAGGTACGTGACTCGGGCGTGCTCGCCGCTGATCCGCTTGAGCTCGGCGTCGAGCAGGACGCACGAGCGCTGGACCAGCCCCTCCCACGGGCGCGGGATCTTCATGATCGAGGTCACGTCCGGAATGCCGACGACCACAACCCCGAGCCGGGCGGGCGCGGCAGTATCGAGCCAGTCGAGGAACCGGGTCAGGTCCGACCGGAACGCCCGGGCCGTGAGCAGGTGCAGAGCCTCGTCCGTTCCCAGGGTCAGAACTACCGTGTCGTATCCCCCGAGGGCGGACCGGGCAAGAACATCCTCGCAGTCGCGGACCCGCAGGCCCATTCGCGCGACCGTGTCCACCGCAGTCCCGCGGCGGGTGACCGAGGTGAGCCCGCGTGCGAGGTAGCCGCCCAGGGCCAAGTCGCCGGTTGTCACCCCGTAGCCCATCGCGACCCCCGAGCCCACGAGGAGCACACGGTCGGCATTCGGCCCGGCAGCGTGGGCGCGGGGTCTTGCCTCGGGCGTCGGGAGGAGGCGCCACGAGTGCGTTGACGTGCGCAGCCAGGAGCTGACGAGCGGGGCGAACAGGATATGGCGTGCCGTGCGGAACATCCGGGCCTCATGTCCCATAGCGCTCGCGGGAAGCGGTACACGACTGTACGCCCGGGGTGCGGGGGTAAAGCGAGCCGTTGTCAAATGGGCGGTGAGGCTGTAGGGCGGTGCCCCGCCGGCTAGTTGCGCCGTGGCGTCGTGGACTCGCGAGTCACAAGCGTCGCGCGGGTCACCGGCGACGCGGCAGGAGCCGGGGTCCCCTCGACTGCGTTCAGAGCGAGCGCGGCAAAATATCGCCCGAGCCCCGCTGCATCGACATGGATGCTTGAGAGCGACGGCACGAGCCGCATTGCCAGCGGAGTGTCGTCGTGGCCGATGACGGCCAACTGTGCAGGCACCTCGAGACCCGCGCGCAGTGCGGTACTCACGACGAGGGCGGCGACGTCGTCGTTGTACGCCGCAACGGCGGACACCCCCGATGCCACCCACTCGTCCACGACGTGGCGCGCGTTGTCCTCGTCGACGTCGCCCCAGCGGAAGTCGAGCCCGAGCCGATCGGCCGTCGCGCGGGCGAGGTGGAGGCGCTCGGCCGCGAGGTAGGCCAAGCGCGGGTCGCCCGTCGCCGCGAAGGCGATCTGCCGGTGCCCTCGCGAGGCCAGGTGCTCGATCTGGAGCTCCGGCCCCAGCTGGAACTCCAGGTCGTCCCCCGTTCCCGCGGGAGCCTGGTCCGGAGAGATGACCCGAGTGCCTGAGGCTCGGATGCGCGCCGCTTCGTCCGCCGTGAACGGGATCATGCCCATCACGATGTCGGGCTGCAGGGTCTCCCACAGCGGTCGGGCACGCCCGCCGGAGTGCGGCGTCATGGTCACGAGCGAGTATCCGGCCTCATCCAGCGCGAGGGATGCCTCGTCCAGGTGAGCGCGCAGGGCGTAGTCCATCGGCCAGTCGGGGAGGACGAGCAGCACGATCTTGGTCTGGCCGCTCGCCAAGGCGCGTGCAGCAAGGTGCGGGCGATACCCCAGCCGAGCCGCTTCAGCGAGCACTCGCTCGCGGGTGGTGGGAGAGATGGTCTGGCCTTGCGTCTCGTTGAGCACGAAGCCGACGGTGGCTCGGGAGATGCCCAGAGAGCGCGCGATATCGGCAGCGGTGACCCGCTTCCTCACCTGCTGATCCGTCATCGTACCCTCCCAACTTGCGCGCGCTAGTTCCCTCACGCTAGCATCTCGGACAATCACTAGCACGCGCTAGTTCACGTCCTCACCCCCACGACAATGGAGTCATCATGCCCACACCCGACGCCGCGCCCGTCGATCCCGAGATCGCGCCCTCGCCCTCGCCCTTGCCCTCCCCGCCGGCCTCGGTCGTGATCGCGGAGCCCGGCGACGACCTTCCGAAGGTCAGCTCGCGCTACATCTGGTTCATGGTGCTGGCGCAGTTCGGCGTCTTCGTGGCGTTCATCACCCCCATCGCCATCTCGCTCGCCGTGCGCGTGGGCCAGCTCGCCCCGGGCCACGAGGAGTACCTCGGCTACATCACCGGTGCCGGTGCTCTTGTCGTCATGCTGACCTCGCCGTTGTTCGGGACCTTGAGCGACCGCACCCGCACTCGCCTCGGTCGTCGTCGTCCCTGGATGATCGGGGGAATGGTCCTCGGCGTCATCTCGCTGCTCGTCATGGCGCAGGCACCCAACGTGCTCCTTCTCGGAGCCGGCTGGATACTCGCGCAGCTCGGTTGGGGACAGGTCCTCAGCAACCTGCAGATCTCCACCGCTGACCGGCTTCCGGAAACGCAGCGAGGCAAGGTTGCCGGACTCACGGGATTCTCGACCCAGATCGCCCCCGTCTTCGGCGTCATCATCGCGAGCTCCTTCACCCGGGACAATCTGCTGCTGTTCCTCATCCCCGGTGCCGTCGGCGTGGTGCTCGTCACCCTGTTCGTCACGCTCGTCCACGAGGCGGACAGCCGCGACCGCGAATTCGAGGTGAGGCTCTCGGTCGCAACCCTCTTCAAGAAGTACGTCTACAACCCCAGGCAGTTCCCCGACTTCTCGTGGAACTGGCTCGGCCGCTTCCTCTTCTACTTCGGCCTCACCCTCAATACGACCTTCACCGCATTCTTCTTCGCCGCCCGCCTCGGCGTGGACATCGCGGACGTGGGCGGGATCATCGCCGCCCTCGGCGGTGTCGGCGTGCTCGCGACCACCGCGGGAGCGCTGGGCGGCGGGTTCCTGTCCGACCGCTTCCGCCGCCGCCGCGTGTTCGTCCTCATCGGCGCGGTGTTCTTCGGGGCGGGTGCTATCACCATGGCGCTCGCACCGTCCCTGCCGCTCATCATCACCGGCTCGCTGCTCGTCTCACTCGGCATCGGCACCTTCGCGGCCGTCGACCAGGCTCTGCTGCTCGACGTCCTCCCCGAGAAGGAGACGGATGCCGGGCGCTTCATGGGCATCACGGGCTTCGCCACGTCGATCCCGCAGGCCTTCGCCCCGTTGATCGCACCGGTGTTCCTCGCGGTGGGTGTGCTCGCCGATGGCGCGAAGAACTACACGCTGCTCTACATCGTCGCGGCGGCGTGCACCCTTGCGGGCGGACTCGTCGTCCTGAAGATCCGATCGGTGCGATAGCCCTCATGTCGACTCCCGGCTCCATCACCGCCGCCGACCTCGCGATCGAGGAGCAGGTGCTCCTCGTCGAGGGCGTCAACGCCTGGGAGACGAATGCCCTGCCCGAACGGGGTGTGCGCGGCCTGTTCCTGACCGACGGACCCCATGGCGTACGAAAAGTTCGGGCGGCGGCGGGAGGTTTCGCCATCGGTGAGAACGAGGAGTCGACCGCGTTCCCCCCGGCCGTGACCGTCGCGTCGAGCTGGAACCTCGGCAACGCGTTCGCGATGGGAGAGGCGATCGCCAAGGAGGCGCGGGCGGCGGGAGTCGACGTCATCCTGGGACCCGGCATCAACATCAAGCGCAGCCCGCTGTGCGGACGCAATTTCGAGTACTTCTCGGAGGACCCGCTCGTGTCCGGTGCCCTGGGGAGCGCCCTGGTCCGAGGGCTGCAGTCGCAGGGGGTCGGTGCGTCGGTGAAGCACTTCGCGGCGAACTCCAATGAGGACTTCCGTTTCGTCGGAGACAGCATCGTTGACGAGCGCGCCCTGCGCGAGATCTACCTGAGAGCGTTCGAGCGGGTCATCACCGAGGCCGAGCCCGAGACGGTGATGTGCTCGTACAACCGGCTGAACGGCACGTTCGCGTCGGAGAGCCACGCGCTGCTGACCGGCATCCTCCGCGATGAGTGGGGCTTCGACGGGCTCGTCATGACTGACTGGGGTGCGACGGATGACCGCGTGGCGGGCATCCTCGCCGGGTGCGACCTCGACATGCCGGGACAGGTTCCGCACAACCGTGGGGCTCTGGCCGAGGCTGCCCAAGGGGACCCGGCGGTGGCCGCTGCGCTGGAAGCCTCGGCTGCTCGCGTGCTGTCACTGGTGGCGAAGCATCCCGACGCCCCGTCTCTGCAGTTCGACGCCGCGGACCATGCACGGCTCTCCGGCCAGATCGCTCGAGAGGGTGCGGTACTGCTCGAGAACGACGGGATACTCCCGCTCGACCCGGCCGCCACCGGTCTCGTGGTCGTGGGCGAGCTGTTCGAGCACATGCGCTACCAGGGCGCCGGATCGTCGCTCATCACGCCGCCGGAGGTGGTCTCGCCCCGCCTCGGCTTCGACCGTCGCGGGGTTCAGTACACCTACGCCCCGGGCTATTCGGCCTTCGACGGGTCGTCGACGAGGGGGATGCACGACCGCGCGATCGCCGCAGCCCAGGGCGCCGCGGCAATCCTCTTCTTCGGCGGCCTTACCGACTTCGAGGAGAGCGAAGGGTTCGACCGCTCGCACATGCGCCTCGGCGATGCCCAGCTCGCGCTGCTCGACGACCTCATCGCCACGGGTGTGCCCGTGGTGCTCGTACTGTTTGCGGGATCGCCCGTCGAACTGCCGATGGCCGATCGGCTTGCGGCCGTGCTCACGATGAACCTTCCGGGCATGCACGGCGGGGACGCCACCGCCGCGCTGCTCTTCGGCGAGGCGAACCCGTCGGGCAAGCTCGCCGAGACCTGGGTGCGCCGCGTCGAGGACTCGAGCCCCTACGCCGACTACAACCGCGGCGCCATGGCGAAGTACTACGAGTCGGTCTACGTCGGCTACCGCTTCCACGACAAGGCGCGCACCGACGTCGCCTACCCCTTCGGGCACGGCCTCTCCTACACCTCCTACGAGTACGGGGGCCTGACAGTCGAGGTCGGCGAGGCGGTGACCGCGCGGCTGGCGGTGACCAACACGGGGGCGCTCGACGGCGACGAGGTCGTGCAGTTCTACGTGACCGCGCCCAGCGCTGCCGTCTTCATGCCCGACAAGGAGCTGCGAGGATTCGTCCGCGTGCACGTCCCGGCGGGGCAGACCCGCGAGATCGACGTCACCATCCCGCTCGGAGACCTCGCGTACTGGGACGTGCTTCGCCATGACTGGGTACTGCAGAACGGCGAGTACCAGCTGGTCGCGGCGGCGTCCGCTCTCGATATCCGCCAGCGCGCGGCCTTCACTCTGGCCGGTCACAGCGATCCGACACCGCCCTACCCGGTGGAGGTTGAGGCCGCGTACGCGATGCCGCCCCGCTCCGTGCCGCAGGCGTTCGCCGCGCTGGTGGGCCGCCCCCTTGTCGACCGGTACGAGCCGCGCCGGCTCACCATGAACACGCGACTGGTGGATGCTCGGCGCACCCTGCTCGGACGCCTTGTGGCCAACGCCATCACGGGCGCTGTCGAGAAGGACTACCGCGCGGCACTGGCCGAGGAGCCTTCGTTGAACCGGGAGTCGAAGGTGAAGAACTCCTACTTCGTGTTCCGCATGATGCCGAACTCGTCCCTGCGATCCCTTGCCATGTCCTCCGGCGGCACCTTCCCCTACGAGCTGGGCGCCGCTCTCGAACTCCTCGCGACGGGCCACCCGATCCGCGGCATCCGGGCACTGATCGCCTGGCGGAAAGGCAACCGATGAAGATCACCTCCCTCACCCTCGACGGCCTGGCGGCCGGGCTGGTCACCGACGCGGCACCCCGCATCGGCTTCGCCCTCTCCTCAGACATTCCGGGAGAGTCCCTCGCCACCGCAACGATCTCCGGCGCGGGCTGGTCTGTCGAGACCGCCGACCAGATCGGCACGATCTACGGCGGCGCGCTCGAGCCGTGGACCGAGTACGGCGTCACGGTAGCCGCCCGAGGCTCCAGCGGCGAATCCGCGGAAGCACAGGCTGCATTCCGCACCGGCCGTCTTGCCCAGCCCTGGGCCGCCCGCTGGATCACCGACTCGCGGATCACCGTCCCGGACAAGACCTCCCCCGTCCCCATGGTCTTCCGGCGCTCCTTCTCACTCCGCGACGACGTCACCCGCGCGTGGATCGAGGCGACTGCACTCGGCGTGTACGAGCTCGCCCTCAACGGTGAGAAGGTCGGAGACCGGTACTTCGCCCCCGGTCTCACGTCGTACGAGCACCACATCCAGTACCAGACCTATGACGTGACCGCCATGCTCCGCTCCGAGAACCAGATCGCCGCGGTAGTCGCGGGCGGGTGGGCCGTCGGCGCCTTCAACTACAAGCGCAAGAGCAAGATCAGCGCCGACCGGCAGGCGTTCCTCTGCGAGGTGCACGTGGAGTACGCCGACGGCAGCACAGAGGTCATCGGCACCGGCGAGGACTGGATGGTTGCCACCGGCGGCCGGTACCAGCTGGCGGAGTGGTACGACGGCGAGACCTACGACTCGCGGATCGACGAGGAGTCGCTGGCGTGGAAGAGCGCCGATCTCACGCGGCCCCGCAAGTCCCCAGCTCTGATCGCGGAGTACGGCGCCCCCGTGCGCGCCCAGCAGGTCATGACCCCGGTGTCGCGCTCGGTCGCCCCGAGCGGCGAAATCGTCTACGACTTCGGCCAGAATTTCGCCGGCGTCATCCGGGCGCGCATCCGGGGGAAGGATGGCGCCACCGTCGTGTTCCGGCATGCGGAGGTGCTGGTCGACGACGAGCTCTTCGTGACGTCGTTGCGCACGGCCAAGGCCACCGCCACGTACATCTGCCACGACGGCGACCAGGCGTACTCGCCCCGGCTCACCTACATGGGGTTCCGCTACGTCGGCATGACCGGAATCGACCCCGATGACCTCGAGCTGGAAGCGCTCGTGCTGCACTCCGACCTGCGCGAGACCGGTCAGTTCAGCTGCTCCGAGCCGTTGCTCAACCAGCTCAACGAGGCCATCCGCTGGGGCGCCCGCTCCAACTTCGTCGACATTCCCACCGACTGCCCGCAGCGCGACGAGCGGCAGGGGTGGACCGGCGACCTCGCGGTGTTCGCGTCGACAGCGTCGTACAACTTCGACACGAGCCGGTTCTACGACAAGTGGCTCAGGGATGTCACGGCCGAACAGGGGAGGGGCGGCGGCATCCCGATGGTCGTGCCTCAAGCCGGCGACAGCTGGCCCGTACTGGCCACCGCGTGCTGGGGAGACTCCGCGGTGCTCGTGCCGTGGGCGGAGTACCTGGCCCGCGGCGACCTCAACCTGCTGCGCCGCCAGTACGGCACGATGAAGCGGTTCCTCAAGGCCGCCACGTGGTGGGCCGGACTCTTCTCCGTACGCCCCGACCGGCGACTGATCTGGCGCTTCCCGTTCCAGTTCGGGGACTGGACCGCCCCCGGCCTCAACGTGCGGGAGTGGATGGGCCGGGGCAAGTGGATCGCCACCGCCTACTTCGCGAACTCCAGCGGAATCCTCGCGGCGATCGCCGACCTGCTGGGCGAGACTGCTGACGCGGAGAAGTACCGGGCATTGCGGAAACGGATCGTGACGGCCTACCGCAACGTGCTCACCGACGGCCAGGGCACCCTGAAGAAGGAGTTCCAGACCGCCTACGTGCTCCCCCTCCACTTCGGCATGACAGAGGGCCGGGAGACGGAGACGATGGCGTCGAACCTGTCGCGGCTCATCGACGAGGCTGGCGGGCACCTGGCCACGGGATTCCCGGGAACCCCCTACCTGCTCTTCGCGCTGTCCGACAACGGCAGGGTCGACGACGCCTACAGGTTGCTGATGAAGACCGACGCGCCCTCGTGGCTCTACATGGTCGTCGCGGGAGGGACCACCATCTGGGAGCGATGGGATGCCCTTCGGCCCGACGGTACCGTCAACACCGCCGACCTGACCGACGAGGCGAAGGAGTCGAACGGTGGCATGGTGTCGTTCAACCACTACGCAGCAGGTGCCGTGGGGGACTGGTTCTACCGGCGTATCGCGGGCCTTGAGGCCATCGAGGGCGGGTACCGGACGTTCCGCGTCGCGCCCGTCGTCGGCGGTGGGCTCACCTCCGCTCGGGGCAGTGTCGAGACGCCGTACGGGCGCGCCTCCTCGGAGTGGACCGTCTCCGGTGAGCGGATGACCATGAGGGTCGAGGTCCCGGTGTCGACGAGCTGTGAGGTCACGTTGCCGGACGGCGCGCATCACGTGGTCGGCAGCGGCACGCACGAGTTCAGCGCCGTAGGAGTTGTGGCCGGCTAAGCGCCGGAGGGCGGGGGCGCCGAACTCTCACGGATGATGAGGGTCGTCGGCACGTCGAGGTGCGGCGGCACCGGGCGCCCGTCGATCTCGGCCAGGAGTGCAGCCACCGTGTGCTCGCCCACGCGCGTGAAGTCCTGGTGCACGGTTGTCAGCGGCGGCCAGAAGCTCGCGGCCTCATCCATGTCGTCGAACCCGACGACGCTCACATCGCCGGGCACAGCTCGGCCGGATTCGTGGAGCGCTCTCAGCACCCCGAGCGCCATCTGGTCGTTCGCGGCGAAGATGGCCGTGACCTCAGGGTTCGCGGCGAGCATCCGACCCAGCGTGTAGCCCGACTCGGCAGACCAATCGCCGACCAGGTGGTCCGGCACGGGCGCCCCGTGCGCCTCCAGGGTCGCGCGCCAGGAGTCGAGACGCCGTCCTGCGGAGTACGAGTCCATCGGACCGGCGAGGTGCCAGACGGTCTTGTGGCCGAGGTCGAGGAGGTGCTGGGTGGCGAACCGCGCGCCCTCGGCCTGGGCAGTGTCGACGACGGGGAAGGGGTAGTCGGCGCTCGAGTCGATCACTACCGCGGGAACCCCCGGCGGAAGAACGATGTCGATCCGGTCGAGCATGTGGGCCTCGATGAGGATGACCACCCCGTCGACGGCCTGCTCGCTCAGCCGGCTCAGTGCGCCGGTGATGTCGCCCTGCGTCGGATGGGCCACCGGCAGGAGGGTGATGGCGTAGTCGGCCTCGGTGGCGGCCATGGCGATCGCGTCGAGAGTGCGCATGTTCCCGAACGACGACAGCGTGAACATGATGACGCCGATGGTCCGGAACCGGCCGGATCGCAATGCCCTGGCGGCGCGATTGGGGCGGTATCCCACCGCATCCATGGCGGCGAGCACTCGTCGTCTCGTCGCATCATCGACGTTGGTATGGCCGTTGACCACACGGGACACGGTCTGCCCTGACACGCCCGCGACTTTGGCCACGTCCCCCATCGACGCGCTCCGGTGCGCGGTTCGTGCGGTGCGATCGGTCGCGGTCATCGTTGAGCCCCTTGCGTGTTGACGTGAACATGCTACTCTGTCCGGCGGAGATGTTTACGTAAACATTTCGCCCACTGCACAGAGGAGCGCAGCGATGACGACGACGTCGGAGCCTATTGCGCGGCTACGATCCCGCCGCGATTGGAAGGGATGGACCTTCGTCGCACCCTTCATGATCGTGTTCCTCCTGGTCTTCATCACCCCGGTGGCGTACTCGATCTACCTCAGCCTCTTCCGCCAGCAGCTGGTGGGCGGCAACGCCTTCGTCGGTCTGGAGAACTACGCGGCGGTCTTCACTGACGGTCAGTTCTGGGAGGCATTCGGGCGGGTCGCCCTGTTCCTCATAGTGCAGGTGCCCGTCATGCTGGCCATCGCTCTCGTCGCGGCCCTCGCCATCGACAGTGCGCGACTCGTGGCATCCGGCTTCTTCCGGATCGTCCTGTTCCTGCCGTACGCGGTGCCCGCCGTGGTGGCGGTGCTCATGTGGGGCTTCATGTACGGCGACAACTTCGGGCTGGCCGCCAACCTGAACGACTTCGTCGGAGCCAAGGTCATCACGCCGTTCGCCCGCGACTGGATTCTCGCCTCGATCGGCAACATCGTCACCTGGGAGTTCGTCGGCTACAACATGCTGATCTTCTACTCCGCGCTGCGAACGATCCCGGCTGATCTCTACGAGGCGGCGGAGCTCGACGGCGCCGGTCCGATGCGGGTCGTCACGAGCATCAAGATCCCCGCCCTCCGCGGGGCCATCGTCATCGCGACGATCTTCTCGATCATCGGCAGCTTCCAGCTGTTCAACGAGCCGAACATCCTCAAGCCGCTGGCACCCAACATCATCACTACCTACTTCACACCGAACATGTACGCCTACAACCTCTCCTTCGCGGGGCAGCAGTACAACTACTCGGCGACGGTGGCCATCGTCATGGGCGTCATCACCGCGGTGATCGCCTACGTTGTGCAACTCCGCGGGTCACGGAAGGACGAGCTGTGAGCGCCGCACGCGAGAGCCGCCGTACCGGGCTCACCTCGATGAGGCCGCGGAAGTCGGTGCTGCTCACGCTCCTCATGGCGGTGCTCGCCGTCTACAGCCTCGTTCCCCTGGTCTGGCTCGTGATCAACGCGAGCAAGACGCAGGCGGGACTCTTCTCCAGCTTCGGCCTCTGGTTCGACAACGACTTCGTCCTGTTCCAGAACATCTACGAGACCTTCACCTACCGCGACGGGATCTTCCTGAGGTGGTTCGGGAACACCCTCCTCTACGTCGTCGTCGGCGCCGGGGGCGCGACGCTCCTGGCGACCCTCGCTGGATACGGGCTCGCGAAGTTCCGCTTCCCCGGCCGGCGGGCGGTCTTCGCCGTCGTCCTCGGGGCGATAGCCGTCCCGGGCACCGCGCTCGCCGTGCCGACCTTCCTGCTGTTCAGCCAGTTGGGGCTGACGAACACGGTCTGGGCGATCATCATCCCCTCGCTCATCAGCCCGTTCGGCCTCTACCTGATCTGGGTCTACGCGGTCGACTCCGTTCCGACAGAGCTCCTCGAGGCGGCGCGCATCGACGGGGCGGGCGAGCTGCGCACCTTCTTCACCATCTCCATCCGCCTGCTCTCACCGGGCATCGTGACGGTACTGCTGTTCACGGTCGTGGCGACCTGGAACAACTACTTCCTCCCGCTCATCATGCTCAGCGATCCGACCCTCTATCCGCTGACCGTAGGGCTCAACCAGTGGAACGCCCAGGCCATCGGCGTCGGTGCTCAGCCGATCTACAACCTCGTTCTCACCGGATCGCTCATCACGATCGTCCCCATCGTCGTCGCCTTCCTCGTCCTGCAGCGGTTCTGGCAGTCGGGACTGAGCGCCGGAAGCGTCAAGCAATGACGAGAGGCATTGCCCGACGGACCACCTCCCTCTCAACCGGGGCGTCCTGCACCGGAAACACCACAACGAAGTGAAAGGAAGCAGCATGAAATTCCTGCCAAAGAAGGCCGGCCTGCGCCGTGCCGCGACAACGGCCCTCGCGGCTGTGGCCCTAGGGGTCACCCTCGTGGCGTGCTCGACCACGGGCGGCACCTCCACGACCGGCAGCGCCGACGACCTGGATGCCGCGCTCAAGGCCGGCGGCTCGCTCACGTACTGGAGCTGGACCCCTTCGGCCGAGGCGCAGGTCGCCGCGTTCGAGAAGGCCTACCCGAATGTCGACGTGAACTACGTCAACGCGGGAACCAACACCGAGGAGTACACCAAGCTCCAGAACTCGATCAAGGCGGGCTCCGGCGCACCGGACGTCGTGCAGATCGAGTACTACGCCTTCCCGCAGTTCGCCCTGTCCGACTCGCTCGTCGACCTCTCGACGTACGGGCTCGACTCCCTCGAGTCCGACTACAGCGCCTCCACGTGGGGCTCGGTCAGCGTCGGCGGCACCCTCTACGGGCTGCCCCAGGACTCGGGCCCCATGGCCCTCTTCTACAACAAGACGGTGTTCGACCAGTACGGCATCGCCGTGCCCACGACCTGGGACGAGTACATTGCCGCAGCGAAGCAGCTCCACGCTGCCGACCCGACGAAGTACATCACCGCTGACACCGGCGACTCCGGATTCACCACCAGCATGATCTGGCAGGCGGGCGGGCATCCGTTCACCGTCGACGGCACCGATGTCTCGATCGACTTCACCGACAAGGGAACCGAGAAGTTCACCGGCGTATGGAACCAGCTCATCGACGGCGGCCTGCTGTCGTCGACTCCGAGCTGGAGCGACGAGTGGTTCAAGGGCCTCGGCGACGGCTCGATCGCCTCGCTGATCATCGGTGCGTGGATGCCCGGAGTGCTCGAGTCGTCGGTGCCCGACGCGTCCGGCGACTGGGCCGTCGCGCCCATGCCGAGCTACGACGGGACCCCGGTCACCGCGGAGAACGGCGGCGGCGGCCAGGCTGTCGTGAAGCAGTCGAAGAACCCCGCTCTCGCGGCGGCGTTCCTGCGCTGGCTCAACAACGACCCCGAAAGCCTGAAGATCTTCGCCGAGTCGGGCGGATTCCCGTCGACGACGGCGCAGCTCACCGACCCGGCGTTCGTCGACCAGGCGTCGGACTACTTCGGCGGCCAGAAGATCAACCAGGTGCTCACGCAGGCGTCGAAGGACGTCGTGCCCGGATGGTCGTACCTGCCGTTCCAGGTCTACGCGAACAGCATCTACGGCGACACCGTCGGCCAGTCGTACGCGAACAGCGGCGACCTCAACGAGGGCCTCGCCGACTGGCAGAAGAAGCTGGTCGACTACGGAAACCAGCAGGGCTTCACGGTCAAGTAGCACCACTCAGGTGCGGTGGGCCGGCCTCGCGTCGGCCCACCGCACCTCGGCATTGAAAGATCATCATGGCTAGTGCACGCATCCAACTGAACCTCGGCACACCCCATGCCGAGGTCCCGTCGCGCCTGTTCGGAACGTTCGTCGAGCACATGGGGCGCTGCGTGTACGAGGGCATCTTCGAGCCCGGGCATCCGAGCGCCGACGCCGACGGCTTCCGCGGCGATGTCCTCGAGCTCGTGCAAGAGCTCGGCGCCACCGTCGTGCGCTACCCGGGCGGGAACTTCGTCTCCGGATACGCGTGGGAGGACGGCATCGGGCCGGTCGGCGACCGGCCTGTCCGGCTCGACGCGGCGTGGCACAGCGTGGAGACGAACCGGGTCGGGCTCGACGAGTTCGCGGCGTGGGCCGAGCGCGCGGGGCTCGCTGTCATGGAGGCCGTGAACCTCGGAACCCGCGGTCCCGCCGAGGCGGCGCAGCTCCTCGAGTACGCCAATCATCCGTCGGGAACGGCGCTCAGCGACCTGCGGCGACGCAACGGCCGCGAGGAGCCATGGGGGATCGGGCTTTGGTGCCTGGGCAACGAGATGGACGGGCCGTGGCAGATCGGCCACAAGACCGCCGATGAGTACGGTCGGCTCGCGGCGGAGACCGCGCGGCTCATGAAGTTCATCGACCCGACCATCGAGCTCGTCGTCGCCGGAAGCTCGAACATGGACATGCCGACCTTCGGCGAGTGGGAGCGGACGGTGCTCGCCCACACGGCAGGACTCGTCGACCACATCTCCGTGCACGCCTACTACGAGGAGGTCGACGGCGACGTGCGCAGCTTCCTCGCCTCCGCCGTCGGTCTTGATCGGTACCTGGACGTGGTCGCGGGCATCATCGACGAGGTTCGAGCCGACGCCGGCCTGGAGAAGCAGATCGGGATCAGCGTCGACGAGTGGAACGTCTGGTACCAGAGCCGCTGGAACGACACCGTCAAAGACGACGTGATGTCCGGCGAGTGGTCGGTCGCACCGCGCCTCATCGAGGACGAGTACAGCGTGACCGACGCGGTGGTCGTCGGATCGCTGCTGATCTCGCTCCTGAGGCACAGCGACCGCGTCACCATGGCCAACCTCGCGCAGCTCGTGAACGTCATCGCCCCCATTCGGTGCGAACCGGGCGGCGCGGCCTGGCGGCAGACCACGTTCTTCCCCTTCCAGCTCACCGCGTCGCTTGCGCGGGGCCACGTGGTCGTTCCGACGATCTCGAGCTACGGCATCCCGACTGAGAAGTACGGTCTCGTCGATGCGGTTGACGCGGTCGCGACGGTCGACGCCGAGGGAACGGTGACGGTCTTCGTCGTCAACCGCGACACGGAGTCGGCCGTGGACCTCGAGCTCGACCTCGCGGACGGCGAGCTCGCACTGCGGGAGGCGCTGACCCTCACCGTGCCGCCGGGCGGAGATCGGTTCTCGACGAACACCGTGTCCGGCCAGCCGGTCGCGCCCGTCGCACTCGCGACGGAGGGCTCGACGGTCACCCTGCCCGCGCTGTCCTGGAGCGTGCTCACCCTCGGTAGGAACGGCACAGCATGAGCGAGCTCACCATCGGCAACGACGACTTCCTCCTCGACGGAGCGCCGCACCAGATCCTCTCCGGCGCGCTGCACTACTTCCGCGTGCATCCCGACCAGTGGGCCGATCGGATTCACAAGGCGCGTCTCATGGGGCTCAACACCATCGAGACCTATGTCGCATGGAATGCGCACGCGCCCACCCGCGGTGAGTGGCGGACCGACGGCGGCCTCGACCTTGCGCACTTTCTGGATCTCATCGCGGCCGAGGGCATGCACGCGATCGTCCGCCCCGGGCCGTACATCTGTGCGGAGTGGGACAATGGCGGGCTGCCGGCGTGGCTCTTCCAGGACACCGCGGTCGGCATTCGGCGGTACGAGCCGAGCTACCTCGCGTCGATGACCGAGTTCCTCGAGCGCGTCTACGAGATCGTCGCTCCGCGTCAGCTCCCGCTGGGCGGGCCCGTCATCCTCGTCCAGATCGAGAACGAGTACGGCGCATACGGGGCGGACAAGCAGTACCTGGAAGAGCTCGTGCGTATTACCCGGGCGAGCGGCATCACCGTTCCGCTGACCACCATCGACCAGCCCCAGCCCGAGATGCTCGCCAACGGCAGCCTGCCGGGCCTGCACATGACCGGGTCGTTCGGCTCGCGGGTGACGGAGCGCCTCGCGACCCTCCGCGAGTTCCAGCCCACCGGGCCCCTCATGTGCATGGAGTTCTGGGACGGCTGGTTCGACAGTTGGGGCGAGCACCACCACACGACCTCGGCTGCCGATGCCGCCGCCGAGCTCGACACCCTCTTGGCGGCGGGCGGCTCGGTCAACATCTACATGTTCCACGGCGGCACCAACTTCGGCCTCACCAACGGCGCGAACGACAAGGGGCGGTATCTCCCGATCGTCACGAGCTACGACTACGACGCCCCTCTCGATGAAGCCGGCAACCCCACGGAGAAGTTCTTCGCCTTCCGAGACGTCATAGCGAAGTACGCCGCGGTGCCGACGGACGTGCCTCCCATCACGACCCCGGCCCAGGTGCTCGAGTCCACGTTCACCACGGTGGCGCCGTTGCTCACCTCCCACGGGGCATTCACCCCCGGCAGCGAGCATGTGCAGCCGCCGACGTTCGACGAGCTCGGCCTCTATCGGGGCATCCTTCTCTACGAGACGGTCCTGAACGGAAGCGGCACCGGTGTGCTGTCGTTCACCGAGATCAGGGACCGTGCCTCGGTCTACCTCGATGGCGATCCCGTCGGCGTGCTGTCCCGTGAGAACCACGAGACCTCCATCTCCCTGCCCAGCTGCAGCGGGCGCCTGATGGTGCTCGTCGAGGATCAGGGGCGGGTCAACTACGGAGCTCGACTCGGAGAGCACAAGGGGATCATCGGCCCGGCACTCCTCGACGGAGAACCAGTGGAGGGATGGACCGTGCGCGCGCTCGATATCGACGCAGTCCCCACCCTCCCGCTGCAGCCGTCAGACCCGACGGCCGGACCGCACATCGCTCGCGGCGCGTTCGACCTCGAGGTGCAGAGCGACCTGTTCCTCGACACCTCGCGATGGGGCAAGGGCCTCGCGTGGGTGAACGGCTTCCTCCTGGGCCGCTACTGGCGACGAGGGCCGCAGCAGACCCTGTTCGTCCCCGCTCCGGTGACCCGCCCGGGACGCAACGACCTGGTGGTGCTGGAGCTTGAGGTGCTCGGCTCGTCGCTCGTCAGCTTCCGGGATGCCGCGTCCCTGGGCCCCACGGAGCTGTAGGCGTTCGGCCGCGCGCGGACTCAGTGCCCGCTGTCATCCCGGCTCTCAACAGCGTGGGTTCGCCCAGACAGCGCTTTCAGGCCTGCCGCGGCGCCGACGATGCCCGCGATGAAGATCAGCTTGGGTATCGAGACCGGCTCGTCTCCGACGGCCATCGCGTACACGACAGTCAGGGCGGCTCCCACCCCCACCCACACGGTGTAGGCGGTCCCGATGGGTATCGACTTCGCTGCCCACCCCAGGCCGAGCACGCTGGCGAGGAAGGCGACAGCAAAGACGATCGACGGCAAGGGCTCGCTGAATCCGTGGGAGTATCCCAGCGCAGTTGCCCACACCGCTTCGAGCAGTGCGCTGACGATCAGGACTATCCAGGCCATTAGCTGACCACCTTGAGACCGATGACGCACGCGATGAGGAGAACGAGAAGCCCCACCTTGGCGACGCTGACCGGCTCCTTGCGCCGGACCATTGCCCACACCACGGTGAGAGTTGCACCGATCGCCACCCACACCGCGTAGGCGGTGCTCGTGGCGATGGACGTCATTGCGTAGGCGAGCCCGCCGAGGCTCGCGACGATGGTGACCGCGAAGAGGATTGTCGGCTTGGGGCGGGCGAAGCCCTTGGAGGCGGCCAGCGCCGAGGCCCACACCGCCTCTGTAATGCCAGAGAGGACGAGGATCAACCATGCCATGACAGACTCAATCTGAGTCAGTCTTGTCAGGTGCGGGTACTGCTCCCTCGTCCGCAGATCCGTGTCGGACCTCTTCTACGATCTTACCTCTCCGGGTGATCGCCGGCGGAAGTTCGCGGATCCCGGACTCGATCCGGGCCCACATGATCACGGTGGTTCTGGTCGTTCGTGGGCAAGAAGTGGGCAGATGTCAACCCGCCCGGGTGACTGCACTCGAGGTGGCTCGAGCTCACTCAGGAGTTCCTCACGGGAGGCACTCGCAACCCCACGCTCCCGCCCAATGTTCATCAGGGTTGATCCAACGGATGCCCAGCCCGCTGTTGAGCGCATCGCCGGGAGCCGTCATCGGCTCGAGAGCGACAGCGGCGGCCTCCCCGTCGGGTGTGGGGAAGCTGTCGGTCGTGAAGAACTGCCAGTACCGGAAGGCCGGATCCGCCCAGACCCTCACCCCGGTGCCGGATGCGTCGGTGAGTGCACATCCCACGACTCCGTCCTCCGTGACGAAGTCGGTGTAGCACTGCGCCATCCGCAACTCGCCGAGGGACCGACGGACGCGGAGGTCGAGCTCTGGGTAGTCATCGACCGAGACATCCGCCGAGGGGATTCCCTGTGCGTCGTTCAGGAGGACCCTGCGGGCAGAGGCCGTCAACCACAGCTCGGTGGCCGGCACGGAACCGACGGTGAAGAACGGGTGGGCTCCGATCGCGAACGGGGCTGGCCTCGACCCGAGGTTGTGCGCTCCGTAGTCGACGCGGATCCCCGTTGCTGAGAGCGTGTAGTCGACAGTGAGTGCGATCTCGAACGGCCAGCCGCGGCTTGGCCGGATCGTCGTGGTGAGCCTCACGGAGTCCTCGCGCACTCGTTCAGCAGCGAACGGCGCCGAGTGCACGAGCCCGTGGATCGCATTGGGCAGGGCGACCTCGTTCTTGTCGAGCTGCCCGCCCGCTCCGGCAAGAGCCCAGCGGCCGTCTCGCACCCGGTTGGGCCACGGAGCCAGGGTCAGCCCCGCGTAGAAGGGCGGCTCGTCTCCGGCGAACTGCTGGATGTACTGGGTGCCGTCGACGATCAGCGAGCGGAGGCCCGCGCCGCGGGGGTGGATCGTGGCCGTTACCGCGCCGGACGGACCCGTTAGCTTGATCTGGCCGTCCACGGAGCTCAGTGGTCCGCGCGGAGGGAGCGCCAGTCGGGGGGCTCGACGGGGTCGAGCGGCTGCGCGTCCCGCGTCCGCACGGGCGGCGGGGGAAGCCGTACCGTCTCGATCGGGTCGTGGGTTGCGGTCAGGTATTCGTGGAGGAGGAGCGCGTAGCGATCGCGGATCGCCTGGTAGCTCTCGTCGCCGGCGACGTTGCGGAGTTCGTTGGGATCCACACGGCGGTCGTAGAACTCGACCTGGTCGCGGGCCTGCAGATGCTCGTCACCCATGCCCTGCCGTGTCAGGCTCTTCTCGAGGTCGATCGCGAGTTGCAGGCGCGGGCCCGGTTCGTAGTTCCGGATGTAGGCGAAGTCCACCGACCGGACCGCCCGCTTCGGGTCGTAGGTGTCGTGGTAGCTCTTGGCGGTGAAGACCACGCGCTCCGCGTCACCTTCGCCGCCGTCGATCAGCGGGAGCAGCGACACGCCTTCGAGCTCGTCGGGGATCGTGCCGCCCGCCGTTTCGAGCAGGGTGGGGACTATGTCGAGGTGAGAGCTGATCGCGCGAACCCGGCTCGGTTGCACGTTCCACCTGCGAGGGGGGCGGACGATGAGCGTCACGCCTGTGCCCGCGTCGTAGAGGGTGCTCTTGCTTCGCGGGAACGCGGCGCCATGGTCGGTCGTGAAGATCACCATGGTGTTCTCGGTGTCGAGGTACTTCTCAACCGAGGCGAGGATGTCGCCGAAGCCGCTGTCGAACTGCCGGATCGATCCATAGAAGTCGGCGATATCGCGACGGGTTAGCTCGTTGTCCGGGAGGAACCCCGGAACGTCGACGTGCTCCGGATTGCCCGGGACGTAGTCCTCGTCCGGCCAAGGGCGGTGTACCTCCCAGGTGCCGATCGTCAGGAAGACGGGGTCGCGTTCGGCGCGGGGGGCGAGCGAACTCAGCCAGTCCTCGGTGGCCTCGGCAACCTGGTATACGCGGGGGAGGAAGCCGAGGCCCGGGCACTCGTCGAAACCTAGTACGGTCGGATCGACGTCCTCATGCTGCAGGCCGATGAGCGCCGAGTGGTATCCATAGGGCCGAAGCTGCTCCGGGGCCGTGAGCACATCTCTCCGGTAGCGCCAAGCGCTGTGGGTAAGACCCTGCACGCCGTTCTGGTGCGGCGATCGTCCCGTGAAAAGTGCAGCTCGGGCGGGCGAGCACAGCGGTGCCGCGGAATGGGCGTTCTCGAACACCACCGACTCGTCGGCGAAGCCGTTGATGTTCGGGCTCGGCACCTGGGGCATTCCGTAGGTGCCCAGCCAACGACCGAGATCGTGGCAGTGGATAAGGACGATGTCCGGTCTCGTGGCCTCTGTGCGCACGGTCATTCACCCCTGTGTGTAGATCGGCGCACGTGGAATGGCTCCGATGACAATGTGCTAGATCGATCTAGCGAGTCGACGCTATTACGGATGGGCATTAGACCGCAACTCCGAATCCGCGGTAGCGGTAGCCTGCTCTCATGCGACGAGTCACCCTGCAGGACGTGGCGGCTCACGCGGGGGTCTCCCGGGCCGCGGCGTCGATGGTGGTGCGCAATACCGGCAGGCTCAGCGATCAGACCCGCGAGCGGGTCCGGGAATCCATGGACGCGCTTGGGTACGTGTACCACCGGGGAGCGGCGAACCTACGGACGCAGCGGAGCGGGCTGATCGGCCTGCTCATCACGGATGTCTCGAACCCCTTCTTCTCGGCCATGACCCTCGGATTCGAGGAGGCCGCGGCAGAGGGGGGCTATCTGACCATGGTGTCGGACACGTTCGACGACGCCGGTCGCCAAGAGCGCCTGGCACAGTCGATGCTCGAATACCCCATCGACGCGCTCGCCTACACCCCCGTCGTCTCGAGCGACCTGGCCGCCAAGCTGACGAGCTACCCTGTGCCCCTTCTCGCCGTAACCCGCCAGTCCGAAGGTGGCGCTCCTTACCTCGGCCCCGACGACTACGGCGGCGGTGTGCTAGCAGGAGAACACCTGGTCAATCACCACTCCTACCGCAGACTTGTCTATCTGGGTGGCCCGCAGGGCGCCGGCCCGCGCGAGGAGCGCATGCGGGGCGTCAGGGATGCCGCGGCCCGTCAGCCAGGCGCGGAGCTCGTTGCCGAACTGAGCGGTATCACCAGCGTTGCCGGCGGCATGCGGCTCGCCCAGGAGCTCATCGAGTCCCGGATCCAGTTCGACGCAGTGGTCTGCCACAGCGACGTCGTTGCCTACGCCCTCCTCCATGCGCTGCGGCAGATCGGTCGCGAGTCGATCGGTGTCATCGGGTTTGACGGGCTTCCCGAGTCGGAGCTGTTCTGGCCCTCCGTGACCTCCGTTGCCGTAGGTCCCCAGTTGCTGGGTACGCGCGCGGCCCAGTGGCTCCTCGGAGCGCTGGCCGGACATCCGGGTGATGCCTTCACTGCGATGCCCGCCCACCTCGAGATCCGCCAATCCTGCGGCTGCACGAACTAGGCACTTGATCTTCTCGGACTGCACGGCTATCGTTCTGACTTACCCCGCTAGATCGATCTACCTGCTAGATCGATCTAGCATCGCCAACGTCGTCGAAAGTGTTTCCATGAGATACCCACGCAAGCCCGAGGACCTCGTCCTCCCGACTGGACAGGTGCCTCAGTGACCACGACTCACTCAAGTCCTAGGAGGCGGAGGAAGCGGAGCCTCTTCGCCACGATCGGCCTGCTGCCCTTTCTGGTCTTCTCGCTCGTTCTCGCCGCGTATCCGCTCTCGCAGGTCGTGCGAATGGCGTTCTCCGAGATCGACCTCGGCGCCACCGGCTTCTCTTACTCGTGGAGCGGATTCGACAATCTCGCCCGCGTTCTCTCCGACGCGAGTGCCTGGCAGGCCATCGGCAACACCGTCTTCTTCGTGGTGATGACCGTGGTCGGCAGCCTGCTCATGGGCCTCGTCGCCGCGCTACTGGTGAATCGGGCTGTGCTCCTTCTTCCGCTCGCCCGGAATGTGATGATCTGGCCGGCGGTGATCGCCCCCGTTGTCGTCAGCCTCATGTGGCTGCTCATCTTCAGCCCAACGGTGGGCGGCATCAACAAGGTGGCGCTGAGTCTCGGTCTGCCCGCCCAGGAATGGCTGAACTCGGGGCCGGGCGCCATGTTCGTTGTCATCGTCGTTGATGTCTGGCACTGGACGCCCGTGGTGTTCCTCTTCCTCTACACGGCGCTCCAGTCCATCAATGAGGAGGTGCTCGAGGCCGGCCGGATGGACGGCGCCAACGAGGTGGGCCTCCTGCGCCACATCGTGCTTCCGCTTCTCGTACCGGCCATCGCGGCCGTCGGAGTCGTCCGGATCGTCATGGGCATCAAGGTCTTCGACGAGATGTACCTGCTCACGTCGGGCGGGCCCAACGGTGCGACAACGCTGGTCTCACAGCGCATCCAGCTCTGGTTCTTCCAAGACCTTCGGTTCGGGGATGCCTCGGCATTCAGCCTCGCTGTGGTTCTCATGACCGCGATCGTTCTCGCCGCGTTCCTGTTCGCCCGTCGACAGTTGGGAAAGAGAGCATGACCAGCACCGCATCTGCCCCCCGCAAGCGCAGCATTCTGGTGGAGATCGGGCTCGTCGTGGCCATCATCCTCGTCATACTCCCCGTGGCGTGGATGGTCCTGCTCGCCTTCCTCCCGAACGTCGCGATCGTGAGCACGAAGTGGATCTTCCCCTTCTGGCTAGGTAATTTCGCCCAGGTATTCGAAGGCGGCGTGTTCGGCGTCCAGATACTCAACAGCGTGGGAATCGTCGTTGGCACGGTAGTCCTGTGCCTGGTCATCGGCTCGATCAGCGGCTACTCGCTCGCAAAGCTCAACCCGCCTCGCTGGCTTGCGATTCCCGCCCTTGCTCTCGCGGGAATCATCCCATTGATCCCGCCGGCGACTCTGGTGCCGGGCCTGTACGTCATGCTCAACAGCTTCGGACTGCTCGGGACGGTTTGGGGGCTGATCCTGGTCAACACGGTGTTCAACCTCCCGTTCGCGACGCTGCTCATGAGCTCCTACTTCTCGGGCATCCCGGAGGAACTGCGAGAAGCAGCCCTCATGGACGGGGCCAGCGAGCCGAAGGTGTTCGCCTCGGTGATGCTGCCGCTGGTCCGTCCCGGACTCGCCGCGACGGGGGTTTTTGTCGGGATCATGGCGTGGAACGAGTTCCTCATGGGGCTGACCATGACCTCGGGTGGTCCGACCGCCCCCGTCACAGTCGGGATCGCGGGCTTCCTCCAGCAGTACTCCGTCACATGGGGGCAACTCTCAGCGGCCGGCACGGTCGCGGCGATCCCCATGATCGTCCTCGCGATCTTCGCGAACCGCCACATCGTCGCGGGACTCACGGCCGGCTCCGTCAAGGGCTAGAGCATCCCGCGCGGGGCCGCTCGATCGAGCTGCCCAGCTTGTAATCACATCCGAACAAAAGGAGAAAGACGATGATGAACCGAACTCGAGGTCGAGTCGCGACACGCGCTGCTTCGCTGGTCGGCGCGCTGGCCATTGGTGCCCTCGCGCTATCCGCATGCGCGAGCGGTGGCGGGAGCATCAAGCCTACGAGCGAGGCCAGCGACGACGCTGCCCCCGTTACGCTGGTCGTGCCCACCAGCCAGGCTCCGTGGAACCCGGCCTACGCCAAGCTCGTCGATGAGTACGAGAAGGAGACGGGCAACACCGTCGATCTCCGGCCGTTCCCCAACCCCGACGTCAAGACCCAGGAGGTCAACGACGTCCAGAGCCAGCAGCACACCTTCGATGTGTACCAGATCAACGAGGGCGACCTCGTTCAGTTCAACGAGAACGAGTGGATCCAGCCCCTCACTGATATCGACCCCGACTACGCGCCCGACAAGGAGACCTTCAGCTACTCCAACATCGCGCGCTGGGACGCGGACAACGACATCTTCTCAAGCGACGGCGCACTCACCAGCGCGCCCCTCCTGGGCAATGTCGATATCTTCATGTACCGCACCGACATCTACAAGGAGCTCGGCCTGAAGGTCCCCACCACCTGGGACCAAGTCATCTCCAACGGCAAGAAGATTCAGGAGTCGGGACTCGCCACGTACGGCGGCGCGTTCCGCACCCAGGGTGTCGCCGGTACCTACGCCATGACCTACGAGTTCCAGGCGCTGCTCAACGGTGCCGGAGCCTCTTGGTTCACCGAGCCCGGAACCGACTACACGCCCCAGGCTGATGACAAGAGCGCGGTGAAGGCCGCGCAGTGGCTTCGCGACCTCGCGATGCTGGGCCCGTCGGCAACGACCACGATGGGCCAGGCCCAGGTGATCGCAGCCATGCAGTCGGGCGATGCGGCCCAGACCTACGCGGTCGCGGCGGCAGCTCCGCAGCTCGAGGACCCGTCGAACTCCGCAGTCGCGGGCAAGATCGGCTACGCCCCGCTCCCGACCAGCCCTGATGGCACTTCATCGTCCGCGACCGGTCTCTGGGTTCTCGGGGTCCCCGCGGGCCTGCCGGACGACCGCGCCAAGGCCGCACTGTCGTACATCAAGTGGATGACCTCCGCCAAGGCGATGAAGATGTTCGCCGAGTTCGGCGGCATTCCGACGCGTTCTGACGCCTATGACAACGTGAGCGGGCTCTCGGACGCGGCATCCGCGACGCTCGACGCTGTGGCCGAGACTGCGGCAAACCTGCCGGAGAACCCGACGTCGCTGCGCTACTCCTTCTCGACCGACATGCTCAACCTCACCGAGCCCGCCCTGCAGGAGATCGCTGCCGGCAACGTCAGCGCCGCCGACGGCATGGGCAAGCTGCAGGACGACCTGTCGGCGCTCGTGAAGAAGCTCAAGCTGCCCCAGGGCTAGCACATCAGGGGCGGCGCCCTCGTCCATTGGCGCCGCCCCACCCTCCCCTCCCAAAGGCCGACTCAGATGAACGACAAACTCCCCGATTCCCGGCGCCCACATTGGGTGTACCGCGTCGGCAGCGAGCCCGACCCCCGCTTCAGTCTGGCCAACGAGCGGACCTTCCTCGCGTGGGTGCGGACTTCTTTGGCCCTCTTCGCGGGAGGCATAGCCCTCGAGGCCCTCAAGATTCCCGCCCATTCCGGGTTCCGGCTCAGCGCCGGTCTCGTCCTTATCGCCCTCGGTGTCCTCGCGATAGTCCAGGGCTGGGTGAGCTGGGCCCGCACCGAGCGCTCGCTCCGGCGAGGTGTCGCCCTGCCCGGCCTCACCGTGGGAACAACGATCGTGGGCGGTATCGCGGTCGCGGCGGTGCTGGTTCTGATCGGACTCCTCTGGTGACCGACGCGCCGTTCGACGCCGGGCTTCAACCGGAAAGGACGCTGCTGGCCTGGCGCCGAACCTGCCTCTCACTCGCGGTCGCGGCGCTGCTGGTGATCAAACTGGGCGCGGCGATCCTGGGCTTTGTTGCCGGCGTCGTGGGTATCGCGGTGCTCGCGCTCGCGGCGGTCGCCTACACCGTCTCGGCGGCGAGGTACCGCAGAGTGCACCGAGAGGTCTCGGCCGAGCGCGCCCTGCCCAGTGCCTCAGGGGCGGTAACGGCCATCGCCGCGTCCGTGCTCGCGATCGCCGTTGCCCTCGCCGCGTGGATGATCGGCAGCCTGGCATGACCGAGGGAATGGCCAGACTTCCCGGCGGCGCCTTCCGCATGGGGTCGACGGACTTCTACCGTGAGGAGGGCCCAGTCCATGAGGCCTGGGTGGCGCCGTTCGAGATCGATACCCACGCGGTGACCAACCGGCGGTTCCGCAGGTTCGTCGAGGCGACCGGATACGTCACCACGGCCGAGCGTCCCCTTCGTGGCGCTGAATACGAGCACCTGAGCGATGATGGGCGTCAGCCCGGATCGCTCGTGTTTCGGCCGACGAACGGTCCCGTCGACCTGGGGGACTGGCGCCAGTGGTGGCACTGGGTGCCGGGGGCACGGTGGGATCGGCCGTACGGACCCGACAGCGACGTGGCGGATCTGGACGATCATCCGGTGGTCCAAGTGAGCTTCGAAGACGCCCGGGCTTTCGCCAGCTGGGAGGGTAAGCGCCTGCCAACCGAGGCGGAGTGGGAGTATGCAGCCCGGGGCGGCCTCGAGTCGGCGACCTACGCGTGGGGCGAGGAGCCCAACACGGACGCCGTCCACGCCAATACTTGGCAAGGGCGCTTCCCGTACGACAACCGGGGAGCTCGAGGATGGCGAGGCACAGCGCCGGTCGAAACCTTCGCCCCCAACGGTTTCGGGCTGTACGAGATGACCGGGAACACCTGGGAATGGACAAGCACGGCCTGGACTGCCCACCACGTGGACCCGGCGACCACCTGCTCCTGCGGTCCTGCGAGCGACCCGGGCACCGCTCAGCGGGTGCTCAAGGGCGGCTCGCACTTGTGCGCCCCCGAATACTGCCTCCGCTACCGACCGGCGGCACGGAGTGCACAGACCGAGGACTCGGCGACGACGCACATCGGTTTCAGGTGCGTCGCCGACGCTTAGGAGGCCGCCCAGCAGGGCTCACGCACACGTGGACTCCGTGGGAAGAGTGAGCAAACCGTAGATCCATAGTGTTTTCCGCAGTGCAGGACGGGGCAAATGAGCCGCTGACCAGCACTAAAGATGGTGGCTCCGACGGGCGTCGATCCCGTGACCTCACGATTTTCAGTGACAATCGAGCGCCTATGGAGGCCAGCAAACAGGCTGGAGTTCCGCGGAACTTCGCGGATTTCCGAATCAAACTAGCACGACGTGATCAGGGTGATTCTGCTCATTCGTGGGCAAAATGTGGGCAGGACCCGAGACCGCTTTACACGCCTCTAGCGAGGTGCGGGAACCGGCTCGCTCGCCCTAGAGACGGTCCTTCGAGCGCTGGTCAGATGTTCGGTATCGAGCAGCTCGACCGCACGATCAGGTAACATGTGCGCATGAACGCAGATAAGCAAATATGCGGATGCGAGCCCGACAGCCAATACGTGGAACTCGCGGTCGAGGTGTTCGCGATGCTTGCCGACGCTACTCGAGTGCGGATGATTCTTGCGTTGCGTGATGGGGAACTGTCGGTCAACCACCTCGCGGACATCGTCGACAAGACCCCGGCAGCGGCGTCGCAGCACCTCGCGAAGCTTCGTTTGGCTCGCATTGTTGCCGCGCGGCAGGAGGGCCAGCGAGTGTTCTACCGGCTTGAAAATGAGCACGCTTCCCAGTTGGTGGCTGACGCGATCTTCCAGGCCGAACACTCCCTCGGTGGCACACCCCGGCACCACCACGAGCGGAGCGGGGAAGAATCATGAGTGGTCCACGCACTCACCAGCACCTGCACCATGAGGAACCGATCGGTGAGCACGCTCTCCACGACAGCTCGCACCAGCATCCTCACGCGGACGACGCGGAATCAGATCACGGCCATGATCACGCGGACGGAGACCATGGCCATGAGCACGGGCCGGGAGCGCACAGCCACCCGGTCGGGATCAAGGGGTTCTTCATCGGGCTGTTCGTGCCGCACTCCCACGACGCTTCAGACTCGATCGATGACGCACTCGAGGCCAGCAACGAGGGCGTCCGGGCACTGAAGATCAGCCTGTTCATCCTCTTGGGCACAACCATCCTCCAGCTCGTGGTGGTTGTAATCAGTGGCTCGGTCGCCCTATTAGCCGACACGATCCACAACTTTTCCGACGCCCTGACCGCGGTCCCGTTGTGGATCGCATTCATTCTCGGCCGTCGCGCCGCGACTCGCCGCTACACCTTCGGCTACGGCCGCGCCGAGGACCTGGCCGGTCTGTTCATCGTCGCGGTCGTCGCTCTCTCCGCTATCATCGCAGCCTGGCAGTCCATTGGCCGGATCATCGACCCGCAGCCGCTGCACAACCTGTGGTGGGTGCTGGCCGCCGGCGTTATCGGCTTCATCGGAAATGAGGCAGTGGCCATCTACCGGATCCGGGTAGGACAGCGAATTGGCTCTGCCGCTCTCGTCGCCGATGGCGTGCACGCTCGAACGGATGGCTTCACGTCGCTCGCGGTGGTTGTCGGCGCGATCGGTGTCATGCTCGGTTTCCCCCTGGCCGACCCGATTGTCGGGCTGATCATCTCTGCTGCGATCATCGTCCTGCTCTGCGGAACGGTCCGCTCCATCGGCCGACGGCTCATGGATGGCATTGAACCCGAGCTCGTCGACAAAGCGGAGAAAGCTCTGGAACGCACACCTGGAGTGCTGGCTGTATCCCGTGTGCAACTGCGCTGGGTCGGCCACCGACTTCAAGGAGCGGCCGTCATTCAGGTCGCTGCGAGCAATACTCTCGCTGGGGCCGAGGGAATCGTCCACGAAGCTGAGCACGAACTGGGCCACGCCCTGCCTAACCTCGATGACATGCTGATCAGTGCGGTCACGAAGGCAGAGGGCGCAACTGTCCCGCATGCTCACTAGCCGGTCATTGCGGAAACCTGCAACGCCACGAAATGGGGGAGGCCGCCATCACCGGAATGCGGGAGCCGCAGGGCTCGAGCTGACACTGGCCCGGGCGGCCCGAGTAAATCGATGACCTGCACCTTGCGGGCTAGGCCGGTGGGTCTGGGGTGCGATGGTTACACATCAAGGACGCGCATTCGACGGCGAACCTCTACTGCGCTGGCAACGATGAGAGCGCCGCGCCGAGGCCGAGCAGAAGTCCTCCGACAATCAGCTGAGCGGGCTGCACTGAGGCGACCCCGGCTGGTTCGTACACGTTGCGGCGCTCGATCAGGGCCGCGTTAAGGCGCTGGTCGACAGGCAACCATAGTTCCAGGGCGCGTCCGTGGCTGTCGAATTGTGCGTACACGAACCACAGCCCGTCACTGGGTAGGACTAGCGATCCGCTGAATTCTGCGACAGGGCCGATTCCCGAGGTGAGCGTTTCGATAAGGGTTTGGCCGGCCCGACGAGCCGACAGTTGGATCGGTGCCAGCTGTCCCCCATCGCTCACCTCAAGATCGGTGACGGTGACATCGATCCGACCGGAGCCGTCGCCGGTCACCGACATAGTGGCTGTTCCGAACGACGGTCCTTGCCCGGGATCGTGGGCTTGCGCCGCCGAGGGGGCGAATGCGACGACCAGGGATAGGGCGAGCGCGATGCCGAGCGCACCGATCCGCCACAGATGTTGTCGACGTGCGACTACGACGATGACGACTATAGCCACTGTCGATATGACGATCGCGGCTGACTGCGCAACAGGGATCAGGCCAACGCTACTGATCCCGGTAGCGGACGCGACCAATTGCAGTCCGGTGACAGCGGCCACTGCGAGTGGCCACCGCCACGCACCGATCCGACGGGCATCCAAGACCATGAGGCCGAGAAGGGCGAGCGGCATGTCGGGTGCGATCCACCCGGCGAGGCTGAGCGCTGCGAGCACGGCAAGACGGAAGACCGTGTAGCCGACGATAGTGACCGTGATTGCTAGCGGGCCCCGGGTTAGGGCCGAAATGACCCAGACGCTGCCCAGGCCGGTCAGCACCAGTAGAGGCAAGTACAGGGCTTCGGGAAATTGGGGCACGTTCGTGTCGTACTCCATCACGACGATTTGCGACGCGCCCAACAGTGCGACTCCTAGTGTGAGCCGCACAATCTGGGAGGAGCGCGGGTTCACGCCGATCAGCATCGCCACCAGTAGGACCAAGGTGGCGATGACTGACAGAAGGTGCGGAGGTGACCAGAGGACCGCGTCGCGACCGAACGCGGAATGCCAGAAGGCATCGGCCGGGGCCGCAAGCACGGTCGCCGCCGCGGACGCGACAGCCAACACGAACCCCGGGGCACGAACTGCCAGACGGAGTGAGCGTGTCCGCACCAGGCGCCAGCCCCAGACCGCGAGGATCAGGCCTACCAACAATATCGACGAGTACAGCAACAAGTGCGGCGGGATGAGTGCGCTGTCACGCCCCAGGGTGGTGTGCCATGAATCATCCCAATACGCGGACGCCAGCCCTGCTAGAGAAGCAACGGCGACGGCCGCTGCTTCGACTCCGCGGAGGTGATCTTCACCGTCATCGTTGTGTGCTTTCATGACCGCTCCTCCCTATCGATCTGTAGCCGGTTTCGCCAACGGTTCCTTTAGCTTCCGGTTCTTCCTCTAGGAACGATCGGCGAGCAGCCGGGAGGTGCTGACGTCGGGGCGCAGATCAAGACGTCGGAGCAGCTGAGCGTTCAGCGCCACGACCACGGTCGAGGCAGACATCAGCAGGGCCCCTACTTCCATCGGGAGCACAAAGCCGATGGGGGCGAGGACTCCTGCGGCGAGTGGAACGGAGATGAGGTTGTAGCCTGCTGCCCACCACAGGTTTTGCTTCATCTTTCTGTAGCTCTTGCGAGACAGCTCGATGACAGAAAGCACGGACCGCGGGTCGTCACTGGCGAGGATCACGCCGGCCGATGCGATCGCGACATCCGTTCCGGCGCCAATCGCAATACCTACGTTCGCCTGTGCGAGAGCGGGGGCATCGTTCACGCCGTCGCCGACCATCGCGACCTTTCGACCCTCGTGCTGCAACTCGGCGACCTTCGCCGCCTTGTCTTCTGGGTGGACTCCGGCGAACACCCTGTCGATGCCGAGCTCTGCGGCGACCGACTGTGCGACTGCCTCCGCATCGCCGGTGATCATTACCACCTGGATTCCAAGAGCGTGCAGAGCATCAACGGCCTGGCGCGACTCCTCGCGCACCTCGTCAGCGAGGCCGATCGCGCCAATCACCTTGCCGTCGGCGAGGACGTGAAGGATAATCGCGCCGTCGTTCTTCCACGACTCGGTAACGGGAATCGCGGTCGCGCCGCTGCTCGCCAGCATCGCTGGCCCGCCCACTGAGATGGCTCGTCCTTCGACGGTGGCGGTGACACCTACTGCTGTTGAGGCCTGGAAGTCGGATGCCTTCAGCATTGTGAGATCTCGGTCCTTCGCCGCCTGAACTATGGCTTTGGCGAGAGGATGCTCACTGTCGCCCTCCGCCGCAGCGGCCCATGACAGCACGTTTGCCTCATCCAGGCCATCGGTTACGGCGACGTGGGAAACGGTGGGCTCGCCCTTGGTCAGGGTGCCGGTCTTGTCGAACAGCACCGAGTCGACGGTTCGCATGCTTTCAAGCGCAAGCCTGTCTTTGATGAGAACCCCGCCCTTTGCGGCTCGCTCGGTAGAGATTGACACGACGAGGGGAATTGCAAGGCCCAGAGCATGCGGGCAAGCAATGACAAGCACGGTGATCGTGCGGATGATCGCGTCATTCGGATTTCCTGCCAGCGTCCACACCACGGCAGTGATAACTCCTGCACCGAGAGCGAACCAGAACAGCCACCCTGCCGCCTTGTCAGCGAGCCGCTGAGCGGGTGAACTCGAGTTCTGCGCCTCAGTGACGAGTCTCTGGATGCCGGCCAAGGCCGTGTCAGACCCAATAGCAGTCACCTCGACACGGATGGCCGTATCTGTCGCGACGGTTCCGGCGACGACATGGGCGCCAGGGCCTCGGCTCACAGGCCGTGACTCACCCGTGATCATCGACTCGTCGACGTCAGCTGTACCTTCTATCACCGTGCCGTCGGCGGGTACTCGCCCGCCCGGACGGACGATCACGATATTTCCGACTTGAAGGTCGGAGGGCGCCACGATCGTGATGTTCTCCCCATCGACTCGCTCTGCCTCATCCGGCAAGAGGGCCGCGAGAGACTCAAGGGCAGTGCTGGTCTGCGCGAGAGAACGCATTTCGATCCAGTGCCCGAGCAGCATGATCACGATGAGCAGGGCAAGCTCCCACCAGAAGTCGAGTTCAGTGGCGAGGATCCCAAGAGTGGCACCCCATGACGCTAGAAACGCAACCGTGATCGCCAATGCGATCAACAGCATCATGCCCGGCTTCCGCGCCCGCAGCTCCGAGACCGCGCCCGTAAGGAATGGGCGTCCGCCCCAGAAGTACATGACCGTCCCCAGTGCAGGCGAAATCCACGCCACGAAGGCGAGGTCGGGGAGCGAGTAGCCAAGGATCATCGCGAACATGTGGCTGAAACCCACGACCGGGACGGCCAGCACCAGCATGATCCAAAACAGTCGACGGAACTGCCCGACATGGTCGCCATGGCCACCATGCCCGTTCATGGCGCCATGATCCGTGGTCGCGTGCTCCATCGCGTTGTGGCTCATGGTCGCATGCCCCATCGAGCCGTGGTCCATTGACTCATGGGCGGAACCGTGCGCCTCGGTGGAAGTGGGGGTGGAATCGCCGTGATCGGAATGTGATTCGCTCATGCGTCGAAGTTATACCCCGGGGGGGTATATGTCAACGGGTGCCACTTCTCTGGGCTCGTTTGGTTGCCGGGCCAACGCGGCATCGAGGCGTCCGTCCGAATGGGCACGGCATGGGCTACCCCCGGTGGGTATGCCGTGAGAACGCGCGCCATCTTGACAGGAGGGGTTGGGGTGTGCCTAGAATGCATACCCTACCGGGGTATACGAGAGGACCGTCATGATCGGGTACGTCGACAACAAGGAAGACATTCTCAAGCGTCTTCGCCGGGCGGAAGGTCAAGTCCGGGGGATCGCTCGAATGGTCGAAGAAGACACTTACTGCATTGATGTGCTCACCCAGGTTTCCGCTGCCACCAAGGCCCTCGAGTCGGTGGCGCTGTCCCTGCTCGACGATCACTTGAGTCACTGCGTGGCCGAAGCCACGGCGCAAGGCGGCGAGGTAGCGCAAGACAAAATTCGTGAGGCCTCGGCGGCTATCGCACGCCTCGTTCGCTCCTAAGCCCCACTAACCCCGCCTGAAAGAAGGAAGCGCCCTATGTGCAATACCGAGAACGTCGGCAATGAGCTCGGACTCACCGACAAGAACCACGCATGCTCATGCGGGACGAGCGGTCACTCCGCCGAAGCCGCCAGTATCAGCGAAGACGCCATTCGTGAGCACTACCTGGTTGAGGGAATGACCTGCAGCCATTGTGTCTCCAGCGTCACCGAGGAAGTCACCGCCCTCGACGGCGTCGAAAGTGTCAGCGTCGACCTCAACGCCGGCGGCGCGTCCCGCATCATGGTGGTCAGCTCCAAGCCCGTCGCAGTGGAGGCAATCCGCACCGCGGTCACCGAAGCCGGATACTCGCTGGTCTCGGCCTAGAGATGACGATGGTCGATGTCAACCTCGAGATCGGGGGTATGACATGTGCGTCGTGCGCCACGCGCATTGAGCGAAAGCTCAACCGCATCGAGGGTGTCACGGCCACTGTCAACTACGCGACTGAGAAGGCACGAGTCCAAGCCGACGGGGTTGATACCGCCGCGCTGATCGCCGCAGTCGAATCCGCGGGATACACCGCGGCACTACCAGCGCCGCCTGCTGCGTCAAACGTCGATGCCGTCGCCAACGATCTTGACCCGGAACTGGCGGCTCTGCGGCGCCGACTCTTCGTCTCCGCAGCGTTGACGGTGCCGGTTGCTGTGCTGTCCATGATCCCGGCGCTCCAGTTCACAAACTGGCAATGGCTCGCCCTAGCTCTAGCCGCCCCCGTTGCGGTGTGGGGCGCGTGGCCGTTCCATCGCGCGGCAGCTATCAACGCCCGCCACGGTGCCGCCACAATGGACACCCTGATCAGTGTGGGCGTGATTGCTGCGTTCGGTTGGTCGCTGTATGCGCTGTTCTTCGGCATGGCCGGGATGCCGGGCATGCACATGACTTTCAGCCTCATTGGAAACCCCCAGGGCGGCGCGGGCGAAATCTACCTCGAAGTGTCCTCCGCAGTTACCGTCTTCATTCTCGCCGGGAGGTACGTGGAGGCACGAGCAAAGAAGGAATCCGGCGCCGCACTTCGAGCACTTCTGGAGATCGGCGCAAAGGAAGCAACTCTGATCCAGAACGGGGCCGAGACCCTCGTCGCGGTCGGATCTCTCGTGCCCGGGGATCACGTTGTCGTGCGACCCGGTCAGAAGATCCCATCCGACGGATTGATCGTCGAGGGTACGTCGGCGGTCGACGCGAGCATGCTCACGGGCGAAGCCATCCCCGTCGAGGTGTCCATTGGATCGCGCGTTGCAGGAGCCACGCTGAACGTCGGCGGTCGAATAGTCGTAGAGATCACTCGAGTTGGTGCGGACACCGAGATTGCACGTCTCGGCAGACTCGTTGAGGAAGCTCAGACGGGAAAAGCTCAGGTCCAGCGACTGGCGGATCGCGTTTCGGCCATCTTCGTGCCGATCGTCATCGGGTTGTCGATCATCGCGTTCGTGGCGTGGCTACTGACGGGGGCATCCCTCGAGTTCGCGTTCACCGCAGCGGTGGCGACCTTGATCATCGCGTGCCCGTGCGCGCTGGGGCTGGCAACCCCCACTGCCCTGATGGTGGGAACAGGGCGCGGCTCGCAAATGGGCATCCTCATCCGCGGACCTCAAGTACTCGAACAGACCCGCAAGATCGATACTGTCGTTCTCGACAAGACCGGTACTGTGACCACCGGCCACATGGCAGTCGGTACAGTGCAACTCTTTGCCGGGACAACTGAATCGGAACTGCTGAGCATGGCTGCCGCAGTAGAGCACGGTTCGGAGCATCCCATCGCTCGGGCGGTTGTCGCCGCGGCTCCAAGCGCGGTTCGAGCTGCGGATGACTTCCTCGCGCATGCGGGCTACGGAGTACAAGCACTCGTCGACGGGCACCTCGTCGTGGCAGGCAAAGCTTCCTGGCTGGAGCAGTTCTGGTCGATCCCGATCACGCCGCCTGTCCAGACAACCGTGACCGCCGCGGAGAGCCGAGGTGAGACTGCAATCCTCATTGCCTGGGACGGAGAGGCCAAAGGGCTGCTCTGCGTCTCTGACACGGTCAAGCTCACAAGCCCTGAAGCAATTCGACGTCTGCGCGACTTGGGGCTCACCCCCGTCCTCCTGACAGGCGACAACGAGGGTGCAGCACGCGCCGTTGCTACCGCAGTCGGAATCGATGACGTGCGGTCGGGGGCGACGCCAGCCAGCAAGCTTGCCGCGATCCGACAACTGCAGGCCGACGGGCATGTGGTTGCCATGGTGGGCGACGGCGTCAACGACGCCGCCGCGCTTGCCGCGGCCGACTTGGGCATCGCGATGGGTGGCGGCACAGACGCCGCTATTGCAGCCAGCGACATCACCGTGGTCAGCGACGACTTAGTGGTGGTCAGCGACGCGATCCGCCTCGCCCGCAAGACGCTGGGTACGATCAAGGGCAATCTCTTCTGGGCGTTCGCGTACAACGTTGCGGCTCTTCCCATAGCGATGCTCGGCTTGCTGAACCCCCTACTCGCCGGGGCCGCAATGGCGTTCTCTTCCGTGTTCGTCGTTACCAATAGCCTCAGGTTGCGACGCTTTCGCCCGGGGTCAGCGGCTGCTTCGGCGCAGCCCGCTCTTTCCCGTTTGTCGCAAACAGCCGAACTCACGGTGCAGTAGCCACGATCATGAACAGGCGCCCAGATATGGCCTCGCCCGTGCAGCGCACCACGCTGCTGCGGCTTTGTCTCCTGGTCACGATCATTGCGACGGTGCTCGTTGGCTTGATTGCCATGCATTCTTTGCGCTCAGACGTGTTCGAGCTCTCAGCGCCGGTCGGGGCCGCGACAACCGCACTCCACGCAGCGGACTGCGATCTGTGCGACTCATCTCACAGTGAAACCAGCTGTGTCGACGCACTTATGCCGCAGCCGGTAGCCGCCGCTCCCGATACGGCACCATTCTGGCCGACCTTCCCATCGATCCCGAAGCCGTTGCCGCAAACTCGTACTACTCCGGCGTCTTCGCCGCCATCCCTTACGGAACTTTCGATCAGTAGAACCTGATTGCTTCACGGTTCGCTGCGGCGACCGCGACCAGCGAGTTTCCTGTCGAGCCCAGCATCCCCAAGTCCGGGACCTGTGGCCGTCAACACCGACGCCCGCCTGCGCCTTGGGCAAGGAGCCTTCATCGGCATCTCATGACTACACACTCAGAAAGGGCAGCAATGTCCAAGATCGTCGACCGAGACACCCCCGGAGAGCAAGAACAGCCCTCGAGTATCGATCCATTGCGCAACAGGCGCGTGCATGTACTAGGGACGGGCCAAGTCGCAGCAGCAGTGGCCATCGCACTCAGACGCGCTGGCCTCATTGAACTGCAGGACTTCGTGGTCCTCGATCCTGGCGGATGCGAAAGCACCGAAGACACCGGTCACACCAGCCAGGCAGCAACGCCTCGTCTGCTGTCGATCAGCTACGGACCAGAGGGTGCGAACCTGATACTTGTCACGTCGGCCGGCACGATCGCTGCGCACAACATCGTCATCGCAAACGACGCGATCTGGCACGCCAGTGGGATTCCCTCCGAGCCGCGCGTACTGGGGGGAGCCAACGCCTCCACGCGAGCTGACCTGCCCATCACCGGTCGGCCAGTGCCGGGCTTGTTTACCGTTGGCTACCCGGAAACGGCACGGAGATCCGAGCAGTTCACTCTCGATGCGGCGGTGGCACGCATTGCCACACTCATCCGGCAACGCGGGTGAGCCCCCACACTGGCGCGTCTGCTCTGGTCGGCTGATTGACAGGTACGAACAACACGGGATCAAGTACCCTAAGTACATCGTGGAGCGGAAGGCGGGCGAGATGCATGCAATGCTGACGCTTTCGTCGCGTCCACGTTCCAGTTGGCGACGTGTGGTGATTGCCCTGCTCGCAGTGCCCGCGATCCTCATCGGACTTCTCGCCATGCACTTCCTCGCCTCGGAGTCCCTGGCACCCGAATCCCATTCCATGACTGCGTCGGCTGCGGACTCACCGATGGTCGCGGTCGCTCACAACGAGGCGCCCGCGCCTGTGGGCTGCGACGAAATGTGCGCCCCCACACACGACATGCTGGGGATGGCATGCGTGTTGGCACTTCTTGTCTCAGCCGTCCTCATCATTTTCCATGTCTTCCTTTTCCGGTTCCGCACCCTTGGTGCTGCGCTTCGGCAGATAGTCGCACGTCTATCAGCACTGGCGCCGCCAGCACCCCCTTCTCTTCACGTCCTCTCTATTAGTCGAACCTGATTCGCTGCCGTCCGGTCAAGCCGGGCGAACGCCGCACGCGGCGAAGCGTCTCAAACCATTCGACCAATAGAGAGAATCACAATGAAAATCCGCACAATCGCGCTCCTTTCTGGTGCGCTCGCAACGACCCTGGCCCTCGCCGGATGCTCGATGGAGGGCATGGACATGGGAGGCGGCTCCTCGCCTTCGACCTCCAGCTCATCCGAATCGTCCAGCGCGAACAACGCCGACATCACCTTCGCCATGCAAATGGTTGCCCATCACGAGCAGGCAGTTGAGATGGCCCAGATGGTGCTTGACAAGGATGGTGTAGACCCCCGCGTCACCGAGCTGGCACAGAACATCAAGGACGCCCAGGGCCCCGAGATTGACACGATGAATGGCTGGTTGGATAGCTGGGGAGCCAGCGGTTCGATGGACGGCATGGACATGGGTGGAACCATGTCCGACGCGGACATGGCTGCTTTGAAGGCTGCCTCCGGTTCGGAAGCGAACAAGCTGTTCCTCGAGCAGATGACCGTGCACCACGAGGGCGCCATCGACATGGCCAAGACCGAACTGCAGACCGGCCAGAACGCCGATGCGCTCGCTCTCGCGCAGAAGATCGTCGATGACCAGACGGCTGAGATCGCCCGCATGAAGGACCTCCTCGACACGCTGTAACAGCTGTCAGGACCTCGTCCGGGCCGCGGCGGCCTGTGCCCCGCCGCGGCCCTCTACCCGCTCTTCCTTCGGCCGCCCTCTGGCGCCCAGTTTGGACACCCATGACTTACCGCTACCCGGACACCCCGGCAGCTCTCACCCGTCGCGAGATCCTCAGCCTCGAAAGGACAGCACGACGCTCGCGGCACCAGCCGCCCGGGGTCGTGTCAATCCGCAGAAGTCGGGAACGCTCCAAGCCAACACGCCCCAAGGCAGCGCGCACTCTTCGAAGTAGTGCCAAGGGGGGCGGCGCGATCGTGTTGGTGGCGCTGTTGATGGGCACCTACCTCCTGCCCGCATACGCAGCGCCGGAGGGCGCGGCTACTGCGGTAGTTCCCGGCGAGCCCGCACAGCTTCAGTCCCTGCGCGTCTCCAGCACCAGCACGATGGATGCGAACACTTCTGCCGACCGCGACACCTTCACTGTGACCAAAACCGTTCCCTACGGCGCTCCATATTCACGTACCGACGACACCTTCACCAACAACCCGAACTCCCCGATTCAGTGGCCATTCCTCGTCGGTGCTCCGATCAGCAGCTGGTTCGGATACCGCGATTGTGATGGTTGCCCGACCTTCCACAAGGGCATCGACATTAACCCAGGGATGGGTACCCCGATCCAGGCCATTGCCGACGGCGTGGTCACCGAGGTGGGCGCTAACGACTGGGACTACGGAACCTACGTCATCATCACCCACCAGATAGATGGGCAAGTCATCGGCAGCCGCTATGCGCACATGATCGAAGGTTCTTCCCCCTTGGTGGTGGGAGACGTCGTAACTGTCGGCACGCTTGTCGGCCAGGTCGGCAGCACGGGCATCAGCACCGGTGCGCACCTCCACTTCGAGATCCTCCTGGACGGGGTTACTCCGACTGATCCGTATGCCTGGATGAAAGCGAAGATCGGCTCATGATCAGGCCCCGGCAGTCCGCTAGATCGAAAACGATCCTGCTTACTGCAGCAGCATTCGCCGCAGTCCTGCTCGGCTTAAGCGCCTGCGTGGAGAGCACGCCGCTAGCGAACGCCGGCGGCGGGTACTCCTCCGTTGGCCCGGTGACGGAGATCGACGCGGCCGACCGTGGTGACCCCATTGCCTTCTCGGGGACCTTTGACACAGGCCCCAGCGGGTCGTCCGAAGACTGGCTCGGCAGCGTTGTCGTAGTCAACTTCTGGTACGCCGGATGCGCCCCCTGTCGCGCTGAGGCGCCTGATCTTGAGGCGCTCAACATCAAGTACCAGCCTGACGGCGTGCAGTTTGTCGGGGTAAACGTGAGGGACCAAGCCGGAACCGCCCAGTCATTCGCTGACGCGTTCGGGGTCACGTACCCGTCCTTCCTGGACGCTGACGGCGGAGAAATCCAGCTGGCCTTCGCTGGCGAAATTGCTCCCGATGCGGTGCCGACCACTCTCGTGCTCGACCGGCAGGGACGAATCGCGGCGCGCATCGTCGGAAGGCTCGACAAATCGATTCTGAACACGCTGATCAGCGATGCGGTCGCCGAGCAATGACACCCGCACACGAACGACGCACTGCACCCATCCGAAAGGCGAGAACCATTCCATGCTCCCCATAGCCATCCCCAGCCCCGACATCAGCTTCATCGACATCGGGCCGCTACGAATTCACTTCTACGCGTTATTCATGCTTGCCGCCATCGCTGCGGCAACTGCCATCACCGGACGGCGAATGCGCCGACTCGATTTCCCCAGCGGTGCTGCCCTAGACATCGCGATCTGGGCCGTGCCGATCGGAATACTTGGCGGACGTCTGTACCACGTGTTCACGCACCCGACCGACTACTTCTACGCAGGCGCGGACCTCTGGAGGGTGCTCTACGTGTGGGAGGGTGGGCTAGCCATCTTCGGCTCGATCACCTTTGGCGCGTTGGGGGCATGGATTGGCGCGCGGCGCCGCGGGGTGCCGTTCGTCGTCTTCGCCGATGCTCTCGCGCCCGGTCTTCTCTTGGCTCAGGCCATCGGACGTATCGGCAACTACTTCAACCAAGAGTTGTTCGGGACCCCAACAACCCTCCCGTGGGGACTCGAGATCTCCACGAGCAGTCCCGCGTTCCCAGACGGCCTTTCGCCGGGCACCCTCTTTCACCCGCTGTTTCTCTACGAGATGCTGTGGAACCTCGCGGGCATCATCGTGATCCTCGGGATAGAACGGCTCACGCGACGTCGGCCTGGGTTTGCTATTGGCACCTATTTCATTTGGTACGGCATTGGCAGGGCCTGGTTCGAATCTTTCCGCCTGGATCCCACAGAGCTCGAGATCCTGGGAGTGAAGATCAACATCCTCACTGCAGGCGCGGCCGCCGTAGTCGGCGCCTGCATCCTTGCCGTCTACATGAATCGCCGCAACAACCTGTCCGATGCGGTCAAGGACCAGACCCTTGACGAACCCTCCAAGGTCATCCAACAATGACGCTCCGAACGGGCAGGGTCGAGGAGGAAGCGGGCGAGACCAGTGGTCGACCCGAGGACCATTTTGATCGCGGCGCAGCTTCGACGGTCGTATCCCCGCCGCTTGGCGTCACTGGGTGGGCTCGCTGGTCGTGGCGCCAACTCACGAGTATGCGGACCGCGCTGCTGCTGCTTTTGCTTCTGGCATTGGCGGCGGTGCCTGGGTCGCTGTTTCCCCAGCGTTCGTCAGATCCGAACGGGGTGGTTCAGTACTTCAAATCCAACCCATCTGGCGCGAAGACGATAGATGCGCTGCAACTCTTCAACGTCTACACCTCCGTGTGGTTCTCGGCGATCTACCTCCTGCTCTTCATCTCCCTGATCGGTTGTGTCATACCCCGCACTCGACACCACTGGATCGCTTTGCGGCAGTCCCCTCCACGAACCCCCCGGAATATGGCTCGGCTTCCCGCTTACGAGCGTCGAACGTTCACGCTCGCGCAGAATGAAGTCGAGCCAATCGCAACCATTCGCGCGGCTGAACGCATCCTTCGAGCCCAGCGGTACCGGACCCGTCTCTATGAAAACGATGACTCAACTGAGGGAGTCGACACAGTGTCCGTGTCAGCAGAGCGCGGGTATCTGCGGGAGACCGGAAATCTTGTCTTCCACCTGGCTCTGATCGGCATCCTGCTGACCGTCGCGATCGGGGGCGGATTCACCTATACCGGGCAGCGCGTCGTGGTCGAGGGCCAAACCTTCGTCAACACGCGATCCGCCTACGACTCCTTTACGCCGGGGCGATTCTTCAGCGACTCTCAGCTCGAGCCGTACTCCCTGACCCTGAACGCGTTCTCCGTCACCTACGTCGAAGACAACCCCTCGACCCTCGGATTCATCACCGACTACACAGCTTCCGTCAGCACACAAGAACAGAACGCAACCCAGGCCGTGCGCTCAAAAGTTCGGGTCAACGAGCCGCTCACGATCGATTCAACTCAGGTCTATCTTTTGGGCAATGGCTATGCCCCCGAAATTGTCGTCAAGAACCCGGCAGGCGACGTCGTGTTCACGGACACCATCCCCTTCCTCCCGCAGGACGCAAACCTCACGAGCCTCGGCGTCATTAAGGTGCCTGACGGCCTAGCGGAGCAGGTAGGAATGATCGGATTCTTCTACCCGACAAAGGCCACGTCGGCCAGCGGAGCGTTCGCTTCCATCTATCCCGACCTGCAAAACCCCGTTCTCACACTCAACGTGTACACGGGCGATCTTGGACTCAGTAGCGGAGACCCCAAGTCCGTCTACGCACTCGATACCTCCAAGATGACCCAGATCGCGGGGCGCGGGACCACAACTTCCGCCATCGAGATTCGGCCAGGCGAATCCGCACTGCTTCCCGATGGACTCGGCAGCGTGGAATTCCTGGACACGAAGCGGTTCGCGTCGTTCGACATCTCACACGACCCGACCAAGGGCTTCATGTTGTTCTTCGCGATCACGGTCATTGCCGGTCTCGCCGCCGCCTTCTTCGTCCCCCGACGCCGCGTCTGGGTGCGAGCCACGAAGGACCGGCACGGCCTCACGATCGAATATGGAGGGTTGTCCCGCGGAGACGACCCGGGCCTGGAAAACGTCATCGATTCTTTCGCCAACCACCATGCCAACCCCCTCGAGCAACAATCCCAACCCCTCACGAAAGGTATCTCGGCATCATGAACCCTCAAAACAAGAAGGCCCCCGCGCCATACGACGCGGAAAAGAGTTGGCGCCTACACCGGCGCTTGGTGAGAGTCGGCCAGGCCCTCATGCTGGCGGGCGTCGTCGTGGCGGCTACGCACTGGCTTGCCCACCTCGAGGCGTTTGGACCGGGACAGCCTCCCGGCTGGCTGGACCTCGCGGCAGGCTACCCCATGGGCGGCGTCCTGCTGGTCTTCGGTGCGATCCTCGCTGGACGTAAGCGCCCCACCTCGAACACCCGAACATGATCGAGGACTTCTGGCTCAACGCACTGTGGTCCTTGGCTCCCACCGTCCTCGTAGGCCTGATCTTCTGGTTCGTCATCCGGTCGATCATTCACGCCGATCGCAACGAACGGAAAGCCCAAGCGAAGGTAGAGACAGAGGAACGCGCAAAGCTCGCAGCTCGGCAGAAGGTAACCGATGGGTGACAGTGTCGTCGACACCATCGTTAACGGGCAGCTCGTGCTGGCTATCCTGCTCGCCACCCTTGCAGGCCTAATCTCCTTCGCGTCGCCTTGCGTTCTTCCCCTGATCCCCGGCTACCTCGCGTACGTCGGCGGCATGGCAACCACCGACGGACGCACATCGAGAAGACGAACCGTCATCGGAGTTGCCCTCTTCGTTCTCGGCTTCGCCTTGGTCTTCGTCGCCTACGGCGCCGCGTTCGGCTCCATCGGGCTGTGGCTCTTGCGATGGGAAGATCTGCTCACCCGCGTGATGGGCGGGTTCCTGATCTTGATGGGGGCGGTGTTCGTTGGCGCGATCCCCTGGATGCAACGCACAGCGCGAGTACCGCTGTCGCCCCGCGTGGGGTTGGCCGGCGCCCCATTGCTCGGCATTGTCTTCGGATTTGGCTGGACACCATGCCTCGGCCCCACGCTTGCCGCGATCTCTGTCCTTAGCTTGAACTCAGGCTCGCCGTGGCGTGGTGCATTACTCGCCTTCTTCTACTGCGTTGGCCTGGGCGTTCCTTTCATGCTTTCCGCGCTTGGGTTGGGCTGGGCGGCCTCGGCGATCGGATTCCTCAAACGCCACGTACGAGTCATCAACATCCTCGGCGGCGCAACTTTGGCCCTCATCGGGGTGCTGATGCTTACCGGCCTCTGGACAGCGCTGATGTCGCAGTTGCAGTACCTCATCGGCGGAACCGTTCTTCCCATCTGACCTGAGCAAAGGATCGGCTATGTTCATCCAACCCATCGACTACTTCCTTGCCGCGTGGTTTGCGTTGGCGATCGCGAGCACCGTCTACGTCGGTATCGATCAATTCCGGAACAATCCTGAACCGGCAGTGATGAAGTGGGGCTTCATCCTCGTCACCCTTTACCTGGGACCGATCGGCCTCCTGCTCTACGTGCTCGCGGACAAGGAGCCGCGACCGGGGGAGCATGAAGAGTTCACGCGCCCGCTCTGGAAGCAGGGCATCGGCTCTACGATCCACTGTGTCGCCGGAGACGCGACAGGCATCATCGCCGCCGCCGTCATCACTGCCACTCTCGGGCTGCCCATGTGGCTAGACCTGATCATCGAATACATCGCGGGCTTCGCGTTTGGACTGCTCATCTTCCAGGCACTCTTCATGAAGAACGTGATGGGGGGCAGCTACCTCTCCAACGTGCGACGGTCCTTCTTGCCAGAGTTCATCAGCATGAACTTCATGATGGCCGGGATGGCGCCCGTCATGACCTTCCTGATGATGGGAAGAGACATGCGCGCGATGGACCCCACCGAACTCGTGTTCTGGGGTGTGATGTCAGTCGGCGTTGCCGCCGGGTTCACCCTCGCATACCCGGCCAACGTGTGGTTGGTGAAGAACGGCCTGAAACACGGCCTCATGACAAGTCGCAAAGCCAAGATGCCCGTCAGCCACGGCGCCATGAGTATGCCATCGATGTCCTCGAGCGCGACTGACTCTCTCGACAACGGAAAATCCCACACCATGAACGCTGCCAGTAAGGTAACGATTCCGCAGCTGGCCGCGGTGGCCGGCGTCGCGACGATCGCGCTGGTGACCGGGATGCTCGCGCCCGCCAACTCCGTCAACATGAGCCTCAGCGCCAGAGACGTGGGAGGGCTGATCATGCCTCCCGGCATGATCATGACCCGCGACACCCCTGCGGAGGCGATGGTCGACATGGCAGCCGTAAACCCCAACGCAGTGACCGCAACCTACGCATCGAACACGCGCGGCGACCAAGTCCTGGAACCCACTATGGAGGACGGCGTCAAGGTCTTCAAGCTCACCGTCTCTCTGATCAGGTGGGAAATCTATCCGGGACAGACTGTCGACGCTTACGCGTACAACGGCCAGGTTCCCGGCCCGCGGCTCAATTTCACGCAGGGCGACCGAGTTCGCATTGACGTCACCAACGCCATGGACGAGACGACAACAGTTCATTGGCACGGACTCGACGTGCCCAACAACATGGACGGACCCGCTGGGATCACTCAAGATGCGATTGAGCCGGGCGAAATCTACAGCTACGAGTACACGGTGACCCAGTGGGGAACCTACTTCTATCACTCCCACGATCACGCCGATCGGCAACAGGCATTAGGACTGTACGGGGCGATCATCATCTCCCCGAAGAACCCCGCTGATGAGGTGGCAACCGACCACGACTACACGATCCAACTCGGGGAATGGCTCGAGCGTGAGGGCCTTACCTATCCGGCAATGCCGATGGAAGGGGGAATGGCCAACTACTTCACGATCAACGGCAAAGCGTATCCGGCAACCGAGACCATCAACATGAAGGTCGGCGAAACCGTCAAAGTGCGCTTCATCGGATCGGACTCGGTGGGGATTCACCCGATGCACATACACGGGGGACCATTCACCGTCACCGCAGTCGACGGCAACCAACTTGCGCCCGACCAGCGGTACGAGGCTGACACGGTCAACGTGGCACCCGGTCAGCGGTACGACGTGGTCTGGACAGCGCTCCAGCCGGGACAGTGGCTTATCCACTGCCACATCAACCATCACACGACCAACAACAATGTTGAGACGGATGGCGCCGGGGGATTGACGATGATCATCAACGTCCAGCCCTAATGACACACGAAATGTCCATTAACAAGTCATCCCGCCCGAACCGGAGTCTCCCTTTCCGAAGAAGCAGGGGGGCACGACACACGGCCGTCCCTCGGCAGCTCATTGCTGTGGTGGCGATAGTCGTCGTGGCCAGCCTCGCCATGCTGCCTGTCGGGGAAGCTCATGCGACGGAATACCCAACCTGGGATGATGTCGCGGCTGCCCGCAATGACGAGGCGGCCACGCAGGCTCGCATTGTCGAAATTCAAAACCTGCTCGCCGGACTGCAAGCCGAAGCAAACCGAGCGGCTGCCGAATCCGAGGCCAAAGCCGCACTCTGGGAGGCCGCCGATACAAGGTTCCAAGAAGCCGTGTCAAAGGCAAAAACACTTCAGAACCAAGCAGACCTAGCCAACACGAAGGCCGCCGCCTCTCGGCAGCGAGCCGGCCAAATGGCCGCCCAACTTATGCGCGTCGGGGCCACCGACACCACGATGCAACTTCTCCTGAACCCTAGTAACGCTGACGGCCTGCTCTACGGCTTGGGAATGTCCCAGAAGATCGCCGAACAGGCCAACGCCATCTACGAGCGGGCTCTGATGGACCAGAACACGGCCCAGGCGCTTACCGACCAGGCAAACGTCGCACAAGAGCAACTCGCCGAGATCCGCGCCGTCGCCGAGGAGGCGTTCACACAGGCGCAGGCGGCGTCGGAGGCTGCGGCGACTGCACTGAACGAGCAGACGAACAACGAGGCGACCCTTCAGCAGCAGTTAGTTGTCCTGTCCGAACGCCGAGCAGCTACTGAGACCGACTATCTCGCAGGCGTGCGGGAGAGAGTCGGATCCGGAGCGAGCCTGGATGCGGGCGAGATCAGCCTGAGCGGGTGGGCGCGGCCAGCCCCCGGCTACATTACGTCGATCTACGGCTGGAGCGAGCAGTACGGAACAAGCTTCCACAAAGGCATCGACTTGGGTTTCGCCTGCGGCCAGAACGTCTACGCAGCATCGGGCGGCACAGTCATATTCGCCGCCGAAGGATGGAACGGCGGCTATGGAAACTACATCATCCTCGAGCATGGCAACGGAGTGCGCACCGCGTACGCGCATCTGCTGGAGGGTGGAGTGCTCGTCTCAGCGGGCCAGCAGGTGGACGTCGGGCAGAACATCGCTCGCGGAGGCACCACCGGCAACTCCACGGGATGCCACCTTCATTTCGAAGTCCGAGTCAACGGTGAGACCGTCAGCCCTGCCACGTTTATGTCAGACAGAGGGATCACGTTGGGATGAAGTTCGGCATGAAGGGCATTGACCACGACCAGCGTTGCTGTCAAGCACCAACAGGGACAGCAATTTCAGCAAACTCAACGTTCAGCCGCTACGGCGGTCTGACTCTTGGAAGGGACATCCCATGAATACCCGAAAAATCGCCCAAACCTCATCGGTGTCACGATGAAGGGCACCCGAATTCTTGCTCTCACGTCCGGTGCTGCGGCCATCGTTGCTGCGACCATGCTGTTCACCGGCTGCTCCCCCGCCGCAGCACCCGCTGCGGATCCGACAGGAGTGGCAGCGACGGTATTCGAGCACATCCACGAGCTCGTGGTAGACCCAAACGACGGCACTCTACTGGTGGCCACTCATGAAGGCTTGTACCGGCTCACCATCGGCATCGACGGTGCCACCGCAGCCGTCGGGCCGATCGCCGGCCTCGATTTCGACCCGATGGGATTCACGCTCGCCGACGGGATTGCGTACGCATCAGGCCACCCTGGACCGACGACGCCGCCCAGCTTCGGCAGCCCTAGCCTGGGGCTGATCACGAGCGCCGATGTTGGGAAGACCTGGACCAATGTGTCCCTCACCGGGCAGACCGACTTCCACGGGCTGACAGTGATGACCGGTGGTGATCGTCCCCCTCGAGTGTTCGGATACGACGCGTCCGCTGGTCGAGTCGAACGCAGCCTCGACGGAGGTGTCACCTGGAGCTCCGGCGCAGTGTTGGATGCCCGCGACATACTCGCGGTCGGAGATCAGCTCTTTGCTACCACCCCAGACGGGCTCGCCACCAGTGATGATGGCGGTGCGACGTTTACTGTCGATCCCGACGCACCTGGCCTCTACGTCATCGCGGGTGATGGCTCCGGCACGCTCGCTGGCGTCGACACTACCGGCACGATTTGGACCCGCGCCGCGGGCCAGGACTGGGTTCACGGCCACACAGTAGAAGGAACCCCGCAGGCATTCGCTGTCGACGGAGCACGCCTCTATGTCGCTGACGATCGCGGCATCGCCTACACAGAAGATGCCGGTGCGACCTGGGTTGTGCTCCGGGTGCGCACATGATTCATCAAGACACTGGTCGACATGAACTCCACCGAGGAGCCCGCGAGACGCCCACGCTGGCCGCTGATCGCTGCGTTCGCCGTCCCGCCCGTCATTTTCGCCGCGCTTCTGACCACAGCCCTCGCCGGAGTAGGCAGCAACGAAAGCGATCTCTGGGTCGGCGCAACCGACTTCGGGCCAACGAGCAAGGCGCCGGCGGGCGCTGTCCAAGTCATCCACGATGCCCTGCATGACATTGGCGCGCAATGCCTCAAACCGCGTCCTGATGTTCGCGCGATCGCGTCAGACGTCGACCTCATCACTGCGTTCTCTCAGGAGTATCCGGTTGGACGGTTCCCGATCGACGACGAGACTGCCACGGCCTCGTCACTTCTGCTTGTCACAATCGAAGCAGTGAAGGGATGTGCGCCAGCGGAGCTGGATCGTCTGCAGGACTCACTCCCATAACCCCCGAGGTGACGTCACGACCTGAAATCGTGTCCATACCTCCTGCTTACTGGGCATTCGAGGGTGCTTGCCCACGAAAAAGCCGGGCAACTGTGGGTGATCCGTGGGCAAATGTGGGCAAACCATGCACTTTCATGGAATTTTGCGCAGCACATTGAAGGCCAAATAGGCCTCTGACCAGCACAAAAGACAGTGGCTCCGACGGGCGTCGATCCCGTGACCTCACGATTTTCAGTCGTGCGCTCTACCAACTGAGCTACAGAGCCGTTCCAAGCGCGACCGCTCGAGAGAAGTCGAACTTTTGCGACCCTGACCGGACTTGAACCGGCGACCTCCGCCGTGACAGGGCGGCGCGCTAACCAACTGCGCTACAGGGCCTAGCTATTTCATTGTGGAGCTGATGGAACTTCGTGTGACCCCAACGGGATTCGAACCCGTGCTGCCGCCGTGAAAGGGCGGTGTCCTAGGCCACTAAACGATGGGGCCTCGACGTCCGCAGGACTTCTTAGCTACCGAGGGTCAAGCATAAGGGGGGCAGCGGCAAATGCCAAACGCGGGCACAATCCGCGAAAGTGCGCGGATGTCCGTGGCATCCGGCCGGCTCGGAGGTAGTTTCAAGCTGCAATTGAAGGTTTTGCTGGGCATTCCCGCGACGCGTTGCTACTGTTGGCACTGTTAACAGTGTTACCAACGTGATTTCACGCGGGACAACACGATTCGGGGAGCAATGGGCACGATCACCGTGGGTGGAAACACCGGCCGCCGGGGGGCGAAGGGTTCGGCGCTGCGCATGCGCATTGCCGCACTCGCCGTGGCCATCGGCATCGGCATCGCCGGCACGACCGTCGCCACCGCTCCCGCGTGGGCCGACGACTACCCCTCGTGGGACGACGTCGCAGCGGCCCGCGACAACGAGCAGGCCACGGCCGTGCAGGTCGACCGCATTCGCGCGCTGATCGCGAGCCTGAAGGCAGAGGCCGAGCGCACCCAGAAGGACGCCGAGGCCAAGGCGACGATCTGGCAGGAAGCCGACAACAAGTACCAGGCCGCGTTCTCCAAGGCGAACACCCTCCAGGAGCAGGCGGACGAGGCCAGCGCGAAGGCCGCAGTCTCCGACCAGCGCTTCGGCCAGATGGCTGCCCAGCTGCTGCGCGGGGGCGGCGGCGGCGGCGACATGACCGCCAAGCTCCTCCTCAATGCGGGCGACGCGGACAACCTCCTCTACGGGCTCGGGATGTCGAGCAAGATCTCCGAGCAGGCCAAAGCGATCACCGACAGCGCCATCAACGCCAAGAACACGGCGCAGGCGCTCACCGACCAGGCGAACGTCGCCAAGGCCGAGCTCGAGGTGCTCAAGGCGGCCTCCGAGAAGGCGTTCAACGAGGCGAAGGCCGCGGCGGATGCCGCTGGCGCCGCCCTCGCCGCCCAGCAGCAGCACGCGGCGCAGCTCGAGGCCCAGCTGGTCGTGCTCCGCGAGAACCGGGCTGCCACGGAGGCCGACTACAAGGCGGGCATCCAGGCTCAGTTCGACGCCGACCCCAACTACGACGGCGAGATCAGCAGCACCGGATGGGCCAAGCCCGCCGGCGGCTACATCACCGCCGTCTTCGGCTGGAGCGCCGACTACGGCAGCAAGTTCCACAAGGGCACCGACCTCGGCGCGGGCTGCGGCGCGAACATCTACGCCGCGCACGCCGGCACCGTCATCTTCGCCCTGTACGGATGGAACGGCGGCTACGGCAACGAGATCATGATCGACCACGGCGACGGCATCGTGACCCGCTACGGCCACATCGTCGACGGCGGCATCCGAGTCTCCAGCGGCGAGTCCGTGGGCGTCGGCGAGAACATCGCCTATGTGGGCAGCACCGGCAACTCGACCGGCTGCCACCTGCACTACGAGGTCATCCTCGACGGCAACAACGTCGACCCGGTTCCGTTCATGGCAGGGCAGGGCATCACGCTTGGCTGACCGCGGTGAGGGCTCGAGGCGGTAGTGCGCGCGCACGTCCGCCCCTCGAGGGCACTCACCGTCGTCGTCTCCGCGAGCCTGCTGCTCGCCCTGGGGGTGGCGAGCCCCGCGTTCGCGGACGACTACCCCACCTGGGACGACGTGCAGAACGCCCGTGCGAACGAGGCCGCGACGGCCGCCGAGATCGACAAGATCCAGGGCTACCTCGTCTCCCTCGAGTCCAGGGCGGCCGAGCTCGGCCGCGCCGCGCAGGCCAAGGGCGAGGCCTACAACGTCGCGCGCGAGCTTCTCGACGCGGCATCCAGCAAGGCCGACCGGCTCCAGGACCAGGCTCGGGATGCCTCGGCGCAGGCCCGCGAGTCCTCCCGCCGCGCCGGCCAGCTCGTCGCGCAGTTCGCCCGCGCGGGCGGATCGGATCTCGGCATCAGCCTGATGCTCAGCGACAACTCCGAGAACCTGCTCGAGAACCTCGGCACGATGTCGAAGCTCACCGAGCAGTCCACGCAGATCTACGAGCGCGCGCAGCACGACCAGAACGTGGCCGCCGCGCTGTCGGACCAGGCGGAGACGGCGGAGTCCGCGCGGCAGGCGCTCGCGGCATCCGCCCAGCAGGCTCTGGATGCGGCGAACCGTGCGTCCACGGACATGCTCGCGCAAGTGGCGGCTCAGCAGGCCGCTGCAGACCAGCTCTACGACAAGCTCGCGACGCTCAAGGGCACCACGGCGGAGGTCGAGCGCCAGTACCTGATCGGCATTACCGACCCGCCGGACCCGCCCACGACTCCGCCGACCGGGCCGGGCACCCCGGGGAATCCGAGCAACCCCGGCAGCCCCGGCACTCCGCCCACGACCCCGAACCCGCCCGCCTCGTCGGCGGTCGAGACCGCGATCTCGTACGCGCGGGCGCAGCTCGGCGACGCCTACGAGTACGGCGGCTCCGGCCCCGACAGCTGGGACTGCTCAGGCCTCACCAAGGCGGCCTACGCCGCGGCGGGCGTGTACATCGGGGCGCACGGGTCCACCAGCCAGTACCGGTACCTCGCGGGCCTGGGGAAGCTCGTGCCGGTGAGCCAGCTGCAGCGCGGCGACCTCGTGTTCTACTCCGACGACGGCGGCGCCTCGACGTACCACACGGCCCTCTACATCGGCGGAGGCCAGATGATCGAGGCGCAGTACGAGGGCGTGCCCGTGAAGGTGTCGAACCTGCGCTACTACGACCTCATGTTCTACGGGGCGCGCCCGACGGGCTAGTGCGGGTTGAGTAGTGCGCTCTGGCGCGCGTATCGCGGGTTGAGTAGTGCGCTCTGGCGCGCGTATCGAAACCGGTCAAACGGGTTTCGATACGGCCGCGGGCGGCCTACTCAACCCACCGACGCCTAGTGGCCGGCCGGCGGCACGTACGCCGCGATGCCCGCCTGGATGACGGCCTCGGCCTCTGCCGCGTCGCCCCAGCCGTCGATCTTGACCCACTTGCCGGGCTCGAGGTCCTTGTAGTGCTCGAAGAAGTGCTCGATCTCCTTCTTCGTGAACTCCGGGATATCCGCGAGGTCCTGGATGTGGCTCCAGCGCGGGTCCTTCGCCTGCACGCAGATGACCTTCGCGTCGCTGCCGCCGTCGTCGGTCATGTTGAAGACGCCTACCGGGCGCACCTTGATGCCGACACCGGGGAAGGTGGGCGCGTCGAGCAGGATGAGCGCGTCCACCGGGTCGCCGTCGAGGCCGAGCGTGTGCTCGAAGAAGCCGTAGTCGGTCGGGTAGGCGAACGAGGTGAAGAGGTAGCGGTCGAGGAACACCCGGCCGGTCTCGTGGTCGACCTCGTACTTGTTGCGGCTCCCCTGGGGGATCTCGACGATGACGTCGTAGGCGGCCATGACACTGCTCCTAAAGTCTTGGGGTTGCTGCGGATAACGTTAGCGGATGCCTTCCGATCGCCCACGGCTGACCCCGGCAGTTGCCGACCTGCGCCGTGCCGTGCGCGTGTCGCTGGCTGAGCCTGCCACAAACCAGGGCCTCGTGCTCGTCGCCCTCAGCGGCGGCCCCGACTCCCTCGCGCTCGCCGCGGCCACCGCGTTCGAGGCGCCTCGCGCCGGGGTCCGCGCGGGTGCGGTGGTCGTCGACCACGGGCTGCAGGCCGGTTCGGCGGATGCCGCGGCGCGCGCCGCCCGGCAGGCCGTCGACCTCGGCCTCGACCCGGTCCTGGTGAAGACCGTCACCGTCGGCACGGAGGGCGGCCCCGAGGCCGCCGCCCGCGCGGCCCGCTACGCGGCGCTCGAGGCCGCGGCCACCGAGACCGGGGCCGCCGCCGTGCTGCTCGGCCACACGCTCGACGACCAGGCCGAGACTGTGCTGCTCGGACTCGCCCGCGGCAGCGGCGCCGCGAGCCTGCAGGGCATGGCCGCCGTGAGCGGGCTCTACCTGCGGCCGCTACTGGGCATCCGGCGCGCGACCACGGTGCAGGCCTGCGCGGATGCCGGGCTGGAGCCCTGGCTCGATCCGCAGAACGACGACGCGGCGTACGCGCGCGTCCGCGTCCGGCGGCGGGTGCTGCCCGTGCTCGAAGAGGAGCTCGGCCCGGGCATCCCGGAGGCACTTGCCCGCACCGCCGAGCAGCTGCGCGAGGACGCGGAGGCGCTCGACCACTTCGCCGAGGAGATCGCGGAGGACCTCGCCGAGCACTCGGAGGCCGGCATCTCGCTGCCGGTGCGGGCGCTCGAGGTGCAGCCCGCGGCGCTGCGGCAGCGGCTCATCCGGCTGGTGGTGGCGAGCGAGTTCCACGTGTCGTTGAGCCGCGCCCAGACGCTCGAGGTCGCGCGGCTCGTCACCGACTGGCACGGCCAGGGCCCGATCGACCTGCCGGGTCTCACGGCGGCGCGCGCGGGCGGCACGATTCGTTTCACGGCGGGTTGAGCGGGCCGTCCATGGCCGTATCGAAACCATGGGGTTTCGATACGCGCGCCAGGGCGCGCTACTCAACCCGCCGTAAGTTTCGATACGCGCGCCAGAGCGCGCTACTCAACCCGCCATAAGCTGGACGGCATGGAACTGAGCGACGTTGCCGACGACATCACGGAGGTGCTGATCACCGAGCAGCAGATCCACGACAAGATCGCGGAGCTCGCCCGGCGCATCGAGCACGACTACGCGGGGGAGCGCGTGCTGCTGGTCGCCGTGCTCAAGGGCGCGGTCATGGTGATGGCGGATGTCGCGCGCGAGCTCAAGATGCACGTCGACCTCGACTTCATGGCCGTCTCGTCGTACGGCGCGAGCACCGAGTCGAGCGGTGTCGTGCGCATCCTGAAGGATCTGGACGCCGACCTCGCCGGCCGCCACGTGATCATCGTCGAGGACATCATCGACTCCGGCCTCACTCTCGCCTGGCTGCGCGCGAACCTCGAGAGCCGCGGTCCCGAGAGCCTCGAGATCCTGGCACTGCTGCGCAAGCCGGAGGCCGCGAAGGTCGAGGTCGACGTGAAGTACTTCGGCTTCGACATCCCGAACGCCTTCGTGGTCGGCTACGGCCTGGACTACGCGGAGAAGTACCGCAACCTGCGCGGTGTCGCGGTGCTCGCGCCGCACGTGTACGCCTGAGTCGCGCCACAGATTTACCGTCGCGCGCCAGGTATTTCCGTAGCGGCACGTGAAACCTGTGGCGCGAGGCCGACCACACCGCTACTGGGGGTGCGCCTGCGGCGAACATCCAGATGGCTCGCAGCGCCGTACCGGTAGCCTTACAGGACGTTTTCCCAGCAGGAAGGTCGGGGGCCTGACGGCCCCGAAACATCATGGACTTCAAGCGCATCTTTCGTGGCCCGATCATCTACATCGTGCTCGCCATCGCGGCCGTCTGGATCGGCACGACCCTCCTGACCGGCAGCGGCTTCAAGGAGGTCTCCACCCAGGAGGGCCTCGACCTGCTCAAGGGATCGACCGTGGAGTCGGCGAAGATCGTCGACGGGGAGCAGCGGGTAGACCTCACGCTCACCAAGGCCGACGGCGACAACGGCAAGCAGGTGCAGTTCTACTACGTCGCCCCGCGCGGCACCGAGGTCGTCGCCGCGATCAACGACGCAAACCTCAAGGACTTCGACGACGAGGTTCCCCAGACCAACTTCTTCACGCAGCTCATCGGCATCCTGCTGCCGTTCCTGATCATCGGCGTGATCTTCTACTTCCTTCTCTCCCGGATGCAGGGCGGCGGCAACCGCGTCATGCAGTTCGGCAAGTCGAAGGCGAAGCTCGTGGGCAAGGAGGCGCCGAAGGTCACGTTCGCTGACGTCGCCGGTGCCGACGAGGCCATCGAGGAGCTCGAGGAGATCAAGGACTTCCTCAAGGAGCCCGCGAAGTTCCTCGCGGTGGGCGCCCGCATCCCGAAGGGCGTGCTGCTGTACGGCCCTCCCGGAACCGGCAAGACCCTCCTCGCCCGCGCGACCGCCGGTGAGGCCGGCGTGCCGTTCTACACGATCTCCGGCTCCGACTTCGTCGAGATGTTCGTGGGTGTCGGCGCGAGCCGCGTGCGCGACCTGTTCGACCAGGCCAAGCAGAACTCCCCGGCCATCATCTTCATCGACGAGATCGACGCCGTCGGGCGCCACCGCGGCGCCGGCATCGGCGGCGGCAACGACGAGCGCGAGCAGACCCTCAACCAGCTGCTCGTGGAGATGGACGGCTTCGACGTCAAGACCAACGTCATCCTGATCGCGGCGACGAACCGCCCCGACGTGCTCGACCCCGCGCTGCTGCGCCCGGGCCGCTTCGACCGCCAGATCGGCGTCGACTCGCCCGACCTGCAGGGCCGCAAGCAGATCCTCGAGGTGCACGCCAAGGGCAAGCCGATGGCCGACGGCGTCGACCTCGAGGTGCTCGCCCGCAAGACGCCGGGCTTCACGGGCGCCGACCTCGCGAACGTGCTCAACGAGGCAGCGCTGCTCACCGCGCGCTCCAACGCCCAGCTCATCGACAACCGCGCGCTGGATGAGGCGGTCGACCGCGTCATGGCCGGCCCGCAGCGCCGCACGCGCCTGATGAACGACAAGGAGAAGCTCATCACGGCGTACCACGAGGGCGGCCACGCCCTCGCGGCGGCGAGCATGCGCAACACCGACCCCGTGACGAAGGTGACCATCCTGCCGCGCGGCCGTGCCCTCGGCTACACGATGGTGCTGCCCCTCGAGGACAAGTACTCCGTCACGCGCAACGAGCTGCTCGACCAGCTCACCTACGCGATGGGCGGCCGCGTCGCGGAGGAGATCGTGTTCCACGACCCGACGACCGGCGCCTCCAACGACATCGAGAAGGCGACGGCGATCGCCCGCAAGATGGTCACCGAGTACGGCATGAGCACCAAGGTCGGCTCCGTGAAGCTCGGTCTGACCGCGGGCGAGCCGTTCCTCGGCCGCGACATGGGCGCCAGCCGCGACTACTCCGACAACATCGCCGAGACGATCGACGAGGAGGTGCGCGCGCTCATCGAGCAGGCGCACGACGAGGCGTGGCAGGTGCTCAACACCAACCGCGACACCCTCGACAAGCTGGCGGCCGAGCTCCTCCAGAAGGAGACCCTGGACCACACGCAGCTCGCGGCGATCTTCGAGGGCATCGAGAAGCTGCCCGAGCGCCCGCAGTGGCTCTCGAGCGACACCCGGCCCCTGTCCGACCGCCCGCCCGTGAAGGTTCCGTCGAAGATCCCCGTCGACTCCGGCCTCGTGGACGGCGGCGTCCAGTCGGACACGCCCTCGAAGCCGACCCGGGCACCCCGTCCCCGCAAGACACCCGGCATCGCGACCGCCTGAGGCCGCCCATGGCCATCGACCCCGGACGCATTGAGGCGGCCGTAGCCGAACTGCTCTCCGCTATCGGGGAGGATCCGGCCCGGCCGGGGCTCGTCGACACCCCCCGCCGCGTGGCGGAGGCCTACGGCGAGTTCTTCCAGGGGCTCGGCACGGACCCCGTCGAGCACCTGCGCGAGACCGTCCCGACCGAGGGCACGGGCGAGCTCGTGCTCGTGCGCGACATCGAGTTCCGGTCGATCTGCGAGCACCACCTGCTGCCGTTCCGCGGCGTCGCGCACGTAGCGTACGTCCCGGGCGATCGCATCGTCGGCCTCGGCCGACTGCCCCGCGTGGTCGACACGCTCGCCTCCCGCCCGCAACTGCAGGAGCGCCTGGGGGAGGAGATCGCGGATGCCCTCACCGAGGGCCTCAACCCCCGCGGCGTGCTCGTGGTCCTCGACGCGGTGCACGGGTGCGTCTGGGCCCGCGGCACCCGCCAGGCTCACAGCTCGACCGTGACCGTGGCGAGCCGCGGCATCCTCTCCGACCCGGTGCAGCGCGCCGAGGCGATGGCCCTGATCGGGAGCGCGGAATGAGCCCCCGGGTCTTCGGCATCCTCAACGTCACCCCCGACTCCTTCAGCGACGGCGGCCAGTTCGCCGATGCGGCCGAGGCCGTGGCCCGCGGCGTGCAGCTGCGCGACCAGGGCGCCGACATCGTCGACGTGGGCGGCGAGTCCACGCGGCCCGGCGCCGAGCGGGTGGACCCCGCGGAGGAGCAGGAGCGCGTCATCCCCGTGGTCCGCGGGCTGGTGGCCGCCGGCGTGCCGGTGAGTGTGGACACGATGAACTCGTCCACGGCGCTCGCCGCGGCGGAGGCGGGGGCATCAGTCATCAACGACGTCTCCGGCGGCCTCGCCGACCCGGAGATGTACCGCGCGATCGCGCAGTCGAAGCTCCTCTACATCGCGATGCACTGGCGCGGGCACAGCACCGACATGGACAGCCTCGCCACCTACGACGACGTGGTCGTCGACGTGCGCAACGAGCTGAAGGCCCGCCTCGCCGAGATGTTCGTCTGGGGCATCGCGAAGGACCAGGTCGTGCTCGACCCCGGGCTCGGGTTCGCCAAGAACGCGCAGCACAACTGGCAGCTGCTGGGGCGGCTCGACGAGCTCGCGACGCTCGGGCATCCGCTGCTCATCGGCGCCTCGCGCAAGCGGTTCCTCGGGGAGGTGCTGCCGGAGGGCGCGACAACCGCCGACCGCGACCTGCCGACCGCGGTGGTGAGCGCGCTCGCGGCCCAGGCCGGGGTGTGGGCGGTGCGGGTGCACGACATCCCGTCGACGCGCGCCGCGCTCGGAGTCGTCGAGGCGTGGAAGAACGGACGGGCGCAGTGAACCCCAGCGACAACATCACCCTGACAGGCCTTCGCGCCACCGCCCACCACGGCGTGTTCGAGCATGAGCGCGTCGACGGGCAGGTCTTCGTGATCGACGCCGTCGTCTACCTCGACCTCGCGGCGGCGGCGGCCTCGGACGACCTGGACCGCACAGTCCACTACGGCGTCCTCGCCGAGGAGATCGTGGCCGCCGTCGAGAGCGACCCGGTCGACTTGATAGAGACGGTCGCCGAGCGCGTTGCCCGCGTGGTGCTCGCGCACCGTGCCGCGACCGCGACGACGGTCACCGTGCACAAGCCGGCTGCGCCGATCACCGTTCCGTTCGAGGATGTCTCTGTGACGATCACGCGGGTCAGCACGGCGCCGCAGCGCCAGACGGGCTTCAGCCTCTGATGTCGGAACTCCACTACAGCTCGGCCGTGGTCGCGCTCGGCAGCAACCTCGGCGATCGCGAGGCGATTCTCCGTGCGGCAGTCCGCGACATCGCGGCACTGCCCGGGGTCGAGGTCACCGCCGTCTCCGGCCTGGTCGAGACCCCGGCGCTCAAGCCCGAGGGCGTCGACACGGATGCCCCGGCCTACCTCAACGCGGTGGCAGCCGTCCGCACCACCCTCGACGCCCACTACCTGCTGCGCGCCCTCAACGGGATCGAGGCCGCCCACGGCCGCGTGCGCGCCGCCCGGTGGGGCGACCGCACGCTCGACCTCGACATCATCGAGTTCGGCGGCCTCCTCATCGCCAGCGAGGACCTGACCGTGCCGCACCCGCGCGCCGCCGAGCGCGCCTTCGTGCTCGCGCCCTGGCTCCAGATCGATCCGGATGCCGCGCTGCCGGGCCTCGGCCGCGTCGACAAGCTGCTCGCCGCGACCGGCGAGAGCCCGGTCCCGTACGCCGCGGAGCCACTGCTGTGACGCGCACGAAGCCGCTGCACCTGCTCATGCTCGCCGTGTTCGGCGGAGCAGCGCTGTGGTTCGTGGAGGTGGCGCTCGCGGCATCCGGGCGCCCTGTTCTCATTCCGCCGTTCACCCTCGCGGTCGCGCTCGTGCTCATCGGGGCGATCATCGTCGCGATGGCCTGGCCGGTGCGCCGGGTCGCGCGCGGCGACCGGACCGCCCGGGTCGACCCGTTCTACGCCGCGCGGGTGGTGCTGCTCGCGAAGGCGTCGAGCCTCGGCGGCGCGCTGCTCGCCGGCGCGGGGCTCGGGATCGCGGGCTACCTCCTGAGCCGCTCCGTCATACCGGCGGTAGGCTCGGTCACGATGGGGATCGCCACCGCGGTCGGTGCGATCGTCCTCCTCGTCGCGGGGCTGATCGCCGAGCACTGGTGCACGATCCCGCCCGACGACGAGGATAAGAAGAAGCGCCCCGGTACCCCCGACCCGCAAGGACTCTCGTGAGACTCGAACTGCAGCAGGCCGAGTGGAAGCGCGTCTCGCCGAAGTACGTGGTGGTCGACCTGGTCGGCAACCTGATCTTCGGCGTCATCGTGGTCGCCGCGTCCACGATCCCGGCGTTCGTGACCCACAACATCTTCTGGTGGACACTGCCGGCCTCCCTCGCGGTGGTGTTCATCATCGCCCTCGCGCTCATCCCGCGCCGGGTGCGGGCCATGGGCTACCAGCTGCGCGAGGACGACCTCGTGTTCCGCAGGGGGCTCATGTTCCAGCGCTTCGTCGCCGTACCGTACGGCCGGATGCAGCTCGTGGACATCAACCGCGGTCCGCTGGACCGCGCCGTCGGCCTGAGCGAGCTCAAGTTCGTCACCGCCGCCGCAAGCTCGGGCGTCACCATCCCGGGCCTGCCCGAGGCTGACGCCGAGGAGTTGAGGGACAGGCTCGTCGCGCTCGCGGAGAGCCGCAGGGCTGGGCTGTGACGGCCACTGAGTCTCTGCCGACCGGCCGCCTCGCCGACGGGGAGTGGCACCGCCTCCACCCCGCCACCCCGCTGCTCAAGGGCGGCATCGCGCTCATCGCCATCCTCGGCGTGATCGTCGTGAACCTCCGGGACGTGCTCATCAACATCGTGATCGGCGGCGGCCCGGGCGATGAGTACGACCCGTTCGTCTGGATCATCGAGCACGACTACGCGGGCCTCATCATCCTCGCGATCATCGTCGGCCTGCTGCTGTTCATCGGGGGCTTCTACGTCTCGTGGCGGATGCACACCTTCCGCATCACCGACGAGCAGGTGGAGGTGCGCAGCGGCATCCTCTTCCGCACCAACCGCCGCGGTCGGCTCGACCGAATCCAGGGCATCAACATCGTGCGGCCGTTCCTCGCGCGGCTGGTCGGCGCCGCGCGGCTGGAGATCAGCGTCGCGGGGCAGGACGCCAACGTGCAGCTCGCCTACCTCGGGTCGGCGGCGGCGGACGAGCTGCGGCGGGAGATCCTGCTGCTCGCGTCGGGCACGGCGCCCGAGTCAACAGAGTCCATACGGCCCGAGGGCGCCTACTCGACCCGCCTGGTCAACGACCTCCTCGCCCCCGAGCTCCCCGCGGATGCCGCCCCGCCGGAGTCGGTGGTGCAGATGCACCTCGGCCGGCTCATCGGATCGCTCGTGCTGAGCGGGTTCACCGTCTTCCTGCTCGCCGCGATCGCTGGCTTCATCGTGGTCACGACGCTGACGGGCGAGCTGTTCTTCCTGTTCGCCTTCGTGCCGGGCATCATCGGCATGGGCAGCTACTACATCTCCAAGTTCACCAAGTCGCTGCGGTACAGCATCGCCTCGACCCCGGACGGCATCCGCGTCGGCTTCGGCCTGCTCTCGACGAGCAACGAGACGCTCCCGCCCGGCCGCATCCACGCCGTCGAGGTCACGCAGCCGCTTCTGTGGCGCCCCGCCGGCTGGTGGGAGATCAAGATCAACCGCGCCTCGCACTCCTCCGCGCAGGGGGCGGCGGGCCAGGCGAACACCACGATCCTTCCCGTGGGCAACCTCGCGGACGTGCGCAAGGTGCTCGAGCTCGTGCTCCCGGGCCTCATCGACCCGGAGTCCATCGCCCTGCTCGAGCGCGGACTCACGTCGAAGGGCGGGGACGACGGCTTCATCAACTCGCCGCCCCGGGCCCGTGTCATCCGCTGGTTCTCCGTGCGCCGCAACGGCTTCGCGATCGTGCCCGGCGCCGTCCTGCTGCGCCGCGGCGCGGTCTGGCGCACCCTCGTGGTCGTGCCCGCCGCGCGGATGCAGAGCGTCGCGCTGCACCAGGGGCCGATCCTGCGCCGCCTCCGCCTCGCGGGCCTGCGCCTGCACACCGTCGCCGGGCCCGTGATCCCGTACCTCGGTGCCATCGACGCCGAGGCCGCCGTGGCGGCGTTCGGAGACATCTCCGCCACCGCCGTCGCGTCCGCGGGCGCGGACACGAGCCACCGCTGGCGCACGGCGTGACCCAGTCCGGGCGTCTCGGCGTCGGCGTTATCGGCGCCGGCCATGTCGGGCCCGTCCTGGCCGCCGCGCTCGCGGGCGCCGGCCACGCCATCGTGGGCATCGCCGCCGTCAGCGAGCGCAACCGCGACCGGGCGCGCGCGATGCTGCCCGAGGTGCCGATCCTCGAGATCCCCGACCTCATCGAGCGCAGTGAGCTCGTCATCCTCGCGATCCCGGAAGACGAGATCGAGGCGCTCGTGGCCGGCCTCGCCGCCACCGGGACCTGGCAGCCCGGGCAGCTCGTGCTGCACACCGCGCCGGGGCTGGGCTGTGCGGTTCTGGCGCCCGCCGTCGCGGCCGGCGCGATACCGCTCGCCGTGCATCCCGCCATGGTCTTCACCGGCACGTCCCTCGACCTCGTGCGCCTGCGCGAGAGCTACTGCGCGGTCACGGCGCCGACACCGGTGCTGCCGATCGGGCAGGCGCTCGTGGTCGAGATGGGCGGCGAGCCCGTCATCGTGGCCGAGGCCGACCGCGGGACGTACGCCGAGGCGATCGCGACCGCGACGAGCTTCTCGGGGGAGATCGTGCGGCAGTCCACGGCGCTGCTCGAGGGCCTCGGGATCGAGTCGCCCGCGGGCGTGCTCGGCCCCCTACTGCGCTCGTCGGTCGAGACGGCGCTCACCGCCGCGGGCGAGGAGCCGCGCTACCTTGTCTGACCTGCTGCCGGGCATCGCCAGCCGCAAGGTCGGGGCGTCGAACGTGCTCGTGAAAGCGGGGCAGGATGCCGCGGCGCCCGCGATCGTCTTCCTGCACGGCAACGTCTCGTCGTCGCTGTTCTGGCAGGACACGATGCTGGCGGTCCCCGCCGAGTACTCGGTGTGGGCGATCGACCTGCGCGGCTACGGCGACAGCGACGCTCGCCCGGTGGATGCGACGCGCGGGCTGCGCGACTTCACCGACGACGTGGCCGGGGTGATCGAGGAGCTCGGGCTCGGGGCCGTGCACCTCGTCGGGTGGAGCATGGGCGGTGGCATCGCGCTGGACTACGCGCTCGGGCATCCCGTGCGCTCGATCACGCTGCAGTCGCCGGTCTCGCCCTACGGATTCGGGGGAACGCGCCTCGACGGCTCGCGCCTGACGGACGACGACGCGGGCACCGGCGGCGGCAGCGCCAACACCGAGTTCGTGGCCAACCTGGCGTCGGGCGACACGGGGGAGGGCGAGCTGACCGCGCGCGGCGTCTTCCGCAGCGCCTACGTGGCGGCCGGCTACGAGTCGGCCAGGGAGGACATCTGGGTCGCGTCGATGCTCAGCACGGCCACGGGCATCGACAATCATCCGGGGGATGCCACGGCCTCCGCCCACTGGCCCGGATTCGCTGCGGGCACCCGCGGCGTGCTGAACGCCATGGCGCCGAAGCACCTCGACCTCACCGGGATCCTCGGCCTCGCCGTCAAGCCGCCCGTGCTCTGGGTGCGCGGCGACCGGGACGCGATAGTCTCCGACACCTCCTTCTTCGACATCAACTACCTCGGGCAGCTCGGGGTGATCCCGGGCTGGCCGGGCGCGCAGGTCGCCCCCGCGCAGGCAATGGTGTCGCAGACGCGGGCCGTGCTGGACCGCTATGCGGCGAACGGCGGCAGCTACCGCGAGGTGGTGTTCGAGGGCGCCGGGCACTCGCCGCACCTCGAGGACCCGGACCGCTTCACCGCCGAGCTGCTCCGGCACGTCTCCGCGGCGGGGTAGCCTCGTCTTCGTGAGTACGCCTGTCGTGATCGAGACGATCCGGGGGATGCGGGAGGCGATCGCCGCCGAGCGCGCCAACGGCAAGTCCATCGCCCTGACCCCGACGCTCGGGGCGCTGCACGAGGGGCACCTCGCCCATGTCGTACGAGCGGCCGAGGTCGCTGACGTGCGGGTCGTGTCGATCTTCGTCAACCCGACCCAGTTCACGGTCGCAGCGGACCTCGATCGCTACCCCCGCACGCTCGAGGCCGACGTGGAGAAGCTCGAGGGCGTCGACTACGTGTTCGCGCCGTCAGTCGAGGAGATGTACCCGGACGGCCCCACCGAGACCATCATCACCGCGGGCAAGGTCGGCACCCTGTTCGAGGGCGCGTCGCGCCCCGGCCACTTCGACGGCGTGCTGACCGTCGTCGCCAAGCTGCTCGACATCGTCACGCCCGACATCGCGACATTCGGCCAGAAGGACGCCCAGCAGCTCTTCCTCGTTCGCCGCATGGTCGTCGACCTGAACCTGCCGGTGCGCATCGAGCCCATCGAGACGGTGCGGGAGGACGACGGCCTCGCCCTCTCCAGCCGCAACCGGTTCCTCGACGCGCGTGAGCGCCGCGCGGCCCGCACACTCTCCGCCGCGCTCGACGCTGCTGCCTCCGCGGCCGACAGCGGTCTCGACGCCGCACTCGCCGCGGCGCAGGGCGCTCTTATGGGCGAGTCGCTCGTCGCCCTCGACTACCTGAAGTTCGTGCATCCCAAGACCTTCCTGCCCGTCGATGACGGCTACCGGGGGCCGGCGATCGCCATCGTGGCCGCCAAACTCGGCGAAACCCGCCTGATCGACAACGAGACGGTGTACCTGGGCTGAGCGCTGCCGTGGCGGGTTGAGTAGCGCGCTCTGGCGCGCGTATCGAAACCGCGAGTTCGGGGTTGGGGTTTCGATACGGCCGCGGGCGGCCTACTCAACCCACCCGCGGGCGGCCCACTCAACCCACCCGCGGGCGGCCCACTCAACCCGCCCGTAGGATTGACGGGTTATGAGCGACGAGACCGAGACCCCAGCCGAGCCCACTCCCGAGGACATCTTCGAGCAGAAGGCCGTGCGGCTGGGCAAGCGCGAGCGGCTCATCGAGTCGGGGCGCGAGGCGTACCCGGTGTCCGTGCCGATCACGACGACGATCCCGGCGCTCCGCGAGCGCTTCGACGAGCTGCAGGCCGACGACACCACCGGCGAGACCGTGGGCATCGCCGGCCGCGTGGTGTTCCAGCGCAACACCGGCAAGCTGTGCTTCGCGACACTGCAGTCGGGCGACGGCAGCCGCATCCAGGCGATGGTGAGCCTCGCCGAGGTGGGCGAGGAGTCGCTCGACGAGTTCAAGGAGTTCGTCGACCTGGGCGACCACCTGTTCGTCAGGGGCGAGGTCATCTCGAGCCGCCGCGGCGAGCTGAGCGTGCTCGTGAAGGAGTGGAGGATCGCCGCCAAGGCCGTCATGCCACTGCCGAACATGTACTCCGAGCTGAGCGACGAGGCGCGCGTGCGCAGCCGCTTCCTCGACCTGATCGTGCGCGAGCAGGCGCGGTTCACCGTGCGGGCCCGCGCGAAGGTCAACGCGAGCCTCAGGAGCACGTTCGCCAGCCAGCACTACCTCGAGGTCGAGACCCCGATGCTTCAGACGATGCACGGCGGTGCATCCGCCCGCCCGTTCGTCACGCACAGCAACGCGTTCGACACCGAGCTGTTCCTGCGCATCGCGCCCGAGCTGTTCCTCAAGAGGGCCGTCGTGGGCGGCATCGACCGCGTCTTCGAGATCAACCGCAACTTCCGCAACGAGGGCGCGGATTCCACGCACTCGCCCGAGTTCGCGATGCTGGAGGCGTACGAGGCCTACGGCGACTACAACCGGATGGCCGATCTCACGCAGGAGCTCGTGCAGAACGCCGCGCTTGCCGTGGCCGGCCAGCTCACGGTCACGTGGGCCGACGGCACCGAGTACGACCTGGGCGGCGAGTGGGACCGGGTGAGCATGTACGAGTCGGCGAGTGCGGCATCCGGGCTGGAGATCACGCCGGAGAGCGACTACGCCTACCTCAAGGAGCACGCCGACAAGATCGGCATCGAGGTGGACCACCCCACCCACGGCAAGCTCGTGGAGGAGCTGTGGGAGCACTACGTGAAGGTCGACCTCGTGCGCCCCACGTTCGTCATGGACTTCCCCGTCGACACGAGCCCCCTCGTCCGCGACCACCGCAGCATCAAGGGCGTCGTGGAGAAGTGGGACCTCTACATCCGCGGCTTCGAGCTCGCGACCGGCTACTCGGAGCTCGTCGATCCCGTGATCCAGCGCGAGCGCTTCGTCGAGCAGGCGAAGCTCGCGAGCAAGGGCGACGTCGAGGCCATGCGGCTCGACGAGGAGTTCCTGCGCGCCCTTGAGCACGGGATGCCCCCCACCGGCGGCATCGGACTCGGGATCGACCGCCTGCTCATGGCGATCACCGGCCTGGGCATCCGCGAGACGATCCTCTTCCCGCTCGTCAAGTAGCGGTACCGGAAGCGCTTCGGCAACCCGTCCTAGACTGGGGGCATGAGCGACCCGAAGGTTCCCGCGGAGGGGAAGAAGAAGCAGCCCATTTCGTTCACCCGGATTGCGATCTGGGTGATCGTGGGCGGCATCGGCCTCTACCTCGTGATCACCGGACTCGTCGGAGTCATCACCAAGGGCTCGTAGTGGATCGCCGAACGTCGCGACTCATTACGGGCCTCGGTCTTGCGCTGATCCTGGTGGTCGTCGCCATCGTGTTCTTCATCAAGAGTTACGCTGGGTAGATGCCACAGGACTTCTGGTCGAACGCGATCTTCTCGGTGATCCCGACGATCCTCGTGGGCCTCATCTTCTGGTTCGTGATGCGCGCGATCATCCGCTCCGACCGCACCGAGCGCAAGGCCTACGCGCGCATCGAGGCGGAGGAGCGCGCGAAGCTCGGCCTCCCGGCCAAGGCCGACGCTACCCGCGAGGGCTGAGCCGCACGTTCACCGGCAGCTCCGGCGCGGGCAGCGGGCTGCCGTCGTAGTCGACGGTGCCGAACCGGCCGAGCGGGTTGCCGCCCGCGATCACGTCGCGCTGCCACGCGTCGCGGTACTCGACGATCTCCTCGTGCGTGCGGCCGATGAAGTTCCACCACATCACGATGCGCTCGCCCAGCGGCTCCCCGCCCAGCAGCAGCACCCGCGCCGCCTCGGCGCCGGTCTCGATGGTGAGCGTGCTCCGGCCCTGCGGCACGTAGCCGAGGTGCGAGACCGGCACGGCGACGCCCTCCACGACGACATCCCCCGCGTCGACCAGGATGCCGTGCTCGAAGCCCGCATCCACGTCGAACGTCACGCTCGCGCCGGCGGGCAGGTCGACTTGCGCCCCGAGCAGGCGGCTGAAGACGGTGGCCGAGGATGCCGCGCCCGCCAGCTCCCCGATGAACACCCGCACGGTGGCCGCCCCGACGGCGAAGGGCTGCGGCACGTACGACTCGAACGCCGGGCTGCCGTTGCGCGCGGACTCCGGCAGCGCCACCCACAGCTGCGCCCCGTGCAGCACAGTGGTGGCGGCCGTCGAGACCTCCGAGTGCGCGATGCCCGCGCCCGCGGTCATGAGGTTGAGCTCGCCCGGCCGCACCGGGGCGTGGCTGCCGACGCTGTCGCGGTGGTCGATCTCGCCCGCGAACAACCAGCTCACGGTCTGCAGCCCGGTGTGCGGGTGCGGGGGCACGAGCATCCCGCCCCGCTCTGACACCAGGTCGGGGCCGTAGTGGTCGATGAAGCACCACGCGCCGATCAGGGATCGCGAGCGCTGGGGGAGGGTGCGGCGCACGGTCATCGCGCGAGGGCCGCCGAGCGGCACGTCGCGGGGGTCGAGCACGGTGACGGCGCCGCTCGAGCCGGTCGACACCTCGTCGATCTCCACCGGGTCCTTCTCGAGGTTGCTCACAGAAGAAGCGTACGACGCATCCCTGTCCTGCCCCATGCGGACCTTTCGACACCATGCGCCCGCCACGAGCGCCGCATGATGTCGAAACCTCCGCACGGGCTCCAGCTACCGCAGCACGGCCGCGAGCCTCCCGCCTAACGCCGCGAACCTCACGAACGCCGGTTTCGATACGCGCGCTAGAGCGCCCTACTCAACCCGCCTACCGCAGCACGGCCGCGAGCTCCGTGAGCAGCCGGTCGGCGTCGCCCCGCGAGAACGGCAGCGGCGGCCGGATCTTGAGGGTGTCGTTCGCGGCCCCGGACGCGGAGAGCAGCACCCGGCGCTCGCGCAGGTCGTTCACGGCCTTCACGGCGCGGTCGGCGCTCTCGAGCTGGGCGCCGATGAACAGGCCCGCCCCGCGGACCTCGAGGAAGGGCATCCGGCGCAGTTCCGTCAGCAGGTACCCGCCCACGTCACGGGCGTTCTCGATGAGGTTCTCGTCGCGCAGCACGTCGAGCGTGGCCTGCGCCGCCGCGATCGAGACGGAGCTACCGCCGAAGGTGTTGAAGTACCGCGAGCTCTCGTTGAAGCGGTCGATGAGCCCGTGCGGCGCCATGACCGCGGCGATCGGCTGCCCGTTGCCCATGGGCTTGCCCACCGTGACCAGGTCGGGCACGATGCCGTACCGCTCGAAGCCCCACATGCCGCGGCCGAGGCGGCCGAAGCCCGGCTGCACCTCGTCCGCGATGAACAGCCCGCCCGCCTTCCGCACGGCGGTGATCGCGCGCGCGAGTCCGGGCACGTCGGGGTAGACGCCGTCGGAGGCGAAGACCGTGTCCACGATCAGGGCGGCCGGCCGGATGCCGAACACCTCCAACTCGGAGAGAGTGGCCTCGACCGCCTCCGCGAAGTCGACGCCCGTCCCCGGCGCCCGCACGACGCGCGCCCATTCCGCGACGGACTCGATGCCGCCCAGCGACGGCGAGATCGCCGCGATCTCGGTGGTGACCCCGTGGTACGCGTTGAGGCTCACGATCACGCCGGAGCCACCGGTCACGAGCTTCGCCATGCGCAGTGCGAGGTCGTTCGCCTCGGAGCCGGTGCACGTGAACATGATGTTGTCGATCGACTCGGGCAGAGTCGAGAGCAGGTCCTCCGCGTACGACACGATGCCCTCGGAGAGGTACCGCGTGTGCGTGGTCAGCAGCCCCGCCTGCTTCGCCATGGCCGCCGTGACGCGGGGATGCGCGTGGCCGACCGACGGCACGTTGTTGTACGCGTCGAGGTACTCGACCCCGTTGGCGTCGAAGACCTTGGTCCCCTCCCCGCGCACGAGCTGCACCGGGTCGTCGTAGAACAGGCGGTAGGCGGAGCCCAGCACGCGCGAGCGGCGCTCGACGAGGTCTCGCGTCGCGGCATCCAGTCGGCCAGCGCTGGCGGGGTCGAAGTAGGTGGCGGGTCCGGCCATGTCAGAGCCTTTCGAGGGTGCGGAGGAGCGACGGCGAGGGGATGAGGCCCGGCTCGAGAAGGGGCGGGAGGATGATGCGCTGCGCCAGTCGCGCGGCGATGAGCACCGGCAGCGCCTCGAGCTCCGCGGGCAGGAGCCGGGTCACGCCCTCGTAGCCCGCGACGAAGGCCGCGATGGTGGCTGACGGGTCCGCGCCGTCGGGCAGGAGGTACGCGAGCGCGACGGCGAGATCCTGCACCCGCGGAGCGTGCACGGTGTCGCCGAAGTCGAGGATTCCCGTGATCCAGGCGGGGTCGTCGGCATCCACGAGCAGGTTGCCCGGGTGGAAGTCGTTGTGGATCACCTGGTGCGGCAGCGCGGCCAGGTCGAGCGCAGCGAACCGGTCGAAGACCGCGTCGAGGGCGTCGGGATGCCCGAGCCCTCGCAGCGCGTCGAAGCTCTGCAGGTCCCAGGCGAAGGTGCGGTGCGCGCCGGCGTGCTCGAAGCCCGCGAGGGCCGCGGCCGCGCGGGCGAGGCTCGCGCCGGTGGCGGCCACCTCGTCGAGCCCGTAGGGGGTGTCGCGCATGAGGGCCCCGGGAAGCCAAGTGAGCAGCCGCGCGATGCGCCCGTCGACGGTGACGGTGCCGAGGACGGACTGCACGGGCAGCCCGACGGCCCCGACCCTCGCCATGGCCTCGGTCTGCAGCGCGACGTACTCCGCATCGTCGAGGGGGTGCGCGATCTTGAGCAGGCGGTCGACAGCGCCGCGCACCCGGAACGAGTCGTCCCGCTCGGTGTCCAGCCGGTCGAGCGCCACCGCCGCAATGCCCCAGTGCTCGTCGAGCAGGGCGGATGCCCGGTCGGCCGTGATCCGCGCGAACGGCTCCGTCAGCTCCCGCAGCAGATCTTCCACGGCTCCAGCGTAGGTGGACGGCCCAGTCCGCCAAATCCCCCTGTTGGGCTCCCGCCGCGGCCCCCTATCCTGAGCGCATGTCACTGCCAGTCCGCGTTGCCGCCGCCCTTGCCGTCGCGCTCCTCCTCGCGGGTTGCACCCCCGAGGCCCCCGAGCCCACCGCCGCTCCCGGGTCGCAGGGCGCGACGTCGGCGCCCTCGACCCCCACCCCCACGGAGGAGGCCCCCGAGACGGTCGACCCCGCCGACTTCCTCCTCGACGGCACTCCCGGCGTCGTCGACGCCGATGGATTCTGGAAGGGCCACTACGGCTTCTACACGGACGACTCGAAGGCCGTGCGGTGCGACGTGTGGGTGTTCAGCGGAGACAGCGGCGGCGTCATCTGCGCGGTCACACCGGGCAGCGAGAGCCTCGTCACCTACGCCCGTCCCGCCGCGGACTGCGACGGATCGGACGGCTACCTCGCCGACGGCTACTCGGCAGGCATCAACTACAAGGTCTTCATGACGGGAACGACGGGCTTCGAGGGCTGCGGCAGCGGCGCCTCCGACTTCGCCGGCGCGACCAAGGTGCTGAAGGACAACCAGACTCTCGTGGTCAGCCACGACCCCGAGAGCTTCACCTGCACGGTCGCCGCGGGCGCCGCCACCTGCACGGATGCCGCGGGCGCGTCGATCACGTTCGGCCTGGCGGTCGCGACCTTCCAGGGGTGACGGCTGCTCCTAGAGCGCTTCAACCTCGCAGAATGCACTTGCTGCGGCCGCCAGTCGACGATCGCCGGTGAGGAGGGGCAGGCCCAGGTGCATTGCCAGGGCCACGTACGCGGCGTCGTACGGGGTGATGCTATGGCGCAACTCCCAGACGGTGGCCGCGTGCCCGCGGTGCGACACTCGGCGAACGTCGTTGGAGAGCCAAGCGAGGAAGGCCTTGGTGGCCTCGTGGGACGTGCGCTGCTGTCGCAGCACGGTCTTCCTGAGGACGTTCGCTATCTCCAGGTCAATGAGGTCGGGAGCGTAAACGCGCTGGGCCGCGCGTGCGAGATCCGAGCCGGTCTCGAAGCATGACGCATCGATCACGAATGAGGTCACTCGCCACGGCCCTCGCGGATCACGGCCACGAGCTCGTCCGGACTGAGGCCGGAGAACCCGATCGGAATACCGAACCGGTTCACGTTCTCGGGGTTCTCCAGCGCGTCGGCTCGGGCTTCCACCTCAAGGCCGCGCGCCATGCGGGTCAACTCCCGCCGGAGGTATGCCGAGAGCGAGATGCCCTCGCGGGCAGCGGTGTCCCGCAGGATCAGCTGTACCTGCTCATCCAGGTCGCGCACTTGCACAGTAACTCCCATCCCACAATTGTATTGCATGCAGATAGCCCAGTGTGCATGCACTTCGAGCAGATTGACGGCCGGCCATCAAGAACTGTGGAGAACGGGAAACACGGTCACGCCGAGGGCGAACACCGGACTATTGCGGGCCCCCGCTGGTTACTCTCTCTATATCGGCACCGAAATCCTGCCCGGCGCCTAAGGAGTAGAGATGTTCGAAAGATTCACCGACCGAGCTCGTCGCGTCGTCGTCCTGGCCCAGGAAGAGGCCAAGATGCTCAACCACAACTACATCGGCACCGAGCACATCCTGCTCGGCCTCATCCACGAGGGTGAGGGCGTAGCCGCCAAGGCGCTCGAGTCGCTCAACATCTCCCTCGACGCGGTTCGCGAGCAGGTCCAGGACATCATCGGCCAGGGCCAGCAGCAGCCGACGGGCCACATCCCGTTCACGCCGCGCGCCAAGAAGGTCCTCGAGCTGTCCCTGCGCGAGGCGCTGCAGCTCGGCCACAACTACATCGGCACCGAGCACATCCTGCTCGGCCTCATCCGCGAGGGCGAGGGCGTCGCAGCCCAGGTTCTCGTGAAGCTGGGCGCCGACCTCAACCGCGTGCGCCAGCAGGTCATCCAGCTGCTCTCGGGCTACCAGGGCAAGGAGGCCGTCGCCGTCGGCGGCAACGACGCTGCGCCCGACAAGGGCTCGCAGATCCTCGACCAGTTCGGCCGCAACCTCACGCAGGCAGCACGTGACGGCAAGCTCGACCCCGTCATCGGCCGCGAGAAGGAGATGGAGCGGGTCATGCAGATCCTCTCCCGCCGCTCCAAGAACAACCCCGTGCTGATCGGCGAGCCCGGCGTCGGCAAGACCGCCGTCGTCGAGGGCCTCGCCATCGCGATCGTGCGCGGCGACGTCCCCGAGACGCTCAAGGACAAGCAGCTGTACACGCTCGACCTGGGCTCGCTCATCGCCGGCAGCCGCTACCGCGGTGACTTCGAGGAGCGCCTCAAGAAGGTCACCAAGGAGATCCGCACCCGCGGCGACATCATTACGTTCATCGACGAGATCCACACCCTCGTCGGCGCGGGTGCCGCAGAGGGCGCGATCGACGCCGCGAGCATCCTCAAGCCGCTGCTGGCCCGTGGCGAGCTGCAGACGATCGGTGCGACGACCCTCGACGAGTACCGCAAGCACTTCGAGAAGGATGCCGCGCTCGAGCGCCGCTTCCAGCCCGTGCAGGTGCACGAGCCGTCGCTGCCGCACACGATCAACATCCTCAAGGGACTCCGCGACAAGTACGAGTCGTTCCACAAGGTCTCCATCACCGACGGCGCGATAGTCGCGGCCGCGAACCTCGCCGACCGCTACGTGGCCGACCGGTTCCTGCCCGACAAGGCGATCGACCTGATCGACGAGGCCGGCGCCCGTCTGCGCCTGTCGATCCTCTCCGCGCCGCCGGAGCTCCGCGAGTTCGACGAGAAGATCGCCGCCGTTCGCGGGCAGAAGGAAGGCGCGATCGAGGACCAGGACTTCGAGAAGGCCGCGAGCCTGCGCGACGAGGAGAAGAAGCTCCTCGGCGAGCGGCTGCGCCTCGAGAAGCAGTGGAAGGCGGGCGACGTCTCCACCACCGCACAGGTGGACGAGGGCCTGATCGCCGAGGTGCTGGCTGCGGCCACGGGCATCCCGGTCTTCAAGCTCACCGAGGAGGAGTCGAGCCGGCTCATCTTCATGGAGAAGGCGCTGCACATGCGCGTCATCGGCCAGGAGGAGGCCATCTCGGTTCTCTCCAAGACGATCCGCCGCACCCGCGCCGGCCTCAAGGACCCGAAGCGCCCCTCGGGCTCGTTCATCTTCGCCGGCCCCACGGGCGTCGGCAAGACCGAGCTCGCCAAGGCGCTCGCCGAGTTCCTGTTCGACGACGAGGACGCGCTGATCTCCCTCGACATGTCGGAGTACGGCGAGAAGCACACAGTCTCGCGGCTGTTCGGTGCTCCTCCCGGATTCGTCGGCTTCGAAGAGGGCGGCCAGCTCACCGAGAAGGTGCGCCGCAAGCCGTTCTCCGTGGTGCTGTTCGACGAGATCGAGAAGGCGCACCCCGACATCTTCAACTCGCTCCTCCAGATCCTGGAAGAGGGACGCCTGACGGATGGCCAGGGCCGCGTGGTCGACTTCAAGAACACCGTGATCATCATGACCACGAACCTCGGTACGAAGGACATCACGGGAACGCCCATCGGCTTCACGTCGGCATCCGACACCGCCACCGGCTACGACCGGATGCGCGGCAAGGTCGTCGAGGAGCTCAAGAAGCACTTCAAGCCCGAGTTCCTGAACCGCGTCGACGAGACCATCGTCTTCCCGCAGCTGAGCAAGGACGAGCTGCTGCAGATCGTGGACCTCTTCATCAAGCGGCTCAGCGAGCGCCTGATGGACCGGGACCTCACGGTGGAGCTGACAGTTCCCGCCAAGGAGCGCCTGATCGAGGTCGGTTTCGACCCGTCCCTCGGTGCGCGACCGCTGCGCCGCGCGGTGCAGCACGAGGTCGAGGACGCCCTGAGCGAGAAGATCCTGCACGGCGAGCTGAACGCCGGCGACCACGTGCACGTCGACTTCGCCAACGGCGAGTTCGTCTTCACGACGGGCCGCCAGGCGGGCCTCCCCGAGAAGGAGCCCGAGGCAGTCGAGGCGTAGGCAGAAAGGCCGGTTGAGTAGTCCGTCCACGGCCGTATCGAAACCCAGTTTCGATACGCCACGGGCGGCTGCTCAACCGGCCTTACTCTTTAACCCGTGACCTTCACAGTCCGCAGCGCCCGCACGAGCGACGTCCCCTTCATCCAGGGCCTCGTGGAGCCGTACGTGCAGGAGCGCATCCTGCTCGGCAAGGACCGCGTCGTGTTCTACGAGGCGGTGCAGGAGTTCCGCGTCGCCGAGACCGACGACGGCACCATCGTCGGCTGCGGCGCCCTCCACGTCATGTGGGAGGACCTCGCCGAGGTGCGCACCCTCGCCGTCGACAGGGCCTCGCGCGGAACCGGCGTCGGCCACGCCCTCCTCGAGCGCATCGAGGCGGATGCCCGCGCCCTGGGCCTCTCGCGCCTGTTCTGCCTCACCTTCGAGACGGAGTTCTTCGGCCGTCACGGCTTCGAGGCGATCGGCGAGAGCATCGTCGCCCCGGACGTGTTCGTGCAGCTCACCCTGTCTCCCGACGAGGGCGTCGCCGAGTTCCTCGACCTCTCGCGCGTGAAGCAGAACACCCTCGGCAACACCCGCATGCTGAAGCACCTCTGATGGATCTCTCCCGCGTCTCGATCGGCCTGCCCGGGGCGACGCCCCACGACGTGCTCGAGGCGCTCGCGCCGCAGATCGAGGCGGCGGGATTCCGCGGACTCTGGCTCAACGACACTCCGGGCGGTGACTCCCTCGCCGGGCTGGCTGCGGTTGCGCGGGCGACGTCGGCGCTCCACCTCGGCACGGGGGTGATCGCGCTCGACCGGCGGCCGGCGGTGAGCATCCTCTCCGCCCTCGGCGACCTGCCCCTCGACCGGCTGTCGCTCGGCGTCGGGACCGGTGCCGCCCGCCACGGGCTCGCCCTCGTGGAGGAGTCGGTGGCGGAGCTGCGTGCCGGAACCACCGCCTCGATCGTGGTCGGCGCCCTCGGCCCGAAGATGCGCGCCCTCGCCGCCCGCGTCGCCGACGGCGTGCTGCTCAACTGGATCACGCCGGAGGCGGCGGCCGTTCAGGCGGTCGAGCTTGCCGAGACCCGCACCATCCTCTACGCGCGCACCGCCCTGAGCCCGGATGCCCTCCCCGCCCTCCGCGAGGAGGCCGCCCGCTACGGCGGCTACCCCGCCTACGCGGCCAACTTCGCGCGCGTCGGCGCCAACCCGATGGACACCACCATCCAGGACCTCGCCCGCATGGACGAGTACCTCGCCGTCGTCGACGAGCTCGTGCTGCGCGCGATCACCCGCGAGCCGACCCTCGCCGAGTACGAGCGGTTCCTCGCGGCGGTGCAGTAGCCGTATCCCCGCGTGCCCTCCCGAGCCTCGGCGGGAGCGCGCTTACCCTGTGGTCATGTCGACGTTCCGCACCCCGGTCGGTCCACAGCCCAGCCGTGTCTACTGGCGGCGACGGCTGGTCGTGGCCCTGGGCCTCATCGCGGTCGTGGTCATCATCATCCTCATCATCGTGAAGCCCGGCTCGGGCGCCCCGGCCCCGACGCCGAAGGCGACCAACTCGAACTCCGCCGCCGCGAACCCCGGCTCGACCAACCCCGCGGACGCCGTCGCCTGCGACCCCAAGAAGGTCACCATCGAGGCGACCACGGACTCCAACAGCTACGACGCCGGTGTGAACCCGATCCTGTCCTTCACCCTGAAGAGCCTCATGACCGAGCCGTGCTCGATCGGCGCGGGATCCGACCTGCAGGAGTACAAAGTCACGAGCGGCGACGAGCTCATCTGGACGTCGAAGGACTGCCAGACGGATCCGGTCGCGGCAACCACCGTCCTCATGCCCGGAGTGCCCAAGGCCGGCCCGCCCGTCACCTGGGACCGCACCCGCTCCTCCACCGACACGTGCACCACCACCCGCGAGCAGGTCATCGCGGGCGGCGCGAGCTACCACCTGACGGTCACGCTCGGTGACCTCGCGTCGACCAACGACCGGCAGTTCCTGCTGTACTGATGACCGACCTCGCCGAAGCCCTCGAGGCCCAGGACGCGGTGCGCGTCGCCCTCGCCCTGCGCAACGGGATGGTGACCGTGCCGCTGCTGCCCGTGGACGGTCCGCCGCAAGTGCGCGTATTCCGCCGAGGGGACGCGGACAAGTACATGCTGCTGCTCTTCTCGTCGCCCGAGACCTATGTCGCCATGGTGCCGGAGGAGCCGGAGCATCCCGTCGCCTCCTATGACGGTGCCGCGCTCAAAGACTTCCTGGCGACGAACCTCGGCGTGCTTGAGTCGGTCTGGTTCGACGTGGCCGGCCCGCACGCGATGCAGGCCACCCCGCAGGACGTGCTCGACGCACTCGAGCTCGGCGCCTAGGTCGGCGCGCTACAGGTTCCCCGTCGCGCTACAGCGACTTCTGTAGCGCGACGCGAAACCTGTAGCGCGGGCGGCTCGGGGAGGCCTGGACCGGCAAACGCCCGGGGGTAGAGTCGGACGAGTGGTTATAGCGGACGACGGCGACGAGCGGGGCTCCCTCACACCGCGGCAGCGCAAGCGCCTCACCCGGGTGCGCAGCGACAACGCGATGATCGCGACGCTCGCCGCGACGGGCCTCATCGCGGCGTTCATGCAGACGGTCGTCACCCCGATCATCCCGGAGCTTCCGACCCTGCTGGACACGACGCGGGCGGATGCCTCATGGGTGCTCACCGCCACTCTGCTCGCGGCCGCCATCTCCACGCCGATCAGCGGCCGCCTCGGCGACATGTACGGCAAGCGGCGCGTCATGCTCACACTGCTCGTGATCATGGCGGTCGGCTGCATCATCGCCGCGCTCTCCAACTCGCTCATCCCGATGGTCGTGGGCCGTGTGCTTCAGGGCATCGGGCTGGGCGTGATCGCGCTCGGCATCAGCATCCTGCGCGACGTGATCCACCCCAAGAACCTGGGCGGCGCGGTCGCCCTCGTGAGCGCGACCCTCGGCGTCGGCGGCGCGCTCGGTCTCCCGCTCGCCGCGACCATCGCGCAGTACCTCGACTGGCACTTCCTGTTCTGGCTCGCGACCGCGCTGAGCGGGGTAGCGATCATCGCGGTCGCCACGGTGATCCCGGTCAGCACGCTCCGCACCGGCGGGCACTTCGACCTCGTCGGCGCGATCGGGCTGGCGGTCGGCCTAGTCGGAATACTGCTCGGCGTTTCGAAGGGCAACGAGTGGGGCTGGACCAGCCCGCTCACGCTCTCCCTGCTCATCGGCGGGCTGGCGGTGCTCGTGGGCTGGGGCTTCTTCGAGCTGCGATCGCCCAATCCGCTCGTCGACCTGCGGGTGGCCGTGCGGCGGACCGTGCTGCTCACCAACCTCGCGTCGATCGCGGTGGGCTTCGCGTTCTTCGTGTGCACCGCGTCGCTGCCGATCGTGCTCGAGTCGCCCGTGGACAGCGGGGTCGGCCTCGGCCTCCCGCTCATCCTTGCGAGTCTCTGTCTGATGCCGCTCGGCCTCGTGATGTTCTTCCTGTCGCCCGTGGCCGCCCGGCTCTCCGCCGCGCGCGGCCCGCGCACGAGCCTGATCCTCGGCAGCATCATCATCACTGTCGGCTTCACGCTCGCGGTGTTCTTCCTCGACGAGGTGTGGCACGTCATCCTGGTCTCGACCATCACCGGCATCGGCGTGGGCTTCGCCTACGCGGCGATGCCGACGCTCATCATGCGCGCCGTGCCGCCGAGCGAGACCGCGGCGGCGAACGGACTGAACTCCGTGATGCGCACGCTCGGCTCGACGATCTCGGCGACGCTGGTCGGCATCATCCTGGCCACCCACGTCGTGGTCACCGACGACGTCGGCACCCCGAGCCGCGAGGCCTTCGCCTACGTCTTCATCATGGGCGCTGGGGTGGTGCTCGCCGGTGTGGTGCTCGCGCTGTTCATCCCGCGGAGGTTCGCGGACTACGACACCTCGAGCATCCCGGTGCAGGGCGGTTAGCGGGAGAATGTGACGATGCCAGTCCTCGCGATCCTCAACCGCCCGTCTCGGGATGCCCCGGCGCACGCCCCCGGAGCCCCCGCGTTCCACTTCGCCGACCCCACCGCGCCCCAGCTGAGCGTCCAGGACCTGGGTGCGACCCGCGGCGACGGGATCTTCGAAACCATCAGTGTGGGTTACGGCAAGCCGCAGGCCCTCGAGCACCACCTGCGCCGATTCGCCGCCTCCGCGCGCACGCTTGCCCTGCCCGAGCCGGACCTCGACGCGTGGCGCTCGGCCATTCTCGCGGTGGTCGACGCCCTCGAGCCCGTCGACGAGGCGTACGTGAAGACGGTCATGACCCGCGGCGTCGAGGGCGATGACAAGCCGACCGGCTGGGTCTACGGGTCGGCGTCGGCGGACTTCTCGAGGGTCCGCAAGGAGGGCATCCGCGTCGTGCTGCTCGACCGTGGATACCGCCACGACATCGAGGCGACCGCGCCGTGGCTCCTCGCCGGCGCGAAGACCCTCAGCTACGCGGTCAACCGGGCGGTAGCCCGCGAGGCCGCTCGCCGCGAGGCGGACGACGTCGTGTTCGTGTCGAGCGACGGGATACTGCTCGAGGGCCCGACCTCGACGCTCGTGTTCCGCCGGGGAAACAGGCTGCTGACGCCGGGCACCGGCCTGGGCATCCTTGACGGAACCACCCAGGCCAACGTGTTCCACTACGCGGAGGCGCAGGGCCTGGATACCGGGTACGAACTCGCCGGCCCCGAGGCGCTGCTGGGGGCGGATGCCGCGTGGCTGGTGTCGAGCGTGCGCCTCGCCGCCCCGATCCGGGCCGTGGACGGGGTCGAGCTCGCGATCGACCACGAGTTCACGGCGGCGCTCAACGCGCACCTGAAAGGGCTGGTTGAGTAGGCCGTGCACGGCCGTATCGAAACCAGATCGCACTGGGTTTCGATACGCGCCCCAGAGGGCGCTACTCAACCGGCGGAAGCGGGTAGCCGGGAGGTTGCCGTAACGATGGCGTGTCAATGGGTAGAACCGACTTTCTATCGGGTAGGGCTGCGGTTAGTCTTGGCTGGTGGACGACGAGAAATTCGGTGTGCCCGCGGGCTGGTATCCAGACCCGCTCGGGCTGCCCCAGCTGCGCTGGTGGGACGCGCAGGCCTGGACCGAGCACACCTCTGAAGCCCGCGCGCCCATCGTGCTGCAGCCGGCCGCCCGCACCGCGTACGAGGACGAAGCCCTTCCCTCGCGCCGCGACGTGCGCGAGCGCGAGCGCCGCGAGAACGGCGAGCCCGCAACCGGCACCATCGACATCCCCGCCGCAGAGCTCGCCGGCCACGACCTCATCGAGGCCGAGCTGGGCACGGACACCGACGCCGAGCAGGGCGAGCTGAGTGCCCAGCCCCTCCTCGCCATGACCCTTCGCGAACTCGAGCCCCCGCTCGAGGACACGCTGGACCAGGTCACCCCCGGTCCGCGCCGCGCGAGCTCGCACGCGAACGCCGTGCCCGCGGCATCCGCGCTCAGCGCTCTCGCCGAGGAGGCCGCGCCCGAGCGCGCCATCAAGACCATGCAGACCTACACGGGCGCCGCGTGGGCAATCGCGCTCATGCCGCTGTTCCAGCTCGCCGTGCTGGTCGTACTGATCCTCACCGGTCTCGGCAGCAACCTGCCCCTCGTGCTGACCATCGTGTTCGCGCCGTACCTGCTGGTGCTCGGCTTCGCCGCCTACGACAAGCTGCTGCTGCAGGTGTGGGGCCACGAGAGGCCGGCGCGTGCGCGGTGGGCGCTGCTGGCGGAGCCGGGATACCTCGTCGCTCGCGGCATCCGGACCGTGAAGGAGACCGGCCGCGGCTTCGCGCCACTGGCCGTGTTCGGGTCGTCCGTGGTCGCCGTTCTGGCGGGCATCCTGATCCTCCCCGGCATTCTGATCTCGCTGTTCCCGGCCAGCTTCGCGCACGAGGTCGAGCAGTCGGTCCGCGCGGATGCCGCGGCGCTCGGTGCCGAGCTGACCGTCGAGTGCCCCGCCCCGCCGCTGCTCATCGGCGACACGTTCAGCTGTGTAGCGACGAAGCCCTCGGGGGAGACGGACTCGATAGCGGTCAGCCTCCAGCGCCAGAACGGCTGGATCTCCTGGCAGGTCGAGGACTGGGGCCTCTGGGTCCTGACCGCTCCGTAACCACCAGGCTGGTTGAGTAGCGCGCTCTGGCGCGCGTATCGAAACCGGGGCGCGTTGGGGGTTTCGATACGGGCGCCAGAGCGCCCACTCAACCCGCTAGCGTGGACGGCCCACTCAACCCGCTAGAACTCGGGGATGTCTACCCGATCGGCGGTCGAGCCCGCGAACGCGAGCCGCACCGCCTCGCGCAGGTGGATCGCGTCAGAGTCGATCACGGTCGCGAAGCCCAGCCGCTTCGCCTCCGCCACGCGCTGCTTCGCGTTCGACGCCGGGCGGATCTCGCCCGCGAGGCTGATCTCCCCGATCACCGCCTGCGTCACCGGGAACGCCTTGTCCTTGTAGGCGCTGGCGATCGCGAGGGCGATCGCGAGGTCGGCACCGGGCTCGGTGATGCGGATGCCCCCGACCGTCGACACGTACACGTCGTACCCGCTCAGCGGCAGGCCGGCGCGGCGCTCGAGCACCGCGAGCAGCATCGCCACCCGCGAGCTGTCGACGCCGTTGACCACGCGCCGCGGCTGCGGAGCCTGCGACTTCACGATGAGCGCCTGCACCTCGACCGGTAGCGCGCGCCGGCCCTCGACCGCGATCGTGACGCACGTGCCGCTCGTGGGCGTGCGGGCGCGGGAGAGGAACAGCCCGCTCGGGTCGGCGACCTCGGCGATGCCGTCGCCGGTCATCTCGAAGCAGCCGACCTCGTCGGTCGGGCCGAAGCGGTTCTTGTGCGCGCGGACGAACCGCAGCGACGTCTGCCGGTCGCCCTCGAACTGCAGCACCACGTCCACGAGGTGCTCGAGCAGCCGGGGCCCCGCGATCGTGCCGTCTTTCGTGACGTGGCCGACGAGCAGCACCGGGAGGTTGCGGTCCTTGCTGATGCGGATGAGCGTCGACGCGACCTCCCGCACCTGCGAGGGCCCGCCCGCGAGGCCGTCGGTGAGGCCGGATGCCACGGTCTGCACCGAGTCGACGATGACGAGCTGCGGCGACACCTGGTCGATCTGCCCCAGGATGGTCGCGAGGTCGGTCTCGGCCGCAAGGTAGAGCGACGGCTGGAGAGCTCCCGTCCGCTCCGCGCGCAGGCGCACCTGGCTCACGGACTCCTCCGCGCTCACGTACAGCACCCGCTGCCCGGACGCGGCGGCCCGCGACGCGACTTCGAGCAGCAGCGTTGACTTGCCGACGCCCGGCTCGCCGCTCAGCAGTATCGCGGCGCCGGGGACGATGCCGCCGCCGAGCACCCGGTCGAACTCCGCGATGCCGCTCGGCCAGTGCGCGACCGACTCCGCGCCGATCTCCGTGATCGACATGGCCCCGCGGACGGGCGCGACCGCGGTCACCCGCGCGGCGGGGGCCGTGGCATCCACCACCGTGTTCCACTGCTGGCACTCGCCGCAGCGGCCCACCCACTTGACGCTCGTCCAGCCGCACTCGGTGCAGCGGAACTGGGTTGTCGGGCGAGCCATGCGGCAAGCTTAGGCTTGGGCAACGACAACGCAGTCGAGGAGGCCAGCGTGGTGGATTCACGGTACGACCCGGCGTTCCAGCGGGGTTTCGAGCCCGCCGAGCCGCCCCCGGAGGACGTCGAAGTGCCGCGCCGCAACCCCTGGCTCGTGGTCCTCTGGACGCTCGCCGTCGTCTTCACGGCCGGCGGCGCCGCGGCCCTCTACTACTCGACGCTCGCGCTCAGCTCCCCGAACCTCGACAACACGGTCACCTTCTACGTGATACCGCAGCTGCTGCAGGCTATCGCGCCGTGGCTTGTCGGGGTGGGCCTGGCCACGCTCTCCGGCGTCGTCTTCGTGCACGCTGTGCAGTGGCGACGGTGAGGCCGGTACTCGCCCTCCTCGCCGCCGGGCTGATCGCCATTGCCGCGGGATGCCTCGCCCTCTGGCGCACGACGGCTGACTACCTCGACCACCCCATGGCCCCGTCGAGCACCTCGGGCAACCGCGTGTACGTGCTGCCGGACGGCTCACTCGGAGCATACGCGCCGTTCACCGTGGGGCTCGAGCCGGTGCTGATCGGCTGCGGGATCGTCGTCGTCGCCCTAGCCTGCTTCCTGGGCGCCGTCCTCCACCGCGGCCACCCGCGCGTCGACGGCTGACTCGAACGCGGAGGCCCACACCCGGTAGCCGCGGTCGTTCGGGTGGAACAGGTCTCCCGCGAACTGCGTGCTCACGCCCCACAGCCCCTGCCGCCGGGTTCGGGCGTGCAGCGGCGCGACGACGAGGCTGCGGGCCGCCGCGGCATCCCGGACTATGCGGTTCGCCACCGCCACCCGCCTCTCCGCCGGCAGGAAGTGGAAGCTCGGCAGGTCGGCGACGATCGAGTGCGGGGGCAGGGCGTCGAAGAGCTCCCGGATGCCGCGGGCGAACCGCTCCTCGTCGAACCCGGCGATATCGTTCGCGCCGATGCTGACGGTCACGAGGTCGGGCTGGAGCCCGGCGAGCGCGGGCAGCTCCCGCTCGATCGCCATGCCCACCGTCGCCCCGGAGATGCCGAGGTTCACGACCCGCCACCGCGGCCCGAGCCGCTTCGCGAGCACCCCCACGTAGCTGTGCGCGGGGCGGCTGGCCCCGATGCCCTGCGCCGCGGAGTCCCCGATCGCCACGTACAGCAGCTCGCCCGGCGCCTTCCGGCGCTCCCGCCAGAACGAGGAGTGCACCGGGATGGCCTCGGCCAGCCGCCCCCGCCACACGCGCTGGCGGCGCACCAGGTAGACCACCCACAGCGCGATGGCGAGCCCCAGGACGACGAACTCCATCCCTCGACACTAGGCGCGCCCGCCGTGTACTAAACTCTCTCCCGGAACCGTGTCCGAGCGGCCGAAGGTGCAACTCTCGAAAAGTTGTGTGGGTGAGAGCCCACCGTGGGTTCAAATCCCACCGGTTCCGCCAGCGACAGGAAGCCCCAGCAACTCTGATTGATCAGAGCCCGCTGGGGCTTCCTGCTGTGGCGCAACCGGTTTGGACGCGAAGCCACTCGCGGGACTAGGGGTTCAGATGCCACCGATCGAGGATGAGCCCCTCGGGGCGCCGGGCGCCATCCTGATCCCTAGGCGACGGGTCGCGGCGGCACCACGCGCTGGGTTTGCGTGCCCAGGCGCGTCATGCTCAGCGTCATGGTCTCGCCGCCCTTGAGATAGGTGGGAGGGTTCTGGCCCATTCCGACGCCGGGAGGTGTTCCGGTGTTGATGAGGTCGCCGGGCTCCAGGGCCATGAACTGGCTGAGGTAGTGGACGATGAAGTTCGGGCTGAAGATCATCGTCGAGGTCGAACCGTCCTGGCGGCGTTCTCCGTCGATGTCCAGAGTCATACGGAGGTCGAGGACGTTGCCGATCTCGTCGGGAGTGACGAGGTAGGGCCCGGCGGGGTTGAACGTCGGCGCGGACTTGCCTTTCGACCACTGGCCACCGCGCTCGATCTGCCACTCGCGCTCGCTCACGTCGTTGACGAGGACGTAACCGGCGATGGAGCGCGCAGCCGCGGCCTCGTCTTCGAGGTACGAGCTGCGACGGCCGATGACGATGCCGAGCTCCACCTCCCAGTCGGTCTTGGCAGATCCGCGGGGGATGAGCACGTCGTCATCCGGTCCGATGAGAGTGTTCGGCGACTTGGTGAACAGGATCGGCTCTGCCGGCACGGCCTGGCCGGTCTCGGCGGCGTGGTCGCGGTAGTTGAGACCGATGCACAGGATCTGGTGCGGGCGGGCGATAGGGGCGCCGAAGCGGCGGCCGTGGAGCGGCTCGACCCGCCCAGCGGCGACCCGTTGGGCGACAACTGACTCAAGGGTCGTGAGTGCGCCCGAGGCGAAGAACCGTCCGTCGAAGTCGCCGACCACGTCCGACAGGTCGACGAACAGGTCATCTCCCAGGACGACGCCCGGCACCTCGGCCCCGGCCGGCCCGATCCTCACAAGTCTCATGCGCTGCTCTCCTCTGTGTCTGGCCGCTGCCAGTAGGGTTTGATGGTGCTCCCGGCCCAGCAATGGGCGGGGAGCCCGGTGACGCCGGCGCAGGCAAGGAAGATCGCGCCGGAGCCGTCCGTGATCGTGGCCAGGCCCTCCTGGGCCGTCGTGATTGCAAGGGTGCCGAGGTCCGCCCCCACGAAGCTCGCACTGGTCGCCTGCTCGGCATCGACGTGCACGACGTCGAGAAGCTCGCCCGAGGGAGAGTGCCTGCGCACACTGCCGCCTCCGTACTGCGCGACCCAGAGCATCCCCGCCGCGTCGACGGTCAGACCGTCCGGGTGCGCGGGCAGATCGCCCTCGTCCAGCACCGTGACCCACTGCTCGCGCCGATCGAAGGGCCCCGGCCCGTATGAGTGGCGGGACACCGTCCGGGCGAGAGTGTCCACGTGGTAGATCGTGCGGCCGTCCGGCGCGAAGGCGACGCCGTTCGACAGCCGCACTCCCTCGCGCAGCGTCTCGATCCGGCCGTTCGGATACACCCGCAGAAGCTCATCATCGCCTGTCTCCCCGTCCAAGGAGAGGCTGCCGACGACGAAAGCTCCGAACCGATCCGCGCTTCCGTCGTTGAGCCGAGCGCCCGCGCGGTCGCCCAGGAGGTCGGGCCCGAACGAGAGCACGCCCTCGACCGAGACCGTCGCGAGGCCGCGAGCTGCCGCCACCAACAGTCCGCCGTCCTCGGCGAGCGCCACGGCTCCGGCGGTCTGGCCGATGCTGAGTTCGTGCACGTCCTCGATACGGCCGTTCTGCAACGCGCCGGACAGGACCCGGCCCTTGCCGATATCCACCCACCGCACGCGCTCGGCGCGGTCGTCCCAGATGACGCCCTCGCCCAGTTCGTAGACAGCGGCGGTCGCTGGCGAACCAGTGTGGAGTGCCATCGTCAACTCCGCCCTACCGAGGCGGCGTCGAGCACTTCGAGCACGTGCTGGTAGCGGTGACCGGTGGCTCGGGTCATCCCGATCTCGCAGGTGCGGTTGCAAGAGGCATAGGCGTCGAACTCGGCCGAGCCGACCTCTGCCGATTCGCGCGATGTGGCGCTGGCGGTGAGCTCCGGATGAAGCATCCCGCGGTCGCCCGCGAACGCGCAGCAGCCCCAGTCCACCGGCACGCTGACCTCTGCCGCGACCGCGCCGGCGAGCACCGCGAGGTTCGGGTTGGAGCCCGCGCGGGTGCTCGAGCAGGTGGGGTGCAGCGCCAGGCTGGTCAGCCGCTGCTCCACGTCGAGCCGTGGCAGGATGTGCTCGGTGGCGAAGTCGACTGCGTCGACAACCCGCAGCTCGGGGTGCGCCTTCTCGAGCGCGAGCGCCAGTCCCTCGGAGCACGACGAGTTGTCGCACACCACCGGCAGACGACCCTGATCGGATGCCTCCCACAGGGCGGCCGCCGTGCGCTCGACCATGTCGTGGTATCCGTCGAGCATCCCCTTCGACTTCCACGGCGTGCCGCAGCACAGACTGCCGATGCCGTCCGGACGCACCAGGCCGATGCCCGCCTTCTCGGCCAGCGACTGGAACGCCACAGCGACACCCTCGCCGCCCTCGGCGGGTCCGAACATGGTGCCGACGCACGCCTGGAAGTACACGGCCTCGGCTGTACCCGTAGTACCGGGCTTGCGCGCACCTCCGCCGCGCGGCAGGTCCTTCGACCACAGCGGCAGAGTGTCCGCGCCCACCAGAGCGCGCCCGGCCCTGTTGGGGCCGGTGATGAGCGGGGCAGGGACGACGGATGCCACGCTCAGGGCGAGGGACGCGACCTTCGTCGTGGCGCCCCACGCCTTCCCCGCCGCGCTCCACACCGCGCTCTCGACGGCGCCGACAGTCTCGGACCGCAGCCGCCGAACGAGATCACCGGTGTTGATGAGCACGGGGCAGGCGGTTTGGCACATCCCGTCGACGGCGCAGGTATCGACCACCTCGTACTCCTGCGCCGCCCGCAGCTCTCTAGCGAGGGCGGTGTCGCCGCGCAGGTCGGCCTCGGCTATCGCGCGCTGGACGACGATGCGCTGCCGGGGCGTCGTGGTCAGGTCTTTGCTGGGGCACACCGGCTCGCAGTAGCCGCACTCGACGCAGCGGTCGACCTCGACCTCGACGGTCGGGGTGGACTTGAGGTTGCGCAGGTGCAGGTCTGCGTCGATGGTGAGGATCGCATCCGGATTCAGGATGCCCGCCGGGTCGAACGCGCGCTTGATGTCGAGCATGATGCGGTACAGCACGGGCCCGTACTGCCGCTCGACGAACGGCGCCATGATGCGGCCGGTGCCGTGCTCGGCCTTCAGGGTGCCGCCCGCGCCGAGGACGAGTTCTACCATGTCCTCGGTGAAGGCGCGGTAGCGGGCGAGGTTGCCCTCGTTCGTGAAGTCCTCGTTGATCAGGAAGTGCACGTTGCCGTCCTTCGCGTGGCCGAAGACCACTGCGTCGCCGTATCCGTGCACCTCGAACAGCCGCGTCAGCCCCGTGCAGGTCTCCGACAGTCGGGCGACGGGGACGGCGATGTCCTCAAGCAGGGCGGTGGTGCCCGACGGGCGGGCGCCGGCCACAGTCGCGTAGAGGCCTTTCCGGATGTGCCACAGGGATTCCCGGTGTTTCGCGTCGTCGGTGAGCTCGGGCTCTGCGGCAAGAGTCAAGGAGCCGAACAGCCGCTCGGCGTGGTGAGTCAGGGCCGCGAGCTCCTGAGGCGTCGCCGCCTGGTACTCGACGAGCAGCGCGCAGTGGTCCACGATGTCGAACGCGGGCAGGGCGTTGCGCGACTCCGGGTCGACGAGCGCGGCGCGCAGGGACGCCGCATCCATCAGCTCGACGGTGGCAGGGCCCGTGGCGATGATGTCGACGAGGGCGTCGGTCGCGGCCCGCAGGGTGGGGAACACCAGCAGCGTCGTGGCGGCGTGCTTGTGCAGCGGCACCGTGTTGAACGTGGCCTCGGCGACGAAGCCCAGGGTGCCCTCGCTGCCGACGATGAGGTGCGCGAGGATCTGCGTCGGAGTCTCGTGGTCGACGAGGGCGTTGATGCCGTAGCCCATGGTGTTCTTGATCTGGTACTGCCGCACGATCTCCGCTGTCAGTGCCGGGTCGGCGAGCACCTGCGCCCGCAGGTCGGCGAGCGCCCGCCAGAGCCGAGGCTCAGCCTCGGCGAGCACCGAGTCGGGCTGGGACGTGTCGACGACGGTGCCGCTGGGTAGCACGACTACTGCGGAGCGCAGCGTGCGGTAGGTGTTCTGCTCGGTGCCGCAGGCCATGCCGCTGGAGTTGTTGGCGACGACGCCGCCGATGGTGCAGGCGATCTCGCTCGCCGGGTCGGGCCCGAGCTTGCGGCCGTGGCGCAGCAGGCGCGCGTTGACCTGGCGCACGGTCACCCCGGGGCCCACTCGCGCGATGCGCCCGTCGGCCTCGATGGAGATCGACCTGAAGAACTTGCGGGTGTCGACGAGGATGCTGCCCGTCGACGCCTGCCCCGACAGCGACGTGCCGCCCGAGCGGAACGTGAGCGGCTCGCCCCCGTCCGCCGCGTACGCGAACAGCGCGGCGACCTCGGCCGCGTCTCGCGGTGTCACGACTGCGCGCGGCGTAAGGAGGTAGTGCGAGGCATCCACCGCGGCGATCACCCGGTCGAACGCACTCGTCGACACCGCGCCGACGCGGGGGAGCGAAGCCTCGATGGCGGCAGCCAGGGGCTCCTCGTCGACAGCCAGAGCTGCACGGGACGAGGGCGCGAGAAGATCCACGGTCGAGCCGCCTCCGTCCTGCGTTGGTTTGTCTAGCAACCTTACAACACACTAGATAAACTATTGGCGAGCGCGGGCGCAGCAGGATCACACATATTCTCAGCACGATATCGCCGGGTGCGGGCGCATCCTGCTCTTTAGCGTTGGGCTGACCATTCCCCCGAAGAGAAGGAGACACCATGGAAGGCCCCCAGACAGTCACGGCAGAGCAGCTCGCGAGTCTGGACGCGAACGGCTTCTACATCACCGACGTGCTGTTCGACGAGGAGCAGCTCCGAGCGGTCCGCGACGAGCTCCTCGGGCTGGCCGAGTCCCAGCCCTCCAACAAGTCCGGCGGCACGTTCGCGTACTCGCTGCACCTCAAGAGCGAGGCGTGCCGGCAGTTCCTGCGTCATCCGGTATTCGCGAGCCTGTGCACCCAGCTGCTCGGCCCGACGATCTACCAGACCTGGAACCAGATGATCGTCAAGATGCCCGGTACCGGCGGCAACTTCGCCTGGCACCAGGACGGCTACTACGGCGCCTACCAGCCCGACGGCACCCCCACGGGCGACTCGTCGGCGATGAGCGCAGCCGAGACCCTGACCTTCTGGGTCGCCCTCAACGACTCGACAGTGGAGAACGGATGCCTCTGGGCCCTGCCCGGCAAGCACAACCGAGGCCTGCTCCCGCACCGGTGGAACGAAGCGGGCCAGGAGTGGATCGGCACTTACGCCACTGATGAGGAGATCCCCGTGGAGCTGAAGGCCGGCCAGGTCCTGGTGTTCACGCGCCTGACCCCTCATCGCAGCGGCGCGAACGTCACTGACGGCCCGCGCATCGGCTATCAGATCGGCTACGCGATCGAGCCCGGCCACTACGACAGGGTGCCGTTCCTCGTGGACGGCGAGCTCGTGTGATCGTCGGCTCGGGGCTGGTCTCCCACGATCCGTCGACGGTGTTCCGGCGCGCGCCGGGGTTCTCGCTGTGGACGGCGGGAGTGCTGCTCCGAGGCTCGGCCACGTACAGCATCGGCGGTCGTGAGCGGCGGCTGGCGGCACCGTCGTTCCAGCTCATCGCTCCGGGCACGTCGTACACCCTGTCACCGGGGGCTCGGACCGGGCCGTGGGTCGAGGCGTGGGCAGTGTTCGAGCCCAGGGCGGCGTGGGCTCGGATGCTGCGCCTGCCCGAGGTCCTGCCCGGCTTGCACTCCGTGCCCTTGGGCGACTCCCGCGCTGGGCGCCGGGTCCTGCGGGCGGCCGTTGAGGGCATCCGCCTCGCGGTCCAGGTCCCGCAGTGGCGGAAAGAGATCTCCGAGTGTGCGCTCGAACAACTGCTGATCGGCTCCCAGCTCCTGCTCGAGCAGTCGCCTGCAGGCGCCGGCCGCGGGGTGGACGAGCGGGTGAGAGTGGTGGAGGCCGCCGTCCGGATGGACCTGGGCCGCGCCTGGTCCGTTTCGCAGATGGCGGAGCTCGTGCACCTCTCGCCCTCGCGATTTGCGCACCTCTTCGCGAGCCAGCTGGGTGAGCCCCCGTGGGCGTTCCTCGAGACCGTTCGCATGGAGCGCGCCCTCGAGCTCCTGCTCTCGACCAACGACGCGGTGCAGCTCATCTCTCACGCCGTGGGCTTCAAGGACCCGCTCCACTTCTCCACGCGCTTCCGCATCAGGTTCCGGATGTCTCCCAGTGAGTACCGCCTGCACCCGAGCATCCCGGAGATGGGCGCAGCCGGAACTGCCCCCGGACGCTGAGCGCCGGGGGCAGTCGCATTCCTAGTAGGAGACTGCGGGGTTCCAGTAGGTCTTGTCGTTCGCAGAATCCCCGTTCGCCTCGACCGCGAAGTAGAGGACATCGCCGGCCGTCACGCTGGTGGTGAAGCTGTACGCAGACCCGGTGAGCGTAGTGACGCTCGTGTCGCCCCAGATCTTCGTACCGTTCTTCCAGATGCTGGCGATGATGCCGTTGCCCGCTGTGGAGTCGAACTTCTTCACGGTGCCCGCGAGGGTGACTGTGCCGGTCGTCGGCGCCGTCCACTTGCGCACGGCCTGGGTGCCCACTGCCGGGTGCATCCAGTCGGAGGCGATGTAGAGGGTGCCCGCCGAGCCCGCCCAGATCTTGTTCGTGGCATCCCAGTTCATGGCGGCGTAGGTGGAGCCCGTCTTCTCGAGGTAGTTCCAGCCGTACATCCCCTGCTGGCCCATGAAATCGCCGACGCCGGTGAAGGCCGTCTGCGTGATCTGCTCGACAACCGGGTCCCAGTACGTCTTGTCGTTCGACGAGTCGCCGTTGGCATTGATAGTGAAGGCGATCTGGTCGCCGGCCGCCACAGTCAGGCCGATGTCATGGCTCTGGCCCGTGAGGTCCGTGATCGACGGCGGGCTCCAGACGAGCGTCCCGTTCTGGTAGATCGAGGCGACTACGCCGTTGCCTGCGGTCGAGTCGAACTTCCGGACAGTTCCCGTGACGCGGATTGTCCCCGCGGCGGGCGCGGTCCAGACCCGCTCGGTGAAGTAGCCGACCGTAGGGTGCATCCACTCGTTGCCGACGTAGAGAAGACCGGACGTTCCCTTCCAGACCTTGAGGGTCGAGTCCCAGGTGAGGTTGGAGAGCGTTGAGCCGTCGTACTGCTTGTAGCTCCAGTTGTTCTGACCCTGCGTGGCCGTGAACCCGGTGCTCGCGTAGTTCAGCACGTTTCCGTTGGGCAGCTTCACGACGTTGCCCGAGAGCGTGTAGTTGCTGTCTGGCCAGGTCTCGGTCCGCACCGGCGAGTGCTCTTCCACGTAGTTCAACGGCTGCGAGCGGGAGGTCTTCGTTATCGTGTTGCCGGAGATCGTCCCGCCGTTGGTGCTGTTGAACTGCGACACGAGGAACGCGGCGTGCACGTTGTTCGTCAGCAGCCCGTTGTTGCTGAACACGTTGTTGATCAGGCTGGTGTTGACGTTCTCGACGCCGCCGCTCCACTGCGGGTTGCGGTAGACCATCACCGCTTCATCCGCGTTGTCGTGGATGTAGCTGTTCTGCACAGTCACATTGGTGTCGAGGCCCTCGAAGTCCACGCCCACCCCGTCGACGAGGTTCGGCGCGTAAGTGAACCCGATGTCCACGTTGTCGGCGACGAAGTTCTTCACTCCGTTGAAGGCGAGGCCGGCGGTGCCCCAGCTCATGCCGTCCGCGCCCGAGCGCTGGACGGTGCTGTTGCGGAAGCTGCCGATGGGGGTGCCCACGATCGTGCCTTGGTTGATGCCGGTGAACACGACGCCGACCCGGGGTGAATCGGTGGCGGTGACCCCGCTAACGTCAACATTGTCGGCGTGGCGGATCTCCAGCGGTCCGTCCGCGCGCTCGATGGTGACGTCCTTGACAGTGACGTTGGTGAGGCGCTGGTAGGTCGTGCCGCCCTGATCCTCCTTGTAGGTGAAGATGCCCATCGAGAACGTCGCTGCCTTCAGCGGAGCGAGCCGGTTGTCGGCGGTCGGGTAAGGGTCGAGCGGCCACTTGGTGATGTCGTGCACGTAGACGTTCTCTATCCACAGGCCGTCCCGGGTGCCCGTCGCCTCGTTGCGGTAGAAAATCCCGGACTTCACGAAACCGACCTCGAGGTTGGAGATCTTCCAACCCGCGACATTGTGGAGGTAGACGCCGTAGAGGATGCCGTTGGCCGCGAGGTTCGTCGGATTGGGCGCGGGAATCGCCGCCACCGAGGCGTACGGGAAGATCTTCGGCCGATCGCCTGTGCCGTAGGACGACAGCGTGATCCAGTTCGAGGAAGACCCGTTGCCGTTCAGTGTCAGACCCTCGCCCGACCAGGTGTCGCCGCTCTTGAGGAGCACGGTGTCGCCGGGGGAGAACGTCTGCGCCGACACCTTCGTCAGCGACTTCCAGGGGGCGGCGGTGCTCGTGCCGGCGTTGCTGTCGCTGCCGGTCGAGAAACTGACGTAGTAGGTGGTGCCGACGGCATTCGCGGGCGTTGCCGCCAGGAACCCGAGTATCAAGGACAGCGCGGAGGCGAGGGCGATGTTGCGCGCCCATCTTCTCGCGCGCGACGCTTCTTTCTGCATTTCACAACTCCCAAATAGTTGAGGCCAGTGGTGGGCACACGCTAACAGCCCAGTTTGCAATGCGCAACGAGGGTTTGCTATGTAGCAGGAATCCACATACGGGGCTCGCGATGTGTGTCGAGAAAAGAAGAATCATCAAGCTTGCTTGACAAACCTGTGGTTTATGATTGCCCTGCTTCCCGACAGCGTCGCTATCCATCGAAGAGGTCATATGTCAACGCGCGATTCGCTCTCCCAGCCCAAGGGCAGCAGGCAGACGGTCAATGTCCTGCAGAAGGCGCTCGACGTCATCGAGCAGGTCGTCTGGTCGCGGCCGATGACCCTCGGCGAGCTCGCGGAGGCCTCCAGCGTCGAGAAGGCCGCGGTGTACCGCATCGTCAACACCCTGATCGAGCGCGACTACGTCGCGCAGGACAAGGAGACGCGGCGCTTTGTGCCCGGCGCGAAACTGCGGGCGCTGAGTGCGATGGTCGAGCCGGATATCGATCCCGTCGCCATCGTGAGCCCCTACCTCGCCGAGCTCGAGGACGAGTTCGGCGAGACCGTCAACTTCGGCATGATCGTAGGCCCGGAGGTGCATTACCTCAAGATCCTCGAGAGCGAGCACTCCCTGCGCATGACGACCTCGATGGAGGACCGGGACCCGGCCTACGCGACGGCGCTCGGTAAGGCGGTGCTCTCCAAACTCGATGAGACCGTGGTCAGGAACATCTTCGAGGGGGTGGTCTTCCACCAGCAGACGCCGCGGACAGTCGACTCCCTCGACCGGCTAGTCCAAGAGCTCGACGTGTGCCGCGACCGCGGCTTCGCGCTGGACGACGAGGAGAACGCGACCGGTGCGCTCTGCGTCGCGGCGGCCATCGACGCTGGCGAGGACACCCGCTACGCGATCAGCATCTCCGCGCCACTGGTGCGGGTCAACGAGGAACTCGTCTCCCGGCTCGGCGCGCGGCTCAGGGAGGTCGCCACCCAGGTCGCCCCCCGGCTTGCGAACCGCTCGGATTCGGCCATCGCTTCGCAGTAGCCCGAAGACGCGAAACCGCCCGGGCTGCGCGCGACTCCTGGAGATCGCGGGCGGCCCGGGCGGCCGGTAATGGGACTACTTGACGGTGAAGCCCTGCTGCTTTGCGTAGTCGACAAGGCCGGACTGGAGCGCCTTGAGCGCGTCGGCGCTACTGGCGCCGCCGCTGGCGATCTTCTGCTCGGTGTCTGCGACCTGGCGTGCGGTCTCCGTCGCGAACGGCGACCACTGCCAGTTCGTCGGGATGGCCTGAAGCTGCTCGGCGAACACCTGGTTCACGGCCTGCCCGCCGAAGTAGTCGTTGGGCGTCGACAGCAGATCAGCGTCGTTCGCGCTGCTCTTGAGGGTGGGGAACCCGCCCGATTCGAACAGGTAGGCCGCGGCATCCGGGTCGTGGTTGACCCAGATGGCGAAGGTAGCCGCAGCGAGCTTGTTCTTGCTCTGGTCGGTGACCGTGTAGGCGCTTCCGCCCTTCTGGGCGGACGAAGCCTCGCCCTCCTTCCAGGTGGGCATCGGCGCAACGCGCCAGTCGCCGGCGTTGTCGGGTGCGACGCTCGCGACGACACCCGTGAACCACGCGGGAGCGAGCAGGGTCGCGATCTTGCCCTCGGCGACGGCCTGGATCCACTCGGGTGCTCCGATCGGCAGGTTGCCGGCGAATCCCTTATCGGCGAGGTCGGACCAGTACTCGGCCACTTTCACGGCGTCCTTGCTGTCGTAGCCGATGGTGATGTTCTCCCCGTCGGTCTGGACGGGCGAGACGCCCGCCTGCCAGAGCATGACGTTGAGGGCCTGGTCACTCAGCGCCGAGTTGACCAGGTAGCCGTCGGGGTTCGCCGCGCGGTACGTCTCGGCGTCCTTCGCGAATTCGTCCCAGGTGGTGGGCGGGGTGATGCCTGCCGCATCGAGCAGGTCCGCGCGGTACATAAGGCCCATCGGCGCCGCGTCGAGCGGGATTCCGTAGAACTTGTCACCGACGGTCACCTGGCTGATGAGCGCGTCGATGTAGTCGTCGCGCACCGCGCTGCCGCCGAGGTCGTCGAGGGGCGCGAGGTAGCCTGCCTGGGCGTACTGCGCGACGAGGCTGTAGTCGACCATCGCGACGTCGGGAGCGCCGGAGCCAGCCTGGAACGCGGTCTCGAGCTGGGCCGGGTCGGCAGCGCCGTTGAGGGTGACGTCGATGTCAGGGTGCGACTTCTCAAAGAGGTCGACGAGGTGCTCGGCGGTCGGGGACGTGCTCCAGACGGTGATGGACCCGGACGCCTCTTCGGGAGCCGGCTCGTTTCCACCGCCCGCGGTGCAGGCTGTCAATAGCATGGCCCCAGTGGCCACCACGGCCAGAGGGTAGAAGTGCTTCTTGTGCAAGAGGTGCTCCTTTGCAGTAGGGGGTTAGGTCATATAATAAACCACGGACTTGCACTATAAATCTAGGCCGATTTGGCACGATTCATTGTCGAGTTGAGATTGTTATAAAAACTGGTAGCTTGTAATGCGAACCGAGGAGGGTGCACATGCTGACCAGAAGATGGTGGATTCGCCGCCAATGGGTCCCGTATCTGCTGACCCTGCCCTTCATTGCGCTGTTCGCCACATTCTTCGTGGCTCCGCTCGTCGTCGCCCTCATCAACAGCCTCTTCACAAAGAAGCTCATCGGTGGGATCTCGTTCGTGGGTCTCGAGAACTACGCGCGGGTGCTGACCGACGAGTCGTTCATCGGCTCCTTCGGGCGCATCCTGCTCTACGTGGCCCTCGGCATCCCGATCGCCATCCTCCTTCCCCTCATCCTGGCTCTCGTCGCCGACTCAGGAGTGGTGAAGCGGCACGGGCTGTTCCAGACCCTCTACTTCCTGCCCTACGCGATCCCGTCGGTGATCGCGACCCTCATGTGGGGGTTCATCTACGGCCCGTCGATTAGCCCCTTCACCGATATCGCAGGGTTCTTCGGGATCTCGCTCAACCTGGTGAGCAAGGAGTGGATCATCCCCTCGCTCGCCAACATCGGGATCTGGGCGGTCGCCGGCTACAACATGATCGTCTTCTACTCGGCCCTCAAGAGCGTGCCGCCCGAGGTCGTCGAGGCCGCGCGCATCGACGGCGCCAGCAACGTGCGGATCGCGTTCAGCATCAAGGCCCGGATGATCTTCCCGGTGGTGTCCACGATCGTGATCTTCTCCATCATCGGCACGCTGCAGCTGTTCGCAGAGCCTCAGGTGCTGCAGACCATCGCGCCGTCGGTGATCACCTCCGACTTCACCCCCAATCTGTACGCGTACTCGCTCGCCGCATCCGGGCAGCAGACGAACTACGTGTCGGCGATGACCTTCGTCATCGGCGCGGTGGTCATCGCATTCTCGGTGGTCTACCTGCGCGTCACTCGTCGATTCCGGGAGGTGTCATGACCACGGCCATTCAGGTGCGGCGCCGCAAGCGCGCCGCAAGCGGGTGGGTGGGGAAGACATCCGGCCTGATCCTCTTCCTCGGCATGGCGATCTACGTGCTGATTCCGCTCGAGTGGGTGATCGTCAACTCGACCAAGTCGAACGGCGACATCTTCAACACCTTCGGCTTCTGGTTCTCGCCGCACCCGCAGTTCTTCGAGAACGTCATGGGAGTGCTCACGCAGGACGACGGCATCTTCCTGAGATGGATGGCGAACTCGATCGGGTACGCCACTGTGGGCGCGCTCGGTGCGACGCTCACCTCGTACCTCGGCGCGTATGCGTTCTCCGTCTGGCGGTTCAAGGGCCGCGACGTCATGTTCTGGGCGATCATCGGGGCGATGATGATCCCCGGTACCGCGCTCGCGGTGCCGATCTTCCAGCTCATCGGAGGGCTCGGCCTCATCAACAGCCCGCTCGCCGTGGTGCTTCCGACCATGGTCAGCCCGTTCGGCCTCTACCTGCTGCGCACCTACCTCGACTCATCGGTGCCGGGCGAGATGATCGACGCCGCCCGGGTCGACGGCGCGGGCGAAGCCCGCATCATCGCATCGATGATCCCGCCGGTCGCCCGAACAGGGCTTGCGACAGTATTCCTGCTGATGTTCGTGGGCGCGTGGAACAGTTACCTCATCCCTCTGCTCGTGCTCACCGACCCCAACCTGTTCCCCGTCACCATCGGGCTCAACGACTGGAACAAGCAGTCGATATCGCCGCTGGCCGGCGGAGAGATCCTCTTCCCGATCATCGTGACGGCGAGCCTGCTGGCAGCCCTGCCGATCATGGCGCTGTTCATCGTCATGCACCGCCAGCTGCGCAGCGGCCTCGCGCTGGGAGCAGTGCGATGACCGGCTCGCGTCCCGTCGCCCTCATCACCGGTGCCTCGCGCGGAATCGGCGCTGCCGCCTGCAGGCGCCTTGCGGCCGCGGGGTGGGATGTCGCCGCGGCGCACGAGCCGACGGAGGAGATGGGCACCATGGCGACGGCGCTCGCCGACGAGCTCTCGTCTGACGGAGCCGCCGTGCGGGCCTATGCCGCCGACCTCCGTGATCCCGAGGCCGTCGACGCGCTCGTCGCCCGCGTGCTCGGGGACTTCGGGCGCCTCGACGCGCTCGTGCCGAACGCCGCGGTCGACAGGATCACGCCGTGGCTCGACATACCCCTCGCCGAGTGGGACCTCACCATGGACGTCAACGTGCGCGCGGCCTGGTTGCTGGCCCGCGCCGGGCACGACGCGCTCGCCGCGAGCCCGCTGGGCTCAATCGTGCTCGTGAGCTCGACTATGGCGCGCACGGGCCAGCCCGGGCGTCTGCACTACAGCGTCTCGAAGGCTGCCCTGCTGGGAATGGCCCGCACCCTCGCCCGCGAGGTCGGCGGTGAGGGCATCCGGGTCAATGCGGTGATGCCGGGCGCGATCCGCACCGAGTCGGAGACCGAGCGGTTCGGCACCGGCATCGACGACGACGTGATCGCCACCCAGGCCCTGGCCCGTCGCGGTCTCGCCGAGGACGTGGCGAACGCAATCAACTTCCTCGTCAGTGCGGACTCGTCGTTCGTCACGGGCCAGGTTCTCTCGGTCGACGGCGGCGCGACGTTCGCCAACTGATGCAGACAAGGAAAGAGGCACAATGACCATCGAGCGCGTCGAGACGCTTCACGACCCCAACGCGGGCGCCAGCACACTGACCTTCGTGCAGATCTACGACTCCTCGGGCGCGATCGGGCTCGGCGAGACCTACTACACGCCGAAGACCGTCGCCGCCTACATCCACGAGGTCATCGCGCCCGCGCTCATCGGCACTGACCCGCTGGCCGACGGCACCTATTGGGACCGCGAGTACGTGGCCTCCGCGCGCCGCGGTGCCGGCGGGACCGACCTGCGCGCGCTCTCGGCGATCGACCTTGCGATGTGGGACCTCAAGGGGAAGTTGCTCGGCGCGCCGGTCTACCAGCTGCTCGGCGGCGCGGGGGAAGTGCCAACCCGCGTCTACAACACCTGCGCCGGCTCCACCTACGCGACCGGCAGCGTGGTCGGCCGTGGCCCCTACTCCGACAGGGACGATCTCTGGCGCGCGCTCAACGCCCCCGGCGACCTGGCCGTCGAGCTGCTCGAACAGGGCTTCACCGGAATGAAGCTCTGGCCGTTCGACCAGTTCGCCGACACTGACGCCGGCCGCTCGATCACCGGGGCCGACCTCGCCAAGGGGCGCGGCGTGATCGAGGAGATCCGCAGCGCGGTGGGCAGCGAGATCGAGATCATGCTCGAGGGCCACGGCAAGTGGCAGCTCGCCCCGGCGATCCAGATCCTCCGTTCCCTCGAGGACCTCGATGTGCGCTGGGCCGAGGACATGGTGCTCGCGAACGACCCGAGCGTCCTCGCGCGCCTCCAGCGCGCGACGACCGTGCCGGTCGCGGCGAGCGAGTACCTCATGGGCAGGTGGGAGTTCAAGCGGCTCTTCGAAGCGGACGGCGTCGGCTATGTGCACGTCGACCCGTCATGGTGCGGCGGGATCAGCGAGGCCCGGAACATCCTCTCCCTCGCCAGCTCGTACGGAGTCGTCGCGTCGATGCACGACTGCACCGGCCCCATCAACCTGCTCGCGGGGCTGCACCTCGCCGCGTCGAACCCGATAGTCGGCTACCAGGAGGTACTGCGCGCGTTCCTGAGCGATGTGTACCCGAGGATGGTCGACCTGGCTTTCGAAGTGGTAGACGGCCGGATGTCTCCTCCCGAGGCCCCCGGGCTCGGAGGCACCCTGACCGCCGAGTTCCTGGCGGGCCCGACGGTGACTCGAGAGTCGACTCGATGACGGGCGCCGTCCTCCACCTGGGCGCGGCCACGGGCACCGACATCCGGCCACTCCACGGGGTCAACAACGGACCCGTCACCTACGGCGGCCTCGTCGATGTGACGGAGCTCTACCGCAGGGCGGCGATCCCGTTCGTGCGGCTGCACGACCCGAACTGGCCGCACGCCTGGGAGGTCGACATCCACACGATCTTCCCCGACTTCACTCGCGATCCCCGCGACCCGGCGAGCTACGACTTCGACCGCACCGACGACTACCTGGCGACAGTGGTCGCGACGGGTGCACGGGTGGTCTATCGCCTCGGCGAGAGTATCGAGCACACGCCCCGCAAGTACTTCGTCCATCCGCCGGTCGACCCGGGGGTATGGGCCGAGGTCTGCCTCGGAATCATCCGGCACTACAACGAGGGCTGGGCCGACGGGTTCGAGTACGGAATCGAGCACTGGGAGATCTGGAACGAGCCGGACAACCCCGACCAGGGCGTGATGTGGAGCGGTTCGGACGACGAGTACTTCGAGCTGTACGCCGTGAGCGCACGTGCGATCAAGGGAGCCTTCCCCCAGTTGAAAGTCGGTGGCCCGGCGTGCACCATGATCAACGAGCCGCATACCCGCGAGTTCCTCCGCCGCTGCCGCGATGAGGCGCTGCCGCTCGACTTCTTCTCGTGGCACACCTACGCCGACGGGGTGGGCTCGATAGTGGACAACGCCGCAGTCGTCGAGGGATGGCTCGACGAGTACGGCTTCGCCGACGTGGAGATCCACCTCAACGAGTGGAATCACATGGCCGCCGTCGACCTCGCGGGCGACCCCGTCGAGACGCGCCGTTACCTCTTCGAGCGCCTCAAAGGCGCACCGGGGGCGGCCTTCGCGGCCGGGGTGCTGTGCGCCCTGCAGGACAGCCGGGTCGCGATCGCGAACTACTACGACGGCCAGCCGCGAGGCTGGTACTGCGGCCTGTTCGACGACTACGGCGCACCGCTACCCACCTACCGGGTGTTCGAGGAGTTCTCCCGGCTCGCCGGCCTGCCCCGCGCGGATGCCGCGTTCCAGGGCGAGACCCGCGGGTTGTACGCGCTCGCCGCTCGGCGCGACGGCGCGCTCGAGGTGCTCCTCGTCAACCCGACGGACAAGCCCGTCACCTGCTCGGTGTCGGGCCTCGATGCCGAGGCTGACTACGTCGCCCTTGAGGTCGGCAGCCCGATCGCACCCGAGCCCCGCCCCGTCGATGACCGCGCGGCAATCTCCGCCCCTGCTCACTCCGTGACACTCCTAAGGACCCAGCCATGACCCAGGCAGAATCAACAATCATCGCGTCGTGGCCGAAGTCGTCGGCCGCGTACGACCGCGCCCGAGTCAGCCTCGGGGGTGGCGTCTCCACCGGCCTGCGGGCCAGTGCGAAGCCCCACCCGATCTTCTTCGACCACGGGGAGGGCGCGCTGCTCGTCGACATCGACGGCAACGAGTACATCGACTTCGTCCTGGGCTGGGGCCCGAACATCCTCGGCCATGGCAACACCGCGCTTGTGGGTGCGGTCTCCGGTCAGATCGTCAAGGGCGCGACGTTCGGCTCCGGCCACGAGCTGGAGTACCTCGCCGCCGAGGCGATCCTCTCCGCCTACCCCACCCTCGACCGGGTGCTGTGGTCGAACACCGGCACCGAGGCCGACCTCAGCGCACTGCGACTGGCCCGCGCGGCAACCGGCAAGCAGGGCATCGCGCGCTTTGCCGGGCACTACCACGGCTGGTCGGACCAGATGCTCGTCGGCTACCGCCCGCGGGGCGAGGCGGGCACCGATACGCGCGGCCAGCAGAGCGATGTCGACGACTACGTCCACGTGGTCCCCTGGGGCGACGCCGCTGCGCTCGCCGCACTGCTCTCTGCGGAGCCTGACATCGCCGCGGTGATACTGGAGCCGGTGCTCATCAACTCCGGCGTGATCCTTCCGCCGCCCGGGTTCCTCGAGCAGGTGCGCGAGCTGTGCGACGAGCACGGCGTGGTGCTGATCTTCGACGAGGTGATCACCGGATTCCGCATCGCCCTCGGCGGCGCAGTGGAGATGTTCGGCGTGGTGCCCGACCTCGTCGTGCTCGCCAAGGCGATCGCGGGCGGCATCACCCTCGCGGCGATCGTGGGCAAGGCCGCGCTCATCGACCAGGTGACGAGCGGTACGACGCACGCGGGAACGTACAACGGCAACCCCATCGCGCTCGCGGCTGCGGTCGCCACGGTCGGCGAGCTCGGCAAGCCGGAGACGTTCCAGAAGCTCGAGCGGGCCGGTGCCCGGCTTGCGACGGGGCTGCGGGATGCTCTCGCCAAGGCCGGGATCACCGGCACCGTGAACCAGCTCGGCCCGGTCGTGCAGTGCTCGCTAGGGGTCGTGCGGCTCGAGACCTTCGACGACTTCCTCTCCTCCGACCAGGCGCGCTACGGCGAGTTGCTCGTGGAGCTGCTTCGACGCGGGGTCTTCGCAGTCCCCGGCGGCCGCTGGTACCTGTCGACCGCGCACACGGACGCGCAGATCGACCGTGCGATCCATGCCTTCGAACGCAGCCTCGAAGCCCTCGGCTGATGGCGGGAGCCATCCGGATCGGGCTTCTCGGTCTCTATCACGAGGCGAACAGCTTCGCGCTTACCCTGGTGGACGAGGCCTATATCGAGGCGGCGGGCATCTACCGCGGCGAGGGACTGCTGCGCGAGTACCGCGGTAGCGAGTCGACAGCGGGCGGGTTCATCGCCGCAGCCGAGGCCGACGACGGCGTCGAGCTCGTGCCGCTCGTGCTGTCGACCCTGGTGCCCGCCGGGCCGATCACCGCGGCCGCGCTGGCCGCCCGGTCGGCCGATATGCTCGCGGAGCTCGACGCGCACGGCCCGTTTGACGGACTCCTCGTGGTTCTGCACGGCGCCGCGGTCTCGGAGGAGGTCGACGACGTCGACGGCCACCTTCTCGACCTGATCAGGGGGGCCGTCGGCCCGGACGTCGTGATCGGCACCTCGCTCGATCTGCATGCCAACATCAGCGCGCTCATGTGCAGCCGCGCAGACCTCCTCAACACCTATCGCACGAACCCGCATGTCGACGCCCGGCCGATGGCCGAGGAGATAGCCCGGCTGGTCTTCGCGGCGGCCCGCGGCGAGATCAGGCCCGCGACGGCGTTCTCGCCGATCCCCGCCTTCATCAACATTCTCCAGCAGAACACCGGCGCGGAGCCCATGGCCGCGATCCTCAACCAGGTGCGTACTGCGGCCAGCCTGCCGGGCGTGCTCACGGCGTCGGTCGCCGAGGGCTACCCATACGCGGACGTGCCCGAAATGGGGATGTCGGCTGTGGTCATCACCGACGGCGACGCCGAGCTGGCCCACCGCCTGGCCGCCGAGCTCGCGCGCGGCGCGTGGTCGCGGCGCGACCTGTTCGAGGCTGCAGTTCCGGGAGCGGACGAGGCCATCGCGCTGGCCGCGGCCGCGTCATCCGTCCCGGTCCTCCTGCTCGACGTGGGCGACAACATCGGCGGGGGCTCGCCGGGCAATTCGGTGGTGCTCCTACAGGCCGCGATCCGTGCCGGATTCCGCGAGCTCGTGACCATCGTCGTCGATCCCGCGTCGGCGTCCGCCTGCCACAGGGCCGGGGTCGGCGCGGAGGTGCAGCTGGTTGTCGGCGCGACCCCAGGGCAGCCGGCGAGCGGCCCGGTCGAGGGTGCGGGAGTTGTGACGGGCCTCAGCTCCGGATCCTTCGAGGCCAGCGGTACGCTGCACGCCGGCTTCCGCAAGTTCGAGGCGGGGCCGAGCGCGGCCGTACTCCTCGACACCGGGCAGACCGTGGTCGTGACCAGCCGCGCCACCCTCCCGTTGACCCCGGTGCAGCTTGAGGACGTCGGCCTCTCGATCGACGACTACCGGGCCGTGGTGTCGAAGGGCGTGCACTCGCCGCTCGCCGGCTACGGACCCCGGGTCGCGAGCATCATCCAGGTCGACACCCCCGGGGTGACGAGCGCGGACTGCTCGCACTTCGAGTACCGGAAGCGGCGCCTCCCGCTGTTTCCCTTCGAGCGCGATGCGGAGCTCGCATGAGCGCGCGGATCGCCGTGATCGGCGGCGGCATCATGGGCCGCGGCATCGCCCAGGCGCTTGCTGGCGAAGGGGCTGTCGTCTCCGTGGTTGAGTCATCGAAGCGGGTTGCGGACGAGCTGCGGGCGCTGGACATCCCTGGCATCACCGTTGACGATCTCGAGGGCGCGCTCGCCCGCTGCGAACTCGTCATAGAGGCGGCGCCCGAGAACCTCGAGCTCAAGCTCGACATCTGGCGGCGTATAGACGAGCTTGCCCCCACGGATGCGATCCTCGCCACGAACACCTCGTCGTTCGACATCGACGAGCTCGCCACGGCCATTGCCGAGCCGGCGCGCTTCCTCGGTCTGCACTGGTTCCACCCGGCCACGGTCATCCCCTGCGTCGAAGTGGTCAGCGGTACTGCTACGAGCGCGGCGACCGTCGAATCCGCTGTCGCCCTCATGTCGGATTTGGGCAAGTGGCCCCTGCGGGTCCGGACGTCGCCTGGCTTCATAGCCAACCGTCTCCAGTTCGCCCTGTTTCGGGAGGCCGTGCTGTGCTGGGAAGAGGGGTTGGCCTCGGCGGAGGAGATCGACGACATCGTGCGCGCGTCGTTCGGACCGCGGCTCGGCATGCTGGGCCCCCTGATGAGCGCCGACCTCGGCGGCCTCGACACCTACCTGTCGATCCTCGGCTACCTCGAGACCCACCTCGGCGAGCGGTTCAGGCCGCCCGCGGCTCTCACGGCGATGGTCGCGGAGGGCCGGCTCGGTGCCAAGTCTGGTGACGGCATCCTCGGGCTCGCGCCCGACGAGTACGCGGCCGCGGCGGCGGGGCTCGCACTGTCCCTTCCGGCGGCGTACTCCCGCCCGAGGCCCCGAGAGTGAGCGTGCGCGTCGAGGGGCTCGCCGTCGAGCAGGCCGAGGAGGGCTCGCCCATCGGCACCGCCCGGCCGAGGCTGTCCTGGCGCATCGAGGGCGGCCCGGATGACGGGCTCGAGCTGTCGATGGTAGAGGTCGAGCTGGCCGCCGCGGGAGTCACGGAGGTGCGGGAATCCGGTCTCGACGGCCCCGTGCTGCGGGAGTGGCCGTTCCGCGACCTGGCATCGCGCGAGACGGGATCAGTGCGCGTGCGTGCCGGCGACGGCGAGCAGTGGACCGAGTGGTCGGCCCCCCGCAGCTTCGTTGTCGGGCTTCTGGACGGGAGCGATTGGTCGGCCTCCTTCATCTCACCCCTGTCCGCGGGCGGGCTGGATACCCCGGCGCCTATTTTGTCGAAGGAGTTCGAGCTCGGCGCAGCACCCGCGTCCGCCCGGGTGTGGGCGACGGCGCTCGGCGTCTACGAGCTGCGCATCAACGGAATCCGGGTCGGCACCGACGAGCTGGCACCCGGCTGGACGGCATATGAGCACCGGCTGCGCTACCAGTCCTACGATGTGGGGCCGCTGCTGCGGTCCGGCCGCAACGTGATCGAGGCAACCCTTGGCAACGGCTGGTATCGCGGCTACCTCACCTGGGACATGGACCGTACGAACTATGGGGATCGGCTGGCGCTGCTCGCGCAGCTCGAGGTCGACTTGGAGGACGGGTCGGCGGTGCGGGTCGACACCGACGCATCCTGGAACGCCAGTTCGAGCGTGATCGTGTCCGACGACCTCTACAACGGCGAGCGGCACGAGCCCGCCGCGGTGGCCGAGACGGAGGGCGTCGAGGTCGTGGACTTCGACAGGGCCCGCCTCGTCGCCCGCCGCGGCCCCGCTGTCCGGATAACTCAGAGTGTGCGGCCTGTGCGGTCCTTTTCCTCGCCGAGCGGCAGACTGATCGTCGATTTCGGGCAGAACCTGGTGGGGCGTGTCCGGCTCATCGCGCGCGGCGCCGCGCCCAGCACCGAGGTGACGGTGCGACACGCCGAGGTCCTCGAGCACGGCGAGCTCGCCCTGCGCCCGCTGGGCAGCGCGAAGGCGACGTGCTCCTACGTGCTGGCGGGCGGTGCCGAGGAGGTGCTGGCTCCGGTCTTCACCTTCAGCGGCTTCCGCTACATCCAGATCGACGGTCTAGTGCCAGACCTAGACGACATAGTCGCGGAGGTGATGGGTACGGATCTCGCACGCACCGGGCGTTTCGAATGTGCCGACACCCAGCTGAACCAGCTGCACAGCAACATCGTATGGGGCGCGCGGGGCAACTTCCTGGACCTGCCCACGGACTGCCCGCAGCGCGCAGAGCGGCTGGGGTGGACTGGCGACATCCAGGTGTTCGCCCCGACGGCCAACTTCCTGTTCGACACGTCTGGATTCCTCGCCGGCTGGCTCGAGGACCTCGCCGCCGAGCAACTCGACGACGGCTCGGTGCCCTGGATCATCCCGAATGTCTACCCGGGAGACTGGGTGCCCTCGGCGGGCTGGGGCGATGCCGCGACCCTCGTTCCGCTCGCCCTCCACGACGCGTTCGCCGATGACGCGATGCTCAGTCGGCAGTTCCCCTCCATGCGCGGGTGGGTCGACAAGATCGAGTCCCTCGCCGACAGCCGCGGGGTGTGGCTCGCGACCGGCCAGATCGGCGACTGGCTCGACCCGGATGCTCCGCCCGAGGATCCGGCGGCAGCCAAGGCAGACCCCGCGGTCATCGCTACGGCGTACTTGTTCCACTCGGCCCGGGCGGTGGCCGAGGCCGCGCGCCGATTGGGACTACCGGTCGAGGAGCTGCGCTACACCGCTCTCGCCGACCGGGTGGCGGCGGGATTCGACGACGAGTTCGTGGACCAGAGCGGGCGCATCCGGAGCGACTGCCAGACCGTCTACGCGCTCGCGCTCGTATTCGGGCTGCTCCGCGAGGAGCGGCGCAGCGGCGCGGGACGCCGACTCGCCGAGCTCGTCGAGCTCGCCGGTGCGACCGTATCGACTGGGTTCCTTGGAACCCCGCACATCCTGGACGCGCTCTGCATCGCGGGACGGCCCGATCTCGCGCACCGGATGCTCCGGCAGACCGCGCTCCCATCGTGGCTGTACTCCGTTGAGATGGGGGCGACGACGGTGTGGGAGCGGTGGGACTCGCTGCTGCCAGACGGCCGCGTCAACCCCGGCAGTATGACCTCTTTCAACCACTACGCATATGGCGCGGTGGGCGACTTCCTGCACCGCCGTGTGGGCGGGCTCCGGATGCTCGAGCCGGGGTATCGGCGGTTCGCGGTCGAGCCCGTTCCGGGTGAGCTGGCCTCGGCGTCGGTGTCTCTCGACTCCGCCTCCGGGCGGATCGACGTGAGCTGGAGGCGCGACTCGGCGGAGTTCGTCCTCGACCTTTCGGTGCCGTTCGGCGCGGAGGCCGAGGTTATGCTTCCAGGGGCCGCGGCGCCGGTGGCCTGCGGATGGGGAGAGCACAGGTTGAGGTCGGCATCATGAGATCGGTTCTTGAGCAGGCGCTGGCCTTCGTGCGGGGTGCGCTGGAGACCGAGTCGACGGCGGGTGGGACGGTGTTCCAGCGGGCGCCGCGTGCCGGGCGGGCGCTATTCCCGGGCAGCAGCCTCGACTACGTCAGCGGGACGCCGTCGGGCGTGCGCCTCGAGGTCGTCACCGATGCCTCGGCGATCGAGCTCGACCTGGAGATCACCCGCGCGCTCTACCCCGGCACGACCTCCGACGGCAGCACTTTCGACGTCGTCGTCAACGGGGTGGCGCGGGATCCGATCGTCGTCACCGCGGAGCGGATCGTCTACTTCGACCTCGTGACCGGGGGAGCGGAGATCGGGCGCGGCGCTCCTTCGACACTGCGCATCGAGCTGGGCCCGGCGAGGCAGCAGCGCGCGGTCGAGATCTGGTTCCCGGTCGTCTCCGTCGTCTCCTTAGCCGACGTGCGGGTGCCGGAGGGCTCGACCTGGGCCGCGGGACGAGAAGCGCCGGTGTGGGTGCATCACGGCAGTTCGATCAGCCAGGGGTCGGACGCAGGCCATGCGCTGGCGACCTGGCCGGTGATGGTCTCGCGGTCGACCGGGCACTCGGTGGTGAACCTCGGGCTCGCTGGACAGTGCCAGCTCGACCCGTTCATGGCGCGCGCCATCCGAGACACTCCGGCGACCGTTGTCACCTTGGAGCTCGGCATCAACGTGGTGAACCTCGACACCTTGCGCGAGCGGACGTTCGTGCCAGCCGTCCACGGCTTCCTCGACACGATCCGCGAGGGGCAGCCGAGCACGCCGATGATCATCATCTCGCCTCTGATCTGCCCAGTGCACGAGGACCACCCCGGGCCCACCCAGTGGGGTGAGGGCGGCGTGATCTCAGCGCCGGCGCGTCCGCCCGAACTCGCGCTGGGAGCACTGACCCTTCGCGCGGTGCGGCGGCTTCTTGCCGAGATCGTCTCGGCCCGCCGGGCGGTGGGCGACGAGCATCTCCACTACGTCGACGGGCTCGAGTTGCTCGGCCACGCCGATTCGCACCTGCTCTCCGACGGTCTGCACCCGAATCACGAGGGCCAATCCGTGATCGCCCAGCGCTTCGCGCCGCGCCTACTTGGCGGAACGCAAACGCACGTAGACGAGTAGCCCGCCCCCTACCCCACCGAAGCGATCGACGCGCGCTTCACCACCGGCATCGGCACCAGGACCTCGCCGACGTTCTCCCCCGCGAGCAGCAGCTCGACGGCTCGCCGGCCCATCGCCTCGTGGGGGAGGCCGACGGTGGTGAGGCCCGGGCGCAGGTAGGCGGCGAGCTCGTCGTTGTCGAAGGAGACGATGGAGACGTCGCCGGGCACCGAGAGGCCGGCCTCGGTGAGGGCCTGGTACGCGCCGAAGGCGATGCGGTCGTTCATGCAGAGGAGGGCCTTGATGCCGCTCCGCCGTTCGAGGAGGGCGCGGGTGGCCCGGTAGCCCTCGTCCGGCTCCCAGAGCCAGATGGACTCCTCGGCGACGAAGGAGAGGCCGGCATCGGCCATGCCCTTCCGGATGCCCGCAACCCGGCGCGCCACGGTGGCCGACCGGAAGGCATCCCGCTCGACCTCGTCGTTCTGGCCGAGGAGGGCGATGCCGTCGCGATGGCCGCCCTCGAGCAGGAGCCGCACGGCCTGCTCCCCGCCGGCGAACTCGTCCGGCAGCACCGACGTGGAGTACCTCGGGTTCGTGGCGTTGAGCATGACGACCGCGGTGTTTGTGGGGATCTCCGGGACGAACAGCTCGCGGGCGCGCATCGTGGCGAAGATGATGCCGTCGACCTGGCGGTCGAGGACGGCGGCGATCGCCTCCGCCTCCCTGGCGGGGTCGCCGCCGGTCTCGAGAACCAGCACGACGTGGCCAGCGGCCTCCGCCGCCTCGAGCGCGCCCTTGATCAGGCCGCTCGCGAAACGGGTCGTGGCCACCACGTCGGAGATGAATCCGATGGTGAGGGTCTTGTCGGTCCGCAGCCCGCGCGCGGCGACGTTCGGGCGGTAGCCGAGGGCCTGGGCAGCCGCGTTGACGCGGTCGTGGGCGTCCTGCGACAGGCGGGTGTCGGGCCGTCCGTTCAGGATCATGGACGCGGCGGTGGACGACAGCCCGGCCAGGCGCGCGACATCGGCGAGCGTTGCGCGCTTGCTCACCATCGAGCCGTCCTTTCCCATCCCCGCATCGTAATCATCGCGGGGCGCGTCCAAAATCAAACTTGACATCGCTATCGCTTGCGCTCACTATAAGTCATGCTAAAAGCATTTAGCACGCACCAGCCGACATAAATCCTCGGCACCGGCCCGAATCCCAGGCCCGGATGCACCCACCTCGGGTGTTGATGGAAGGCCGACGGTCTGCATCAATCACAGAAGACAAAGGAGTCAAACGAGATGGCATTCTCTCGACCTCGCGCCCGTTTCGGGCGCGGACCTGTGGCAGTCGTGGCGATCGCCGCAACGGCCGCACTCGCCCTCGCCGGATGCGCGCCCGGCGGTTCCGGCCCCGCCCCGACCAACTCGGTGTCGGTGAGCACGGAGCTCACGACCGAGGATGTCGTGCTCACCATCGCCGATGAGACGGGCTTCCCGCTCACCGACGACCTGGCAGCCGAGTTCACCAAGCAGTACCCGAACGTCACGTTCAACGTCACCCGCGACACGTTCGCCAACCTCACGGCCAACGCGCCGAAGCTGCTCGCCAGTGACACCCCGCCCGACCTCATCCGCCTCCCCACGATCGGTGACACGGTCAAGGACGGCCTGCTCGCGAACCTGGATCCGTGGTTCGACGCGTACGGGTGGGACAAGTGGTCTGAGGCCCAGCTCGCCCCGCTGCGCATGGGCGAGGACGGCGTCCGCGGCGCGGGCTCGCTGTACCAGCTCGGCCTCGGCTACAGCATCACCGGCATCTACATGAACACCAAGCTCGCCGACCAGCTCGGCATCAAGGACACGCCCACGACGCTCGCCGAGCTCGAGGAGGACTTCGCCATCGCGAAGGCCGGCGGCGTGCTGCCGATGATGGAGGGCGACAAGGACGGTGTCGTGAACTTCGTCGTGCAGGCCGCGATCAACCAGTACGCGGACCCGAAGGAGCTGATGGACTGGATCCTCAACGTCAAGGGCGCGACCTACGACACGCCCGGCAACGTCAAGGGCGCCGAGCTCATCAAGAAGTGGGCGGACGCCGGCTACTTCCCGAGCGACATCAACTCGATCGACTACGCGACCTTCGTGAGCCGGTTCCAGGGCGGCGAGGGCCTCTTCACCTTCAACGGCAACTGGGCTGCTGCTGACACGCAGGCGAAGATGGGCGACGACGTCGCCTTCTTCCTCGTGCCGCCGGCAGAGAAGGGCGGCAACCACGTCGCCATGGGCGCGGCCAACTCGTTCTCGGTGGCGGCGGGCTCCAAGCACCTCAACGAGATCGTGTTCTTCCTCAACTGGATCCACACGAACGACAAGGCACGCCAGATCGTCACCGACGTGACCGGCGCAGCGCCCGGCGGCGACCCCTCGCAGGAGCAGCCCAAGGTCGCCGCGGGCTCGCTCATCGAGGACGCCCTCGCGATGTCGGCCCAGATCGCGGCGGAGAACGGCCAGGTCGACTTCATGGCCAACGCCACCGCCGGGATCTACGCCGGCGCGATCATCCCCGAGTCACAGCTCCTGGTGACCGGCAAGATCAGCGGACAGGACTTCGTCACAGCCGTGCAGAAGTTCTATGCGGACGAACTCGCAGGCTGATCGATGAAAGACCGTAATCGGACTCGAGGCGCCAGCCGCACGGACTCACGTGCCTGGCGTGGTGAAGGACTGCCGGCGTGACGACTTCGATTGCGCCCCGTCGGGCTGCTGCTCGCGCAGCGGCCCGACGGGGGACCCTCATCGGGTGGGCCTTCGCCCTCCCCGCCCTGATCGCGTACTGCGCGTTCGTGATCTACCCGCTGGCCCTGGGCATCCAGTACTCGTTCTACAAGTGGAACGGCGTCGGCCCCTCGGAGTGGGTCGGCTTCGCGAACTACCTGCGCGTGTTCACGGATGCCACGCTCCTCGGCTCGATCGGGAACGCCTTCGTGCTCATCGCCTTCTTCACGATCATCCCCGTGGCTGCGGGACTGGTGCTGGCAACGCTCATCCGGTCGATGAAGCCCGGGCCGCTGTCGAGCGTGTCGCAGACCATTCTTTTCCTGCCGCAGATCATCCCGCTCGCGGCGGCCGGTATCGCGTGGTCGTGGATGTACGCGCAGACCGGTGCCGTCAACCAGGTGCTGAACGCGGTCGGCCTCGGATTCCTCGCCCGCCCGTGGCTCGGTGACTTCCAGACCGCCCTGCCGGCCGTGGGGCTCATCGGCTCGTGGGTGCTCACGGGCCTCTGCACCGTGCTGTTCCTCACCGGCATCGGGAAGATCGACCGGTCGCTGTACGAGGCGGTGCGCCTCGACGGCGCGAGCTGGTGGCGCGAGTTCATCACCATCACCATCCCGGGCCTGCGCCAGGAGATCGCGGTGCTCGTGACGATCACGATCATCGCCGCGCTCAGCAGCTTCGACATCATCTACACCACCACCCTAGGAGGCCCCGGGCGCGCGACCCTCGTCCCCGGCATCTCGATCTACCGGATCGGGTTCACCCAGAGCGAGGTGGGGCTGGCCTCCGCCTTCGGCATCGTCCTCATGGCGCTGGTGCTCGCCTGCGTCCTGCCCATCCAGCGACTGGCGAGAGCGAGCGACCGATGATCGTCAACAAGTCAGAGGTCGTCATCGGCCGCATCGTGCTCGTCGTCGTGCTGGTCCTCACGATCATCCCGCTCGTGAACATGCTGTCGGCGGCGCTCCAGCCCGCGGACACGAACCCCACCGGGCTGACGTTCCCGACCGACCCGCAGTGGATCAACTTCGTCACGGCCTTCAACACCGGCAATGTGTGGCGGCTCATGGGATCGAGCCTGTTCATCGTCGTCTTCGTCGTGCCCGTGAGCCTAGTGTTCGCGACGCTCGCCGGCTACGCGCTGGGCAACCTGCGCATCCGCGGCGGGCGCTTCGTGTTCCTCTTCCTCATCCTGGGGCTCACGATCCCGTTCGAGGCGCTCATCATCCCGCTGTACTACGAGATCCAGGCGCTCGGCATCCTGAACACCCAGTGGGCGGTCATCCTCCCGCTGATCGGGCTGTACATGCCCTTCAGTGTGGTGTGGATGCGCGCGCACTTCCTGGGCGTGCCGCAGGAGCTCTCGGAGGCCGCGCGAGTGGACGGCGCGACGACGCTGCAGGAGTTCCGGCGCATCCAGCTCCCGCTCGCCCGCCCGGCGCTCTCGGCGCTCGCGATCCTGCTGTTCCTCTGGACCTGGAACCAGTTCCTGCTGCCGGTGGTGCTCATCTCCGACCCGCTGAACCGCACGGTGGCCGGCGCCCTGACCTTCTTCCAGGGCCAGTACTACTCGAGCATCCCGCTGCTGAATGCCGGGGCGCTCATCATCATCGTGCCCACGATCCTCGTCTTCGTGGTCTTCCAGAGGCAGTTCATCGCCGCGCTGCTCCAGGGCGCCGTCAAGGGCTGAGCCACCACCACCGGGCCGTCGCGGCTGGCGCCGCCCTGCCCTCGTACCGAAATGACATGCAATGACCTTCTCGCTCGACACCCACTGGGTGTGGGACTTCTGGTTGGCCGATGACGGCGACCTCTTCCACATGTACTACCTGCACGCCCCGAAGTCCCTCGGCGACCAGCAGCTGCGCCACCGCAACGCGAAGGTCGGCCACGCCACCTCGGCGGACCTGACCACCTGGACCGACCTGGGCCTGGTGCTCGGGCCCGGCGGTCGCGGCGACTTCGACGAGACCGCGACCTGGACCGGCAGCGTGCTGCGCGGCCCCGACGGCCTCTGGCGCATGTTCTACACGGGCTCGCGATTCCTCTCGCCCGATTCGAACGCGAATCTGGAGACGGTGGGAGTCGCCACCTCGACCGACCTCCACCACTGGACGAAGTCGCCGGGCCCTATCGCCGCGGCCGACGGGCGCTGGTACGAGAAGCTCGGCGACTCGAGCTGGCCCGAGGAGGCGTGGCGCGACCCGTGGGTCTACGCGGACCCGGACGGCGACGGATGGCACATGCTCGTGACCGCGCGCGCGAAGACCGGTGACGACGCCGACCGCGGGGTCATCGGCCACGCCACCTCGCCCGACCTGGCCGAGTGGACCGTGCGGCCTCCGCTGAGCGCCGCGGGCGCCGGCTTCAAGCACCTCGAGGTGCCGCAGGTCGTCACGGTCGGCGAGCGCACGCTGCTCCTCTTCTCCTGCGACGCGCCCGCGCTGGCGGGGACGCGGTCCGGGGAGATCGGCGGCATCTGGGCCGTCGAGGCGCCGTCGCCGACCGGGCCCTTCGCCGTTGACCTGGCCGAGCGACTCGTCGACGAGCGCCTCTACAGCGGCCGCCTCATCCGGAACCGCCGGGGTGAGCTCGTACTGCTGGCCTTCGAGAACTCGACAACCGACGGCGAGTTCGTCGGGTCGCTCTCCGACCCGATCCCGGTCGACTGGCCGGCCGGGGCCACCACTATCGCCCTCCTCGACCACTCGAAGGACCTCGCATGAGCACTGACATCCACGGATCCGTCGCCCCCGGGTTCGAGCCCGTCCGGGCCGCCTTCGAAGCGGCGTTCGCCGACAAGCCCGACATGGGCGCGGCGCTCGCGATCCGCCATCGGGGTGCCGCCGTCGTCGACCTCTGGGGCGGTACGGCTGACGAGCGCACCCGCGAGCCGTGGTCGGACGACACTCTCGGCGTCATCTTCTCCTGCACCAAGGGGCTCGTGTCGATCCTCGCGGCCCGGCTCGTGCAGGAGGGGCGGCTCGACTACGGGGCACTCGTCACCGACTACTGGCCCGAGTTCGGCGCGGCCGGCAAGGCGGGAACCCGGGTCAAGGACCTCCTGTCGCACCGGTCAGGGGTGTCCGCGCCCCGCGCCGTCCTGTCGACCGAGGACGTGCTCGACTGGGATCGCGTCGTTGCCGAGCTCGCGGCCCAGGAGCCGCTCTGGGAGCCGGGCACCGGATACGCGTACCACGCGATCACCCACGGCTGGCTGGTCGGCGAGGTCATCCGCCGCGTCACTGGCCTTAGTGTCGGGCAGTACTTCGCCCGCCTCATCGCCGAGCCCCTCCACGTCGACGCGTGGATCGGCCTGCCCGCCGCGCTTCACGACCGGGTCGCGCACCTGCAGGTGGGCTCGACTCTGGCGCAGCTCACCGCGCAGCAGGCCGCGGCCCGGACGCCCGGCGAGGTGGACTGGTCGGAGCGTGCCATGACCCTGGGCGGAGCGTTCGCGCCCGAGCTCGTCACTCCGACCGGCGGGTTCAACAGTGCGGCTGTGCAGGCGGCCGAGATCCCGGGGGCGGGCGGTATCGCGACGGCGCGGGGACTCGCGGCGATCTGGTCGGCGACGGTCGTCCCGACGGACGGCGTGCTCCTGCTCGACGAGGGCGTCGTCTCGCGCGCGACGGCGGTGCAGACCGAGGGCGCTCCCGTCTGGAACATTCCCGGCCCGTGGCCGCGGTGGGGCATGGGCTTCCAGCTCGACAGCGAGGCCCGGAGGTACCTGGGCCCGCAGGGCTTCGGGCACGACGGGGCCGGCGGCCAGTGCGCGTTCGCCGACCCGCAGTTCGGCGTCGGGTTCGCCTTCGTCACCAATCAGATGGAGGCCATCGACGACGTCCGCGCCACGCGGATCGTGGACGCCCTCCGGGGTGTCCTCGCGGAGTAGCCCTTGAGCCGCCTGTGCCGCCCGCTGCCAGGGCGGGCGGCACAGGCACCCCGCCTACTCGACGAGCTTGCCCGCGACCGACACCTCGTCGCGCATGAGCGCCGCGATCTCCTCGGGAATGGCCGGGATGGGCTCCCGCTCCACCCCGGCGGGCGACCACACCAGGTTCACCTGCAGGGCGGGGTCGGTGTCGGGGTAGTCGCTGCGGTTGTGGCATCCCCGGGTCTCGCGCCGTTCGAGCGCCGCCTCGAGGGTGGCTCTCGCGGCCAGGGCGGCCGACTTCAGGTCGAAGGCGTGCGCGAGGTCCTGGTAGCCGGCGATATCGGGGTGCACGCCCACGTCGGGGATGCGCGCCTCGATGGCGTCGAGCTCCGCGAGACCGGCGAGAAGGCCGGCCTCGTCGCGCACGACCCCGGCGTGCTCGGTCATGGTGTTCCGGATGGCCCGCTGCAGGGCGCGGACGTTCTCGGTGCCGTCGCTGGCGAGCAGGTCGTCGATCTCGGCCCGGGCGACCTGGACCGCGGCCGCGGAGCGGGTCTGCGCGGGCAGCCCGGCCGAGTAGGCGGCGGCGGCCTGGCCGACGATCCGGCCGAAGACCAGGAGCTCGATGAGCGAGTTGCCGCCCAGCCGGTTCGCGCCGTGCAGGCCGGAGGAGGCCTCCCCGATGGCGTACAGCCCGGGAACGTCGGTGCCGTGGTCCTCGGGGCGCACCCAGACTCCGCCCATCGAGTAGTGCGCGGTGGGCGCGATCTCCATGGGGGAGGTGGTGATGTCGAGCATCTGCAGCTCGAGCATGGTCTGGTAGACGCGAGGCAGGCGGGTCATGATCGTCTCGCGGGGCAGGTGCGAGACATCCAGCCAGACGCCGTTCGGGGTGCCGCGGCCCTCCTTGATCTCGGTGTAGCAGGCAAGGGCGACGCGGTCGCGGGTCGAGAGCTCCATGCGCTCCGGGTCGTAGCGCGCCATGAAGCGCTCGCCGAGGGCGTTGGTCAGGATGCCCCCCTCGCCCCGCGCGGCCTCGGAGATGAGGGTTCCGGCGGCGCTCTCCGGCTCGATGATCCCGCTCGGGTGGAACTGCACGAGCTCGGGGTCGCGCAGTCGCCCGCCCGCCTCGACGGCCAGGCGGAACGAGTCGCCCGTGTTCTCGTCGCGGCGCGACGAGGTGCGCCGCCAGATGCGGTTGTGCCCGCCCGCGGCGAGGATCACCGCGTCCGCGTGGATCAGGTAGCGGGTGCCGGTCTCCTGGTCGAACCCGTAGGCGCCGAACACGGCGCCGCCGTCGTTGACGAGGATGCGCGTGACGTAGACGGTGTCGAGGATCGGCACCTCCAGCTGAGCCGCCCGGTTGATGAGCGTGCGCTGGATCTCCAGTCCCGTGTAGTCGCCCGCGAACGCGGTGCGGCGGTAGGTGTGCGCCCCGAAGAAGCGCTGCGAGATGCGGCCGTCCTCCTCCCGGGCGAACGGCATTCCGTAGCGCTCGAGGTCGTCGATGCCCCGGGCCGCCCCCGAGGTCACGATCTCGACGGTGTGCGGGTTGGCGAGCAGGTAACTCTCTTTGAGGGTGTCAGCGGCGTGCTGCTGCCAGCTGTCCTCCTCGTCCATCGTGGCGAGCGCGGCGTTGATGCCGCCCGCCGCGAGGGAGGTGTGGGCATCCGACTTCGGGCGCTTGCCGAGTGCGAGCACGTCGACGCCCGCCTCGGCGAGTTCGATGGCGGCGCGGAGGCCCGAGCCTCCGGTGCCGATGACGAGGACTGTGGTGGAGATCTGGCGCTCTGCGGTGGTCATCCCTCAACGGTAGGCACGAGCATCCGATATCTCCAATGCATATAAGTAGTCACTTGGATACGCTTTGTGCATGAACCTTGAACAGCTCGGCAGCTTCGTGGAGGTCGCGCGACTGGGCAACTTCACCCGCGCTGCCGAGCAGCTGCACCTGGCGCAGCCCTCCCTGAGCCGACAGATCGCGGCACTCGAGGCCGACCTCGGCGCGGAGCTGTTCCTCCGTGCCCGCGGAGGCAGCCGCCTCACCGCGGCGGGCGAGTCACTCCTGCCCCTGGCGCGGCGGATGCTCGCCGACGCAGAGTCCGCCCGGCGGGAGCTCGCCGAACTGGCGGGGCTGCAGCGCGGCGCGGTGCGGCTCGGCGCGACGCCCACACTGTGCATCAGCCTCGTCGCCGAGGTGCTGGCCGTGTTCCATGCCGCCCACCCCAACGTCGAGCTTCACCTCTCGGAGCAGGGGTCGCGGCAGCTCCTCGACGAGCTCGAGGCTGGCGAGCTCGACATCGCCCTGATCACGACCTCCGACTCCGCGTCGACGCAGCGCCACACCGTCACGCCGCTGCTGGTCGAGGAGCTCGTGGTGGTGTCCTCCGCCGCGGCGCCGCCGATCACGACCCGGGAGGCCGTCCGGCTCGACGACGTCGCGGCCCTTCCCCAGATCGTGTTCGCCGAGAGCTACGACCTGCGCAGCACGACGGATGCCGCGTTCCGCACTGCTGCCCTTGCCCCTCACGTCGTGCTCGAGGGTGCCCAGATGGACGCCGTGCTCCGATTCGTGGAACTCGGGCTGGGCGTGGCGATCGTGCCCGCCATGGTCCTGATCGACCGGCCGCAGCTGCGGTCCGTGCGGCTCGAGGACCCCTCGCTCACGCGCACGATCAGCGTCGCGCATCCCGCAGGCGTCACGCTCGCGGCGGCGGTCGGCGCGCTGCAGCGGACCATCGAGGGGACCGCCGCGGGGTTCGCCGCCCGCGCCGGGGAGAGCATGCGGGCGGTCTGAGGACGCGCCCCCTCAACGCATGCGGACCTTTTGACACCATGCGCGTGCCGCGGGGGCCGCATGGTGCCGGAAGGTCCGCATGGGCGCGGTTGCGGGCGGGACGCGCCCCTCGCTCGGGAGCGGGCGTAGCACGTTCGCGAACTCCTATTGCAACGTGTGCAAATCTGCGGCAGAGTGGGGCTGCGTTGGCGCGCTCGACTGAGGAGAAAGTTGATAATGACGTCAATCGCACGCCTTCGCCATCGAACGAAGGTCACTCTCATCGCCCTCGCGGCGGTAGTCGGCGGACTGCTCATCGGCCTTGCGCCGACGGCAGTCCCGCCCGCGGCAGCGGTGCAGGCCGGGCAGGTCCTGTACTCGCCGAACCTCACCACCTATCCCAACGGCACGGCCGGGTACCCCCGCGCGATCCGGGTCGACTACGACGGGTCGTCCGCGCAGACCATGCTGGCGACCTTCGCCAAGGCCGGGCACGGCGCTCCCGGCTCCCTCCCCGTGTACCGCAGCACCGACGGCGGCGCGAGTTGGAGCCTGCTCTCGACGATCACCTCGAACACCGCCGGCTGGGACATTGAGGCGCCGACCCTGTTCGAGGTTCCCCGCACCATCACCGGTCTCAACCAGGGCGACCTGCTCGCCGCGGGCACGGCCTGGAGCGTGGGCAACTACACGACCCAGAAGGTCGAGGTCTTCAAGAGCACGGACCACGGGGCCACCTGGACCTACCTCTCGAACTGCACCTCCACGTCGGGCTTGCCGAACTCGTGGGGCCACGGGATCTGGGAGCCCTCGTTCCTCGTCGCCGACGACAACACCCTCGCGTGCTTCATCTCCGACGAGCGCCCGGCGGGCAGTGCCACCAACAACCAGGTGATCGGCCACTACACCTCGACCAACGGCGGCGCGTCGTGGAGCGGATCGCTGACGCAGGACGTGGCGTTCCCGAGTGACAACCTCGCCCGGCCCGGGATGCAGACCTTCGCGGAGCTGCCGAACGGCACTTTCGTGATGTCGTACGAGCTGTGCCGCGACGGAACCAACGCCGACCACGCCTGCGAGGTGTACATCAAGTTCAGCAACGACGGCCTGAACTGGGGCACGCTCGGCTCCGCGGGGACACTCGTGCAGACGAGCGACTCGCGGGAGCTGCTGCACACCCCGTTCGTCTCGTGGATGCCCGGGGGCGGCCCCAATGGCACCATCCTGCTCTCGGGCCAGCGGGTGGTCTCCGGTCCCACGGGGAGCAAGACGGTGCTCGGTGAATCCGGGTCCGTGCTGTTCGCCAACACCAACCTCGGCGTCGGCGCGTGGACCGAGCTCGAGGCGCCGGTGACCGTCAACCCGACGGGCGGCTACGGAAGCGGCGTTCCGTCGTGCCCCGGATACTCGACGCCCGCCATTCCCCGGGAGGACGGCACGAGCTTCGTCTACTTCGCGGCGACCTGGCGCGGCACGGGCAACCTGTGCGAGCTGAAGTTCGGCACCGGGACCCTCCCCGGACCGACCGGGCAGATCACGGGGCCGGCGAGCAAGTGCGTCGATGTCGATACGAACACCTCGGTGAGCGGTCGCGCGGTGCAGCTCTACACCTGCGGAATCGCCACCGGGCAGCGCTGGTCGGTCGCGTCGGACGGCACGATCCGGTCATTCGGGAAGTGCCTCGACATCACCGCGAACGGCACGGCAAACTTCAGCCCGGTGCAGCTCTGGGACTGCCTGCCCAACGCGGGCGCCCAGCAGTGGCGTCCACAGGCCAACGGCAGCCTCCTCAATCCGCAGTCTGGGCGGTGCCTCGACCTGCCGAGCGGCGTGACCACCGACGGGACCGACCTGCAGATCTACGACTGCAACGGCTCCGCGGCGCAGGTGTGGAACCTGCCCGGGCAGCCGACGGGCCTGATCGTCGGTCCGGGCACGAACAGCCTGTGCGTCGACGTGGACACCAACACGGGCGTCAACGGCAGGGCCATCCAGATCTGGACGTGCTCGGGCGTACCGGGCCAGCAGTGGTCGCGCACGGCGGACGGTACGCTCCGGGCGTTCGGGAAGTGCATGGACCTCGACGGTACGGGCACCGGCACGGCCAACTCCACGAAGGTCGAGCTGTGGACCTGCGACGGCAGCGCGGGCCAGCAGTGGATACCGCAGGCGAACGGGTCCATCCTCAACCCCGGTTCCGGCCGTTGCCTAGACCTGCCGGCTGGGGTGCTCACTCCGGGCACCGATCTGAAGATCTGGGACTGCAACGGCCTGTGGCCGCAGCAGTGGAAGGTGCCGGTGTGATCGGCGCCTAGTTCACGAGAGGCGTTCCCGATCCGGGGGCGCCTCTCCGCGTCGGCGCTGGGCCCTCAACGCATGCGGACCTTTCGACGCCATGCGCGTGCCGCGGGGGCCGCATGGTGCCGGAAGGTCCGCATGGGCGCGGTTGCGCGGGCGGCCGGCGGGCGTGCGGCCGGTGGGGCGTAGCGCGCTAGCGGCCCGTGCTCTCGCGCACGAGCACCTGGTGCGGCGCGATCACTTCCTCCGCCGCGACGTCGGGGTCGTCGATGCGCGCGACGATGCGCGCGACCGCGTGGTGGGCGATGAACGGGGTGTCGAGCGACACGGTCGTGAGGGTGGGGCGCGAGTAGCGGCCCTCCTCGATGTCGTCGATGCCGATGATGGCGACATCCTCGGGCACGCTCAGGCCGGCGTCGAACACCGCGCGCATGGCGCCCATCGCGAGCAGGTCGGAGTAGCAGAAGATCGCGTCCGGGCGCGGGTCGAGGGCGAGCAGGGCGCGCGCGGCCTCGTAGCCGTCCGCGCGGCGGTAGTGGGGTGCGGGGCGCTGGTAGTCGGCGACGATCGGGATGCCCGCCTCGCGCAGTGCGGACTCATACCCCTCGGTGCGCTGCTGCGGCGTCGAGTAGCTCTCCTGGGGCTGCGCGCCGATCGCGGCGATGCGGGTGCGGCCCAGGTCGACGAGGTGGCGCGTGGCGTCGTGCGCGGCGCGGACGTTGTCGATGGCGACGTGGTCGTAGCGGCCGTCGAACTCGTGCTCGCCCAGCAGCACGAGCGGCATGCTCGTGCGGCTGTTCATGTCGAGCAGCTCGGCCTTGGTGACGAGCGGGCTGAACAGGATGCCGTCGAACAGCATGGTTCGGTCGCCGCCGGTGAGCAGCTCGCGCTCGCGCTCGTGGTCGTGCCCGGTCTGGTCGATCATGACCCGGTAGCCGAAGCCGGCGGCGGCGGTGATGACGTCCCGTGCGAGCTCGCTGAAGTAGGGGACGTCGATCTCCGGGACGACGAGGGCGAGCATGCCCGTGCGGCCCGTGCGGAGGGTGCGCGCCACCGGGTTGGGGCGGTAGTCGAGCTGCTCGATGGCGTGGAGGACGCGCTCGCGCATCCGCTCGCTCACATGCTCGTAGCCGCTCACGACGTTGGACACCGTGCGGATGGACACTTGCGCAAGGTCGGCGACATCGCGCAGTGTGGCGGGCATGCGCGGCTCCTTCCGGTCGAGAAGAGCATAGCGTTTGCAACGTCGGCAAAGGTGCAGTATGGTTTTGCACACGTTGGCAAACGCACATCACAAAGGAGTGTTCATGCACCAGCACAGCCCGCGGCAGAAGGCGATGCGCCGCGTTACCCGGCTCGGGTCCCTCGGGATCGCGACAGTCGTCGCCCTGGGCCTCACGGCCTGCGGCCCCTCCATCGGCGGCACCGAGGAGCCGGACAGCTCCGCACTGCAGGCCCCCACCGACCCGAAGGGCGAGATCACGATCTGGGACCGCTCGGGCGACCTGTTCGAGGTCTTCGACGCCGTGATCGCGAAGTTCAACGAGAAGTACCCCGACATCAAGGTCAACCACCAGGCCGTCGACATCGGCGCCAAGCTGCAGAACACGCTCATCACCGGCACCGACGTGCCCGACGGCGTCTTCCTCGACGACCAGCTCGTGCCCGGGTACGCCGACTACCTGTGGGACCTGAGCGACGTGCTCGGCCCCTACCTTCCCGACATCGCGCAGCAGAAGGTGGACGTCAACTCGCTCGACGGCGGCATCTACGGCGTGCCGTGGGACCTCGACCCCGGCCTGCTGTTCTACAACGCCACGGCCCTCGAGGCGGCGGGCATCGACGCCGAGTCGATCACGACCTACGACGACCTGCTCCAGGCGGCGCGCGACTACAAGGCGTTCAAGCCGGATGCCGGCCCCATCCACCTCGAGCAGAGCCCGTTCCTCGGCCAGCTGCAGCTGGAGATGTACGCGAGCCAGCTCGGCACGAGCATCAGCGACGACAAGGGCGAGCTGCGCATCGACTCGCCCGAGTACAAGCAGATCCTGACGTTCCTCGACACCGTGCAGAAGGAGGGGCTCGGCACGCGCGCCGAGTACCTCGACCCGACGGACATCGCCACCATGGACGCCAGCCAGCAGGTCTTCTACCCGTGGGCGCAGTGGTTCGCCTTCGCCCCGCAGCAGCTGCTGCCCGAGACCACGGGGGACTGGCGCGCCATGCCGCTGCCCGCCTGGTCCGACGGCGGCCCGCGCTCGGGTGCGATGGGCGGATCGTCGTTCATCATCCCGAAGGATGCCGCCGAGCCCGGTCTCGCCTGGCTGTTCTACGAGTTCCTGGTGTTCGACAAGGACGGCTACTCCGCCGTCTACGGCCCGAACTCGGTGTACCCGGACGGGCTGAACACCTCCATCCCGAGCTACGGCCCCGCGGCGGATGCCGACAAGCCGCTGTTCGGCACGGTCGACGCGCTCGGCGGCCAGGACCTGTGGAAGGTCGCCGTCGAGGCGGGCGCGCAGATCCCCGGCGGAACGCCGACGCCCACGTGGTGGGCGGGCGCCGTCGACTACCTCGGCAACAACGTCCAGAAGATGCTCGACGGAGCCATGACGCCCGAGGAGGTGATCTCGGTGTCCACCAAGGACATCCAGACCAACCTCGTCGACCGGCAGTAGGAGTAGCCCGCCATGACAGCGCTGCAGGGAGGGCCCCGCAGGTTCTCCCTGCGGCGCCGTGGGGCGCCCTACCTCTTCATCGCCCCGTTCATCCTCATCTTCGCGCTCTTCAGCGTCTACCCGCTGGCGTTCGCGCTCCGCCTGAGCTTCACCGACTGGCGGGGCACCGGCTCCGCGACGTGGGTGGGCCTCGACAACTACGCGTACCTGCTCACCAACCCGGCCTTCTGGTCGTCGCTGGCGAACTCCGGCGTGCTGTGGCTGCTCATCATCCCGGCCCAGGTCGTGATCGGGCTGCTCGCGGCCGTGCTCCTCAACAGCGCGAAGCTCAAGCTCCGCGGCTTCTACCGCACGGCGTTCATCGTGCCGTTCGTCACCCCGCTCGTCGCGATCGCGCAGATCTGGATCGTGGCGTTCGACCAGAACTACGGCCCGGTCAACGACGTGCTGAACCTCGTGGGCCTCCCCGACATCGGGTGGCTCACCACGAGTGAGTGGGCGAAGCCGACGGTCGCGCTGCTGTTCCTGTGGAAGACGACGGGATTCGCGATCATCATCCTGCTCTCCGGGCTCCAGTCGATCGACGCCACGGTCTACGAGGCCGCGGCCCTCGACGGGGCCACGCGCATCCGGCAGCTCTGGAGCATCACCGTGCCGCTCATCCGCCGCACGCTCATGTTCCTCGTCGTGCTGCAGACCCTCGCGGTGTTCCAGATGTTCACGGAGCCCTTCGTCGTCACCAAGGGCGGACCCTACAACTCGACGACGACGGCCGGGCTCTACCTCTATACCCACATCACGCGCGCCGACCTCGGCACGGGGGCGGCCAACTCGTTCCTGCTCGTGATCGTCGTGATGCTGCTGTCGCTCGTCTTCGTGCGGCTGCTGAGAGCGAAGGACTGAGATGACCGTCACCTACGAGAGCCACGGCTCGCGCATCCGGAACGTCCTCGGGTCGCAGGCGTTCATGGTCGTGCTCACACTGCTGTTCCTGAGCCCGGTGGTGTGGGCAGTGGTGTCGTCGTTCAAGCCGGCGATCGACATCATCCGCGACCCCCTCGGCTTCGACCCGACGGCGTTCAACCTCGACAATTTCACGGCGATGTTCGGGGATGTCCCGCTCGCCACGGGCTTCCTGAACACCGGCATCGTGCTGGTGCTCAAGGGGTCGATGATCCTGTTCCTCGCGCCGCTGGCGGGCTACGCCTTCGCGAAGTACGAGTTCCCGCTCAAGAACGTGCTGTTCGGCACGGTGCTCGTGACCCTCACGCTGCCGATCGTCGTGCTCATCATCCCGCTACTGCTGGAGATGAAGGAGTTCAACTGGATCAACACGTACCAGGCGCTGGTGCTGCCCGACTCGTTCAACCTCGCGTTCGCGATCTTCTGGATGCGGCAGGTGATCTCCTCCGTGCCCGACGAGCTGCTCGACGCGGCGCGCGTCGACGGGGCCGGTGAGTTCGGGATCTTCTGGCGCATCGTGCTGCCGGTCATCCGGCCGGGCCTCGCGGGCCTCGCGGTGCTCACGGTCATGAACATCTACAACGACTTCGTGTGGCCCGTGGTCGTGACCACGAGCGACAGCATGCAGACCCTGCAGGTGATGCTCTCGACGCTCGCGCAGAACATCGCCGGCAACACCGTCGGCACCGACTACGCCACGATCACGGGCGAGCTGCTGGCCGCCTCGTCGATCGCCCTCATCCCGCTGCTCGTCATCTTCATCGTGCTGCAGAAGCACTTCATCAACGGCATCCTCGCCGGAAGCGTCAAGGGCTGAGCCCTCTTTCCACCACTCGAAAGGCACCACACGCATGTCCACTGTCGTCCCCAAGGCCGAGTACCCCCGACCGGACCGTGACCGCTCGTCGCGCTGGCTGACCCTCAACGGGCAGTGGCAGCTCGAGAGCACCGCGGGCACGCAGCCCGTCACGGTGCCCTTCGCCTGGGAGACCGAGGCCTCCGGCGTCGGGCGCACCTGGCTTGAGCACGCGGCCTACCGCCGCACGGTCGAGGTGCCCGACTGGGGCGGCGCGCGCGTGTTCCTGTGCTTCGGCGCCGTGCACCACCGGGCGACGGTGTCGATCGACGGCGCGGTCGTCGGCACCCACGAGGGCGGCTACACGTCGTTCGAGTTCGACGTCACGGAGTTCCTCACCGGCCGCCCGGTCGAGCTCGTGGTCGAGGTCGAGGCCCCCGCCGACAAGCGGGAGCTGGCGCACGGCAAGCAGCGCTCCATCCCGCGCGACGACTACGACGGCGTCTCGTTCACCCCCACCTCCGGCATCTGGCAGAGCGTGTGGCTCGAGGCGCGCGGCCGCACCTGGGTGTCGGCGCTCGAACTGCGCGGCGACTCGCTGACGGCGTTCGAGGTGCGCGGGATGCTCGCCGGCGACGCCCCCGCGGGTGCGGCCGTGACGCTCGCCGCGGGCGGCGACTCCGTCACCCTCGTGGCGGACGGCGACGGCGCCTTCGCCGGGGCGCTCGTGCCGGCATCCCCCCGCCTCTGGTCTCCCGCCGACCCGCACCTCTACGAGCTCGACGTGACGGCCGCCGACGACCGGCTGACCGCGACGGCCGGCCTGCGCTCGATCGAGGCCCGCGGCGAGGAGCTCTACCTGAACGGCGAGCGGCTCTACCTGCGCGGCGTGCTCGACCAGGGCTACTGGCCGGACTCCGGCCCGACCGCGCCCACCGACGCCGCGCTCCTGAAGGACCTCGAGCTCGCCCGCGACGCCGGCTACAATCTCGTGCGCAAGCACCTCAAGTTCGAGGAGGCGCGCTTCTTCGACCACGCCGACCGGATGGGCATGCTCGTCTGGGCGGAGCCCGCGAGCACGAGCCGGTTCAGCGAGGCGTCGGCGGCCGCGTTCGAGGAGCAGATCGGCCCCATGGTCGAGCGTGACGGCAACCACCCGAGCGTCGTCATCTGGGGGCTGTACAACGAGGAGTGGGGCCTCGACTGGGACATCCCGGGCAGCGCGTCGCGGGCGGCCGCGGCCTCGCGCGCCTACGACCTGCTGCGCGCGATCGACGGGACCCGCCCGATCGTGGAGAACTCCGGCTGGTCGCACGTGCGCAGCGACCTCGTCGACTGGCACTACTACGACGAGGACCCCGCCTCCTGGGCGGCGAACCTGCAGGGCCTCGCCGACGGCTCCCGGCACGACTGGCCGGTCAAGCTCGGGCCCGACTTCGTCGTGGACAAGTCCCTCTACGGCTCCGCCGACTTCCCCCGCACCGGCGTGCCGATCGTCAACAGCGAGTACGGCGCGGGCTTCACGAGCCTCGAGCGCGCGTGGAGCATGCGCTGGCAGACGCAGGAGCTGCGGCGCCACGACCGGTTCGCGGGCTACGTCTACACCGAGCTCGCCGACGTCGAGCACGAGGCCGCCGGACTGTTCGACGCCGCCCGCCGCCGCAAGGACTGGGGCGGCCTCGACCCCGCCGACGCCAACGCCGAGACGGTCATCGTCGTCGACCTGGTGCCGCGGCACGCGGGCGCCGATCTCCGGATGCCCGACGCCGCCCTCGAGCTCGACGTGCACGTCTCCCACCACGGGGCCGCTGCGCTCGCCGCACGGGTCCACGCGGCCTGGGCCCCGGCGGGGGAGCGCTTCGGCGAGCGGGACCTGCTCGCGACCACGGTCACGGAGGCCGTCGTCGCACAGCCCTTCGCCCTCAGCCCGGCCGTGACGGTGCGGGTCGCGGCGCCGTCGGGCGGGGCATCCGGCCGCCTGATGCTCTGGCTCGTGGACGAGGGCGGCGCGGTCCGTGCTCGCACCTTCGTCGACGCCGGCCCGATCGAGGAGCCGAACCGCCGGGGCGCGCGCGTCCCGTCCTGAGCTGTGGCGCGCGTCTACCGCCAACGTGGCGCGCGCCACTTCGGGCCTCGGCTCACACGGTAGTCGGCGGCGCGCTGTCGATGGTGATGACCGTCCACGACACGGCGGGCAGCTCGATGCGGCACCGGTGGCCCTCGACCACCAGTGACTCATTCGGGCGGACTGCCACTCTCTCGGGATCGGCGAGCGTGTTCATCGCGTAGATGTCAGTATCGCTGAGGGTCTGCGCGCTGGCACCCGAGACCGGGCCGAGCGCGTCGAGATCGAACTCCAGCCGGCTCGACTCGGACTGTGACCGGTTCACGACGAAGATGCTCGTGCGCCCGGTCGCCTCGTCGTAGGTGGTCACGGCGTCGAGCGTCGGAACCTCCCCGTACTGCCGGGTCTCGTAGGTACCGCACTCGAGGCGTGTGGTGACGACCTCGCCCGAGGCGAGTGCCGACGTGAGGGCGAAGGGGAAGAACGTCGTCTGGCGCCAGGCGATGCCGCCGGGCTCGGTCATGATCGGGGCGATGACGTTGACGAGCTGCGCGAGCGACGCGCTGGTGACGCGGTCGGCGCGCTTGAGCAGCGAGATGAGCAGGCTGCCCACGACGACGGCATCGGCCACCGAGTAGGCGTCTTCGAGCAGGCGCGGAGCGGTCGGCCAGTTGTCGACGCCCTGGATCTTGTCGACGCTCTCGAAGCGCTGGTTGTACCAGACGTTCCACTCGTCGAACGAGATGTTCACGACGCGGTCGCTGCCCTTGGCCGCCTTCACGTGGTCGATGGTCGCGACCACCGACTCGATGAAGGCATCCATATCAACAGCCGACGCGAGGAAGCTCCCGATGTCGCCGTCCTTCTCCTCGTAGTACGCGTGGCAGGAGATGTAGTCGACGTCGTCGTAGGTGTGCGTCAGGACCACTCGCTCCCACTCCCCGAAGGTCGGCATGTGGCGGCTCGACGAGCCGCAGACGACCAGTTCGAGCGTCGGGTCGAACATCCGCATCGCCTTCGCGGTCTGCGACGCGAGCTTGCCGTAGTCGTCCGCCGAGCGATGGCCGAGCTGCCACGGGCCGTCCATCTCGTTGCCCAGGCACCACATTCTCACGCCGAAGGGGGAGGGGCGGCCGTTGTCGGCCCGCTGCTGGGCGAGGGCGGTGCCCGAGGCCAGGTTGCTGTACTCCAGGAGGTCGAGCGCCTCGGCGGTGCCCCTGGTCCCGAGGTTCACCGCGAGCATCAGCTCGTTGCCGGTCGTGTCCAGCCAGTCCGCGAACTCGTGCAGGCCGATCTGGTTCGACTCGGTCGAGTGCCACGCGAGATCAAGGCGCGACGGCCGATCCGCACGCGGGCCCACGCTGTCCTCCCAGCGGAACCCCGAAACGAAGTTGCCGCCCGGATATCGGATCGCACTCACGCCCAGTTCTGTGACCAGCGCCTTCACATCCTCCCGGAATCCCTGCGCGTCGGCGGTGGGGTGGGCGGGCTCGTAGATGCCGTCGTACACCGCGCGCCCCAGGTGCTCGACGAACGAGCCGAAGACGCGCCGGTTCACCCGGCCTACGGGCAGTCGTGTGTCGAAGATCAGTCGTGCAGTGGCCATGTCAGGTCTCTCTGGGTAGCGCGTGTGCGGTGGGAAGGTTCGATTACTTCAGCCCGGTGCTGGCGACGCTCTCGATGAAGCGCCGCTGCACGAACAGGAACATGACGGCGAGGGGGATGAGGGCGATGAGCGAGCCCGCCATCATCACGCCGTAGGGGATGATCCCGTTGGGCCCGGTGAGCAGGGTGAGGCCGGAGGTGATCGTGCCCATCTGCTGCTCGGTGGTGAACACGAGCGGCCAGAGGAGGTCGTTCCAGTTGTTCACGAAGATGTAGATGCCGAGCGTGAGCAGCGCCGGCACGGCATTGGGCAGCACGATGCTGCGGAAGATGCGGAACTCGGACGCCCCGTCGATGCGCGCCGCGTTGTCGAGGTCGCGGGGCAGGGAGAGGAAGAACTGTCGGAGGAAGAAGATGCCGAAGGCGTCCGCTGCGCGCGGGACGATGAGCCCCCAGAACGTGTTCACCCAGCCGAGGTCGGAGATCAGCTGGTAGATGGGGATGAGCGTCGCCTGGAAGGGAATCATCAGGCTCGCCACGATGATCAGCAGCAGCACACGGCTGCCACGGAAGTCGACGCGGGCGAGCACGTACGCCGCGAGCGAGTCGAACACCAGCGCGCAGAGCGTCACTCCGCCCGCGAAGACGAAGCTGTTGGCGATCAGTCGCAGGAAGGGCAGCTCGGTGAAGATGCGCACGAAGTTGTCGAGGGTCCAGGTCGCCGGGATCAGCGACGGCGGGAAGGCGTTGACCTCAGCGACGGGCTTGAACGCCGTGAACACGATGATGATGATCGGCAGCAGCACGAGAAGTGCGACCACGAGCATCCCGGTGAACAACAGCCAGCGGCCGACGCGACGGCTCGAGGACGGGCGTCGCAGGGCGAGTGCGTCAGCCATCAGCCGACCTCCTTCTCACCGCGGGCCGTGATGGCGAACTGCACGAGGCTGAGAACGAGGGTCGCGATCAGCAGGACGTAGGAGAGCGCCGACGCGAACCCAAGCTCCAGATCCTTGAACCCGGACTGGTAGATCTGCATGACCACGGTCTGCGTGCTGCGGTAGGGCCCGCCGCCGGTCAGCACGTAGATCTGGTCGAAGGCCTGCAGGGCCGCGATGGTCGCGATGATAAGGACGAACCCGGTCGTGTTGTTGAGCAACGGCAGCGTCACGTTCCTGAAGCGCGACCAGGGGCCGGCGCCGTCAATGCTCGCGGCCTCGTAGAGACTTCCGGGAATCTCTTGAAGTCCCGCCAGGAACACGATCATGTAGAACGCGAAGTTCTTCCAGACGGCGACCAGCACCACGGTGGGCATCGCGAGCACCGGATCCTGCAGGACGTTGCCGATGCGGATGCCGAAGGTCTGCAGCCAGTAGTTGATGAGCCCGACCTGGGGGTCGAGAAGGTATTGCCACGCGAATGCCGCGACGGCGAGGGAGACGATGAAGGGCAGGAACAGCCAGGTGCGGAAGGCCCCGCGCAGCGGAAGGCTCGGAGAGTTGAGGGCCATCGCGAGGGAGAGGGCGACCACCACGGCGATCGGCGTGAAGAGCACCGTGTACAGGACCGTGTTGCCCATCGCCCCCAGGATCTGGGGATCGGTGAACACCCGGAGGTAGTTGTCGAAGCCGACGTACTCCTCGCGGCCGAAGCCGCTCGCGTCTGTGAACGACAGGCGGAGGGCGGACAGCATCGGCCAGAAGACGAAGAGCCCGAGGATCGTCAGCGCGGGTATCAGGAAGCCGATGATGGTGAGCCTGCGCTTGGCCTGGCCGCGGAGCGGGCCGCGGCCGCCGAGCTGGCCCGCGGGGCGGTACCGGCGCTGCCCACCGGAAGTAGTTGCTGTCATTGCTGTGCCTATCGCGTGTTACATCGTTGTAGAGGCCGTGATCGCCGTATTGACATTGGCTGGCTTGTCGAGAACTATATACAACTACAACGTTTACTTACAACGTTGTACTTGAAACGCTGACGAGGACGCCACCGTTCTCCGTGCCGACAATGCAGTCGAAAAATGGAGGTTTGCACAGCAATGAAGAAAGCACTTATCGCCGCCGCGATCCTGAGCGCCGCAACGCTCACGATCGCAGGATGCGCCCCTGCAGCTCCCGCTGCGGGCGGCAAGATCGAGCTCGCGTTCTGGCACGGGTACACCGAGGCAGACGGAGACGTGCTGAACGAGCTCGTGAGCGAGTTCAACGCTTCTCAGGACGGCATTGAGATCACGCCGTCGGTCAAGCCCTGGGCCACCCTGCTCGACTCCGCCCTGCCAGCCCTCACGTCCAAGACCGGGCCGGAGATCATGGCGCTGCCCGTGGAGAACATCCCGGTGTTTGCCTCCAAGGGCGCCCTCAAGCCGCTCGACGACTGGTACGGCGCGGCGGACAGCGGCGCCTCCGTCCTCAACGAGCAGGCCGTCGCGACCGGCGTGGTCAAGGGTGAGAAGTACGCCGTACCGCTGAGCTTCACCCCGCTCACCATGTTCTACAACAAGACGATGTTCGACACGGCGGGCGTATCCGTGCCCACCACGTGGGACGAGTGGGTTGCCGCGGCGACCGCGCTGACCGTCGACGAGAACGGCGACGGCACGCCCGACCAGTACGGCCTCGCGCTGCAGGACCACGGCACCGTCGGCAACGGGGTGTGGCCCTCGCTCTTCAAGAGCGGCGGCGGCGACGTCGTCACGGCGGACGGCACGTCGGTCATCGACTCCAAGGAGAACGTGGCGACGCTGACCTACTGGGCGGATGCCCTGAAGAAGGGCTCGTTCTCCCCGGTCGGGCTGGCCGGTGCGGACGCCGACGGGCTGTTCAGCGCCGGCAAGGTCGCCATGACCCTCGGCGGGCCGTGGATGGCATCCGTGTCGGAGGCTGCGGGGATCGACTACGGCATCGCGTCGCTCCCGGCCGGCCCGGCGGGCATCAAGGCGTCCGCGCTGGCGGTCGACATGAGCGTCACGTCACAGGCCACGGACGAGGAAGCGGCAGCGGCGCAGACCTTCTTCACGTGGTTCTACCAGCATGCGAACATGGTCAAGTGGTCGCTCGCGTCAGGCTGGCCGCCGCTGACCACGGATGTCACGGCGGACGAGGTCGCCGAGAACCCCGTTGTCTCGGCGCTCACCGACCAGTCGCAGTACGGCGCGGCTCTTCTGCCGGGCGTCATCAAGTCCACCGACGTCCTGACGGCGATGGACACGGCGACCCAGAAGGCGCTGAGCGGCGGAGACCCCGCCGATCTTCTCGCCACCGCGCAGAAGGAGATCTCGGCGGCACTCGGGCAGTAGTCCGCCAAGACCTGTGGTCCGCATCCGCCGACCATGCGGATGCGGACCACTCTGCACACACCGACCGACGAGCAAGAAGAGAGACAGCGCGTGAAGTGGTTCGATGACGGCCGGCTCCGTTTCGCAGTGGGGGTGGAGGACACCTTCATCCCGCAGACCCGTCCCGGCGAGCGGGCCCTCGACGAGTACGAACTCATGCAGCACTACCGCTTCTGGAAAGAGGATCTGGAGTTCTGCGCCGAGGCGGGCAGCGAGATGGTCCGCTGGGGCATCCCGTGGTACCGGGTCAACCCCGAGCCGGGCGTGTGGGACTGGAACTGGCTCGACCGCGTCATCGACGTCTTCGAGGAGAACCAGCTCGATCTCGTCACCGACCTCGTGCACTACGGCACTCCGCTGTGGCTCGAGAAAGAGTTCCTGAACCCCGACTACCCGGCGCGGGTCGCCGAGTACGCGGCGGCCGTGGCGGAGCGCTACGCGGGGCGGGTCAAGCACTACACCCCACTGAACGAGCCGCTGCTCAACATCATGTACTGCGGCGAGTTCGGGCAGTGGCCGCCGTACGGCACCGGTGACCGCGGTTTCGTCGACGTGCTCCGCGGCATCACCCGCGGCATCGTCACGACCCAGAGCGCGATAGCGGACGTGGACCCCGCAGCGGACTTCGTGCACGTCGAGGCGTCGTTCCGCTTCGCCGGAGACACAGGGGCGCACCGCGAGATGCACGAGCACCTCCGGCACCGCGCCTACCTGGTTCAAGACCTCGTCATGGGCCGCGTGCATCCGGACCACGCTCTTGTGCCCTACCTCGAGCGCAACGGCTTCACCGACCAGGACTTCGAGTGGGCCAGCACCAACGTCGCGGAGCCGGACGTGGTCGGGGTGAACTACTACCCGCAGCACTCGACAGAGGTCTTCCAAGCGGGCGTCACGCAGGGCGGCGGCCCGGGTGACCTGCGACCCCGACTGGATGCCGGCACCGACGGGCTCAAGGACGTGCTCACGTCGTTCGCCGAGCGCTACGGCAAGCCCGTCTTCCTCACCGAGACGAGCTACACGGGCACCGAGGCCGAGCGGACGGCCTGGATGGACGACTCGGTCGCGGCCGTGCACGAGCTCAGGGCCGACGGGGTGAACGTGGTCGGCTACACCTGGTGGTGCATCACCGACATGATGGAGTGGTCGTACCGGCCCGGCACGGGCAAGCCGATGGACTACCTGCTGACGATGGGCCTCTGGGCGCTCGAGGAGGACTCCGAGGGCACGCTACTGCGCCGCAAGACTCCGGTCGCCGACAACTTCCGCCGTCACGCCCTGGCCGCCCGTTGACTCCCTCACCACGACGCTGAAGTCCACGAGCACCTCCTCGGGGTCGGTAGGGCTGCCGCCGTGCTGGCGGATGCGGTGGGCCAGGAGTTCCACGGCGCGCTCCGCGATCTGCGCCCGGCCGGGGTCGATGGTCGTGAGGCTGGGCACCGCGTACTGCGACTCCTCGATGTTGTCGAAGCCGATGACGTGGATGTCGGCGGGCACGCGCAGGTTCGACTCTTGCAGGGCGCGCATCGCACCGAGGGTCAGGGCGTCGTTCAGGCCGAATACCGCGTCGAAGCTGACGCCGCTCTCGATGATCTCCCGCATGGAATCGGCTCCGTTCGACCGGTGCCAGAGCGTCGTGTAACTGACCAGCGCGGGGTCGAACGGGATGCCCGCCGCATCGAGTGCCTCGCGGTAGCCGCGCATGCGCAGGGCCGCCGAGCCGACGAGCTCGTTGACGTGCGCTCCCAGCACGGCGATGCGGCGCCGGCCCGAGTTGATGAGCAGCTCGGTGGCGGCACGGGCGGCCTCCACGTTCCGCATCGTCACGTGGTCGACGGGACTGCCGAAGATCCGCTCCCCGAGGAGCACCAGCGGATAGTCGACGGCCAGTAGCGCCGAGTCCTCCTGACTCATGCCCAGCGGGCTGAAGATCAGGCCGTCGGTCAGCCGCATCCGGGGGCTCGAGAGCACCGCGAGCTCGCGCTCGCGATCGCCGCCCGTCTTCTCGACGAGCACCACGAGATTGTGGCTCTCGGCGTTGGCGATCACCGCATCGGCGAGCTCGGCGAAGTAGCTCAGGCTGAACTCGGGGAGCACTAGGCCGATGACGCCACTGCGCCCCGAGCGGAGATTGCGGGCGGAGATGTTGGGCTGGTAGTTCAGCGCCTCGATGGCGAGCTGCACCTTGGCGCGAGTCTCCGGGCGGACCTGCTCGAAGTTGTTCACGACGTTCGAGACGGTCTTGATCGAAACGCCGGCCAGGCGCGCGACATCGTGCAGAGTTGCGGCCACCGTGCTCACCTCCCGGGTCTGAGTCCCCACAATACAACGTTGTATGTTTTGCGTGAGGGCGGCTCGGGGTTTCGCGTCGCCGGTTCAGCGACAGTGGTACGGGCGGGCGCCACTTGACATCCCCGCAGACGCGACGTTGACTCGACTTCGTGCGGGAACCGGGTCGTGAGGAGGAGCTGCTCGCCGACCCTGCGGCGCTCGCGGACGTCCGCAGCAGGTACCGCGGCAGCGCCGACCTCGCCGACGTGCTGCGGTGGCGGATCGACCCTGCGGCACTCGGTGCGGAGGGCTCCCGCAGCCCGATCGCCCGCGCCGGCGACCTCGCGCCAGTGATCTACGGTCGGGTCGACAGCACCGACGCCGCGCAGCGGCGGGACGCGGCCGCTGCAGAGGCCGAGGCGCTCCTCGCGGGGTGGGCGGCCGATGTAGCGGCCCTCGACGCCGCGCTCAGTGCGGCGGGAGAACCGCCTCCAGGTGCCGCGCCTCCCGCGCTGCGCCCTCGGCGCACGGTCGACCGACGTCGCCCCGCGCTGCTCATCGGCGCCGGGGCGGTGGCCGTCGCGGTGCTCGTCGGAACGGTGGCACTCCTGCAGCCGAGTGCGTCGGAGGAGGTCGCCGCCCCGCCGAGCAGCACGCCGCTGCCGACGCCGGCCCCGAGCACGCCGAAGCCCACGAGGACCGTGGTGCCGGCATCCCCGCCCCCGCCGCCCGTGGTGGTGACGCCGCCGCCCGAAGAGGTCGACCTGCGGCCCGACTACTACGACAACGACATCATGAGCGTGCTCCAGGTGCCGGTCAACGGCGGGCCGATCGACAACGCGAACGGTGTCGCTGATGTCGACGACTACGGCGTTCCGCTGTCGTACGTGGTGGCCAGCGGCGACGTTTTCGAGCTGATCGCGAAGCGCTTCGACCTCGGCACCACCTACCTCGCGTCGATCAACGCGGTGCGGCGCGAGAACCCGACGGAGCTCTTCGTCGGCGATACGATCAACCTCGGGGCGACGACGATCCTCCGTATCGGCGACCAGAACGGGGTTGTGTACAACTTCACCGACCGCCTGCCCGAGCCGCACCTGCCGCAGGACTAGGTCGCCGCGCCGTAGCGGGCCGCCAGCTCCACGAACGCCTCGGCGAGCTCCGGCGGGCCGACTACCTCCATGGCGGCGTCGAACCGCCCGAAGGATGCCGCGAGAGCACCCCACGACCATGACCCCGTCTCGAGGCTGCACCGGTCGGGGCCGAGGTCCTCCACGGTGCCGTCGCCCGCGAAGGGCAGCACCGCGCTCGCCGGGAGGTGCAGGACCACCGTCCCGCGGCACGGCCACGCGTCCACGGCGTCCGATCCCTTGAAGCGCGCGGCGACGAACCCGCGCACGTCGCCTCCCGGCACCTCCCGCGGGGCGAAGCGCGGACCGGTCGGGATGCGCGGGGTGATGCGGTCCGCCCGGAAGATCCGCCAGTCGTCGCGCTCGAGGTCCCACGCGACGAGGTACCAGCGACCGGACGAGGTCACCAGATGGTGCGGCTCGACCCTCCGGAGGTCGTCGCCGTAGTCGAAACGCAGCACCTCACGGGCCCGGGCGGCCGTCGCCAGTGCGACGAGAACCTCCGGAGCCACCGAGTAGCGCGCCGGCTCGAGCGAGGTGAAGCGGAGGGCGTCGAGGCGGTGGCGGAGGCGCGACGGCATCACCTGCCGCACGGTGGTGAGGGCGCGGACGGCCGCCTCCTCGATCCCGGCGCCCGACACGGCGGCGCCCTGGAGCGCGACGGCGAGAGCCAGCACTTGCTCGTCGTCGAAGAGGAGGGGCGGCAGCTCGCTCCCGGCATCGAGGCGGTAGCCGCCATCCGGGCCCATGGTCGCGTGGATGCGGTAGCCGAGCTCGCGCAGCCGGTCGACATCGCGGCGGACCGTTCGCGGACTGATCTCGAGCCGGTCGGCGAGCAGGGTGCCCGGCCAGTCGCGCCGAGTTTGCAGCAGCGACAGCAGTCGCAGGAGCCGGCCGGTGGTCATGTCTCGAGACTAGTTCGAGAGTAGGACAGAAACTGACCTATATGGCTGGAACTGTGGATGCACGGCCCGGGAGACGCCCGGGCCCAACCACAGGAGCAGACATGACTGTCGTCACCACACCCCACCTCAACTTCCGCGGCACCGCGCGCGCGGCGCTGGAGTTCTACCACTCGGTCTTCGGAGGGCAGCTCATCGCCGTGACCAACGAGGACATGCACAGCGTCGAGCGGCCCGAGGAGGCCCAGCAGATCAAGTTCGGCCAGGTCGTCGGCGACAACGGCTTCCAGATCATGGCCTACGACGTGCCCTCGGGCACCGCGTACGACCAGGGCGAGAAGGCGCTCTACGTCTCCGTGCGCAGCGACTCCGCCGACGAGATCACCGAGCTCTGGGGCCGCCTCGCCGAGGGCTCGGAGATCCTCTCCGACCTCGCGCCGTCCGCGTTCTCACCCGCCTACGGCATGCTCAAGGACGCCTTCGGGGTCACCTGGGTGCTCGACGTCGCGGTCGCCTACACCCCGGCCTGACGCACGCCGGGGGCCGCTCGATGGGGTGGCCCCCGACCGTCGGGGGCGTGCGCGCAGCGCTCGGCGGCGGTCGTGCCGAGTGGTGGTCCTCTCGACCGCGAACAGGATCACAAGGCCGGCCGCGACAGACGCGAGCGCGAGCAGCGGAGGCGCGACCGCCATGGCGGGCACCAGGGCGACGAGCACTGCTGCGGCGACGAAGCGCGACAGGTAGCGACCGCTGAGCAATCGTCGCGCGACGAGCGCGGTGCCGGCGAGGTAGCACGCCACCCCGCCGCCGAGCGCGGCGGCGCCGAACAGGCCGAAGGGGTCCTGGCTCTCGATGTGGGCCATGGCGACCTCGATCCCCAGGGCGGCGAGTACGATCCCGCCGACCAGGGCGAGGTGGAGGTAGGTGTATGCGTCGCTCGCCGCGCGTGCGCGGGTGCTCGTGGGCAGCGAGACGAGGGCGTGCTCCGCGGAGCGGGCCAACCGCGTGAAGTAGGCCCACCAGAGGGCGACGCAGATCAGCATCGACACGATCGCGCCGATGAGGATCGAAACGCTGACGGGCTCGGTCGCGACGCCGGCCCCGATGCCGAGGATGGATTCGCCCAGCGCGAGGATCACGATCAGCCCGTGCCGCTCGGTGAAATGGGCGGTGGAGCGCACGGGCCAGTCGACGCCCACACTGCTGCGGTAGGAGACGATCGGCTCGATGGCCACTGCGGCGATCGCGAACCACAGCTGCCACGGCGCGCCGAGGAGCGCGCCCGCAACGAGCAGCGCACCGGACGGCGCGACCGAGAGGGCCATCGAGATCACCGTCCGCCGGCGCAGCCGAGGCTCGGAGAGCCACACGAACACGACGGCGTGGGCTATCCGGGCGACGAGGTAGGCCGTGACGAACACGATCGGCGCGAACAGCCCGCCCGGCAGGTCGTCGTACGCCTCGATCACCACGAGGCCCGCGACGAACATGGCCGTCATGCCGATGACCATCGCGATTCGCAGCACGCCCTGATCGGCGTGAGCGAGGTTCGTGAGCCAGCCATAGGCGGTCCACGACCACCAGAGGAGAGCCAGGATGACGACGGCCTGCACCACGCCGAGCGCGTCGTGCTCGTGCGCCATGAGCCGGCTGAGCTGCGTGAAGGCGAAGACGAACGCGAGGTCGAAGAACAGTTCGAGCGTCGTGACGCGATCGCCCTCGCGGCTGGCGACAGCCCGAGCCGCTCTCACAGCGCGTACCCGCCGGAGACCTGGATGTCCTCGCCCGTGATCCATGCCGCGTCGTCGGAGATGAGGAAGGCGATGACCTTGCCGATGTCCGCGGGCTCCCCGATCCGGCCCAGGGCCGTCTTCGCGGCGAGACCGTCGATGATCTCCGGGTACTTCTCGAAAGCGTCGCCCCCGAGCCGGGTGCGGGTCGGTCCCGGGGAGATCGAGGTGACCCGGATGCCGCGTGCCGCCAGCTCCTTCGCGAGGTACCGCGTGGCGGTCGTGAGTCCCGCCTTCATCGCCGCGTAGCCCGAGTAGCCCTCGGTGGTGTCCCCGGGGCGGACCGAGCTGCTCGACACAGTGACGACGGACCCTCCGTCGGACAGGAGGGGAAGAAGCGACTGCGTGAGGAAGTACGGCCCGCGCAGAAGCACCCGGTAGTACCGATCGAAGGCCTCCTCCGTCATGTCCGGGAAGGCGAGACCGCCGCCGAAGCCGGCATTGTTCACCAGCCCTTGGATCCGATCGGTCTGCCACTCGCGCGCGAGGGAGTCCGTCAGCTGCTCCCTGAACGCGGCGAAGGTCTCGCTGCTGCCGATGTCGAGGGGCAGGGCGACCGCGGTACCGCCGGCGGCACGGATGATCGAGACGGTCTCGTCCGCTCCCTCCGGGTGCGAGTGGTAGGTGGCGACAACGCCCGCGCCCCGAGACGCGATCTCGATCGCGGCGCCCTGCCCGATCCCCGCGCTCGCTCCGGTAACGACGACTACTGCCTGGTCTGTGAAGTTCTTGTCCATGCCTCAAGACAAGCGCCGGGCGGGCGCGGAGCGTTATGGCAATGCTCTCGACTTCTTGCCTGATCCTGCTCATTGCGCCAGAACCGGGTGTACGAACTGGGCGTGCACTGGTTGACTCGGGGCATGTCGTTGCAAGAGTTGCGCGAGCTCGTCGACCGCCACGCGCAGTCGGGCATCTCGCCGTCGGCCATCCCCGGCGTCGTCGTATCGCGGATGTCCGGCACGGGCTCCCCCGACGAGTCGACGACCGGCACCATCCTCGCCGTAGTGGCCCAGGGCACGAAGCGGCTCTCGGTCGGAGGCAGGATCCACGACTACGGCCCCGGGCAGTACCTGGTCGCCTCGGTCGACCTGCCGGTGTCGGGCCAGTTCACGGATGCGACGCCCGAGCTGCCCGCACTGGGCTTCGGCCTCGAGCTGCGCCCCGAGGTCGTGGCCGAGCTGATGCTGAGCCCGGCCGCGGCCGGCTTCCTCCGCCCGGCCCGGGGGGAGGCATCCCCGCCCGCGATCGCCGTGGGGCATGCGTCGGACCGGCTGCTCGATGCCGTCATCCGGATGCTGCGCCTTCTCGAGACCCCGGGGGACATCCCGGTGCTCGCCCCGCTCATCGAGCGCGAGATCCTGTGGCTCGTGATGTCGGGTGAGCAGGGCGCGACCGTGCGCCAGCTCGGCCTCGCGGACAGCAGCCTGAGCCGCGTCCGGCACGTGGTGCGCTGGATGCGCGACCACTTCGCCGAGTCGCTACGGGTCGACGAGCTCGCCCAGCTCGCGAGGATGAGCCCTTCGGCGTTCCACCGCGCGTTCCACTCGGTGACGGCGATGAGCCCCATCCAGTACCAGAAGAGCATCCGCCTGCAGGAAGCGCGGCTCCGCCTGATCTCTCGGCTGGGCGACGTCGCGGCAACCGCGTACGCGGTCGGGTACGAGAGCCCGTCGCAGTTCAGCCGCGAGTACCGGCGGGAGTTCGGTGTGCCGCCGAGCAAGGACAGTGCGGGATTCCGGGCGGAGCTCTAGGTCGACGTCCTCACGACGAGCGAGGGCGCGAACGGCGGCTCGGTCGAGGCCGGGTAGTTCTCCGAGAGGGCCAGCTCGGCCGCCCGGTGCCCGAGGTCGTAGCGCGGCTGGTAGACGGTGGTGAGCGGGATCGGCGCGATGGCGGCGCCCTCGATGTCGTCGTACCCGACGATGGCGAGGTCCTCGGGTATCCGCAGCCCGGCCCGGATCGCCTCGGCCTCGAGCGCGAGCGCGATGACGTCGTTGGCGCAGACCACCGCGGTGGGGCGCGGCTCCAGAGCGAGAATGGCCCGGGATGCCGCGGACCGGGCGGTGGGCGAGTTGAGGTCGGCGTCCACCCGGAGCAGCTCCGCAGGGTCGAGTCCGGCGTCGCTGTAGGCCGCGACGCATCCCGCGAACCGCTCTCGGATCTGGGACTCGGCGTCCGGCGCGCCCAGGAAGGCGACGCGGCGGTGGCCGCGCTCGAGCACGTGGCTCATAGCGATGAAGCCCCCGCGCAGGTCGTCAACGGCGATAGTGGGGAAGAGGCCGCCGGGCAGCTGCCGGCCGAGGGTGACGACTCGCACGCCGGACTTCTGCAGGGTGCTGAGGAGCGGCTCGTTGGAGGTCGACGCGACGGCGATCACGGCGCCCACCCGCATCTCGGAGAGCGCCTTCGCGTAGTGCCGCTCGCGCTCGAGGTCGCCCTCGGTGTTGCACGTGACGACGACGTGGCCGTTGTCGATGGCGAAGTCCTCGATGCCGCGCGCGACTTCGAGGAAGAACGGGTTGCCGCTGTCGGGCACGATGAACGCGATGACGTGGCTTCGCCCGCCCTGCATGACGCGCACGGCGGCGTTGGGCACGAACTGCAGCTCGGCGATCGCGGCCTCGATGCGCGCGCGCATGGCGTCGGAGATCGGCTTCTTGCCGCTCAGGTAGTTCGAGACGGTCCCGAGGGAGACGTCGGCGGAGCGGGCGACATCGCGGATGGTGCTGTGCGTCGCCATGTGGTCCCTCCGTCGTGAAGCAGTTCACTCTACTGCGAGAGTGGTGGTCGCGGAACACTTCCGCATGATTCCGGCGATCCTGCGCCGAGTAAACTCCTATCTATTGACAGAGCCGCGCAAGCCGGTCTAGATTTCCCCCGACAAGAAGTGAACCATTTCATTTCACAGCAAAGGAGCTTGACAATGACGTTTCGCAATCGACCGAGGGCCCTAGCCTCCCTCGTCGCCGTCGCGGCCTCCGCCGCTCTGCTGGCCGGATGCTCCGGCGCAACACCGGCTCCCGCGGAGGGCGAGGCCCAGACCGTCACGTGGTGGACCTGGAACGCGTTCAACCCCGACAAGACGATCGCCGACTTCGAGGCCGCCAACCCGAACATCACCATCGACTACAAGCTCTACAGCTACAACGACTACGTCACCGCCATCCGCACCGGGCTGACATCGAACGACGGCCCCGACGTGTTCCAGGTGCAGCCGGGCGAGCTCGTCACCAACTTCGGCCCGCTCGCGCTGCCCCTCGACGACTTCCTCGCCGAGAACGGCGGCGACCGCATCAACCCGGAGGGCCTCAGCCAGCTGCAGCTCGACGGCTCACAGGTCGCCCTGCCCTCCTACATGAGCGCGGCGGGCCTGATCTACTACAACGCGTCGATCCTCGACGAGCTCGGGGTCGCCGTCCCCACCGACTTCGACGAGTGGAAGACCGCCTGCGCCACGATCGAGGCCGCCGGCTACGACTGCCTCGCGCACGGTGCGAAGGACGCCTGGGTCAACACCGACGTCTACCTCTCGCTCATCAACAGCATCGCACCCGGTGAGGTGTACGACGCGATCGAGGGCAAGGCCGACTGGACCGACCCCGCGTTCGTCGACGCCATGCAGGCCTGGAGCGACCTGTTCACGAGCGGCATCATCCCCGCGGGTGCGACGGCAGCGGCCGAGTACCCCGACGCCTTCGGCGCGTTCCTCGAGAAGAAGGCGGCATTCATCGCCCTCGGCACCTGGAACACCCCCGGCACGATGACCTCGGTCGGCATCGCCGTCTCGCAGGAGACGGTCACCGCGAAGATCGACAGCACCTACCTGTCGGCGCCGTTCCCGGCTCCCGTCGCGGGCGATGCCCCGACCGGCCTGTTCGGCGGTCCCGACAACGGCTGGGCCGTGTCGGCCAAGACCGATGCCCAGGATGCCGCGCTGACGTTCCTCGACTTCCTGAGCCTCGGCGGAGGCCAGGAGATCCAGGCCGCCGGCGGCAACATCCCCGCCGTCACCGACGTCTCGGTCGCGACGGACGACGTGGTCGACCCCCGCCAGGTGGCGGACATCGAGCGCCAGCAGACGGACCTCGGCAAGCTCATCGGCGCCCGCCAGATCCCGTACGGCGACCTCGCCACCGCGCTCGGCGAGGCACTCTCGGCGGTTGCCGCCGGGACCCTCTCGCCGGCCGACGCCATGGCCCAGGTGCAGGCGGTCTCCGCCTCGCTCAGCCGCTAGGCGACAATCTGGAGGGGCGGCCTTGGTGGCCGCCCCTCCACCCTCCACGGAAAGCACCCCATGTCAACGATGTCGATACCAGTCGGGCCCCGCCGCCGGGTCGCACTGAGCTCGTACCTCTACCTCGTTCCGGCCCTCATCCTCGTGGTGGGCGTCGTTCACGTGGGAATCGTCGCGAACATCACCTACTCGACGCTCGACTGGAACGGCATCTCCCCGAACGGCAAGCCCGTCGGCGGCGACAACTACCTCAAACTTCTGAACGACCCGATCTTCTGGACCTCGCTGCGCAACACCCTCGTCTTCGCGGCGGCCACGATCGTCCTGCAGATGGTCTTCGGCTTCGCGCTCGCCGTACTCGTCCGCACCCGCGCCTTCCTCCGCGGCCTGCTGCGGACCCTCGCCTTCGTGCCGGTGGTGCTCGCCCCGGCCGTCGTGGCGACCTCGTTCCGGTTCCTGCTCACGCCGGACGGCAGCATCAACGGCCTGCTCTCCGCGGTGACCGGGCAGACCGTCGAGCAGCCGTGGCTGGCGGATCCCTCGACAGCCCTTCTCATGATCGTTCTCATCAACGTCTGGCAGTACACGGGCTACAGCTTCCTGATCTACGACGCCGCGATGGGGCAGATCGACAACTCGGTGATCGAGGCGACCCGCATCGACGGCGCCTCGACCTGGCAGCTGCTGCGTCTCGTCGTGGCGCCGCTGCTCTCCGGTTCCCACCTCGTGCTCATCGTGCTCGGGGTGATCAGCGCCCTCAAGACCTTCGACCTCGTGTTCCTCACGACCGCCGGCGGGCCCGGCACGACCACGCAGGTGCTCACCGGGTACATCTACAAGCAGGTCATCGACCAGTTCCACGCCGGGTACGGGGCGGCGCTGTCGGTCGCACTGGTCGCCATCGCGCTGGTGTTCAGCGTGCTGCAAGTGCGGCTCTCGAGCAGGGAGGCGAGGTAGTCATGTTCCAGCACCAACGACTGTTCGGCCGGGCCATCAGCCAGGTGTTCGTGGTCATCGCGCTCGCCCTGCTGATCGCGCCGCTCGCGATGATCGTGCAGACCTCGCTGCAGGGGCAGGGGCCCGAGAACTACGCCATCGTGATCTCGACGACCCCGTTCCTGAGGTTCTTCGTCAACAGCCTCGTGATCTCCGGGGCCACCGTGCTGCTCGTGCTCATCTGCTCGATCTCGTCGGCGTACGCCATCGCGACACTGCGGCCCCGGGGATCCCGGCTGTTCATGGTGCTCATCCTCGCGGGCATGGCCCTTCCCGGCATCGCGCTGATCGTGCCGCTGTTCTACGTGATCCAGGCGCTCGGCCTGCTCAACACCTACTGGGCGGTGATCGTGCCGCTCACCGCGATCTCCATCCCGTTCGGCGCGCTCGTGGCCACCAACTACATCCGCGCGCTCCCGGTGGAGCTCTACGAGGCCGCGCGCATCGACGGCGCCAGCAACTGGACGTACTTCGTGCGAATCCTGCTGCCGGTCGCCCGCCCGATCATCGCGGTGATCACGATCTTCACGTTCCTCGCGGCGTGGAACGAGTACACCCTGCCGCTCATCTTCATCCAGAACACCGACCTGCAGGTGCTCACGCAGGTGCCGACCTACTTCCAGAGCCAGCGCCTCGTCGACACCCCGAAGATCTTCGCCGCCGGCGTGCTCATCAGCCTTCCGATCGTGCTCGCCTACGTGCTCATGCAGCGACTGTTCCGCGAGGGCATGTCGGCCGGCGCGGTCAAGTAAACGTCCCACCAGGAGAGATATGCCCCGCCCCACGATCCTTGCCTACTACTTCCCGGACTGGCACAGCGACCCCCGCAACACCGCCTGGTTCGGCGACGGCTGGGACGAGTGGAAGCTGCTGGATGCCGCGCGCCCCCGTTTCGACGGTCATCGGCAGCCGCGCGTGCCGCTGGCGGGCCACGTCGACGAGTCCGATCCCGCTGTCGCCGCTGCCGAGATCGAGCTGGCCGCGAGCCACGGGGTGGACGGCTTCCTCGTCGACTACTACTGGTACGACGACGGCCCCTACCTCTCGGGCGCCCTCGACAAGGGGCTGCTCAAGGCGCCGAACCGCGAGGAGGTCTCCTTCGCGCTCATGTGGGCGAACCACGAGCTCGTCGACATCTTCCCGTACACGGACCCGAACGCCGCCGACGCCCGTCGGCTGAAGGACGGCGCGATCGGGCGGGCGGAGTTCGAGCAGATGGTGGAGCACATCATCGAGGCCTACTTCCGCGAGCCGAACTACCTCACGGTCGACGGCAGGCCGTGGTTCTCGCTGTACGAGATCGGCAACTTCATCCTCGGGATGGGCGGGGTGGACGAGGCCCGGGACGCCCTCGCCTGGTTCCGGCAGCGGGTGGTCGACGCGGGCTTCCCCGGGCTGCACCTGGACGCGGTGGTCTGGGGCTTCGGCGTGCTTCCCACGGCCATCACCGTCGACGACCCCGCGACGCTGCTCACCACCCTCGGCTTCGACAACGCGACCTCGTACGTGTGGATCCACCACGCCGACCTCGCCGCGTTCGACTTCCCGGCCGGCGACCCGGCGCGACTGCGGGAGGAGGCCTTCGCCGACTACGAGCGCCTCGCCGCGACGCTGCCGGTGCCGTTCCACCCGAACGTGACAGTCGGGTGGGACTCGACGCCGCGCATCTCGGCTGAGGTCCCGTTCGTGCCCGGCCGCTACCCGTTCCTGCCGGTGTTCGACCAGACCCCGGAGGACTTCGAGCTGGCGCTGCACCGCGCCGAGCGGTTCCTGCGCGAGCACCCGGCCGAGCATCCCGTCATCACCATCAACGCCTGGAACGAGTGGACAGAGGGCTCGGCGCTGCTGCCGGACACGACCAACGGGCTCGCCTTCCTCGAGGCGCTCAGGAACGTGTTCGGCGTGCGCCCCGTGCTGAGGAAGGCCCTCTGATGCGCACGGTCGAGCAGTGGCGGCGGGTCGAGGTCGAGCTGAGGAGCGCCGTGCAGCACGCGCATCCGGATACCGACGTGCGCGTCAGCGCCGTCTTCACCGGGCCGAGCGGGGCAACCGTCTCCCTGCCCGGGTTCTGGGACGGCGGGGACGCGTGGAAGGTGCGGTTCGCCCCCACCGAGGTCGGCCCGTGGCGCTACGCGATCACCTCGAACACCGACCTCCACGAGACAGGGGAGATCAGGGCTGTGCCGTACACGGGCGAGCTCGACATCTACCGGCACGGGTTCGTCGGGGTCACCGAGCGGGGATTCCAGTACGCGGACGGCACACCCTTCTTCTGGCTCGGCAACACCCACTGGCAGGCGCCGAACTACGAGCGGCTCGACGCGAGCAACCACCCGCGCATCCCGGGCGAGAGCCAGTTCCGCATCACCGCCGACCACGACCGCGCCCTCGGCTTCACGGTGTACCAGACGTACCCGGATGCCGCGCTCAACGACGGCGGCGGCAACGTGTCGCGCGTGAACTGGTGGACCGAGGACTACACGCACCTCAACCCGCGGGCCTTCACCGACCAGTTCGACGTGATGATGGACTACCTCGCCGACCACGGCACGGTCATCGCGCTGGGACTCGGCGTGCACACCGAGACCGGGCGGATCGGAGCCGAGGCCCTCAGCCACTTCGCGCAGTACGTGACCGCGCGGTACGCGGCGCACCCGATCGTCTGGATCACCGGGCAGGAGGTCGACATCGAGAACGAGTACGCCTCGATGGACACCTGGCGGGCTGCGGCACGGACCATCGCCGAGAACGACGGGTACCACCACCCGCTCGGCGCGCACATGTACGCGGTGGGGGAGCCGAAGACGTTCGGCGAGGAGCCGTGGCACGACTGGTTCCCCACGCAGGGCGGACACGAGGATGTGCGCTCGCAGGCGCACTACAAGTCGTACTGGGACTTCGAGCCGCGCAAGCCGTTCCTCGAGACCGAGGCCAACTACGAGGGCATCTGGAGCGTTCCGCCGGATGCCCCGCGGCAGTCCGCGTGGAAGGCGCTGCTGTGCGGCAGCTACGGCTACACCTACGGCGTCGCGGGCGTCTGGGCGATCAAGTGGGACTACGACGTGCCCGGGTGGGACGACTTCCAGAACGGCACGCCCTGGTTCGACGGGCTCGACCGGCCGGGCGGGCTCCAGATGGGCATCCTCAAGAGGTTCTTCCTGGGGCTGGGCGACTGGCAGCGGCTCGTGCCGCGCTTCGGCGACCCGGCCTACGGGTCGTTCGCCGCGCCCGAGGAGTCGGTGCTGGCGACCGACGGCAGCGCCCTGTACGTCGCGTACTTCTACGGCACCGGGCTCGAGACCGGGGTGCTCGCCGGGATGGATTCAGCTCGCACCTACACGGCGAGCTGGTTCACTCCGCGCGCGGAGGAGTACGTCGCGATCGGCTCGGTCGAGCCCGTCGGCGGGACATGGACTATCCCGCCCAAGCCGGACGGCCAGGACTGGGTCCTTCTGGTCGCGAGCTGACCGAGTTCGCCGAAAACGACAGTGCGCTTCGCGCGCGACGGCGACACCGTAGGCTCGAGCCATGTCATTCCAGGCGTACCTCGACAACATCGAGGAGAAGACCGGCAAGACTCCGCGCGAGTTCGTCGCGCTGGCGGAGGCCAAGGGGTTCGGCCCGGGCGCGAAGGCGACACCGATCGTCGAGTGGCTCGCCGCCGACTTCGGCCTCGGCCGGGGGCACGCGATGGCGCTCGTGCACGTGATCACGAAGGGGCCGGCGATCAGCACCAAGCACGTGGGCACGGACGGCGTGCACCGCGACGAGTCGGAGACGCTCTGGCTCGATGGGAAGGCCACCAAGCCGACGCAGTAGCCTGAGCCGAATGGACCACTCCCTGCTCAAGCAGTTCGTCGCCGCTGCCCGCTACCTGCACTTCGCGCACGCGGCGCGGGCGCTGGGCATCCCGCGGTCGACTCTTCTCGCGGGCATCCGGTCCATCGAGGCGCAGCTGGGCTACCCGCTGTTCGACACCGCCGCGAGCTCGACCCGGCTGACCGCGGAGGGCGAGGCGTTCCTCGTGGAGGCCGAGCGCCAGCTCGCGACCTCGGCGAAGGCCGCGGCCGCGTCGGTCGCCCCGCCGGGCGGCAAGGCGAAAGCCTCCAAGGGCAAGGGACGCGCGCCCGCGGTCAAGGGCGAGCGCAAGCCGGGCCGGCCGCGGCAGGGGCGCTAGCCCGCGCGCACCTCGAGCTCGCCGTCGGCCCCGCCGAAGACGAGGTAGCGGTTCGCGATCTTGTCGGTGAAGAACCGGTCGTGGCTCACCACGATCACCGCGCCCGGGAAGTGCGCGAGCGCGCGCTCCATCACCTGCGTGCTCGACAGGTCGAGGTGGTTGGTGGGCTCGTCGAGCACCAGCACCGACGCCCCGGAGAGCAGGCACTGGGCCATCGCAACCCTCGCGCGCTGGCCGCCGGACAGGTTGCCGATGCGCTGCTTGAGGTCGGCCTCCGAGAACTGGAACATCGAGAGGAACCGCCCCACCGACTTCCGCGTGGCCGTGAGAGCGAGTGAGTCGGGCAGCGCGTTCACCGCGTGGGTGACGGTGTCGTTGTCATCGAGCTGCTCGAGCATCCGGTTGTAGGAGACGACGGATGCCCCGGCCGCCCAGTTGACCTCCCCCGAGTCCGCCTTCTCCTCCCCGAGCAGCACGCGCAGCAGCGTGCTCTTGCCGCTGCCGTTCGCGCCGAGCACCGCCACGCGGTTGCCGCGGCGGAGCTCGAACTGCAGCCCGCGGAACAGCACCTTGTCGCCGTAGGACTTGTCGAGCGACTCGACCCGCGCGAGCACGTCCTTGACGTGCAGTCCGCCGTAGATCTCGGTGATGATCTGGTCGACGGGCCGGGGCGCGCGGGACTTCTTGATGCCGGAGAGCTGCTTGTCGAGGCTGCGGCTCGCGGCCTTTGCCGCCTCGCGCCGGTCGGCGATGCCCTCGGCCTCGAAGGCCAGCAGCTCCGACTCGTGGACGAACTGCGCCTCGAGGGTCTTCAGCCTGAACTGCTTCTGCACCACGTACTCGCCGAAGTTGCCCGGGTACTCGTGCAGGTGGAAGTTCTCCACCTCGATGATGCGGGTGACGACGGTGTCGAGGAACCGCCGGTCGTGCGACACGATGATCGCGGCACCGGTGAACGCCCGGAACCAGGCCTCGAGCCACTCGACGCCCGCGACGTCGAGGTAGTTGGTCGGCTCGTCGAGCAGCAGCACCTGCGGGTCTTCGAGCACGATCTTCGCGAGCGCGGCGCGGTTGCGCCAGCCGCCCGAGAGGTCGTCGATCGGGCAGGTGCGGTGGGCCTCGGTGAACCCGAGCGTCGTAAGGGCGGTGTCGATGCGTCGGCGGTAGTCCCAGCCGTCGAGCCGGTCCATCTCGGCGAACAGGTCGGACTGCCGGTGGATGAGCGGGTCGAGGTCATCCGGCCCGGCGCCGATCGCGGCGTCGATGGAGGCGAGCTCGTCCTCGATGCCGCGGATCTCGGTGAACACCTCCTCGAGAACCTCGGTGATGGTCTGGGTGCCGTTGAGCTCGGAGAACTGGGAGAAGTAGCCGATCTTGAGGTCGGCCTCGACGGTGACGGCGCCCTCATCCGGAGTCACCTGGCCGAGCGCGAGCTTGAGCAGTGTCGACTTGCCAGAGCCGTTGCGGCCGATGAGGCCGACCCGGTCGCCGGCCTCGAGCCGGAAGAAGGCCTCGCGCAGCACCTGGTTGCCCTCGAAGCGCACGGCGACGTCGTTGAATCTGATGAGGCTCATGCCACTCTTCCTGCCGGGTGGTTGGAACCCGGTACCACCGTAGCTGCCCCGTGGGCCCGCCCGGGCGAGCAGGCTTCAGCGAGGGCGGTCCGCGGCGATGGCGGCGCCGATCAGGGGCGCGCCGTCGAGGGCGGCCGCCCTGCGGATGCTGACGGGGCGCCGTGACGACCCCCTGAGCACCGCGGCCTCGAGGGTGGGGCCGATGATGTCCCACGAGGCCGCGATCGAGCCGCCGACGACGATCTCGTCGGCGGCGAAGGCATCGAGCGCCGGTCCGATCACGGTGCCGAGCGCGTCGAACGCCTCCGCCACCGTGGTTGCCGCCGGCACGTCGCCGGCGCGCGCGAGTTCGCAGATCTCCCGGACATCGGCGTCACGTCCTGAGCGCGCTCGGTAGGCCTCCCGGAGAGCTGCTCTCGAGACCGTCTCCTCCAGGGGGCGGCCGCGCCACTCCAGCAGATGCGCACGACCGCCCTCGGGAATGCCCGGCCAGCTGGTCACCCCGACGCCTCCCTCGAGGAAGCTGGAGCCCACGCCCGTTCCCAGGGTCACGTGGATCGCCCGGTGCGCGGGTCTTCCCGATGCGTGCCACTCGCCGACGGCGAACGCCTCCGCGTCGTTCACGAAGACGCAGGTGTCGGCGTTCAGGCAGCGGATCAGGCCCGCGCGCACGTCCACGCCGTCGAGCGCCCCGAACTTGCCGATGCCGCCGAACCTCCCCACTCCGCGCTCGTAGTCGAACGGGCCCGGGATGGCCACTGCCCACTGGCGGGTGCCGATGGCGACGAGCGCGGCGGCGGCGGCGAAGGACTCGAAGAGCTGCTCTGCCGGGGCGGCGGCGTCGAGGGGGTGCCGCACGTCGCGGATCACTGTCCAGGAGTCGACGTCGACGAGCCCGGCCGTCACATGGGTCCCGCCGATCTCCAGCACGGGCCGGAGTCTCATGCGGCCCGCTGGGTTCCGCGCACCGAGGCCGTGACGGTGGCATGCTCCAGCCCGACCCCCTCCCCGTGCGGCCGGATGCGGTACGGCCCCACCGCCGCGGGCACGATGAAGGTCTCGGCGTAGTGCACGACGAAGGGCGGGAACGCCCCCGACGGCGACTCGACGATCACCTCGCGGCCCGCAACGAGGTTGAGCATGTTGACGGTTCCCTCGGTGTGGTGCTCGACCGTGCCGGTGAACCAGTGGCGGCGCACCTCGAGGAACTCGAACTCGTGCAGACCGGTGCGCTCGGCCCGCCAGCCCTCGCCGCCGCCCAAGGGCACGGGCGGCACGACGAGGTTGCGCTCGACCCACTCCGTGTCCCGATCCCACTGGATGTTCGCCAGAGCGTGGTCGAGGTGGATCGGCCGTGGCATCCCGTCGAGTCCCACGCGGTCCCAGTCCCACATCTTGAAGGTGAAGATGTACGGCGTCGCCGAGATCTCGAGCACCATGGAGTTCGCGCCGGAGCAGTGCACGGTTCCCGCGGGAATCGAGAAGTGGTCGTGCCGCCGGGCCGGGAAGGAGTTGATGTAGCTCTCGGCGGGGAACGGGACGTCGCCGCGCTCCGCGGCCCTCAGGTCGCGGGCCATGGCGTCGGGGTCTGCTCCGGTCTTGAGCCCGAGGTACACCACCGCGTCGTCGCCGGCGTCGAGGATGTAGTAGCTCTCGTCCTGGGTGTAGGCCATCCCGAATCGATCCCGGATGTACTCCGTCACGGGATGGACCTGCAACGACAGGTTGCCCCCTCCCATGGTGTCCAGGAAGTCGAAGCGGATCGGGAACTCGGCGCCGAACCGGGCATAGGTCAGCTCGCCGAGCAGCTCCCTCGGGTGCAGCATCGTGAGATCCATCGCGGGGAGCTGGAAGAGCGAGTCGCCGTCGCTCAGCAGAAGGCTGTTCTCCTCGGGCACCCCGTCGAAGGACCAGGCGAGATTCGCCTCCGGCCGGTTCAGGGCGAGGGTGCGGTTCATCCACTGCCCGCCCCAGACACCGGGGTCGAAGTAGGGGACGAGGCGGAACGGGCGGCGCGCGATGTCCGCGAGCGCGTCGCGCACCGCAGCTCCGGGCAGCATCGCGACGTGGGAGGGATCATTGAGATCCATCACGAAGTCGGCTCGCGGCAGCAGCGCGGCCTTGTGGCGGTCGGCCGCGCGCCACTCCAGGAAGTACCCGCGCTTGACCTTGCGGAGGGGGTCCTCGGCGGCGTTGTCGGCCTTCCAGTTCGGCATCCCTCGGCGGTACCGCTGCTGGATCTCCCATCGAGCGAGGTCCCCGACGACCAGGACGTCGGGGTCGTCCCAGACCTCGGCGGCGCCCCATCCGATCAGCACGAGCGCCCCGGAGCGGTTGCTGACCGTGTCCCGCAGCTCGCGCACGCGATCGGGATCGTAGAAGTCGGCAACCCGCGCGCGGGACATGACGCCGAAGACCCGATCGTCCGTGAGCGTGTCCGTGAACCGGGATGCACGGCTCTCGGCCGGGAGAGCAGCGCCCTCCACGTCCACAACCTCCGCGGCCAACGCGGAGCGCGCGGCCTCGCAGAGGGCGTCCACGTCGGCCCCGGGATACGTGTCGATGACGATCACCGGGGCGGCCAGGCCCGCCGAGGCCTTCCTGAGCAGGTGCCACGCGGCACCGTCGAGGGCGATCGTCACGCCCTCCCGCAGGGGCGTCGACGGAGTGGGGTCGTACACAGGGATGCTCTTCCTATCGATTGACGATTATCGACAAGATATTCGACATCCCGATCGGGGGCAAGCCGCTCAGGGCAGGTCGGGCCCCTGCTCGTCACCGTCGAGGTGCCACACGAGCGGCAGAACTGCCGCGGACTCCGCCGCATCGTCGACCATCGTCGCGATCAGCTCGTCCCAGTGCCGATCGATCGGGCCCAGGGATGCCATTGCCTCGCTCATCGCGTCGAGGCCGTCGGTGGTGCGGATCGTGTGGAAGAGGGTCTCGCCGTCGCTCCAGATGTTCCACTCGATCACCGCCGCGGCCCGCAGCGCGCGGGCGATCGGCTCCGGGATGCGAGCATGCGCAGCCGTATAGCGGGCGAGTTGGCCGGGCCTGAGCCGGGTGCGGTAGCCGATGAGGTGCATGGGCCCAGTGAAGCGGGTGCCGTCGCATCCGTCAATCGAGTATCGACTACTTTAGTTGAACACTCAACGAAGGGACGCGACTGCGATGTCGGAGATGGAAATCGGCCGGGAGCTGCTCTCGGACAAGGTGTACGACATGATCCTCGGGTCGATACTGGACGGGACGCGGGCGCCGGGTGACAGGATCGTGGAGTCGGAGATCGCGCGGCGGCTGGGAGTGAGCCAGGCGCCGGTCCGCGAGGCCGTGAAGCGCCTCGTCCACGCCGGTCTCGTGACGTCGGAGCCCCGCAGGGGCAGCTACGTCACCGAGATCTCGCCCCAGGAGTTCGCGATCGCCCGGGAGCTGCGTGCCGACCTGGAGAGCGCGGGAGCCCGGGCGGCCGCCGGCACGATCTCCGACGCCGAGGTGAGCGCGCTGCGGGCGATCGTCGAGCGCATGGACGCGGCGGTAGCGGCGGGGGACTGGGCACTGTTCCGACAGCACGACATGGCGTTCCACCGCAGCGCGCTCGCCGTGGGCGGGCATGCCATCCTCACGCGGGTGTGGGACGCGCTCGAGCCGATCCTCGTGAGCCAGCGCGCGATCGGCGATCCCTCCTTCGCGGGAAACCGGTCGGTGGTCGTGGGCTGGCACTCGGACCTGATCGAGGCGCTCATCGTCGGCGATGCCCAGTCGGCGGGCGAGGCCTTCTACGCCCACGCCTCGGGGGCGCTCGAGGCCACCCAGTAGCTGCGGCTCTTTGACAGGCGAGGAGCCTGGCGTTAGCATTCAGTCAATCGCCTATCGATAGGCGATCACTAATCAAGGAGGATTAATGAGACACAGCAAGTTTGCGAAGGTCGGTGCGGTCGCCGTGGCCGCCGCCGTGGCCTTCGCTTTCGCGGGCTGCGCCACCCCGCCGGACTCCGGCGACGGCGCGCTCACCGGCGACATCAGGATCCTGGCGAACATCACGCCCGTCCTGACCAAGGAGTACTACGAGGACCTTCTGGCCCCGTACCTCGAGTCGCACCCCGGCGTGACGGTCACCATCGAGACGCCCTCGGGTGAGGACGTCCAGGCCACGCTCCAGCAGGAGCTCGCCTCCGGATCGATTCCCGACATCGTCGCGAGCAACCTCGACCCCGTCGTCATCCCGCAGCTGACCGCCTTCCCCGAGGAGGACTGGGTGAACGCCACCCCGCTCGCCCAGGAGAACAAGGTCGACGGCAAGATCTGGCAGGTCGCCACCGGCGCCCAGATCCAGTCGCTCGTGTTCTACAACAAGGACGCCTTTGCCGCAGCGGGCATCACCGAGACCCCGGCCTCCCTGGAGGACTTCACAGCGGACCTGCGCAAGCTCAAGGACGCGGGCTACGTTCCGCTGCAGACCGCCGGGGAGTGGGTGACCGGCGCGCAGTTCGCGATGATGGCGAACCCCGCCCTGCTCGCCGACGGGCCGCAGTACTGGGCCGACGAGACCGCGGGCACCGCGTCGTTCGCCGACAGCCCCTACGCGACCTACTTCGACACCTACGCCGGCTGGGTCAAGGACGGCCTGGTCCAGAAGGACGCGCTCGGCCTCAAGTACCAGGACTCGATCGACGGTTTCACCTCGGGCAAGGCCGCGACCTACATCATCGGCAACTGGATCGTGCCCTCGATCGACGACGCCGACGTGCCGTTCGAGGTCGGCGTGTTCGCCACCCCGACCATCGACGGCGCGCTGCCCAAGCAGTTCAGCGGTCCGGCGCAGCCCTACTCGATCCTCAAGGACTCGAAGAACCAGGCGCTCGCACTCGACATCGTGAAGTACCTGGTGTCGGACAAGGACGCGATCGCGAAGTCACTGGCTTCCGAGGGCAACTTCCGCGCCGGAGTCAGCTACGACGGCAGCCCGCTCAACGCGGCAGTCGCGGCGATCCTCGACGCGGCCCCCGGCTCGGTCCCGGGAACGACGGGACCCGGCATCCCCGCGGGCTTCGCCGACGAGCTCAACCTCCAGGTGCAGAGCCTGTACACCGGCGGGTCGCCGGCAGATGCAGCCAAGGCGCTCGACGCATGGTGGAAGACGAATGCCGCCAACTGATACGGCGATTCGGCCCGAGGGGGCGGCAGCCGCCGTCCCCTCGGGGCACCCCGCCACGCGTTCGCGTCTCGCTCGGCGGGACTCCCTTACCGACCTCCTCATGGCCGGTCCCGCGCTGACCCTGGTCGTCGGGTTCGTCCTCATCCCGATCCTCATCGCTATCTACCTCAGCCTCACCAACTGGGACGGCTTCACCTTCCCGCCCAAGTTCATCGGACTGCGCAACTACATCCAGCTCGGCCAGGACCCGACGGTCGCCCGGGCCGCCGGACTCACCCTTCTGATCACCGTCGTGGGCACCGTCGCCTGCAATGTGCTCGGGCTCGGGGTCGCCCTGCTCCTCAACGCCAACACCCGCGTCAACGCGCTCCTGCGCGTGCTCGCCTTCTACCCCTATGTGATCGGACCGGTGATCCTCGGCTTCCTCTGGTCCTCGATCCTGGGCACGAACGGCGCCATCAACTCGCTCCTGGACTCCGCGGGCCAGGAGAAGGCCCCCTTCCTCTCCGATCCGACCTGGGCCACCGCTTCCGTCATCGCCGTCATCGTCTGGTCGAGCTTCGGCGTCAACGTGGTGCTCTACCTGGCCGGCCTGCAGACGATCCCCGAGAGCCTCATCGAGGCCGCGCGAATCGACGGCGCCTCGCGGTGGCAGACGTTCTGGCGCGTGAAGCTCCCGATGCTGGCGCCCACGGTCACGGTCAACATCGTGCTCGTCGTGGTGGGCCTGCTGCGGGCCTACGAGCTCATCCTCGCGCTCACCGCCGGCGGTCCGGCGGGCAGTACGCAGAGCGTCGTCTACAACATCCTCTCGACCTCCTTCACCAAGTCCCAGCTCGGCTACGGCGCCGCGCAGTCCGTCGTGCTGCTCGTCGCCATCGTCATCGTGACGGTCATCATCACCGGCGCCCGCCGCCGCAGCGAGCAGGCGGTCGCCGCATGATCAAGTCAGCCATCCCGCGCGCTCTCGCGCTCGGGGCCCTCGCCCTCATCATGATCGTTCCGATCTACCTGCTCGTGACGAACGCCTTCAAGTCGCAGCGCGACATCGTCGCGTCGCCCTTCGGATTCCCGAGCGAGGGGTTCTCGCTCGAGTACCTCCAGCGCGCGATCACGGCGCCCAGCTTCAACGTCGTGGGCGCCTACGCGATCAGCGCGTTCTTCGTCGTCGCGGTGAACCTGGCATCCGTCGTCGTGGCCGGCCCGGCGGCGTACGCCATTGCCAGGGGCACGCGCCGCTACCACCGCGTCGTGTTCCTCGTGCTCCTGACGGGACTGTTCATCCCGAGCCAGACGCTCGTGATCCCGGTGATCTACGTGCTCAAGACGATCGGGCTCATGGGCACGGTGCCCGGCTTCCTGCTCTTCGAGACCGCGGGCACCATCCCGACCTCGCTGTTCCTCTACGTCGCCTTCATCCAGAGCCTGCCGCGCGAGCTGGACGAGGCGGCGAAGATCGACGGCGCCGGCCGCATCCGCACCTTCTGGCAGGTGATCTTCCCGCTCATGACGCCGGTTGTCGCGACCGCCGTCATCCTCAACGCCGTGGGCGTGTGGTCTGACTTCGTGAACCCGCAGATCATCCTCGGCCCGGGGTCCGGCATCTACACGGTCACCACCGGCGTCTACGCCGCGGTGAGCAAGTACTCGACCGACTTCACCCTGGTGTACCCGAACATGCTGCTGGCGGCGGCCCCGGTCATCGTGTTCTACGTGCTCCTGCAGCGCCGCATCATCGGCGGTCTGACCTCGGGGGCGATCAAAGGATGAACAACCTCAGACCCTCGCTCGACGTTGTCGCGAGCATCCCGCTCATCGAGGCGCCCGTCTGGGCGGTGCTTCAGCGGAGGCTGTTCGCCCTGCTCGACGACGCCTGGCGCGAGTTCGAGGCCACCTACTGCGCGCCGGACGGCAGCCTCGTGTACGCCGGCCCGATGCACGACCGCGACGGCGTCGACGACTTCTACGAGCCCTTCTTCAACTGGCCGGTGCTGTACCGCCTGGGCGGATCGAGCGACCTGCTCGCCGCGGCGAAGCACCACTGGGAGGGGGTGACCCGCCAGATGACGGCCTTCGGCTTCGTCAAGGACGAGTACGAGCTCGGCTACGACTGGTTCCACCAGGGCGAGTCGATGATCTTCTTCTACGCGCTGTGCGCCGCCGACCCCGATGACGCCGCGTTCCGCGGGCGGGCGGAGCGCTTCGCCCGGCTGTACCTGCCCGGCTCCGCGAACTACGACGAGGCGGCCCGGATGATCGTGGCGCCGCACACCGGATCGGGCGGGCCGCGCTGGGGCCTCGGCGAGGACTGGCGCGAGTACCGCGCGACCATGGACGGGATGCGCCCGTACGGCCTTCCCCTTCAGGACCTGCCGGGCATCCGAACCTGGGACGACCTCGCCGAGGGCGACAACGCCGCGCGCATGGGCCAGGCGATGATCGACCGCATGGGCCGCGGCGACACCGCCGTCAACCTCGCGGCGACCTCGCTCGTCACCAACGCGTGGCTCTACTCCCACGACCCCGCCCTGGCGGGCTGGGTCGTCGACTACGTGGACGCCTGGCGCGAGCGCGCGGCGGCGAACGGCGGGCTCATCCCGGACAACGTCGGCCCCTCCGGGATCGTGGGCGAGCTCCACGACGGCGCCTGGTACGGGGGCCACTACGGCTGGCAGTGGCCGCACGGCCTCCACTCCGTGGAGGCGGGCGCCGCGATAGGCGCGCTCAACCACGTGATAGTCACCGGCGGCACCGCGGCACTCGACCTGGCTCGAGAGCCGCTCGACACCGTTCTCGCCCGCGCGCGCGTCCTCGACGCCGAAACGGCTGGCCTGGACCCGCGCTGGGCGCAGAAGGTCGGGCTCGCCGAGGGAGCTGCCGTGCGCCTGATCCCGTGGCGCCACGGCCCGGAGGGCTGGTTCGACTGGGCGCCGCCGCCCCTCAACTACCCCGTCTGGCTGTGGTGGGTGTCGCGCTCCGCGGAGGACCTCGCCCGGCTCGACGAGCTCGAAGCCGGCGCGGCGTTCGACTGGACCGCCACCGTGCTCTTCCACGACAAGGAGGAGCAGGGCCACGAGGCACCGTGGTTCACCTACCTGCGCGGCCGCAACCCCTCCTACCCCGTTGACGCTCTCGAGCTCGCCCTCGCGCAGGTCGCGCGCCGCCTCGCGCTCATGCGCGCGACGCCGCACGGCCCCTCCGACGACGACATCCACTGGTGGCAGCGACTCAACCCGGTAGTGACGGAGGTGCTCACCCAGCTCACCACCGGCGCCCCGCCCGCCCTGTACAACGGCGGCCTCGGGCAGGCGAGCGTGCTCTACGGGGACGCCGACCTCGGCAGGCCCGGTCTCCCGCAGGACGTCGCGGCGCTCGTCACCACGATCGACGAGACGGGCCTCGAGCTCGAGCTTGTGAACCTCGGGAGCTCGGCGGTCCGCCGCGTCGTCGTGCAGGCCGGCGCGTTCGGCGAGGACCGGATCGACGGCGTTCACTCCACCTCGGCCGAGGGCGGCTACCCTGGGTCGCCGCTTGAGTACGGCATCCCGTCGCCCGGTACTGCCACCGTGGACGAGCCGGCGGGCTCGGCGCGGATCACCGTGACCCTCCCGCCGCTCACCCGCGTGGCGCTGCGCCTCGACATCACGCGACGGGCCTACGTCGCTCACCACGCTTCCTTCGCCCATTACCAACAGGAGAACCACCGATGACCGACTACGACGAGCCCACGCAGGTGTGGCCCCTTCCCGTGCGCGGCGAGCCGTTCCAGCGCGCCGACGCCGACATCCTGCGCCGCATGGACGCCGTGAGCGCCGCGACCGCGGCAGCGAAGCTCAACGGCATGGGCATCTCGCGCACCTCCGTGCAGGGCCCGGTCGCGCTCGAGACCGGGAGCCGCGTGATCGGCTCCGCCCTCACACTGCAGTTCATGCCGCAGCGCGAGGACGTCGCGAGCGGCCTCAGCCAGGAGTACGTCGAGCGGCACACCGCCCTGTGGGCCGTGCTCGAGACCGTCCAGGAGGGCGATGTCCTCGTCGTCCAGGCGTTCGGCAGCCCCTTCACCGGGTGCTTCGGCGACATGCTCGTGCGCTACTTCAAGCGCCGCGGCGGCGCCGGCATCGTCGTCGACGGCCGGATCCGGGATGCCGCGCGCGTGCGAGAGCTCGGCGTGCCGATCTGGTGCACGGGCACCACGCCGAACTACGCCTCGCAGGTCGACCTCTTCCCGTGGGCCTACGACGTGCCGATCGCCGCCGGGGGAGTCCTGTGCCTGCCCGGCGATGTGGTCGTGGCGGATGACGACGGCGCCGTGATCGTGCCCGCGGGCAAGGCCCTCGAACTCGTGCAGTCCGCGGAGGACCACGAGAACTGGGAGGAGTTCAGCCGTATGCGCCTCGAGCAGGGCGCCCGGCTGTCGGACTACTACCCCCTGAGCCCCGACAGCCGCGCCGAGTACGAGGCGTGGCGCGCCGAACAGCCCGTCTGACGTGAACCGCCTGGGAAGCACCGCGGTCGGCGTCACGCCGATCGGCCTCGGCACCGCGCAACTCGGCAACCTCTACGGCGTCATGACCGCGGAGGAGGCCGCGGCGATCGTGGACACCGCGTGGATGCGCGGGGTGCGGTACTTCGACACGGCCCCGCACTACGGACTCGGCCTCGCGGAGCGCAGCCTCGGTGCCGCCCTCGCCCGGTATCCGCGCGACCAGTACGTGCTGAGCACCAAGGTCGGCAGGCTCATCGTCGACGGTGAGCGGCAGTGGGACTTCAGCGCCGCTGGTGTGCGGCGCTCCCTCGAGGAGTCGCTCGACCGGCTGGGCCTCGACCGCGTGGACGTGGCGCTCGTCCACGACCCCGAGGGTCATCTGGGCGTGGCGCTCGGCGAGGCCGTGCCGGAGCTGGTCCGGATGCGCGAGGCGGGCATCCTCGGAGCCATCGGCGTCGGCTCGGGCACGCTGCAGGCGCTCGAGCCGTTCGCTGCCGGGGCCGACATCGACGCCGTCATGGTCGCCGGACGGCTCACGGTGCTCGAGCAGCCCGCGCTCGAGAGGCTGGTGCCCACGTGCCGGGAGAGGGGCATCTCGATCCTGAACGCGGGCGTGTTCAACAGCGGGCTGACCGCGCGCGCCTGGCCCTCCGACGAGTCGCACTACGAGTACGGGCGGGCGCCCGCCGACCTGATCGAGCGCGCGCGGCACATCGCGCGGCTCGCGGAGGAGCACGGCACCACCCTGCCGCAGGCGGCGCTCACGTATGCGGCCCGCGAGCGCTCCGTCGCCTCCGTGGTCATCGGGGCCGACAGCCCCGCGCAGCTGGAGGAGAGTATCGACGCCCTGGAGGAGCGGCGCGACCTCGGTCCCCTCTGGGCCGCGCTCGGGCTCTAGGCCGCCACCCTCGGGCGCTACCCCGCCGCGCTCGGGCTCTACCGCCACGCCCCCCGCGCTCCAACCCGCGCCCGGCCGCGCGGACCCATTGACCCCATGCGGAGGTTTCGGCATCCGCATGGTGTCACAACCTCCGCGCGGGCTGCCGGCGGGGTGCGGGGCGGCGCCCGACGAGATCGGGGAGCGCGGTCATCCCGCCAGCGCGTGCTCGAGCGCGACCCAGGGGAGCATCGCGCACTTCACCCGCGCCACGTACTTGGAGACGCCGTTGAGGGCGATCGCGTCGCCGAAGCGGTCCTCGTCGAGCTCGATCTGGCCGCGCGAGCGCATCGCCGCGCGGAACTCCTCGAGCAGCTCCTGCGCGGTCGCGACCGGCACCGCGTCGAGGAGCGTCGCGAGCAGGGACGCGGAGGCCTGCGAGATGCTGCAGCCGTGCCCCTCCCACCCGACGGCCTCGATCACGCCGTTCTCGACCCGGATCGACAGGGTCACCTCGTCGCCGCAGGTGGGGTTCACCTGGTGCGACTGGCCCGTGGGCGACTCCAGCGGCACCCGGCCGTGCGGGTTCTTCGCGTGGTCGAGGATCAGCTGCTGGTAGAGCCCGTCGAGGTCGCTCACGCGCTCACTCCGAAGAAGGCGCGGGAGTCGGCGACCGCCGCGAGGAAGAGGTCGATCTCCGCCTCGGTCGTGTAGACCGAGCCGCTCGCGCGCGTGGTCGACGTGAGCCCGAGACGGCGGTGCAGCGGCTGGGCGCAGTGATGGCCGACCCGCACGGCGATGCCCCGGTCGTCCAGGAACTGGCCGACATCGTGGGCGTGGATGCCCTCCACCGCGAAACTCGCGAGACCCACGCGCTCGTGGCCCTGTGCTCCGAGAACCCGTACGCCGTCGACCGCGGAGAGCCCCTCGATCAGCTGCCGGCTCATCCTGCTGCCGTGCTCGGCGACGCGCTCCATGCCGATCGCGCTCAGGTAGTCGACCGCCGCGGCGAGGGCGATCGCCTGCGACACCCGCTGGGTACCGGCCTCGAACCGCTGCGGCGCGGGGAGGAACTGCGCGGACTCCATCGTGACCGTGGTGATCATCGACCCGCCGGTGAGGAACGGCGGGAGGGCGTTGAGCAGTCGGCTGCGGCCGTAGAGCACTCCGATGCCGGTGGGGCCGAGCATCTTGTGGCCCGAGAAGACGGCGAAGTCGACGTCGAGCGCGTGCAGGTCGAGCGGGAGGTGCGGTGCGGACTGGCAGGCGTCGAGCACCACGAGCGCGCCGACAGCGTGCGCTCTTTCGACGAGATCGGCTAACGGGTTGACGACGCCGAGCACGTTCGAGACGTGCGAGAACGCCAGAATGCTCGTGCGGTCGGTGATCGGCGCGCGCTCGAGGTCGAGCGCGCCCTCGTCATCGACCGGGATGTACCGCAGCACCGCCCCCGTGCGCTGCGCGAGCTGCTGCCACGGGATGAGGTTCGCGTGGTGCTCGAGCTCGGTGACGACGATCTCGTCGCCGGGCTTCAGGGCCAGCTCACCGCCGTTCGAGAGGGTGTACGCGAGCAGATTCACGCCCTCGGTGGCATTCGACGTCCAGACGATCTCGTCGGCGTCGGCACCCACGAAGCGGGCTACAGTCTCCCGAGCCTCTTCGAACTCCTCCGTCGCGAGCGCCGCGAGAGTGTGGGCGCCGCGGTGCACGGCCGAGTTGCGCGTGACGGAGAAGTCGCGCTCGGCGTCGAGCACCGCGAGCGGTTTCTGCGAGGTGGCGCCGGAGTCGAGGTAGACGAGCGGTCGGCCGTTCACCTCCGTCGCGAGGATCGGGAAGCCCGCGCGGATCGCGGTGATCTCGGTCTCGGTGAGGGTGGGAGCGGTGGGCATTGTGTGCACACCTCAGTGAACCACCCCGGGCGCGGGGAATTCCCGCAACTCGACCAGCGAGACAGCCTAGGCTCGCAGCATGTCGCAGTTGCACGAGCTGACCGCGCTCGCCCAGGTCGCCGCGCTGCGCTCGGGCGAGCTCTCCCCGCGGGAGCTCGTCGCCCACTACCTCGAGCGGATCGAGCGCCTGAACCCCTCACTCGGCGCCCTCGTGGCGGTGACCGGGGAAGCCGCGCTGCTGCGGGCGGAGCGCCTCGAGCGGTCGGACGCCCCGCTGTGGGGCATGCCGCTCGCCGACAAGGACCTCGTCGCGCGAGCCGGTGTGGCTACCCGGTACGGCTCGCGGGCGTTCGCCGACAACGTGGCTGCGGCCTCCGACGACCTGGCCCTGCTCCTCGACGACGCCGGCGCGATCAGCCTCGGCAAGACCAACACGCCGGAATTCGGGATGACCGGCTACACCGAGACGCTGGTCGCGCCGCCGGCCCGCGACCCGTGGGACCCGTCGAAGGGAGCCGGCGGCTCGAGCGGCGGCGCCGCGGTGGCCGTCGCGGCCGGACTCTTGCCGTTCGCACCGGGGTCGGACGGCGGCGGGTCCATCCGGATCCCCTCCGCCACCGTCGGGGTAGTGGGCCTCAAGCCCTCGCGCGGCCGCCTGCCGGTCGGGTCGGGCCTCGACGGGATCGCGGGCCTCGCCGTGGCCGGCCCGATCGCGCGCACGGTCGCCGATGCCGCGCTGCTGCTCGACGCCCTCGCGACCGGGCGGCCGTACCCGTACGCGCTCCGCGCCCCCGGCACCGGCCCGTTCCTGCCCACCGCGCTGAATCCCGAGGGTGCGTACCGGATCGGCGTCACCGACGTCTCGCCGTGGGACGGCGCCATCGTGCCCGACCCCGCGGGCCGTGAGGCGGTGGAGGTGGCCATCCGCGCCCTGACCGGCCTCGGCCACGACGTCGACGCCCTCGACTGGCGGCCGCGCGGCTACGCCGAGATGTTCACCACCCTGTGGCGGGCGAGCGCAGCGCGCATCCCGGTGGAATCCGATCGGCTGCACCTACTGGAGCCGATCACCGCGTGGCTGGTGCGGGCGGGCCGGGCGCTCGGTGCGCGCGACCTCGCCGACGCGCTCGCGGCGGGCACGGTGTTCGAGCGCGAGACGATCACCGCGTTCGCCCCGTTCGACGCGATCCTGACCCCGGCTCTCGGTGAGTCCCCGAGGCCGATCGGCTGGTTCGACGACGTCGACCCGCAGGAGAACTTCGCCCAGCAGGTGCGGTACGCGCCGTACAGCAGCTTCGTGAACGTCGCCGGCCTGCCCGCGATCGTGCTTCCGGTGTCGCGGGATGCCGCGGGCCACCCCGTCGCGGTCCAGCTCGTCGGCCGCCCGGGCGGGGAGCACGCGCTGCTCGCGATCGCCGCGCAGCTCGAGAGCACGCGGGAGCTCCGGCACCCGCCGGTCTGGTAGCCCCCAGCTCTAGGCGTCGAGCCGGATCTTGAGGGCGGCCGCGATCTCTCCGGCCGCGGCGATCTGCTCGGGGGTGAGGGCGTCGACGAACAGCTCGTGCACCGCGTGCAGGTGCGAACTGCTGGCTTTGCGGAAGGCTGCGGCGCCGGCATCCGTCAGCACGATCTCGGCGCCGCGGCTGTCGGTGGCGCAGTCGTCGCGGCGGATCAGCCCCCTGCCCTCCATGCGCCCGAGGTGGTGCGAGAGCCGGCTGCGCTCCCAGCCCACGTGGGTGGCGAGGTCGGAGGAGCGCAGCTGCTTGCCGGCGGCCTCGGTGAGCGCGAGCAGCACAGAGTAGTCCGCGGAGGAGAGGCCGGACTCGCTCTGGAGCCGGCTGTTGAGCACGCTGCCGAGCTGGCTCGAGGTCTCGATGAAGAGCCGCCAGGCGCGCAGCTCGTCGGCGGTGGGGGAGCGTCGCGCGGTGTTCGCCTGCATGGAGCCTCCTAATTGACACGTCAATCTTATCGTGGATAATTGATACGTCAATTACATGGAGGACGAGATGAACGGCACATTCGAACTGGGGCTCAACTCCTTCGGGGAGGTCGCGACGGATGCCGCGGGCCGCGTGCTCACGGACGCCGAGACGGTGCGCCTGCTCGTCGAGGAGGCGAAGCTCGCCGAGTCGGCGGGGCTCGATGTCTTCAGCGTGGGCGAGCACTACCGCGCGGGCCACACCGACTCCGCCTCGCCGGTGCTGCTGGCCGCGATCGCCTCGGCGACCGAGCGCATCAAGCTCGGCACCTCGGTCACCGTGCTCAGCACGAACGACCCGGTGCGGCTGTACCACGAGTTCTCCACCCTCGACGCGGTGTCGAACGGGCGCGCGCAGCTGATCCTCGGCCGTGCATCCGCCACCGAGTCCTTCCCGCTGTTCGGCTACGACCTCGCCGACTACGAGCACCTGTTCGAGGAGAAGCTCGACCTGTTCATGCGCCTGCAGCGCGAGGAGGCGGTGACCTGGTCGGGGTCGGTGCGCGCGCCGCTGGACTCCGAGACGCTGCACCCGCGAATGCCCGAGGGGGGCATCCCGACCTGGATCGGCGTCGGCGGCAGCCCGGAGTCCGTGGTGCGCGCCGCGCGGTACGGCCTGCCGCTCATGCTCGCGATCATCGGCGGGCAGCCGCAGCGGTTCGCAGGCCACGTCGACCTGTACAAGCGCGCGCTCGCGCAGTTCGGCAAGCCCGGCCAGCCGGTCGGCCAGCACTCGCTCGGCCTCATCGCCGACACCGACGAGGAGGCTCGCGAGACCTGGTGGCGCTACTGGGAGCCGGTCGTGCGGCAGATCTCCGCAGAGCGCGGCTTCTACGCCCCCTCCCGCGAGCGGTTCGAGATGGAGCTCGACGGCGGCGCCCTGTTCGTCGGGTCTCCGGAGACGGTGGCCGCGAAGATCGCCCTCGTCGCGGGGGAGCTGCAGCTCGACCGGTTCGACCTCAAGTACGACATCCTGCACCTGCCCCGCGAGGCGCGCTCGCGCACCATCGAGCTGCTCGGCCGCGAGGTCGCACCGCGGGTGCAGGAGCTGCTCACGGCGAGGGCTGCGGCATGACCACGATCGGCATCCTCGGCGCGGGCAAGGTCGGCACCGTGCTCGCGCGGCTGGCGTTCGCGGCCGGCTACCGCGTGCTCGTGGCGGGCTCCGGCGACCCGTCGCGCATCGCGCTCATCGTGGAGGTGCTGGCTCCCGGCGCGGTCGCGACCACCGCGGAGCGGGCCGCGGCCGAAGCGGACATCGTGATCCTCGCCCTGCCGCTCGGCAAGTACCGCAGCATCCCCGTGGACGCGCTGCGCGGCAAGCTCGTCATCGACGCGATGAACTACTGGTGGGAGATCGACGGCATCCGCGACGACCTGAACGACCCGCGCACCTCCACGAGCGAGCTCGTGCAGTCGTACCTGCCGGAGTCCCGCGTCGTGAAGGCGTTCAACCACATGGGCTACCACGACCTCGACCAGGAGGCGCGGCCCGCAGGTGCGGCCGGCCGCAAGGCGCTGGCGATCGCGGGGGATGCCCCGGCCGACGTCACCGCCGCTGCAGCCCTCGTCGACGCCCTCGGCTTCGACGCCGTCCTCGCGGGCCCCCTCGCCGAGGGCGCGCGACTCGAGCCGGGCGCGGAGCTCTTCGGCGCGAATGTCGACGCAGCTGAGGTGCAGGCGATGCTCGACCGGTTCCCGGCCTCTCCGCGCGGCCTGCTCGTGCACGAGGCGCGGTCGGCGGTCGCGTAGCCGGACCCCGTGGCGGGCGGTCGTAGCCCGACCCCGGGGCACGGTCGGCGCTCGCGTGAGGGAGCGCGAGGGGCCAGTTGTTACGGGCGTCCCCGGAATTTCGGTAGAAAGTGGCCCCTCGGCGGGCCCGTCTCTCGTTCCCCCAAAACTGTAACCCGCCCGTAACGCAACGAGGTATAACATCGTACCGAGTTGATCCCCAGAGTTGCGGAGACCCCGATGAACCAGGCAGTAGACAAGAGTTCCGCCGGTGTTGGCGAGCGCCAGTACCACATCGGCGTCGCGCCCGGCGAGGTGTCGACGGTGGCGCTCCTGCCCGGCGACCCCTTCCGTGTACCGCTCGTGGCCGAGTTCCTCACGGATGTGAAGACCGTCGCCCACAAGCGCGAGCACATGACGATGACCGGCATGTACAAGGGCCGCCTCATCACGGCGACCTCCACCGGGATGGGCTGCCCGTCCACCGCGATCGCCGTCGAGGAGCTGATCCGTGTGGGCGTGACCTCGTTCATCCGCGTCGGCTCGTCAGCGGGCCTGCAGCCCGGCGTGAAGCCGGGCGACCTGCTCGTGAGCGAGGGCGCCCTGCGCAACGACGGCACCACGGCGGCCTACGCGCACCACGGGTTCCCGGCCGTGCCCGACCTCGAGATCGCGCTCGAGCTGGCCAAGGTCGCCCGGGAGCTGACGAGCGGCACCGAGACATCCGTGCACTCCGGCATCAACGCCAGCGACGACGCCTTCTATGCCGAGACCCCGGAGTGGATCGCAGAGCTCAACCGCCTCGGCGTGCTCAACGTGGAGATGGAGAGCGCCGCGCTCTACGTCGTAGCGCGCCTGCGCGGCGTGCGGTCGGGCATGATCTGCTCCACCTCGAGCAACCTGTTCGACGGCACGAGCCTCTACTCGGGCGTCGAGAAGGCGCTCAAAGACGGCTGGATGCGCAGCATCGAGGCAGCCCTCGAAGTAGCGGTGCGGCTGGAACTCTGATGCTCATCGACCTGCACAGCCACCTCGAGGGCCGGGTGCGCCCGTCCACCGCCGCGGAGCTCGCGGCGGCCGGCGGCGTCCCCGAGCCCGCGGGCGGCTGGGAGCAGGCGATCCGACTGACCGGCCCCGCGGACCTCACCGTCTACCTCGCCAAGGTCGCGTCCACCTACCCCTTCTTCCGGTCTGCGGAGTCTGCGCGACGCATTGCACGAGAGGCGGTCGAGGATGCCGCGGCCGCAGGCCTCGACTACCTCGAGCTGCGCTTCGGGCCGGCGACCCATGCCGAAGACGCTCGGGGCATCGACGCCGTCATCGCGGCGGTCGCGGAGGGGATGCGCGAGGCGTCCCGGGCGACGGGCATGCCGAGCGGTGCCGTCGTCGCAGCGCTGCGCCACCACGACCGCGACACCAACCTCGCCGTTGCGCGAGCGGCCGCCCGTTTCGCCGGCGACGGAGTTGTAGGCTTCGACCTCGCCGGCGACGAGCTGCTGTTCCCCCAGCTCGCGCCGCACCGCGACGCCTTCGACATCGCCCGCGCGGCAGGCCTCGGCATCACCTGCCACGCGGCTGAGGCGGCGCCCGGTGCCGCGGCCCGCGAGGCCGCCGAGCTCCTCGGCGCGACGCGCATCGGGCACGGCGCGCACATCGTCGACGATCCGGACGTGCTCGCGTGGGCCGCGGACTCGGGCATCGTGGTCGAGGTCTGCCCGACCTCCAACTGGTACACCGGGGCGATCGCGGCGGTGGCCGAGCATCCCGCACCCGTCTTCCGCGACGCCGGTGTGCGCCTAGTGCTCGGCGACGACAACCCGATGCAGACCGGCACCGATCTGCGGGACGAGCGCGCGGTGCTCGTCGACGTCCTCGGATTCACCCCCTCAGACCTCGCCACGCTCGACAGCGCGAGCCTGGACTCAGCCTTCCTCGAGCCCGGTACCCGCCGGGATCTGCAATCACGGCACCAGAGATAACGGAGACAGCAATGCAACGAAGCACCAAGCTCACCTCGCTCGTCGCACTGGGCGCGTTCGCCGCCCTCGTCCTGAGCGGATGCGGCGCAGCACCCGATCCCGTCGAGTCGTCGGGGGCGGCCGCGACCGACTTCCTCCCCTGCGCGGTCTCCGACCTCACCGGGTTCGACGACAAGGACTTCAACGAGCTCACCTACAACGGGGTCAAGGAGGCTGCCCAGACTCTCGGGGTCGAGCCGAAGGCCACGGAGTCCGCCTCGGAGGACCAGTACTCGGGCAACATCGACGCGCTCATCGGCGAGGGCTGCGACTTCATCGTCACGGTCGGGTTCGCGCTCGCGACAGCCACCCGCGATGCTGCCCAGGCCAACACCGACGTCAACTTCGCCCTCATCGACAGCACGGTCACCAACGACGACTTCAGCCCGCTGGTGCTCGACAACGTCAAGCCGGTGCTCTTCGACACCGCCCAGGCGGCGGTGCTCGCGGGCTACCTCGCCGCCGGTGCGTCCAAGACCGGTGTCGTGGGCACCTACGGCGGCATGCCGTTCCCGTCGGTGACCATCTTCATGGACGGCTTCGTGGACGGCGTCGCCCACTACAACGAGGTGCACGGCGCCTCCGTCAAGGTCGTGGGCTGGGACAAGGCGGCGCAGAACGGCCTCTTCGTCGGCAGCTTCGACGACCAGAACCAGGCCAAGACGGTGACCTCCGGCCTGCTCGACCAGGGCGTCGACGTGATCATGCCGGTGGCCGGCACGCTGTTCAAGGCCTCCATCGAGGCGATGAAGGACCGCGGCAGCGAGGGCGCCATCATCGGCGTGAACTCGGACGCGTACGTCAGCGCGCCCGAGTACAAGGAGTACTACCTCACCTCGGTGCTCAAGAACCTGACCACCGCCGCGAAGGAGGTCACGCTCGCCGCGGGCGCCGACTCCTTCGACAACAGCGCCTACATCGGCACCCTCGAGAACGACGGCGTCGGGATCGCGCCCGCGCACGACTGGGAGTCGAAGCTCGACCCCGCGCTCCTCGACGAGGTGGAGGCCCTCAAGGCCGACATCATCTCGGGCGCGTTCGTGGTGAGCTCGCCGTCGTCGCCGAAGCTCTGACCGGCACGCGGGGGAGCGGCGGGATGTCCCGCCCTCCCCTGCGCGCGGACCTCGCGGCCTTCGCCCGGCTCACCGGCTGGGGGTACTTCCCGGTCGCGTTCGTGGGGCGACTGCCGTTCGCGATGATGATCGTGGGCGTGCTCACGCTCGTCGCCTCCGCGCGCGGGTCCATCGCCGAGGCCGGGCTGGCCGCGGCCTGCGCGGGCATCGGGACCGCAGTCTGCGGGCCCGCGGCCGGAGCCCTCGCCGACCGCACCAGCCAGCGCGCCGTGCTGCTCCTCTCGTGCGGGCTCAGCGTGCTGGCCGTCGCCGCGCTGCTCCTGCTCGTCTCCGGCCCGATGCCCGCCGTCGCGGCGCTGGCGCTCGTGGTCGGGGGCACCACGCCGCAGGTGGCACCGTTCTCCCGCGCGCGCCTCGCGGGGTTCGCGTCGACCCCTCGATCGCCGGGGGCGCGCGCCCGGGCGACCGCCGCGGTGATGAGCTACGAGTCGGTGATGGATGAGGCGTCCTTCCTCCTCGGTCCGGTGCTCGTGGGGCTCCTCACGACCCTGATCGCACCGTGGGCCCCGCTGCTCATCGGCGCCGCGCTGAGCTGCACGATCGTGGTGGCGTTCGCGCTGCATCCCTCGGCCGCGGCCGCCCCGCCCCGGGCGCCCTCGGAGGCGCCGCACGCTCCGGTCGTGTCCGCGGCCGTAGTGCTGCTCTCGGTCGCGATGCTGCTCGTGGGCGGCGTCTTCGGCTCGGTGCTGACCGCGCTGAGCGAGTTCATGGCCGCGCGCGGCGCGGGCGGGCAGGCGGGCATCGCATACGGGGCCATGAGCGCCGGCGCGATCCTGGCGGCCGCGCTGGCCGCGGTGCTCCCGTCCGGGTTCGGCCTCGTCGCGAGGTGGGCGGCCTTCGCTGTGGTCGGGCTGGCGGGCGCGGTACTGCTGGCGTCGGCATCCTCGATCCCGTTCGCCGTCGTCGGCCTGTTCGTCGCCGGCGCGGGCATCGGCGCGGTGCTCGTCGTGCTCTTCAGCCTGGGCGCTCGCGCCGCGCCTCCGGGGAGGACGACGACCGTGCTCACCACGCTGCAGAGTACGCTGGTGGTGGGCCAGGCGCTGGCGACAGCCGGGTGCGGGATCCTCGTCCAGGCGGCAGGCCCGACTGCGGGCTACACCGTCGCCGCCGGCCTCATCGTGCTGCTCGTGCTGCTGGTCCTGGTCTACCGGGCGAGGGGCGCTAGGCCCGCTTCCACTGCGTGACCGCGAGGTGGCCGAAGGCCGGCGGTAGCGCGCACTTCGACACGTAGGCAGGGGTGCCGCCGAGCTCGGCGGTCTGGGTGAGGACGAGCAGCGGGTCGCTCGCCTTGATCCCGAGATGGGCGGCGCGCGTCGGCCCGGCGACGTTCGCCGCGATCCGGCAGACGCCCGCGGCGAACGGCTGGCCGGCGCGGCGGTTCAGAGCCTGCAAGAGGGTGGATGCCTCGTCGGCGGCCGCGCGCAGCTCCGAGCCGATCCGCTGGTCCAGGGCGCGCAGGTGCTCTTCGTCGGGCATGTACTCCTGCACGAGCGCAACGGGCTGCCCGTCCCGGCTCACAAGGCACTCGCGGAACCAGAACTCGTCGCCCACGCCCGCACCGAGGTGGTCCGAGACGAAGTCGGTGGTGGCCTGCAGGGTGAACTCGAGGCGCTGCACGTCGAGCGTCGAGCCGGGCTCCGCGAGCAGGCTCTCGAGCGACTGGAACTCCTCGAGGCCCTCGTGCGGCAGCGAGTCGGAGACGAACCGGCCGATGCCGCGCTTCGTCACGATGAGCCCGTCCTCCTCGAGGAGCATCAGCGCCTCGCGGACGACGGTGCGGCTCACTCCCAGAGCGGTGCCCAGCTCGGTCTCGCGCGGCAGGAGCGCCCCGGAGACCAGCGTGCCCGAGCGGATGCCCTGGGAGATGCGCGAGTAGACGGCTACCCGGAGCGGCTGGCCGGGAGAGGTCAGCAGCGGCTCCTCCAGGTAGCGCGTCGCCTCCGCGGTGGTCATGAGCAGAGCTTAGTCAGCCCCCGGGCGAGCTACCCCTTCAGGAGCTTGCTGAGCGGCACCTTGGCACCGTCGGCGAGCTGCTTGAGCGTCGCATCCGGGATGTTCTTGATCAGGGGCAGGTCGAGCTCGGCCGCCCACTTCGTGATGTTGTCGATGATGTCGTCGGTCGGCAGACCGGCGAGCGTGGGCCGGATGCCCTCCCAGATCGGCTCGAGCTGCTTCACATCCAGGCCCTTGCCCTGGATGAGGCCGCCCACCACGTCGCCGATGCCACCGAGGTCAAATCCCTTGTCAGCCATGAGGCCCTCCCCTGTTGGTTGTGCCTCGACGCTACTCCTGGCGGGTTCCGGGAGCCAGTGTGTGACTGGCAGCGCGGGAGCGGCCGCGCGACCGGGGCGCTACGGGCCCGCGACCGGCAGTGGCGGAGCGCCCGCGCGACCGGCGGGGCGCGGCCTACTCGCCCTCGGCCGGCAGGGACTCCTTCGGCAGGCGGCGCACTTTGCGGCGGCGGGTGCGGCGCTCGGGGACCATGCCGCGCATCTCCTCGAGCTTGCCGAAGCACAGCAGGCGGTCGCCGGCTTCGAGCATCGTGCCGCGCTTGGGGTTCGGGATGACCGTCGTGCCGCGGTGCAGCGTGAGCACCGTGATGTCGCGCTCGCGCAGCCCGGAGTCGCCGAGCGGCGTGCCCACGAGGTCCGCGTTCGCGAACACGACGATCTCCGCGACGCCGTAGCCGCTCGAGACGCTCAGCCTCTGGCGCACGTCGATGTCGGGGAACGCGACCCGATCGGCGATGTGGTCGATGATCGCTCCGGCGATATCGAGGTTCGTCGCCCTCTCGATGCCCTCCAGGCCCGGGGAGGAGTTGACCTCCATGACGAGCGGGCCGTCGTCGCCTTCGAGCATGTCGACGCCCGCGACCTTGAGCCCCATGATCTGCGCCGAGCGCACCGCGGCCTGCTCGTACTCCGGCGTGATGTCGACGGCCTCGACCGCGCCGCCCCTGTGCACGTTCGAGCGGAACTCGTCCCCGCTGGCGGTGCGGCGCATCGCCGCGACCACGCGGTCGCCCACGACGAGCGCCCGGATGTCGCGCCCGCGGCTCTCGCGGACGAAGTGCTGGATCAGCACGTTCTGGTTCGTCGACTGGAGGGTCTCGATGATCGCCTCGGCGACCTTCACCTCGGGCGCGAGGATCACCCCGATGCCCTGGGTGCCCTCGAGGAGCTTGATCACCACGGGGGCGCCGCCGACCCTGTCGATGGCCGCGCGCACGTCGGCGCGGTTGCGCACGAACGTGGTGGCGGGCATCCCGATGTTGTGGCGGGACAGGATCTGGGTGGCCCGCAGCTTGTCTCGGGAGTTCGAGATGCCGTTCGCAGTGTTGGGCGTGTAGACGTCCATCTGCTCGAACTGCCGGACCACGGCGGTGCCGAAGTAGGTGATCGAGTTACCGATGCGCGGGATGATCGCGTCGTACTCGCTGAGGGGCTTGCCCCGGTACTGCAGCTCGGGCTGGGGCTGCGAGAGGTCGATAGCGAAGCGCAGGGTGTTGAGCACCTTCACGTCATGGCCGCGCTGGGCTGCCGCCGCACGGAGGCGCGTCGTGGAGTACGAGCGCGGGGCGCGCGACAGTATGGCGAGTTTCATGGTGTTGGCCCTGACAAGATGGAGGCGTGAACGTACCCGCCCATTCAAGCACCCTCGCCGGGTGGCGCGAATGGGTGCAGCTCCCTTTGATCGGCGTGCCCTGGGTCAAGGCGAAACTCGACACCGGTGCGCAGACGTCGTCGATCCACGCGTACGACATCGAGGCTTTCGACCGCGACGGTGTCGCGTGGGTGCGGTACACGGTGCGGCCGTGGCAGCGCTCCACCGAGGACGAGGTGACCGTCGAGAGCCCCGTGCACGACGTGCGGAGGATCCGCAGCTCGTCGGGCCACGTCGAGGAGCGCTTCGTCGTGCGGCTGACTGTCGTGCTGGTGGGCCGTGAGGTGGTCGCGGAGGTGACGCTCACCAACCGGGACCAGATGGGGTTCCGGATGCTCATCGGTCGCGAAGCGCTCAGCAAGGGCTTCGACGTGACGTCGAGCCGATCGTTCCTCGGCGCGCGAGCACCCCGGGTGGCGCGCAAGCGCAACAAGGGCGAGGCCTAGACCGAGGCCACGACCGCCTTCGCCGAGCGGTCGAGGAAGAGCACGAGCTCGTCGGACGAGAGCTCGGAGTGCAGGGCGCCGTCGACGAGAGCCTGCTCCGCGAAGGCCACCCACGACCGCAGTGCGATGCGGAGGGTGTCGGAATCGGGGGTCCCGAGTTCGAGGAACGCGCGCACGAGCCATCCCGTCTGCACCGTCCTCGTCTCCTCGACGAGCTCGCGCACCTCGGGGTCGCCGCTGGCCGCACCCCGCACGAGCGAGTGGAAGGTGAGCCGGTGGTCGCGCACGAAGCGGACCAGCCGGGTGAGGGTGTCGTGCAGCCGGTCGAGCGGCTCGAGCTCCTCGTCCGGCTGGGTGGCGTGCAGCATCGCGTCGCACGCGGTGCGGACCACCTCGCGGTGCAGGCCGTCCCTCGTGTCGAAGTAGTGGATCACGAGCCCGCGCGAGACGCCCGCGGCTGCCGCGAGGCTCTCGATGGTGAGCGATTCGAGCGGGCCGGATGCCAGTGCGCCGACGCCGAGCGCGATGAGCTGGGCGCGGCGCTCGTCGGGGCTCAACCTGGTCCGCCGCGTCGCCTGCATGCCACCCACCTAAGCACGCGGAAAAAGTTAGCCAAACGGCGTCATAACGGGCCCGGATCGCAGTCCCTCCTATTGGGACCGTTGTCAATAACGGTCGTACCCGCCCGATCAAGGAGGATCAGATGAAGGTTCGAAAGTTCACAGCAAGCCACGCGGGGCGCATTGTCATCGCCGCGGTGCCCGTCGCCCTCGTCTCGACGGTTCTGCTGGGCGGAGTCGCCCAGGGTGCCGTGCCGGTCTCGTTCGCCATCTCCGGCAGCCAGTTCCAGATCAGCGCCTCACAGCTCGACGGCACCGGCTTCTCGCAGTACGCGGGAGTCGCGAACGACACCGCGGGCAACCCGCACCAGGTTGCGATCGCCAACATCGCGTCCGCGAGCCTGAGCGACCTGTGCCAGTCCGTCGTGACCGAGACGCCGATGGGCACGGTCGGGCTCATGATCACGGCCGGCGGCGGCGGAACCCCCGCGACCGCGACCGACCTGCAGATCGGCATGACCGACCTCAAGGGCGACTCGACGTTCGGCAACATCCGCATCGGGGTCGACGCCTCCACCGTGAACACGGCGGCGAAGGGCGAGGCCGGCACGTTCGCGCAGGACTCCGACACCATCGCGATCAGCGGGCTCCAGCAGACCGCGTGGAGCACCCAGGCCTCGGTGTTCACGCTCAACGGCATGCACGTCGAGCTGACCGACGGCACGAAGACGTGCTTCTGATGCGCGCCGCGTTCAGGAAGTTCTCCGCCGGCGTCCGCGAGTCGGCGTTCGGCGCGTGGGCCCGGCAGCGGCCCTTCGTGGGCGGGGTCCTCGTGGTCCTCGCCGGCATCGAGATGTTCTTCTCGGGCCAGCTCGACATCGGCAACATCCACGTGCAACTCGGCATCGAGGGGTTCCAGGCGACGGTGATCCCGATCGGGATGGTGCTGCTGGGCATCCTCGCCGTGCTCATGCCCGCCCACCGCATCTTCTACGGCGTGCTCGCGCTCGTGCTGGCGGTGTACTCGATCGTCGGCGTGAACCTCGGCGGGTTCTTCATCGGGATGCTCCTCGGCGCGGTCGGCGGCGTGCTCGTGGTCGCGTGGCTCCCGAAGAAGGAGGCCGTGGAAGCGCCGCAGGCGCCGCCGCAGATCACGGCGAAGAAGGGCGCACTCCCTTTAGTGCCGAGCCGGTCGTAGCCGGCACCCCGAAGAAGAGCAGGACGCGCAAGGGCGTCGCCGCGGTGGCGGTGCTCAGCCTGGGCCTCAGCGCCGGCTTCGTCGGCCTGGGCGCCTCGAGCGCTCAGGCGGCGGAGAGCCTGTGCATCCCGCTGCTGATGTCGTGCCCTCCCGCGACTCCTGACACCCCCGGCGATCCCGGCGGCCCGTCGGACCCGCTCACCGACCTCGGCGACACCCTCGGGAACCTCCTCGGCCAGGGCGATGAGACCGACTCGGGCCTCGGCGCCCCGCTGATCCAGCCGGTCGAGGATCCGAATGCCCCGGTCATGACCCTGCCCGCGGCGCAGCTGGGCGGCTCGTCGCTCTCGATCAACGGCCTGAAGTCGCTGTCGCTGGTGACCGTGCCGCTCGCGGACGGCTCGCGCGCGACCGTCTTCAAGATCGAGGCCGACCAGTTCGTGATCGACGACTTCGTGCTGGATGTCCGCAACTCGACGAGCCCGTCCCTCGTGTCGACCTCCACCCAGATGCGCCTGACTGGCAACGCCGTCGTCTACGTCGACTCGGTCACGGGCAGCCTGCTCGGGGGCGGGGGCATCAGCCTGCTGGCCCCGACGCCTCCGCCGGGCCCGGAGCTGCCGCCGCAGCTGCTCCGCGTGACCCTCGGGCTCGTGGGATGCACCGCCGACAGCATCGAGTTCGACGACTCGCACCAGCACCTGTACGAGTAGCGGGCCACCTGGGCCGGTGACATCCGGCAATCGTCTCCTCCGTCTCGAACCGGACAGACGATTGTCGGATCTCACCGCCCGAAGGCGACCGACCAGCGCCGCCGCGTACTACCTAGAGATACGGCTCGATACGCCCGCGGTAGCGTTCAGCGGAGGTCGCGGCGACCGTCGAGTAGTCGGCATCCCAGATCTCCTGGTTGAAGATCTCGCACTCGATGTCGCCGTGGTACCCGGCCTCGACCACGGCGCGGGTGAGCGACTCGAAGTCGATCAGGCCGTCGCCGGGGTAGCCGCGGCTGAGCAGCGGGTCGGCCGCGATCGGCATGTTCCAGTCGCACACCTGGTAGCTCGCGATGCGGCCGGCCGCGCGCGCGACGGTGGGCAGCACGGCCGGATCCCAGAACACGTGGAACGTGTCGACGACGACGCCGACAGCGCGCGCGTCGAACTGCTCGGCGATCTCGAGCGCCTGCCCGAGCGTCGACACGACGGCGCGGTCGGTCACGTACATGGGGTGCAGCGCCTCGATCGCGAGGCTCACCCCGGCGGCCAGCGCCTCGGGGGCGAGCTCGCCGATCGCGTCGCGCACCCGCTCCCTGGCCCCGACCAGGTCGCGGGAGCCCTCCGGCAGCCCGCCCGCGACGAGCACGAGGGTGGGCGCGCCGAGGGCTGCCGTCTCCTCGATCGCGCGGCGGTTGTCATCGAGGGATGCCCGCCGCGCGGGCCCCTCGGGCATGGTGAAGAAGCCCGCTCGGCACAGGCTCGACACCCGCAGCCCTGCGTCGCGGACAGTGGCGGCGCTCGCCTCGAGCCCGAACTCGGCGACCGGCTCGCGCCAGAGGCCGATGGCCGGGATGCCCGCGCCGACGGTCGCGGCGACGGCCTCCGGCACCGTCGCGTGCTTGATGGTGGCCTGGTTGAGCGAGAACCTGCTCGGCGCTGATTCAGTCACAGCCCGTTCACCTTCAGCAGGTAGTTCCAGCGCCGGGCCGCGAGGTCGGGAAGCTCGAGTGCGCCCGCCGCGTCGGCGAGCCGGACGATCTCGGCGAGGTGCGGGAGGCTTCGCGCGGAGTGCAGCCCGCCCACCATCGTGAACGACGGCTGGTGGCCGTTCAGCCAGGAGAGGAACGCCACGCCCGTCTTGTAGAACTGCGTGGGCGCCGCGAACACCTGGCGCGAGAGCGCCTCGGTGGGGGCGAGGATGGCGCGGTAGCCGTCCACGTCGCCCGCGTCGAGCCGCTGGATCGCTGCTGAGGCGTTCGGCGCCACCGCCGCGAAGGCGCCGAGGAGGGCATCCGACCCGCTCTCGATGAGTCCCACGAAGTTGAAGTCGTCGCCCGTGAACATGCGCACGCCCTCGGGCAGCCGCTCGCGCAGCGCGATCTCGGCGCCGGCGTCGAGGAGCGACATCTTGATGCCGCTGACCGTGGCGGCGTTGTCCTCGATGATGCGGAGCACGGTGTCGCCCGCGGAGGGTCCGAAGTACCCCGCAAGGTTCGCGTCGAACGCCTCGCCGAGCCAGTGCAGGACGACGGGGGATCCGGCCCGCGACAGCACCTCGCGGTAGACGCGCTCGTAGTCGGCCGCGGTGGCGGCCGCCCGCGCGAGGTGGCGGGAGGCCATGAGGACTACGCCGGCACCGGCATCCTCGGCGACCTCGAGCTGCTCGAGGTACGCGGAGACCACGGCGTCGAGCGAGATGGCCGCCTCCGCGACGTGGTCGGTGTTGACGCCCACCACGAGCGCTCCGCCGACGGATGCGGCCTCGGCGGCGCTGCGCCGGATCAGCTCCGTGCACGCCGCCCAGTCGAGCCCCATGTTGCGCTGGGCGGTGTCCATGGCGTCGGCGACGCCGAGGCCCCACGACCAGACGTGGTGCCGGAACGCGAGGGTCGCGTCCCAGTCGATGTCGGCCGGGGCGCCGGGCACGTTCTCGGCGAGGGTGCGCGGCACGACGTGGGCGGCGGCGTAGGCCACCCGGCTCGTCAGCGGCGCGGTCGGCTTGGCGAAGGCCGGGGCATCCCGGAACTCGATCATCACAGGGTCACCGGCGGCAGGTCGATCCGACGGCCCTCGGCGGAGCTGCGCAGCCCCTCCTCGCTCAGCCGCACCCCGCGGGCGCCGGCGAGAAGGTCGAACTCGTAGGGGGCGTCCTCGAGCACGTGCCGCAGGAACTGCTCCCACTGCACCTTGAAGCCGTTCTCGTGCGCCTCGTTGTCGGGCACCTCGATCCAGTCGGCGAAGTAGTCGTGGGTCTCGCGCAGGTCGGGGTTCCACACCGGCTTGGGGGTGGCATTGCGGGGCTGGATGCGCGCGCCGAAGAGCCCGACCACCGCCGAGCCGAGCGTGCCGTCCACCTGGAACTCGACGAGCTCCTTGCGGTTGACCCGGACGGCCCAGCTCGAGTTCAGCTGCACCACGACTCCGTTCTCGACCTCGAAGATGCCGTAGGCCGCGTCATCCGCCGTCGCCGTGTATGCCTTGTTGTTCTCGTCGACGCGGGTCGGGATGTGCGTGACCGCGCGCGCGTACACGCTCTCGATGCGGCCGAACAGGTTCTCGATCACGTAGTTCCAGTGCGCGAACATGTCGCTGACGATGCCGCCGCCGTCCTCCGCGCGGTAGTTCCAGCTCGGGCGCTGGGCGGGCTGCCAGTCGCCCTCGAACACCCAGTAGCCGAACTCGCCGCGCACGGAGAGGATCTTGCCGAAGAATCCGGAGTCGATCAGGCGGCGCAGCTTGAGGAACCCGGGCAGGTACAGCTTGTCGTGCACGACGCCGTTCTTGACGCCCTTGCTCTGGGCTAGCCTCGCGAGCTCGAGCGCGTCCTCGAAGCTCTCGGCCGTGGGCTTCTCGGTGTAGATGTGCTTGCCGGCCGCGATGGCCTTCGTGATCGCCGGCACGCGCGCCTGGGTCACGAGCGCGTCGAAGTAGATCGGGAAGTCGGGGTTGGCCAGCGCCTCGTCGAGGTCGTTCGTGTAGTGGGTGAGTCCGTGCTTGTCGGCGAGCTCCTTGAGCTTCGGGATGCTCCGGCCGACCAGCATCGGCTCGACCTGCACGCGCGTGCCGTCGGAGAGCAGAACGCCGCCCTGCTCGCGGATCGCGAGGATACTTCGGAGCAAGTGCTGCCGGTAGCCCATGCGCCCCGAGACGCCGTTCATGATGATGCCGATGCTGGTGGGGGCCACGGATGCTCCTTGCTCGTGTTTCGGCGCGGGAAAGCGCTTACCGCGAGTGTACGGAAAGTGCTTACCGCGCGCAACCGCGTGCGCCGCGCGGCGCCGCGCGGTCGCCCGCGCG
>NZ_JBXATB010000004.1:16382-322304 GCF_058809925.1 Rhodoglobus sp. GW821-FHT12B09 | reverse complement strand
GGTTGAGTAGGCGCCCCAGCGCCGTATCGAAACCATGCAGTCGAACCGGTTTCGATACGGCCGCGGGCGGCCTACTCAACCCGCCACTAGCTCCCGCGGTACGTGGAGTACGCGAACGGGCTCAGCAGGAGGGGCACGTGGTAGTGCGCGTCCACATCGGTGACGATGAAGTCGATCGTCACGCGCGGGTAGAACGCCTTACGGCCCGCCGCGGCGAAGTACGGACCCACGGCGAACTCGAGCTGGTAGTCCCCGGCGGGCAGGATGTCGGGGCCGAGGTCCTTCACGCGGCCGTCCGCGTCCGTGACGCCGACGGCGATGATCTCGCCCGACGGCCCGCTCAGCCCGACGTCGATGCCCGGGGCGGGCTGGCCGAGTGCGGCATCCAGGACGTGCGTGGTCACGTGGCTCATGATTCTCCGAACAGCTTCTCGAGGCGGAGCAGCGCGATGTCGCGCAGCTGCTCGCCGACGACCTGCAGCTCGATCGCGTCGTCGAGCGTGAGGCGCCGCGTCAGCTCGTCGAGGATCTCCCGCCGCGAGCGCCCGGCCGCCCGGATGATGAACACCCGCCCGAAGCGCTCCTCGTAGGCGGCGTTGCCGGCGGCGATCTCGGCGGCGAACTCGGTCGACGCTCCCTGCTCCGAGCGGCTGAGATCCTGCGACGTGCCCTGGCCCACCGGCTTCTCGCCGATGCGCGGATGGTGCGAGATCGCCTGGTCGATCTCGTCGGGAGAGAGCGGGGACGCCTCGGCGCTCGCGACCGCGAGCAGCTCGTCGAGGGTGGCGAAGGGGGCGCGCGAGGCCACGTCCTCGACCCAGCGGGGCACGGCAAGGGCGGCGGTGAGCCCCTCGCGCAGGGCTGCGTCAGTCACGTCGATCATTGTGGGTATAACAGTACCCATGGCAGACATCACCGGGATCGTGCTTGCGGCGGGCGCCGGCACCCGTGCCGGCGGACCGAAAGCACTGCTCCGGATGCCCGACGGCACCCCCTGGCTCGAACTCTCCACCACGGCCCTCCTGGAGGGCGGCTGCTCGCGCGTCATCGTGGTGCTCGGCGCGCAGGCACGCCTGGCGCGGCCGCTCGTCCCGATCGACGACCGGGTCACGACCGTGGTCGCGGTGGAGTGGGAGCGGGGCATGTCCGAGTCGCTGCGGATCGGCCTCGCGGCAGCCGACGGGGATGCCGCACTCATCACCCTCGTGGACCTTCCGGAGCTGCCCGTGGCCGTGGTGCAGCGGGTGCTCGCAGAGTCGGGAGTGCTGCGGCAGGCGACGTATTGGCGGCGGCCCGGGCATCCCGTCTACATCGCCGCGGACCACTGGGTGCCGGTCGCCGCGACGCTCAGCGGCGACCACGGCGCACGGGCGTACCTCGTGCAGCACGGGGTGGAGGAGATCGACTGCGCCGACCTGTGGGACGGCGCCGACCGCGACGAGGCGGGTTGAGTAGGCCGTCCACCAGCGGGTTGAGTAGGCCGCCCGCGGCCGTATCGAGCGGGTTGAGTAGGCCGTCCACGGCCGTATCGAAACCTGGGGCGCACCGGTTTCGATACGAGCGCTAGCGCGCCCTACTCAACCCGCGAGAGCCAGCACCGCGGCCTCGTAGGCGTCGAGCGCCGCCGCGACGTCCGCCGCGCGCACCGACTCGTCGGGGTGGTGGCTCACTCCGCCCTTGCAGCGCAGGAACAGCATGGCGATGGGGGTGACCGCCACCACGGCCATCCCGTCGTGGCCCGCGCGCGACCAGAACGCCATCGGCGACTCGTCGCCCGTCGACCGGATGCCCGCCTCGATTCCCGCACGCAGATCGAGGTCGCACACCACGGCGTCAGCGCGGTAGATCTCGTTGGCGTGGAACTCGAGCCCCCGCCGCGCGGCGATGGAGTGAGCCGCCTCGAAGATCAGCCGCAGTGCCTCGTCGCGGTCGTCGTCGAACTCGGCGCGCAGGTCGAGGCTGAACTCAACGCGGCCGGGGATGACGTTCACGCCGCCGGGGAACGCCTCGAGCTTGCCGACCGTGCCGATCACGTGCTGCTGCTTCGAGAGGCGCTCGATCTCGACCACGAGCTCGGAGGCGCCGACCAGCGCGTCGCGCCGGCGGTCGTAGGGGGTTCCGCCCGCGTGGCCGGCCTTGCCCGTCATGGCGAGCGAGAAGCGCCGAGCACCCGCGATCGAGGTGACGACAGCGAGGCGGCGGTCGGCGTCCTCGATGTACGGCCCCTGCTCGATGTGCGCCTCGAGGTAGCCCACGAGGTCCTCCGGGCGGCGGAACGCGCCCGGCAGCCGCGCCGGGTCGAGGCCGAAGTCGACGAAGGCCTCCGCGAGAGTGATGCCGTCGGCGTCGGTGAGGTTCCACCACTCGTCGTCCCACGTCCCGGCGAGCGCGCGGGAGCCGAGCAGCGCCGTGCCGAAGCGGGTGCCCTCCTCATCGCTGAACGCGACGACCTCGACGGCGAACGGCAGGCTGTTCTTCGGAAGGCGCGACACGACGGCGATCGCGAGCAGGACTCCGAGCATCCCGTCGTAGCGGCCGGCGTCGGGCACCGTGTCGATGTGCGATCCGAGCAGGAGGGCTGGCAGGCCGGGCTCGCGGCCCTCGATACGGCCGCACTGGTTGCCGGCGGCGTCCTGCCAGGTCGAGAGGCCGGCCTCCGCCATCCAGCCCGCGACGAGCGCGTTCGCGGCGGCGTGCTCGGGCGAGAGGTGCACGCGCACCAGGTGCTCGGAGTCGGAGGAGATCGCCGCGAGCTCGTCGCAGCGGTCGAGGATGAGCGCGGCCTCGCTACTCATAGAAGTCCAGGGCCGCGCCGACTCCGCTGCCCGCGGTCACCGCCGCGCCTCCGCGCCGGAGCACCTGCTCGAGCGCTGCGAGGGTCGTGAGCACGGCATCCCGCCGCGCGTTGTACCCCATGGTGCCGATGCGCCACACCTTGCCCGCGAGCGGGCCGAAGGACGTGCCGATCTCGATGCCGTAGTCGTTCAGCATTGTCGCGCGAGCACCGTCGCCGTCGATTCCGTCGGGGATGTGGACACCGACGACGTTGTTCATGCGCACCGACTGGTCGCCGAAGAGGGTCAGCCCGAGCCCCGTGAGCCCCGCGACCATCGCCGTGCCGTGAAGGCGGTGCCGCTCGACCGCGTTGTCCATCCCCTCGTCGACCAGCAGGCGCGCGCACTCCCGGGCGGCGTACAGCATGCTCGTCGCCTCCGTGTGGTGATTGAGGCGCTTCGGCCCCCAGTAGTCGAGGATCTGGCTGAGGTCGAAGTAGTTGCTGCGGATCGGGGCAGCGCTCACCGCATCCCCGTCCACCCGGATGCCCGCCTCAATGCTCTTGCGGGAGTTGATGACCTCGACGGCCTTCGCCGAGAGCGAGAGGGGCGAGCTGCCGGACGGCCCGGCGAGGCACTTCTGCAGTCCGCCGGTGACGGCGTCGATGCCCCAGGCGTCGGCCTCGAAGGTGTTGCCGGCGAGGGATGCCGTGACATCCGTGTAGAGCAGGGCGCCGTGCTTGCGCGCGAGGGCTCCGAGCTCCTCGAGGGGCTGGGCGACGGTCGTGGACGTGTCGCCGTGGACGATCGCGAGGAGCTTGGGCTTGTGCTCGACCAGGGCCGCCTCGATCTCGGACGGGGTGAAGACCGTGCCCCACTCGCGCTCGATCACGCGCACGTCGGCCTGGCAGCGCTCTGCGATCTCCCGCAGGAGGTGGCCGAAGCGGCCGAATACCGGGATGAGCACCACGTCGCCCGGCTCGATCAGGGAGACGAACGCCGCTTCGATGCCCGCGCGGCTCGTGCCGTCGATCACGAGCGTCGCGTCGTTCTTCGTGCGGAAGACTCCGCGGTACAGCTCCATGGTCTCGTTCATGTAGCCGGTCATCGCCGGGTCGTACTGGCCGACGAGCTGGGCGGACATCGCGCGCAGCACGCGCGGGTCGGCGTTGATCGGTCCCGGACCCATCAACAGGCGCGGCGGGGGGTTGATCGGCTCGGTCATGCCCCCATGCTATTCAGTCGGTGCTACGGCCGTGTTTCGGATCGCGTCGACCAGTCGGGCCAGACCGTAGTCCCACGCGCGCTCGAGGTCTCCCCCGAGGTTGAAGCCGCCCGCGAGCTCCATGCCGATGAAGCCGTTCGCCCAGGCGGTGAGGGTTCGCGCGGCCTCCAGCGCGTCATCCGGGCCGGCCAGTTCGTGCGCCACGCGCAGGATCGGCGCGCTCGAGGCCTCCACCAGCTCCTGCGAGACGCGGGTGTCCGGCGAGAACACGAGGTGGTAGGCGGCGGGGCGCTCGTGGGCGAAGGCCCTGAGGGCGTTCGCGAGGTCTGGCGCCGTGCGCCCCTCGTCGACGCGGCGGGTGAGCTCCAGCAGTGTCGCCTCCGCAACCAGTCGAACGAGCTCGTCCCGGCCGTTGACCCGCTTGTAGAGCGAGGGCGCGCGGACGCCCACCGCATCGGCCACCGACTGCATGGTGAGGCCGACCAGCCCGTCGCGCTCGAGGATGTCGCGCGCGGCATCCACTATCTGCTGCAGTGAGGTGCGGTCCGGAGTAGGCATGCCGCCAGTATAGCTATTGACAGTAGCCATGATGGCTATGTAGCATAGCCATCATGGAACTCGCACCCTCCCTTCACCGCATCGGCAACGACATCGTCGCCGCGTACCTCATCGACACCGCCGACGGCATCACGATCATCGACGCCGGCCTCGCGGGGCACTGGTCAGACCTCCTCGCCGAGCTCCGGACGATGGGCCGGAGCCTCGACGACGTGCGCGGGCTCATCCTCACCCACGGCGACAGCGACCACCTCGGCTTCGCCGAGCGCCTGCGCCGCGACCACGGCGTGCCGGTCTACGTGCACGCCGCCGACGCCGCCCGGGCGCGCGGCGAGTTCAAGCCGAAGAGCTCGATGGGCACGGTGAAGCTCGGCCCGCTTCTCGGTTTCATGGGCTACGCCCTGCGCAAGGGCGGCCTGCGCACCACCTACGTGACGTCAGTGGTGGAGCTGCAGGGCGGCGAGACGCTCGACCTCCCCGGCGCGCCGCAGATCATCACGCTGCCCGGGCACTCGGCCGGCAGCATCGCGGTCTACTCCCCGCTCGTCGACGCCGTGTTCGTCGGCGACGCGCTCACCACCCGGCACGTGCTGACGGGCCAGACCGGTCCGCAGCGGGCGCCGTTCACCGACGAGCCCGAGCTCGCGGTCGAGTCGCTGCAGGCGCTCCTGCCGACCGGCGCGACCTGGGTGCTGCCCGGCCACGGCACGCCGTTCACCGGCGGGGTCGCGGCCGCGGTCGCAGCGATCGCGGGTTGAGTAAGGCGCTCTAGCGCCTGTATCGAAACCGGGTTTCGATACGCGTCGCGGCGGGTTGAGCAAGGCGCTCTAGCGCCTGTATCGAAACCAGGTTTCGATACGCGCCCCAGAGGGCGCTACTCAACCAGCCTGAAGCTGCGGGTACTGCTCCGCGATCGGCTTCGCGAGGTTTGCCTTCGTCCGGGCGCTGCCCTCGTCGGCGAGAACCTCGTAGTCGCCGGCCTCGAGCCCGTCGTAGGCGTCGCGCACCACGTCGGCGGCGTCGTTCTTCGGCGCCGTGACATCCGTCGTCATCGGGGTGTCGGTGTAGCCGAGGTGCAGGCCGATCACGTGGGTGCCCTGCGGCGCGAGCTCGAGGCGCAGCGAGTTGGTCGCCGACCACAGAGCGGCCTTGGTCGCGCTGTACGCGCCGGCGACGCCGAGCCAGCTCAGCAGCGAGTGCACGTTCACGAGCACTCCCCCGCCGTTGGCCTTGAGCACGGGAGCGAACGCGGCGGCCACCGAGAGCGCTCCGAAGAAGTTGGTGTCGAAGATGTGGCGGATCGCGGCCTGGTCCCCCGAGATCGGCCCGCCTCCGCCGATCCCGGCGTTGTTGATGAGAACTGTCGTGTCGGATGCCGCGGCCACCGCAGCGGCGATCGACTCGTCGCTCGTGACATCCAGCGCGAGGGGCACGACCCGCGGGTCGGACCACTCCCGCGGCGTGCGGGCGGTCGCGTACACCTTGCTCGCGCCACGGGCGAGCGCCTGGTCGACGAACTCGCGGCCGAGGCCGCCGTTCGCACCGGTCACGAGAACTACTGAGCCTTCGATCGTTGTCATGCGGCGACACTAACACGCTAGGTCTGTTTTACAAACTCAGCTAGGATCGAAGCATGGACGAGATCCGCGGAAGCCTCCGCTGCCCCATCGCACGCAGCCTCGACGTGATCGGCGATCGCTGGACGCTGCTCATCGTGCGCGACGCGATCGCCGGCAGCACCCGGTTCACCGAGTTCCGGGAGTCGCTCGGGATGCCCCGCGACGTGCTCGCCGACCGACTGGACACGCTCGTGGCGGGCGGGGTGCTCGAGCGCCGCGCCGTGTCCCGCGAGGGCCAGCGCGCGCGGGACGAGTACTTCGTCACGGACTCCGGCCGCGAGCTCCTCGTCGTGCTGGGTGCCCTCGGGGACTGGGGGGCCCGCAACCGCCCCTGGGCCGAGCCCCCGATCGTCAGGTTCACGGATGCGACGGGCGCCCCGGTCGCGCCGCGGTTCGTGTCGGGCGACCGGGAGGTCCCGCTGGAGCAGGTGCTGGTCGCGGCGGGTTGAGTAAGGCGCCCTAGCGCCTGTATCGGTCGCGGCGGGTTGAGTAAGGCGCTCTAGCGCCTGTATCGAAACCAGGTTTCGATACGCGCCCCAGAGGGCGCTACTCAACCAGCGGGTCGAAACCGGGTTTCGATACGCGCCCCAGAGGGCGCTACTCAACCAGCAGGTCGAAACCAGGTTTCGATACGCGCCCCAGAGGGCGCTACTCAACCAGCAGGTCGAAACCAGGTTTCGATACGCGCCCCAGAGGGCGCTACTCAACCAGCCAGTGCCTCCGCGAGGTCGATCAGCGCGAGGTCGCCGAACCGCGGGCCGACGAGGCTCACGCCCACGGGCGCGCCGAGCAGCGCGCCCGACTGCGGCACGGTGAGCATCGGGATGCTCAGCGCCGGCCGTCCCGTGATGCCCGCGATGCACGTCAGCCGCAGGGTGCCCTGGCGGGTCCGCTCGATCAGCTCCGGGTCGGCGAACACCGTCGGCGCGGTCGACGACGCGGACGGCAGCACCAGCACGCGGTCGCCGAGCACCTCGCCCAGGCGGTTGCGCGCCGCGGCAAGGGCGACGCGGCCGGATGCCTCGGCCGCGGAGTCGATCGTCGAGGCGAACGCGAAGCGTCCCGCCACGTCCTCGCCGAGCGCCCCCGGGTGCGCGGAGATCCACGAGCCGTGAGTCGCCCACGCCTCCGCGGCCTGGACCGTGCGGAAGGTGAGGAACAGCTCGTCGATGTCACCGAGGTCGACGGTGTCGAAGTCGAATCGCTCGAAAGCTGCCCGCACATCGGGCTCGCAGTGCTCGAGCAGCGCGGGCGCCATCACGAACGACGGTGCGACGGCGATCTGCTGGGCGGCGTCGAGGGTCGCCGCGGCGGCGGCGCGCAGGGGCGCGGGAGTCCGCGTCATCCAGCCGACCGAGTCGAAGGTCGGGGCGAGCGGGAGGAGGCGGTCCGCGCTCACCGAGCCGTGCGTCGAGCGCAGGCCCCACAGGCCCTGGTACGACGCGGGCACCCGGATCGAGCCGGCCGTGTCGGTGCCGAGGCCGATCGAGGCCTGGCCGAGGGCGACGGCGGAGGCCGGTCCGCTGGAGGAGCCGCCCGGCACGCCGCCGAGCACGGCGGGGTTGGGCGGCGTTCCGTAGTGCGGGTTGCGGCCGGCGATGCTGTACGCGAACTCGTCGGTCTGCGCGATGCCCGTGACGTCCGCGCCGGCGGCGAGCAGGGCGGCGACGGCGGGAGAGGTGCCGGTGGCGGGGCGGCTCTCGGCGAGGTAGACCGGGATGCCCGCGCCGACCGCGAAGCCCTCGAGGTGGTAGAGGTCCTTCACGGCGACGGTCTCGCCGCTCAGCGGGCCCGCAGCAGCCCCGCGCACGAGCGGGGTGCCGACCGTGCGCCAGACCGATCCGTTGACGGCGGGAGCGGGCAGGGAGACGTGGGCTGCCGAGACGCGCCACGCGCCGTCCACGCGCTGCCAGAGCTGCGTCTGCTGGCCGCGCCCGCCGGTGGCGGGGGCGGTGATCGCGATCACGAGGGCCGTGGCATCCGTCAGCTCGCGGATCTCGACGTGCAGGATCTCGCGGGCCGGCGCTCCCCCGCGCCCCTTGCGGAACTCGCTGATCGCGTCGTGGCCGACGAGGATGCCGGCCGCGTCGCCGCGCAGGGTGTCCGGCCCCGGGGCGAAGAGCCGGTCGAGGGCCTCGAGGTCGTTGGCCATGAGGGCGCGCTCGTACTCCCAGAACGCGGCTTCGACGTCACTCAAGATCGGCCTTCCGGATTCGGGCATGGACTCCCTTGACAAGGTCGACGACCTGGGAGATGTTGAAGTCGGTCGCGGCGCTCAGGTACGCGTAGGCGTGCTCGGCGTCGAAGCCGTAGCGGGCGCGGAGCAGGGCGATCGCAGCGCGCACGCAGTCCTGCACAGCGATGTCGAGGTCCTCGTTCATGCCGGTGGGGACGAGGAACTCCGTCGTCTCCGCGAGCGGCCCGACCAGGTCGCCGAACTCGCGCACGGCGTCCTCGTGGGCCACGACCTCGAAGCGGATCGTCGCCCGCAGCGACGCCTCCATGGCGGTGAGAGCCACCTCGCCGTCGCCCTGCGCGAAATGCGGGTCGCCGACGTACGCGAGCGCCCCCTCGACCTGCACCGGCAGGTACAGGGAGGCGCCCACGGTCAGCAGGTTGATGTCGATGTTGCCGCCGTGCGGGCCGGGCGGCACCGAGTGCGGGCGCACCGAGCCCGAGACCGCGACGCCCATCGTGCCGAGGAACGGGTTGAGCGGGAAGCGTGCCGCGTGCGGGCCGCCCGCGACGCGCGGGATGGAGCCGTGCCACCCGTCCGACGCGGCGAAGATGCTGACGGTCTGGCCGGAGGCGGGGTACTCGTCGGGCAGGGCGCCGCGGCGGTGGCGGTTCGAGATGACGCCGTACGGCACGCGCTGGAGCGTCTCGAGCACGGTCATCCGGAGCAGGTCGCCGGGCCGCGCGCCCGAGACGCGGATCGGGCCGGTGATGACGTGCGGACCGCCGTCGCCGCGGTCGTAGCCGGATGCCGCGAGCGCGACGGCATCGTCGAGAACCTCCACCCCGTACCCGCCGAAGAAGGCGCGCGGGTCACGGCCCTGGTCCTCGAGGATCCCCTCGTGGCTGATCGTGTCGATCGTGACCTCGGTGCCCGGATCGATCGTGAGCACGGGCGTGTCCGCCTCGCACGGCAGACGCCCCCACAGCACCTGCTCCGGGTCGGCCGGGAGGTACGTGGTGGAGCGTATCGGTCCGTGACCGGGCTGGAGGGCATCCATACTGTCTCAAAGACTACCGAGCCTCGAAGGAGCCCCGTGATCGACCGCCTGCGCCGCAACCCCGAACGCCTGCACCTGGGGCTCATGCTCGCCCTGACGTTCTCGACCGGCGTCATCGACGCGGTCGGCTACCTCGGCCTCGACCGGGTGTTCACGGGCAACATGACGGGCAACGTGGTGATCCTCGGCATGGCGCTCACCGGCGCCGACGGGCTGCCGATCGTCGGCCCCATCATCGCCCTGGTGCTGTTCATGGTGGGCGCTGCTGCATCGGGGTTCACCCTGCGCGGCAAGCCCGCCGGGTGGTCGAACCGCACGACCGGGCTGTTCGCCAGCGTCGGCGTCGTGCTGGTGCTCGCCGCGCTGCCGATGCTGCTCATCTCCGACCCCATCGAGCCCGTCAAGCTCGCGGTGACCGGCGCACTCGGCCTCGCCATGGGCATGCAGGCCGGTGCAGCACGGCAGATCGGCGTGAAGGATGTCACGACAGTCGTCGTCACGTCGACGATCGTCGGGCTGGCCTTCGACTCGGTCTTCGGTGCCCGGACGAAGGGCCACCCGTGGCCGCGCCGCGTGCTCGCAATCGCCCTCATCGGAGCGGGAGCCGCCGTCGGCGCCCTCCTGCTGCAGGTGCACATCGGGCTCGGGATGGGACTCGCCGCGGTGATCACCCTCGTGGCGGCGCTGCTCGGGCACCTGGGGCGGCCCGGTCCTGTCGCGGGCTGAGAAGGCCGCCCGCGGCCGTAACGAAACCCGTGCGGACCTTTCGGCGCCATGCGCACCCCGCGGGGACAGCATGGCTCCGAAACCTCAGCATGAGCAGCCGGCAGTAGCTAAGGCTTAGCGCTCTAGTCCTCGCTCCACGACGCCACGAGGCGCCGCACGTACGTCGTCGCCGGCTCGGCGATCAGCTCGCGCACTGTGCCGCGCTGGGTGGCGCGGCCCTTCTCGAGCACGATCACGTCGGCGGCGAGCGCCGTCACGTCGTCGAAGCTGTGCGTGACGACGATGGTCAGCCCGCCCCACTCCCTCACGTGGCGCGCGAGCTCCTCGCGCACCTCGTCGCGGATCTCAACGTCGAGCGCGGCGAGCGGCTCGTCGAGGAGGAGGAGCTCCGGGTCCGAGGCGAGAGCCCGAGCCAGGGCGACCCGCTGCGCCTGGCCGCCGGAGAGCTGCGGGGGGCGGCGGGCGGCGAGGTCCGCGATGCCGAGCCGCTGCATCCACTCGCCCGCCGTTGCTCTGGAGGCGACCCGCCCGCGGCCCTGCGCCCGAGCGCCGAACGCGACGTTCTCGAGCACCGTCAGGTGCGGGAACAGCAGGTACTCCTGGAAGACGTAGCCGATGCGGCGGTGCTCGGGCTCGACACCGTCGAGGCTCCGGTCGCCGACGCGGACCGCGCCCTCGTAGTCGACGAGCCCCGCGAGCGCCTGGAGGGTGCTCGACTTGCCCGCTCCGTTCGGGCCGAGCAGTGCGAGGGTGCGGCCGGGCGCCACCGAGAGCTCGAGCTGGACGCGGCCGGGGACCGTGATCGCCGCGACGAGGCTCACGCGAGCACCCCCGGGACCCAGCGGTCGCGCAGCGAGAGCAGCACCACGACGGAGACGACCATGAGCACGAGCGAGAGTGCGATCGCCGCGTTCGGGTCGGTCTGCAGCAGGAGGTAGGTCGAGATCGGCAGGGTCTGGGTGGTCCCCGGGAAGCTGCCCGCGAAGGTGATCGTCGCGCCGAACTCGCCGAGCGAGCGGGTGAAGCACAGCAGCGCTCCCGAGGCGATGCCGGGGGCGACGAGCGGCAGCGTGATGCGTCGGAGCACCGTGAGCCGCGACGCGCCGAGCGTGGCGGCGGCGACCTCGAAGCGGCGGTCCGACGCGCGCAGCGCCCCCTCCACAGCGATCACGAGGAACGGCATCGACACGAACACCTGGGCGATCACCACGGCGGCCGGCGTGAACGGGATCGTGAACGGCAGCCACTGGCCGATCAGCCCCCGCCGCCCGAGGAGGAGCAGCAGCGCGACCCCGCCCACGACGGGCGGCAGCACGAGCGGCACCGTGACGAGGGCGCGCAGCAGGCGCCGAGGGACCGCGGCCCACTGCGCCGAGCGGGCCAGCACAAGAGCGAGCGGGATGCCCAGCACGAGGCACACGACGGTGGCGACCGCCGCCGTCCCGAGCGAGAGGGCGAGGGCCTGCACGACCGTCGGCTCCGCGAGCAAAGCGGGAAGCGCCGCCCACGGCGCGCGGACGATGAGCGCCACGAGCGGCAGCAGGAGCATCCCGAGGGCGAGCCCCGCCGGCACCCACAGCGCGGGCGGCAGCGACGACTTACGGCGCGCCAAACCCTGCAGCCTTGAGGATGCTCTGGCCCCGGGCGGACAGCACGAAGTCCACGAACGCGTGCGCCGCCTCCTTGTTCGTCGACGCGGAGAGCGTCGCGATCGGGTACGCCACCGGCGCGGAGTCGACCTTGATGCCCTCGATCGCGCCACCCGCGTCGAGCACATCGGTCACGTACACGACACCCGCGTCGACCTCGCCCAGCTCCACCTTGGTGAGCACGGCCTTGACGTCCTGCTCGTAGGTGTCGACGGACGGCACGATGCCCGCGGCGTCGAACAGCTTCGCGGCCGCCGCACCGCAGGGGACCTCGATGGCGCACAGGGCGATCGTCTTGTCGGCGTTGGCGAAGTCCTCGAGCCCGGTGATCCCGCCGGGGTTGCCCTTGGCGACGGCGATCTCCAGCACGTTGGTGGCGAAGTCGGCCGGGTCGCCGTCGGTGAGTGCGGCATCCGTCACCGTCTTCATGGTGGCCGGGCTCGCGGCGGCGAACACATCGGCGGGCGCCGCCTCGACGATCTGCGTGGCGAGGCCCGAGCTGCCTCCGAAGTTGAAGGTGACGGTCACCTCCGGGTGCTCCTCGGCGAAGGCGTCGGCGATCGCCTGGAACGAGTCGGTGAGGGATGCCGCGGCGAACACGGTGACCATGCCGCTCAGGGTGTCTGCGGCGGCGGTCTCCGTGGGGGTGGGTACGGGCGCCGAACACCCGGCGAGCGCGGCCACCGCGACGAGGGCGATGAGGGGTTTCACGGCAGCTCCACGACGACGTTGGTTGCTTTCACGCTCGCGACCGCGAGAGTTCCGGGTTCGAGGCCGAGTTCGTCCGCGGCTTCCGTGCTCATGAGCGAGACGATCCGGAACGGGCCCGCCTGCAGCTCGACCTGCGCCATCACCCGGTCTTTCGTGACCTTCGTCACGATGCCGGTGATGCGGTTGCGCGCCGACGCCCGCGACGTGGGGAACGCCGCCGCCAACTCGTGCTCCGCCGCCAGCTCCTGCGCGAGTGCGGCGAGCTCGGCGCCCTCCACGTGGGAGCGGCCGTTCGCGCCGGTCGTCAGCGTGAGGCGGCCGCCCTCCGCCCAGCGGCGCACGGTGTCGTCGCTGACCCCGAGCAGGGCCGCTGCCTCTTTCACCGTGAAATCAGTCATTATCCCCCGCATCCGCGTCGTATTACCTTAATCTTAGCCGCACCCGCGGTTGCAACAGCGTTCAGGTCGGGATGCCGCGGACGCGGTGCGGGGCCGCAACCCGGCCCGCTCAACCCGCCTGTAGGACAGAATCAGTACGTGACCGCCCGCTACTCGCGCCAGATCGCCCTGCCGGGCTGGGGCGACGCCGCGCAGGCGCGGCTGGCGAACGCCCGGGTGCTCGTGATCGGCGCCGGCGGGCTCGGCAGCTCGGTCATCCCGGCCCTGGTTGCGGCGGGTGTCGGCACGGTCGGCATCGTCGACGACGACCGTGTGGAGCTCAGCAACCTGCACCGCCAGCACATCCACGGAGTGGCGGACGTAGGCGAGCCGAAGGTGCGCTCGGCCGCGTCGAGCGCGGCCCAGATCGACCCGCTCGCGACCGTCGTGGCGACCCAGGAACGGCTGACATCGGAGAACGCGCTCGAGCTCTTCGCGGACTACGACCTGGTGCTCGACGGCAGCGACAACTTCCCCACGCGCTACCTCGCCAATGACGCGGCCGTGCTCACGGGCATCCCGCTGGTCTGGGGCGCGGTGTCGCAGTTCGGCGGGCAGGTGGGCGTCTCGTGGGGCACGACCTACCGCGACCTGTTCCCGACTCCGCCTCCGCCCGGGTCGGTGCTGTCGTGCGAGGCCGGGGGCGTGCTCCCGACGACGGTCGGCGTGATCGGCTCCCTCATGGCAACCGAGGCGCTCAAGCTCCTCACCGGGATGGGCGAGCCGCTGGTCGGCCGGGTGACGGTGTTCGACGGCCTCACGGGCGACTTCCGCACGATCTCCTACGAGAAGGATCCGACGGCCGAGCCGATCACGGAGCTCATCGACTACGAGCTGTTCTGCGGCGTGAAGGGCACGAGCGAGCCGACCGGCGTACTGCTCGACGTGCGCGAGCCCTGGGAGCACGAGCTGGTCGCGCTGCCGGGGTCGGTCCTCATCCCGCTCGGCGAGTTGGAGTCGCGGCTCGGCGAGCTCGACCCCGCCGCCCCCATCGTCGCGTACTGCCACCACGGCATGCGCTCGGCGCAGGCACGCGACATCCTGCTCGCCCACGGGTTCGACGCGACCCACCTCGAGGGCGGCATCGACGCCTGGGCGCGCGACCGCGACCCCGAGATGGCGAGGTACTGATGGTGTCGGTGGACGAGCACGCGGCGCACGTCGCGAGCCTGGTCGGGCCGGCCGGCCGCGAGACGGTCGCCCTCGACGACGCGCTGGGGCGCGTGACCGCGGAGGCCGTGCTCTCCCCGGTCGACCTGCCGCTGTTCCGCAACTCGCAGATGGACGGCTTCGCCGTGCGCGCCGCCGACCTCCCCGGAGCCCTCCCGATCGCGGGCGAGGTCTCCGCCCGCCCGAGCGATCCGCCCGCGCTCGAGCCCGGCACCGCGGTCCGCATCATGACCGGCGCCGTCGTGCCGGAGGGCGCCAACGCCGTGGTCCCCGTCGAGGACACGGTGGTCGACGGCGGCCTCGTCACCATCGAGCGCGTGCGCAGGCCGGGCGAGTACGTGCGCGATCGCGGCAGCGACGTGCGCCAGGGCGACGAGCTGCTGCCCGCCGGGCTCAGGCTCGCGTCCCGGCACCTTGCGGTCCTCGCGGCCGCGGGACTCACCAGGGTCGAGGTGCGCGCTCAGATCCGCATCGCGATCATCACCACCGGCAGCGAGCTCATCGCGCCCGGCGCCACCCCCGTCCTCGGCCAGGTCTTCGACTCGAACGGCACGGCGCTGGCGGCCGCAGTCCGGTCCGCGGGCGCCGTCGTCGCAAGCCGCGTGCACGTCGGCGACGACAACGGCGCGATGCTGCAGGCGCTGCGGGATGCCGCGGCCGCCGCCGACCTGATCATCACGTCCGGCGGCATCTCCATGGGCGACTACGAGGTGGTGCGCGAGACCCTCGAGCCGCTGGGTGCACGGGTGGGGACTGTCGCCATGCAGCCCGGCGGACCCCAGGCCACCGCGGTGTTCGAGGGGGTGCCCGTGCTGTGCTTCCCGGGCAACCCGGTGAGCACGCAGCTCTCGTTCGAGGTGTTCCTCGCGCCGCTGCTGCGGCACGCGGCCGGGCTGCCCCCCGCGCGGCGTGAGACCCGTACCCTCGTCGCCGCGCTCTCCTCGCCGCCCGGCAAGCGGCAGTTCCTGCGCGGGCGCGCCGTGGGCGCGGGCGAGGCGGCTCTGGTGGCAGGACCGAGCTCGCACCTCGTCGCGGGGCTCGCGGCATCCGATCTGCTCGTCATCGTGCCGGAGGGCGTCACCGCTCTCGCGGCGGGCGACAACGTGGAAGTGTTGCACCTATGAGCGACCTGTCGAAATCGGCACTGACCCACCTCGACGCGGACGGCCGTGCGCGCATGGTCGACGTCGGCGACAAGGCGGTGACGAGGCGCTCGGCGACGGCAACCGGCACGTTCACCTCCACGCCCGAGGTCATCGGCCTGGTCAGAGCGGACGGGATGCCCAAGGCCGACGTGCTCGCCACGGCGCGGCTCGCGGGCATCGCGGGGGCGAAGCGCACGAGCGAGCTCATCCCCCTCGCGCACCAGCTCTCGCTCAGCTCGGTCACGGTCGACTTCGAGTTCGGCGACGGCACGATCACGATCACCGCGACGGCCAAGACGACCGGCAAGACGGGCGTGGAGATGGAGGCGCTCACGGCCGTCGCGATCGCGGGCCTCACCCTGCACGACATGACGAAGGCCGTCGACCCGCACTCCGTGCTGGGCGGCATCCGCCTGGTCGAGAAGACCGGCGGCAAGACCCGGCCGGAGGTGCGGCCTCTGACGGCCCTCGTGATCGTGGCTTCGACGGCCGCGGCGGCCGGGCACCGCGCGGACACGACGGGCCCGCACATCCTGGACTGGCTGCAGAGCCGCGGCTACGAGTCCGACATCTGGGTGGTGCCGGACGCCCACATCGCCGCGACGCTGCAGAAGGCTGTAGCGCAGGCGCCGGCCGTCATCATCACGACGGGCGGAACAGGCATGAGCCCCACGGATGCCACGCCCGAGGCCACGCGCGCGATCCTCGATCGCGAGCTGCCCGGGGTCGCCGAGGCCATCCGCGCCCGCGGACTCCCCCACACCCCGAAGGCCGCCCTCAGCCGGGGCCTCGCCGGCACGGCGGGAGGCACCGTGATCGTCAACCTCCCCGGCTCGACCGGCGGGGTGAAGGACGGCCTGGCCGTGCTGAACGACCTGCTGGAGCACCTGGTGGCGCAGGTCGCGGGAGTAACGGACCACTAGCCCCCGGCGGGTTGAGTAAGGCGCTCTGGCGGCCGTATCGAAACCCGGCGGGTTGAGTAGGCCGCCCGCGGCCGTATCGAAACCCGGCGGGTTGAGTAGGCCGCCCGCGGCCGTATCGAAACCATGCACCCGCACACCCGGTTTCGATACAGGCGCCAGAGCGCCTTACTCAACCCGCCGGCCGCTTCCGCCACACGATCACCGCAACCGCCAGCCCCGCCAGCATGATCGCCCCACCGACAACCTCGGTGGCCGTCGGCTGCTCGTTCACCGCGATCCACGCGGCGATGATCCCCACCACGGGCACGAGCAGCGTGAACGGAACGACCGCGCTGGTCGGGTACTTCGCGAGCAGCGTGTTCCAGATGCCGTAGCCGACGAGGGACGCGAACATGGCCGTGTACAGCGTCGAGAGGATCGCGACGAGTGAGAGGTGCGTGATCGAGTCGAGGACGACTGCCGGGCTGTCGACGATCATCGCGAGCACGAGAGACGGGATGGGGACGACGAGTCCCGACCAGACGACGAGCGAGAGCCCCGAGGCCGCCTTCGCGCGCCGCGAGAGCACGTTCCCGATCGCCCACGAGAGGGCGGCGAGGAGCAGGATGACGACGGGGAGCCACGGGGCCGCGTAGCTGTGGCCGACGACGACGATCGCGAGTCCGAGCATCCCGACGATGATGCCGATGAGCTGCTTGCGGCTGGGGCGCTCGCGCAGGACGATCGCGGAGACGATCACCGAGAGCACCACCTGGGTCTGCAGCAGCAGGGACGCCAGGCCGGGCGGCATACCGAGCGCGAGCGCGAGGTAGAGCAGCGAGAACTGGCCGAGGCTCAGGAACGTGCCGATGAGGAGGACGTTCTTCCAGCCGATGGTGGGCGGCTTGAGGAAGAAGATCGCCGGGATGGCGACGAGGATGAACCGCAGCGCGAGGAACACGAGGGGCGGTACGCCGTCGAGGCCGAAGTCGATGGCCAGGAAGTTGAGGCCCCAGATGACGACGACGAGGAGTGCGAGGAGGGTATGCCGTGGGGTCACATTCCCAGCATTCCACCCTAAAGTGGCAGGCTATGACCATGGACGTCTACGCACTCGTCACCGACGAGCCCCTCGACGTCACCCCGATCGAGGAATTCGTGCAGGATTCCGCCAACGGAGCGGTCGTGACGTTCAGCGGGGTCATCCGCAACAACGACGACGGGCGCGCCGTGTCCGGCCTCGACTACGAGGCCCACCCGGAGGCGCAGCGGTTCCTGGAGGAGTGCTGCCAGATCGTGGCGGCGGAGTCCGGACTGCGTGTCGCCGCCGCCCACCGCACGGGCGAGCTCACCGTCGGGGACATCGCGCTGGTGGCATCCGTCGCCGCTCCGCACCGGGCCGAGGCCTTCACGGCGTGCGCCAGGCTTGTGGACCTGATCAAGCTCACCGTGCCGATCTGGAAGCGGCAGCACCTCTCCGAGGGCGTCGCGGAGTGGGTCGGGCTGTAGCTATCCGCCCGCGAACGGCGGCAGCACGTCGACAGTCGCACCGAGGGTCCGCGAGTCGTCGCGGCTGACGACTCCGTCGACGAGGAACGATCCGGATGCCAGCACTCTGGCCATGGTGTCGCCGTACCGCTCGACCAGCAGCACCCGCAGGGCACCGACAGTCCCGGCGTGGGGCAGGGACTCCTCGCGCACACCGGCCGCCTCCGCTGCCGCGGCGAAGTAGCGCACCACGACCTCAGCCACCGATCGCCCCCATGCTGCGCAGCGGGCGCTGGAACCCCGCCAGGTCCATGCCGTGGCCCTTCTGCTTGCCCCACATCGCCGCGCGCCACCAGTCCGCGATGGTGGCGTCGTCCGCTCCCCCGCGCAGCAGGCCGCGCAGGTCGGTCTCGTCGTCGCCGAACAGGCACGAGCGCACGGTGCCCTCGGCCGTCACGCGGGTGCGGTCGCACGCCTCGCAGAAGCTGCGGGTGACGGACGCGATGATGCCGACGGTAGCGGGTCCGCCGTCGACCAGCCACTCCTCCGCGGGCGCCGACGGGTCTTCGCGGTGGGGGCTCTCGAGGGTGAAGCGGGTGGTGAGCACGTCGAGCAGCTCGGCCGCGTCGACCATGTTGTCGCGCGCCCACTGCTCGTCGGCGTCGAGCGGCATCTGCTCGATGAACCGCAGTCGGGCGCCGTGCGCGAGCGACCACTCGAGCAGGTCGCCCGCCCCGGCCAGGGTGTCGCGCATGAGCACGGCGTTGATCTTGAGCGGGGTGATCCCGGCCCGCCTCGCGGCCTCGATGCCCGCGAACACCGACGGCAGCCGGTCGCGGCGAGTGAGCCGCGCGAAGTGGTCGCGGTCGACGGTGTCGAGGGAGATGTTGAGGCGCGTGAGCCCGGCAGCCACCAGCGCGTCGATGCGCTTGTCGAGGCCGATGCCGTTGGTCGTCATGGAGACGGACGCGCCGCCCGCCACAGCGGCGGAGAGCCCGATGATCTCCTCGAGGTCTGCCCGCATGAGCGGCTCGCCGCCCGTGAACCGCACGTCGGTGATCCCGAGGTCGCGCACCCCGATCCCGACGAGACGGGCGATCTCCGCCGGCATGAGCAGGTCGTTGCGCGGGATGCTCGGCAGCCCCGCCTCGGGCATGCAGTACGTGCACCGCAGCGAGCACTTCTCCGTGACGGACACCCGCAGGTCGTGCGCGGTGCGGCCGTGGCTGTCGATGAGGCCGTCCACGTCCGGCCGGCCGGAAGTCGACGGCATGGCGCGGGGGTCGCGGCGAACCGCGGGAAGCCCGAGCGACAGTGTCATTCTTCGAGCCTACGCGCCTAGCAGGATGCCCCGGCGCTGGCTACCCTGAAGCATGAGCATCTTCACGCGCGGTTTCTCGGGTCGCGGCAGGGACAGCAACCCGGCGCTCCCGCCCGGCCAGTACCTCACCGAGGACTTCCCGGTCCTCTCCGCCGGCCCCACTCCCAACGTCGACACCGACACGTGGGAGTTCACCATCACCACGGAGACCGGCACTGTGCACCGGTGGAACTGGGAGCAGCTCATGGCGCTGCCGAGCGAGGACATCCACACCGACATCCACTGCGTCACGCGCTGGTCGAAGCTCGGCACGACGTGGCGGGGCGTCTCGCTCGACACCCTGTTCGCGGACGTCGAGACCGAGTACGACTACGTCATGGAGCACTCGTACGGCGGCTACACGACGAACGCCCCCTACGAGGACCTCCGCGACGGCAAGGCCTGGATCGCGCACACCTTCGAGGGCGAGCCGCTCGACCCCGAGCACGGCGGCCCCGCCCGGCTGCTCGTGCCCCACCTCTACTTCTGGAAGAGCGCGAAGTGGATCCGCGGCCTCACGATGATGAAGGACGACGACCCGGGGTTCTGGGAGCAGAACGGCTACCACATCTACGGCGACCCCTGGCAAGAGCAGCGCTATTGGTAGCCGCCCCTCGACCCGGAACCTGGACCGTGGGCACCGTCGCCTCGACGAACGCTGAGACCCCGAGCGGCCGCAGCATCTGGATCGACGTTCCCGAGTGGGCGGGCAACCTCGCCGGCCAGCACGTGGACGTGCGCCTCACCGCGCCCGACGGCTACCAGGCGTCGCGGTCCTACTCGCTCGCGTCCTCGGGCCCGTCGCCGCGGCTCCAGCTCGCCGTCGACAAGCTGCCCGACGGCGAGGTCTCCCCCTACCTCGTGGACGACCTGCGCCCGGGCGACATGCTCGAGCTGCGCGGTCCGCTCGGAGGGTGGTTCGTCTGGAAGGAGGACCAGACCGAGCCGGTGCAGCTCATCGCCGGCGGGTCGGGCGTGGTTCCTCTCGTCGCGATGATCAGGGCGCACGCGGCATCCGGATCGACGGCCCCCATGCAGCTGCTCTACTCGGTGCGCACGCCGGAGGACAGGTTCTTCGCCGCGGAGCTGGAGTCCCTCGACAACGTCACCTACGCGTACACCCGGTCGGGGCCGCCGGATGCCACGATCGGCCGCCTCACGAAGGAGCGGCTCGAGGCGGCGGTGCTGCCCGTGGGCGCGGCGGTGTTCGTGTGCGGGCCGACCGGCTTCGTCGAGGCCGTCGCGTCGTGGCTGGTGGACCTCGGGCACGACGCATCCCGGATCAAGACCGAGCGATTCGGAGGCGTGTGATGACCGAGCACCTCGACGGCAACGTACTGGCGGGCCCGCTGCTCGAGCTGTTCCGGGAGGACATGACCACGGCGACGGCGCGCTGCGCCTCGTGCGGCGACGTCTCGGTGCTCGCGACGGCGATGGTCTACGACGCGGCCCCGGGCTGGTGCGTGCGGTGCCACGTGTGCGACGACGTGCTCATGACCTTCGTGCGGGCCGAGGGGCGGCTGCGCATCGACCTGCGCGGGGTGACGGCGCTGGAGCTCCCCTCCGCCGGTTGAGTAGGCCGCCCGCGGCCGTATCGAAACCCCGGCCTCGCCCATGCGGAGGTTTTGACACCATGCGGTCTCCGAGGGCTCCGCATGGTGTCAGAACCTCCGCATGGGCATCCGGTGTCGAATCGCGCTGGCGCGCTCCCCGACCCGGCGGGTAGGGTGAAATCGATTTCAACCTCAGCGACGAGAGGACTCCGCATGGCCGACGACATGGACTTCGTGCCCGAGATGACGCGAGCAAGAGACGACGGCGGGTGGATCCGGCCGACCGGCGATGTGCCGGGAGAGCCGCGGTGGGGGCATCCCGGCGGCCTGCAGGTGGGGCTGCACCCCCTGCTCGGACCGCGCGGACTGCTGCGGATCTTCACGCCCTACCTCGACCACCCGCTCGACCGGCTCGTGAACTTCATCGCGATCGAGCCGATCCCCGAGGGCCACACCGACCGCGCTCTCTCGGAGCTCGAGCCGAGCTCGCTCGACCGGGTGCGCGGCAAGCGGTTCTGGAGCGCCGACGACCGCAGCGACCTCACGCCGCGCGATCCGCTGCGGCCGGCGCGCGGTGTCGTCGAGACCGTGAACGGCGTAGACCGGCTGCGGGTGTTCGTCCTCATCGAGCCGTTCGACAATGGCGCGGATGTCGCGGTCCGGCTGTCGTTCCGCGCGGATCGCCCGCACGAGGTCGCCATCGCGACGTGGCGGAACGGGGCATCCGTGCCGCTCGCCTACTGCGTCGTGACGGCGACCATGGGCAACTACGCCCGCCTGCGCACCCTCGAGCTCGCCGACCGCACCGTGAGCCCCGCGGAACTGTGGCCCGGCTTCGAGCGCACCGACTTCACGGAGCACGCGCGCTTCCCGCTCGCCGACTTCAGGCGGGGTCCGGATGGCTCGGCCACCGTCTCGGCAACGCCCGACGAGCTCGACCACTCGGCAGCGGTCTACGCGGACGACACTCACCCCCACTGGAAGTACGAGGGCCTCCGCGCCCGCCAGTCGTGGCGCGCTGACGAGCCGACCGACGAGCTGGAGGTGCTCGTGAACGCGCGCTGGGCCTACTGGGCGAGTACCTCCCCGATCCCGGGCGGTGCCTCGTTCGAGAACTTCGAGCTTGTGGAGCCGTTCCGCGAGGGCCAGGAGTTCACGTTCGCGATCGATCCGCTCTCAGCGGGTTGAGTAGGCCGCCCGCGGCCGTATCGAAACCTCACGGTCGAACAACCCGGTTTCGATACGCGCGCCAGAGCGCGCTACTCAACCCGCGGCCGTATCGAAACCTCACGGTCGAGCAACCCGGTTTCGATACGCGCGCCAGAGCGCGCTACTCAACCCGCGGCCGTATCGAAAACCCGAGCTCAACCGGCGAGCAGCGTCAGGCTGTCGACGACGCGGTTCGAGAAGCCCCACTCGTTGTCGTACCAGGCGACGACCTTGATGTGACGGCCGTCCACGCGGGTGAGGCTCGCGTCGAAGATCGCGGAGGCCGGGCGGCCCGTGATGTCGCTCGAGACGATCGGCTCCTCCGTGTACTCGAGGATGCCCTTCAGCCCGCCCGCGGCTGCCGCACGGTACGCCTCGAGGACCTGCTCGCGCGTGACATCCCGCGACACCACCGTGTTGAGCTCGACGATCGAGCCGACCGGCACCGGAACGCGGATCGAGTCGCCGGAGAGCTTGCCCTCCAGCTGCGGCAGCACGAGGCCGATGGCCTTGGCCGCACCGGTCGTGGTCGGCACGATGTTGACGCCGGCGGCACGGGCGCGGCGGAGGTCGCGGTGCGGGCCGTCCTGCAGGTTCTGCTCCTGCGTGTAGGCGTGGACCGTCGTCATGAACCCGTGCTCGATTCCGGCCAGGTCGTCGAGCACGGCCGCGAGGGGCGCGAGCGCGTTGGTGGTGCACGACGCGTTCGACACGATGGTGTGGAGGGCAGGGTCGTAGGCCCGGGTGTTCACGCCGTAGGCGATGGTGACGTCGGCCCCGGTCGCGGGAGCGCTGATGAGCACCCGCTTCGCGCCGGCCTCGAGGTGGGCCCGCGCCGCGGCGGCGTCGGTGAAGCGACCCGTCGACTCGACCACGAGCTCGACCCCGAGCTGGGCCCACGGGAGGTTGGCGGGCTCGCGCACGGCGAGCACCCGGATGCGGCGGCCGTCGACCACCAGGGCATCGCCCTCGACCTCCACCGTGCCGGGGAAGCGGCCGAGGGAGCTGTCGTACCGCAGCAGGTGCGCGAGGGTCTCGGGAGCGGTCAGGTCGTTGATCGCGACGACCTCGAGCTCGGAGTCGCGCTCGAGGAGGGCGCGGAGGACGTTGCGGCCGATGCGGCCGAACCCGTTGATAGCAATGTTTGTCATGCCTCTACGGTCGCTCGTCCCGGCTCACGGCGGGAGTGGCCGTAAAGACAGCTATCGCAAGTTTCTAGCCATCTTGGGCGAAGGTGTGCCGATACTCGCTCGGCGACGTTCCGAGCACGCGCTGGAAGTGCATCCGGAGGTTCGCGCCCGTGCCGAGCCCCACCCGGTCGGCGATCTGCTCCACTCCCAGGTCGGTGCGCTCGAGCAGCTCGCGAGCGAGGTCGATGCGCGCGCGGAGGATCCACTGCATCGGCGTGTAGCCCGTGTCCTCCACGAAGCGGCGCGAGAACGTGCGGGTGGAGACGCGGGCGTTGTCCGCGAGGTCGGCGACGGTGAGCGGGCCGTCGAGCCTCTCGAGCGCCCAGTGCCGGGTCGCGGCGAAGAAGTCGCCCAGGGGCTCCGGCACCGACCGCGGCACGAACTGGGCCTGCCCGCCGCTGCGGTACGGCGCCGCGACGAGCCGCCGCGCGACCTGGTTAGACAGCCCGACCCCGTGGTCGCGACGGACGAGGTGCAGGCACAGGTCGACGCCGGACGCGGCGCCGGCGGACGTGAGCACGTCGCCCTCGTCGACGAACAGCACGTTCTCGTCGACCCTGATGCGCGGGTGCTTCGCCTGCAGGATGTGCGTGTAGTGCCAGTGCGTGGTGGCGCGCTTGCCGTCGAGGAGCCCGGTGGCGGCGAGCGCGAAGGCGCCTGTGGAGATGGCGGCGAGACGGGTGCCGCGGGCGTGGGCGGCGCGCAGGGCATCCACCACCTCGACCGGCGGGTCTTCGCGCGCGGGCTCCCGGTAGCCGGGGACGAACACCGTCTGGGCCCACTCGAGCGCCTCAAGACCCTCGGCAACGCTGTACGCGAGGCCGTCGCCGCCGCGCACCAGCCCGGCGGCCGCGCCGCAGACTCGCACCTCGTACGGCATGCTCGGCCGATGGGTGAAGACCTGCGCCGGGATGCCGACGTCCAGCGGTTTCGCGCCTTCCAGCACGAGCACGGCCACCCGGTGCGCTGCCACTGGTCCTCCCGCTACGTGGCGCTAATGCCCCGTCTCGACAGCATTCTGCCACGCGTGCGCCCGTAGGCCACGGCCAGGGCGCCGATCGCGAGCAGGAACGCCGTGAGGCCGACGATGTAGCCGACCACGCTCCCCCACCCGGCGGTCGCGGGGTCGAGGAAGGGGTACGGGTAGATCCGCCCGCCGCTCGCCGCGCCGCGCATGAGCGTGTACAGCAGCCACGCCACCGGGAACACGACCACCAGCCGCAGCGACGACCAGGGCAGCGCCGGGCGGCCCGGCGAGAACAGCCAGTCGAGCAGGATGAACAGCGGGACCCAGACGTGGATGATCTCGTTAGGCCACTGAAGGCCGACGTAGTCGCCCGCGTAGGGCACGTTGCGCAGCAGCAGGTTGTACACGCCGGCCGTCACGACCGCGTAGGTGAGAGTGGCCATGCGCACCGTCGTGAAGAACCGGGTGTCGGTAGCGAGACGCAGCGCCATGACCCCGCCCACGAAGAAGACCGCGATGTTGATCAGGCTCGACTCGATGGTGAAGTAGCTGAAGTACTCCCACGGGTCGAAGGCGTTGTTCACCACGCGGTCGGTGACCTGGATGGTGATGGTCGCGAGGAGGGCGACACCCGCGACGAGTCGCAGCACTGCGACGATACGGCGATTTCTCATGGAGGTTGTTCGTTGCCGAAACGCCCTCAGATTGGCGCGCCTACTCTTCGGCGCGCTTCTGGCGCCGCCCGCCGAGCAGCCGGTCGCGCGTGCGGTCGGGCAGCCGCGCGAGCAGGGCCGCGCCGATCTTCGCGTCCGTGCCGACCGGGTAGCGGGTCTTCGGCCGTCTCGCGGTCAGTGCCTTCTCGACGGCTTTCGCGACCTCGAGCGGCGGAATCCCGTGCTTGGTCCCGTTCGCGGCCATCTTCTGGGCGGCCTCGATCTGGGCGCCGTAGAGGGCGGTGACCTCCGCGAGCCTGGGGGCGAGCATCCTGTCCGCCGACGCGGCGGAGGTGCTCCAGATCGGCGTCGCGATCACGCCCGGCTCGATCGCTACCACCTCGATGCCCCAGGGCGCGAGCTCCTGGCGCAGCACGTGGGTGACGGCCTCGAGCGCGAACTTGGAGGCGTTGTACGGCCCGAGCATCTGCCCGGCGATGAGCCCGCCGATCGACGTGATGTTCACGATGCGGCCCTTCGCCGCGCGCAGCAGCGGCAGCACGGCCTGCGTCACCGCGACCTGCCCGACCACGTTGACCTCCAGCTGGTGCCTCAGATCGTCGACGGGCACGAACTCGAGCGGCGCCGCCGAGGCGATGCCGGCGTTGTTGACGAGCCCGTACAGTCCGCCGCCGTCGTCGGCGATCGCGCGGGCGGCCGCGGCGATGTGCTTCTCGTCGGTGACGTCCAGAATGAGCGGCAGGATGCCCGCTGCCCGGAGGCTCTCGGCATCCTCCTGCTTGCGCACCCCCGCGAAGACGCGGAAGCCGCGCTCGTGCAGGAGTTCCGCGGTGGCACGGCCGATACCGGTGGACGCACCGGTGACGAGGACTGAGCGCTGGGTCATGCGTCTGAGCCTAGGCGGGTTGAGTAGCGCGCTCTGGCGCGCGTATCGAAACCCGTGGGTTGAGTAGCGCGCTCTGGCGCGCGTATCGAAACCCGTGGGTTGAGTAGTGCGCTCTGGCGCGCGTATCGAAACCGGTTGTTCGACTGAGTGGTTTCGATACGGCGCTGGAGCGCCTACTCAACCCACCGGGTTTCGATACGGCGCTGGAGCGCCTACTCAACCCACCGGGTTTCGATACGGCGCTGGAGCGCCTACTCAACCCGCCGGGCGCGTCAGCCCAGCGGATGACGCCGAGTCCTCCGCCTGCCCGATGTGGCGGCAGGTGCTGCTCGTGAGGATGGACGGTATGGCATCGTCAATTCTCAGCGCACGCGACATCCGTAAGTCCTACGGCTCGACCGTCGCCCTCGACGGGGTGAGCCTGGAGATCGAGGCCGGGGAGTCGCTCGCCCTCATGGGCCCCTCGGGCTCGGGCAAGACCACCCTGCTGCACCTGCTCGCCGGGATCCTCACCCCTGACACGGGCGAGGTCGCGTGGAACGACCACGGAGCGTGGCAGCGCGTCGACCAGATGAACGAGGCCCGCCGCTCGCAGCTGAGGCGGGAGAGCTTCGGGTTCGTGTTCCAGCAGGGGCTGCTCATCCCGGAGCTGACCGCGCTCGAGAATGTGGCGCTCGCCCTCATGATCGACGGGGTCAGCCGCCCGCAGAGCGAGCAGCGGGCACGCCACAAGCTCGCCGCGCTCGGGCTCGAGGGGCTCGAGGACCGCCGCATCGGCCAGCTCTCGGGAGGCCAGGCGCAGCGCGTGGCCATCGCCCGCGCTCAGGTCGCGGACGCCGAGGTCGTCTTCGCCGACGAACCGACGGGCGCGCTCGACTCGCACACCTCCGACGAGGTGATGACGGCCCTGCTCGGCGCGACCACCGGCCAGGGCCGCTCGCTGGTGCTGGTGACCCACGACGAGACCGTCGCCGCCCGCTGCTCCCGACTGCTGCGCATGCGCGACGGGCGCATCGTGCAGCAGACCCGCAGCATCCCGGAGCACCCGGGCATCACCTACACGGAGGCCCGCTCATGACGCTGCGCGTCGCGTGGCTGCTCGCCCGGGCCGGCACCGGCAGCCGCGCCGCCGTCGTCCTGCCGATAGTCGCCTTCGCGGTCGTGACCGCGCTGCTGCTCGTCGTGGCCGGCGGCGCCCAGGCGTTCTGGTCGTGGCACGACGAGACTGCCGGTGTGTACCAGTTGCTCTCCGCGGTAGCGCTGGCCCTCCTTGTCGTGCCGCTGCTCACGCTCGGCGGCTCGGCGGCCCGCCTCTCGGCCCGGCGCCGCGACGACCGGCTCTCCACCCTCCGCCTCCTCGGCGCCACCCCCGCGGCGGTCGCCCGGCTGACCGTGCTGGAGTCCACGGCCCTGGCTTTGGCCGGCGCCGTCGTCGGCGTGGCCGGGTACTTCGCCCTGGTCCCGGCGGTCGCACTGATTCCGTTCCGGGCGGAGGCGCTCGGCATCCCGGCCCTGATTCTCGCGCCGTGGGCGATCGCGGCGGCCGTCGCGGGCGTCGCCGTGGTGGCCGCGGTCAGCGCCCTCATCGGACTGCGGCAGGTCGTGATCTCGCCCCTCGGGGTGCGCACGCGGCAGAATGCGCCCCGGCTGCGCTGGGTGCGCGTGGCCATCGGTGCCGCCGTCATCGCGCTGGCGCTCGCGCTCACCAACATCGTGCAGGTCAACGTGGGCATCACGGTGATCGCGATCGTGCTGGGCTGCCTCTTCGGCGGCACCCTCGCCGTGCTCAACCTGGTCGGCCCGTTCGTGCTGCGGCTCATGGCCCGCCGGCAGGTGCGGCGCGCCCGCACGGCTGCTCACCTGCTCGCCGCGCGCACGGTGCTGGAGTCGCCGCAGGCCGCGTGGCGACAGGTCTCGGGGGTGTCGATGACGAGCTTCATGGCGGTCTTCGCGGGCACCGGGGTGGCGGTGCTCGGCGCCGTCTCCGGCAGCGAGGGCTCGACCGCGTCCGACCGCGCGCTCATCTCCGACATCGGCACCGGGCTGACGATCACCCTGGTCATCTCGTTCCTCATGGTCGCGTGCTCGGCCGGCGTCAACCAGGCCGCGGACGTCTTCGACCGCGGCAGCCTCTACGTCAACCTCGGCTACCTCGGCATGCCCAGACGGGTGATGGATGCCGCACGCGAGCGCGCCGTCCTGTGGCCGCTGATCGTGGTGGCGGTGGGCTCCGCCGCCATCGCCGCGCTCGTGGTGCTGCCCCTCGCCGGGTACTCGCTGGTCGTCGCCCCACTCTCGCTGCTGACGATCACCCTCAGCATCGTCGCGGGCATCGGACTGGTCTGGGCAGCCCTCCGCCTCACCCGCCCGGTGCTCACGGCCCGGCTCGCCGCTGCGGCCTGAGGCGCGGCGTCCCGGGGGCGCCCGCCGCCCCCGCCGCGGCATCCCGAGCCCATGCGGACCTTTCGACACCATGCGCGTGCCGTCGGGGCCGCATCGTGCCGAAACCTCCGCATGGGCGTGAACGCGGGACGCCGCCGGGACGCGGGACGCCGCCGGGACACAAAACGGCCCCGGTCCGAGGACCGGGGCCGTTCGTGAGACTCTCGTGAGCCGCGGTGCCGAGAGCGCTAGCGAGCCGCGGAGCCGTCGACGTAGTCGGCGTCCTGCTGCTTCCACGCGAAGAGCGAGCGCAGCTTCTTGCCGGTGGCCTCGATCGGGTGCGCGGCACCCTTCTCGCGGAGGGCGAGGAACTCGGGGGCGCCCGCGTCCTGGTCCGCGATGAAGCGCTCGGCGAACGCGCCGGACTGGATGTCCGCGAGGACGGCCTTCATGTTCTCCTTGACCGACGGGTCGATGACGCGCGGGCCGGAGACATAGTCGCCGTACTCAGCGGTGTCGGAGACCGACCAGCGCTGCTTGGCGATGCCGCCCTCCCACATGAGGTCGACGATGAGCTTGAGCTCGTGCAGCACCTCGAAGTAGGCGATCTCGGGCTGGTAGCCGGCCTCGATGAGCGTCTCGAAGCCGTACATGACCAGCTGCGAGGTGCCGCCGCAGAGCACGGCCTGCTCGCCGAACAGGTCGGTCTCGGTCTCCTCGGTGAAGGTGGTCTTGATGCCGCCGGCGCGCAGGCCGCCGATCGCCTTCGCGTAGCTCCAGGTGAGGTCCCACGCCGAACCGGACGCGTCCTGCTCGACGGCGGCGATCACGGGGACGCCGCGGCCGGCCTCGTACTCGCGGCGCACGGTGTGGCCGGGGCCCTTCGGCGCGACCATGATGACGTCGACGCCCTCGGGCGCCTGGATGTAGCCGAAGCGGATGTTGAAGCCGTGGCCGAACAGGATCGCGTTGCCGGGCTCCAGGTTGTCCTTGATGTCGGCGGCGAACAGTCCGCGCTGGTGCTGGTCGGGCGCGAGGATGACGACGACATCGCCCCACTTGGCGGCCTCGGCGGCGCTGAGCACCTCGAAGCCGGCCTCGGTCGCCTTCTGCACGCTCTTCGAGTCGGGCTTGAGGCCGATCTTCACCTCGACGCCGGAGTCGCGCAGGTTCAGCGCGTGGGCGTGGCCCTGCGAGCCGTAGCCGATGACGGCGACCTTCTTGCCCTGGATGATCGAGAGGTCGGCGTCTTCATCGTGAAAGACATCGGTCATGGTGTTTCTCCTTGTTATTTGGGTTTCGATACGCGCTGGCGCGCTACTCAACCAGCTGGTCAGTTCTTGAAAACTCGCTCGGTGATGCTCTTGCCGCCGCGGCCGATCGCGAGGAGGCCGCTCTGCGCGATCTCCTTGATGCCGTAGGGCTCGAGGATGCGCAGGAACGCCTCGATCTTGCTCGAGTCGCCCGTGATCTCGATCACGAGGGCGTCGGTCGCGACATCCACGACCCTCGCCCTGAAGAGGGTGACCGCCTCGAGCACCTGCGACCGCGTCGCATTGTCGACCCGCACCTTGATGAGCATGTGCTCGCGGGCGACGGAGGTCGCGGGGTCGAGCTCCACGATCTTGATGACGTTGATCAGCTTGTTGAGCTGCTTGGTCACCTGCTCGAGCGGGAGCTCCTCCACGTCGACCACGACGGTGATGCGGCTGAGGCCCTCGATCTCACTGGCACCGACGGCGAGGCTCTCGATGTTGAATCCGCGGCGCGCGAAGAGTCCGGCGACGCGGGTCAGGAGTCCGGGCTTGTCCTCGACGAGGAGGGACAGTACGTGGCTCATGATCTACTCCTCTTCCCACTCGGGCGCGTGGTCGCGCGCGTACTGCACCTGCGAGTTGCCGACGCCCTGCGGCACCATCGGCCACACCATCGCGTCGCGCGAGACGATGAAGTCGATCACCACGGGCCGGTCGTTGGTCTCGAGGGCGAGCTTGATCGCGGCATCCACCTCCTCGGGCTTCGTCACGCGGATGCCGAGGCAGCCGTAGGCCTCAGCGAGCTTCACGAAGTCCGGGACCATGGCCGTGCCGTGGCCGGTGTTGAGGTCGGTGAACGAGTGGCGCCCGTCGTAGAACAGCGTCTGCCACTGGCGCACCATGCCCAGGGAGGAGTTGTTGATGATCGCGACCTTGATCGGGATGTTGTTGATCGTGCAGGTCGCGAGCTCCTGGTTGGTCATCTGGAAGCAGCCGTCGCCGTCGATCGCCCACACCACGCGGTCGGGGTTGGCGACCTTCGCGCCCATGGCCGCGGGAACCCCGTAGCCCATGGTGCCGGCGCCGCCAGAGTTGAGCCACGAGTTGGGGCGCTCGTACTTGATGAACTGCGCCGCCCACATCTGGTGCTGCCCGACGCCCGCGGCGTAGACCGCCTCCGGCCCCGTGAGCTCGCCGATGCGCTGGATGATCTGCTGCGGCGAGAGCAGCCCGTCGTCGGGCATCGTGTAGCCCAGCGGGTACTGCGACTTGAGCGTGTCCAGTCGGGTCCACCAGGCCGAGTAATCAGGCTTGTGGGCCTTGGATGCATCGGCGAACGCCGCGCTGAGGTCGACGATCACGTCCTTCGCATCTCCCACGATGGGCACATCGGCGGCGCGGATCTTGCCGATCTCGGCCGGGTCGATGTCGACGTGCACGATCTTGGCCAGCGGGGCGAACTCGCTCGGCTTGCCGGTCACGCGGTCGTCGAAGCGGGCGCCCAGCGAGATGATGAGGTCCGACTCCTGCAGCGCGAGCACTGCGGGGACGGCGCCGTGCATTCCGGGCATCCCGAGGTGGAGCTTGTTGGAGTCGGGGAACGCGCCACGGGCCATGAGCGTGGTGACGATGGGGGCGCCGACGCGCTCGGCGAGCTCGAGTAGCTCGTCCGAGGCACCGGCACGGATGACGCCGCCGCCCACGTAGAACACGGGGCGCTCGGCCTCGACCAGGAGCTGCGCGGCGGCGACAACCTGCTTGCCGTGGGCCTTGATCACCGGGCGGTAGCCGGGGAGGTCGACCTTCGGCGGCCAGATGAACGGGGCCGAGTTCTGCTGGGCGTCCTTCGTGATGTCGACGAGCACCGGGCCGGGGCGGCCGGTCGTCGCGATCTGGTAGGCGGCGGCGAGCGCGGCGGGCACGTCCTCCGGCTTCGTCACGAGGAAGGAGTGCTTCGTGATCGGCATGGTGATGCCGACGATGTCGATCTCCTGGAACGCGTCGGTGCCCATCGAGGTGGAGAACACCTGGCCGGTGATCGCGAGCAGCGGCACCGAGTCCATGTAGGCGTCAGCGATAGCGGTCACGAGGTTGGTCGCGCCGGGGCCGCTCGTCGCGATGGCGACGCCGATCTTGCCGGTCGAGGAGGCGTACCCCTCGGCGGCGTGGCCGGCGCCCTGCTCGTGGCGCACGAGGATGTGGCGGATGGCGGTGGAGGCCATGAGCTCGTCGTAGAACGGCATGATGGCGCCACCGGGGAGGCCGAAGACGTCCGTGATGCCGAGGTGCTCGAGGGAGCGCAGAATCGCGCCCGATCCCGTCAGCACCTCGGGGGCGGAGCTCTTCGGCCGCGGAGTGGTATCCGTGGACATAGTGAATCCTTTGGTTGTTAGCCCGTGACCGCGCCGACAGCAGCCGAATGAACCAGCTTCGAGTACTTCGCGAGGACGCCACGGGTGTAGCGCGGAGGAAGGGGAGCCCAGCCGTTTCGGCGAGCTTCGAGCTCAGCCGGCTCGACAAGTAGGTCGAGCGAGCGAGCTGCGATATCGACCCATATTAGATCACCATCGCGCACGAAGGCAATAGGACCTGCGTCCACTGCTTCGGGAGCTATATGGCCGATGCACAGTCCGGTTGTGCCGCCTGAGAACCTGCCGTCCGTCAAGAGTAGTACATCTTTTCCGAGGCCAGCGCCCTTGATGGCGGCCGTGATCGCGAGCATCTCGCGCATCCCGGGGCCGCCCTTCGGGCCTTCGTAGCGGATGACGACGACGCTGCCGGCCTCGATGGTGCCCTCGGTCAGCGCGTCGAGCGCTGCCCGCTCGCGCTCGAAGACCCTGGCCGGGCCCTCGAAGACGTTGGCGTCGAACCCGGCGGACTTCACGACAGCGCCCTCGGGGGCCATCGAGCCCTTGAGGATGGTCAGGCCGCCGGTCGCATGGATGGGGTTCTCCAGCGTGCGGAGCACCTCGCCGTCGAGCGGGTCGGGGTTCAGCTCGGCGAGGTTCTCGGCCATGGTCTTGCCGGTGACGGTCATCACGTCGCCGTGCAGGAGGCCCGCGTCGAGCAGCGCCTTCATGAGCACGGGGATGCCGCCGTGGCGGTCGACGTCGTTCATGACGTACTTGCCGAACGGCTTGAGGTCGCCGATGTGCGGAATCGTGTCGCCGATGCGGTTGAAGTCGTCGAGGGTGAGCTCGACCTCCGCCTCGTGCGCGATGGCGAGGAGGTGGAGCACGATGTTCGTGGAGCCGCCGAGCGCCATGCCGACGGCGATCGCGTTCTCGAACGCCTTCTTGGTGAGGATGTCGCGTGCCGTGAGCCCGAGGCGGAGCATCTCGACGACGGCCTCGCCGGAGCGGTGGGCGTAGTAGTCGCGGCGGCGGTCCGCGGCGGCGGGGCTCGCGGAGCCGGGCAGGCTCATTCCGAGCGCCTCGGCGACGGACGCCATGGTGTTGGCGGTGTACATGCCGCCGCAGGCACCCTCGCCGGGGGCGAACGCGCACTCGATGCGCTTGGCGTCCTCGAGGGTCATCTTGCCGGCCTTGACCGCGCCGACCGCCTCGAAGGAGTCGATGATGGTGATGTCCTTCTCGGTGCCGTCACTGAGCTTCACCCAGCCGGGGGCGATGGAGCCGGCGTAGAGGAAGACGCTCGCGAGGTCGAGGCGGGCCGCGGCCATGAGCATGCCGGGGATCGACTTGTCGCAGCCCGCGAGGAGCACGGAGCCGTCGAGGCGCTCGGCCTGCATGACGACCTCGACGGAGTCGGCGATGACCTCACGGCTGACCAGCGAGAAGTGCATGCCCTCGTGGCCCATGCTGATGCCGTCGGAGACGGAGACGGTGCCGAACTGCAGCGGATATCCGCCGCCGCCGTGCACGCCCTCCTTCGCCGCCTGCGCGAGACGGTCGAGGCTCAAGTTGCACGGGGTGATCTCGTTCCACGAGCTCGCAATGCCGATCTGGGGCTTGTCCCAGTCCGCGTCGCCCATGCCGACGGCGCGGAGCATCCCGCGCGACGTAGTGGCTTCGATTCCATCGGTGACCGTGCGCGAGCGCGGCTTCAGATCAGGCATTTCCGGCATGTTACGAGTGTAGAACCTGCGGCCGGATGCCCCGTGCCGCGGTGCGCCTGGGCAGGCCCTCGCGCCGCCGAGCTTCCCGGCGCCCGGTCCCCGTTCGGCCCGCCATCTCCGCGCAGCCCGCCCAGGCGTTCCGGAGGACGGCGCGCCGCCCGCCCGGGCGTTCCGGAGGACGGCGCGCCGCCCGCCCGGGCGTTCCGGAGGACGGCGCGCCGCCCACCCAGGCGTTCCGGAGGACGGCGCGCCGAAAACGTCCGGCTCGGCGCGCGGGAGACGGCGCGCCGTCCTCCGCAACGGCAATCGGGGTGCGGCGAGGCGGGGCGGAAGCGGAGCGCGAGGACGCAAGCTCGCTCGGCGAGGGGCGAGGGGCTCGCGGCGAGGGGCTCGCGGCGAGGGGCGAGGGGCTCGCGGCGAGGGGCGAGCGGCGAGCGGCGAGCGGCTCGGCCTACTGCTCGTGCACGTCCCCTTCGCGGAGGTCGGCGAGGAGGGCGATCACGCGCGCGACCTGGGTGGGGCCGGGCACGCGGAAGTTCGCGAGAGTGGGCCCCTCGCCGCTCTTGAGTCCGAAGTCGTCGGCGGTGAGGGCGGCGAAGGCGTCCTCGTCCGTGACGTCGTCGCCGGCGTAGAAGACGGCGTCGGCCTGGGTGTAGCGGCGCAGGTGCTCGACCGCCTCGCCCTTGGTCGTCGAGCGCACCGAGAACTCCAGCACGTTCTTGCCCTCGCGGATCGTCAGGCCCGACACCTCCGCCGAGGCCTCGCTGCGCGCCACGAGGTGAGCGATGCGGCTGTTGAACTCCGTCGCGAGGCGGGTGTGCAGGGCGAAGCCGGCCGGCTTCGGCTCCAGCCAGACCTGGTCGACCGCGTCCGCGACCTCGCCGAGGACTGTGTTGAGCATGTCGACCTGCTTCAACTCCGCGGTGTCGAGCGAGACGCTGTCCTCCGGGTTGTCGAGGCGGATCTCGATCCCGTGCGAGCCCACGAGCAGGGCGGTGTCGGGAAGGTCGGCGACGGCCTCCAGGCTGCGCAGCGCGCGGCCCGAGACCAGCGCGACGCGGGTGTTGGGCATCCCGAGCAGTCTGAGCACGGCGGCACGCGACTCGGGCAGTGCTCGCGCCATCTCCGGGTCGTCGACCTCGGGCGCCAGCGTGCCGTCGAAGTCGAGCGCGATGAGCAGGCGCTTCGCGCGTGCGAGCTCGCGCAGGGCGCCGATCAGCGGTTCGGGAAGCTTGGACCAGGGTGGGGCGGTGTCGACGTCGACCATGTCAGTTGGACCACCGGCGGTCGACTGTCCACTCGAGCTCGTCGGGCAGCTCCATGGGGGCGATGCGGTCGTACCGGCCCTTGCGCGCCTGCTCGAGCGTCTGCAGGAAGTTGCTCGACCAGCGCTGCACGTCGTTCTCCAGGACCCGCCGGCGCATGGTGCGCATCCGGGCGGTCCGCTCCTTGGCCGGCATCTCGATCGCCTGCACTATCGCATCCTTCATGCCGTCGATGTCGTGCGGGTTAATGAGAAGTGCACGTTTGAGCTCGTCGGACGCGCCCGTGAACTCGCTCAGCACCAGCACGCCGTCGTCGTCGAAACGGCTCGCGACGTACTCCTTCGCGACCAGGTTCATGCCGTCGCGCAGGGCGGTGACGAGGAGCACGTCCGCCGCGAGGTAGAGGGCGACCATCTCGTCGCGCGGATACCCGTGGTGGTGGTAGCTCACCGCCTGGTGGCTCATCGTGCCGAAGTCGCCGTTGATGCGGCCCACCGTGAGCTCGATCTCGTCGCGCAGCTGCATGTAGGCGGCCACGCGCTCGCGGCTCGGGTTCGCGACCTGCACGAGGGTGACGTCCTCGACGCTCAGCCGCCCCTCCGCGAGCAGCTCCCCGAACGCCTTCAGCCGGTGGCCGATGCCCTTCGTGTAGTCGAGCCGGTCGACGCCGAGCATGATCGTCTTCGGGTTGCCGAGCCCCTCGCGGATCTCCCGCGCGCGCTCCTGGATGCGCGGCTCCCGCGCCAGCTCCTCGAAGCTCGCGGAGTCGATCGAGATCGGGAACGGCCTGGCGATGACCCGGCGCGTCGGCTGGCCCTGGACGGCCACCTCGATCGCGGGGTTCTTCGTCGCGTAGTTGGTGAGCCGGCGCACCGCACGGGAGAAGTTGCTCGCGTCGGCGACCCGCTGGAAGCCGATCACGTCAGCGCCGAGCAGCCCGTCGATGATCTGCGTGCGCCACGGCAGCTGGGAGTAGATGCCGTAGGGCGGGAACGGGATGTGGTTGAAGAACCCGATGGTCAGGTCGGGCCGTGCTTCGCGCAGCATCCGGGGGACGAGCTGCAGCTGGTAGTCCTGCACCCAGACGACGGCGCCCTGTGCGGAGACGGCGGCCGTGGCATCCGCGAACCGCTGGTTCACCAGGACGTAGTTCTCCCACCATTCGCGGTGGTAGCCGGGGCTCGCGATCACGTCGTGGTACAGCGGCCAGAGAGTGTCGTTGCTGAAGCCCTCGTAGAAGTTGGCGATGTCGTACTCGCTGAGCGGCACCGGGATGATGTGCACGCCCTCATTCTCGAAGGGCTCGATCTCGAGGTCGGCCTGCCCGGCCCACCCGACCCAGGCCCCGTCCGCGGAGCGCATCACCGGCTCGAGCGCGGTGACGAGGCCGCCCGGCGAGCGGGTCCAGCTGGAGGTGCCGTCCGCGGCGACTACCCGGTCGACGGGCAGGCGGTTGGAGACGACGACGAAGTCGTATTCCGCGTGCGTCGGAGAGGCCATTGCGTTTCCACGTTACCAGCGCGATCTTCACGGCTCGTTCACCCGGTGCACCCGCGACGTACAACCGCGGCCCCCACGATGGCACTGATGATCCAGATAGGGATGAGCACCTCCTGCGTCTACCCGCTGTCTCTCGAGCACGCGTTCCGGCTCGCGGCACAGGCGGGCTTCGACGGCGTCGAGGTGATGATCACCGAGGATCCGGCCACCCGCAGCGTCACGGAGCTCGAGGCCCTCTCCCGCCGCTACGAGCTGCCCGTGCTCTCGGTGCACGCGCCGGTTCTCCCCTTCACGCAGTTCGTGTGGGGAACGGACCCCGCGCTCAAGCTCGAGCGCTCGGCCGAGCTGGCGATCGAGCTCGGCGCGACCACGGTGGTCGTGCATCCCCCGTACCGCTGGCAGCCGCGCTACGCGCGCAGGTTCATGGAGCACGTGGACGAGGTGTCGGGCGACTACCGGGTGGAGGTCGCTGTCGAGAACATGTTCCCGATCTCGCTCGGCCCGCTGAGCGTCGGCGCCTTCTCCCCCGGCTGGGACCCGATCGCCTCGGGCGCCCGCGCGATCACTCTCGACTTCTCGCACGCCGCCCTCGCGGGCCGCGACAGCCTCGAGCTCGCCATGGCGGCAGGCGGGCGGCTGCGCCACGTGCACCTGTGCGACTCCACCGGCGCCGGCCACACCGATGAGCACCTCGTGCCCGGCCTCGGCACGCAGCCCGTCGCGGAGGTGCTGCAGTACCTCGGCCAGCGCGGCTGGAACGGCTCGCTGATCGCCGAGGTGGCCACGCGCGGCGCGGGCCGCGAGGCCGAGCGGATCGCGATGCTCTCGGAGACCGTGGCCTTCGGCCGCACGCACGTGGCCATCGGGCGCTCGCGCCGCCAAAGTACCGCCGTATAGCGACTAGCCTGTCGCAATGCCCATCGTTGACAATGCGATCTACCGCGCGGGCGTGCGCTCGACCGAGCCGGTGACCCTCGACCAGACCTTCGAGCAGCTGCGCGACCACGGAGGCTTCGCGTGGATCGGCATGTACCGCCCGACGGAGGAGGAGCTGCGCACGGTCGCGCAGGAGTTCAGCCTCCACCCCCTCGCCATCGAGGACGCCCTGACCGGCCACCAGCGCCCCAAGATCGAGCACTACGGCGACGTGCTGTTCATCGTCCTGCGCTCGGCCCGCTACCTGGACGCGCCGGAGGAGGTGGAGTTCGGCGAGGTGCACCTCTTCATCGGGCCGAACTTCGCGATCAGCATCCGGCACGCCGAGTCTCCCGACCTCGGCCGCGTGCGCAAGCGCCTCGAGAAGACCCCCGAGCTACTGGCCCTCGGCCCCCACGCCGTGCTGTACGCCGTGTTCGACGAGGTGGTCGACGAGTTCCAGCCCGTGATCGCCGGCCTCGAGAACGACATCGACGAGATCGAGGGGCAGCTCTTCGAGGGCGACCCCGAGGTGTCGAAGCGCATCTACAAGCTGGCCAGCGAGGTGATGGCGTTCCAGCGCGCGACACACCCGCTCGCCGACATCCTGCAGCTCCTCGAAGACGGCTATGAGAAGAAGGACGTCAACCTCGAGCTGCGGCGCAACCTGCACGACGTGCTCGACCACAGCCTCAGCGCGGTGTCGCGGGCCGACTCGTTCCGGGCTCTGCTGCAGAACGCGCTCACCGTGCAGTCGACGCTGGTCACGCAGAACCAGAACGAGGAGATGCGCGCCCTCTCCCGGGCCAGCATCGCCCAGGGCGACCAGGTGAAGAAGATCTCGGGATGGGCTGCGATCCTGTTCGCCCCGACACTCATCGCTGCCATCTACGGCATGAACTTCAGGTTCATGCCCGAGCTGGAGTGGCCGTTGGGCTACCCCTTCGCGCTGGGCCTCATGGCGGCCTCCGCCGTCGTGCTGTACGTCGTCTTCAAGAAGCGCGACTGGCTGTAGTTCCGGCGTGTTGTCGGCGCCGCTCCTGAGGCGTCCTCCACACTGGGGACTATGTCGGAGCGCCACACCACCAGCAGCGAAGCGGAGCAGCAGATCGTCTTCGACCTGATGCGCGAGCGCCTCTTCGAGATGTTCGGCCCCGGCGGCAGCTTCCGCATCACTCTCGGCCGCGCCACCGCCGAAGACTCGGTCTTCGTCTCCACCGTCGCCGACACGATCGCCCACCACGTCGCTACCGCGTTCAACCCGACTCAGGCTGCGGGTCGCCGGGTCGCGGCGCCGACTACCATCGCCGAACACGAAGAACTGTGGCACGAGATCGAGGAGACCCTCCTCGTGCGCCGTACCGGCCCCGACTCGGTCGACGTGGACGTCGAGCGCGAGGTCACCGCGGCCCGCGAGGGCGGATCGCTCGCGGAGCGCCTGGGCTCGAAGGCCGCGTAGTTCCGTCGCGGGTTGAGTAGGCCCCCTAGGGCCGTGGGTTGAGTAGGCCCTCTAGGGCCGTATCGAAACCTCACGGCCGCGAGCGTCCGCCGAGAAGGCTCTCATTCGCTACACCTCGATGCGCCCCGTGCACCGGTAGTCTTCCCCGTTGCGTCCACGCAACATAGAACCCTCATTCTTCCCGCACTTCGGCTCACAAGCCCCACAGAAGCCCCACAGTTAGGCACGCTGCAGCGCCCGCGTAGAAGAGCACGAGGATCATCACTGTGATCGTCCCCCACCAGGACGGCCCGCGTTCAACGAACCAGCGCCATCCCAGTTGATCGACTATCTGTCTCGCGCGAACAATCCATGCGCGCCTCGTGAGCGTTTGAATCACGGCGAGCACGAGCAGAATCAGACCAAGGGCTAGCAACGGTGAATGGAGAGGAAACATGCACGCCCTTACTCAGAATGTGTAGGAAAAACTCGCAGAGCAACCTGCCTTGAGCCCGGGGCGTACCCGGCACCGACTGAAAGGATGTCCAGGCAGAAGCTTCAACAGCGGTGCCACCTACCGGCCGTAGCCAGTCCAAGATGACCCCAGTTCGGATTGTCGCACGGGAGAACTCAAGATCGTGCTGCCGCGAACACTTCCGTCAGCCGCTCAAGCTGTCGAAGTCACCCTCGTCGATGTACCACAGCGGGAAACCGAAGGTTGAATCGTCGAACGTGAACCGGACCTCACTCGAAGACCGTTCTAGAGTGACCGGCTCCTGACGAGGCCCAGTCTGAATGCTGAGTGGGGTGCACGGGTATATCCAAGGCTGCCTTGAGAGGGCCGTATCGCCACTGTCGAAGGTTGCGATCATCTTCGAGCCGTCTGCGAAGAGCATCATCGAATGCAACGGCTGATCACCCGAGGCCCAAGCGAAACCGAGCGCGTGATTGACATCGGCTGGCGACGCGCTGTCACAAACAAGCACAAGCTCGGTCCAAGCACCGCCGACAAGAGCGTCAAAGTCTATGAGCGAGCTTCCTTCAGCCACATCACTTTCCAGAGCTTGTTTCAGAGAGCCTTCGATGGACTCTTCAGATGCGCATCCGGCCAGCGCGAGCATCGCTGAGAAAACTAGTACTACCGTGGACATTCTCAAGGATGTTGGCTTTCGACTAGTCACGGTCCGTCCTCTCGTCCATTCGGGTTGCATTGAATGTTGAACATGCAGTAGGGCAAGTCGCCGTCCTGGTGCCCCGTCTCGAGGTTAAAAGTCTGCTTCCCATCTCCAGTCCAGAACCCCACCGTGTTTCCAGCCCAGATTGCAAGGGCACCAGCTTGATGGTCGTCAAGTTGCATCTTTATCGAGTGTGACTCAAAGACTTTGGGAACCAATCCCTGGAATTCATCGCCGACTAACACGAAGAATTCCCCAGCTACGACCAACGGCAAAGACACCCCGGCCCAGAGTTCCTGAGTGCGATTCTTCAGGAACCACTCCTAGGCCGAACTACCGAACAAGCCAACTAGAGCGACCACCGCTCCTACGACCGTGACGATGACTCCCGTCGCAAGCGAATACTCAACCCAATACCTCTCACTCTTCGCCGCTCGCTTAGAGCCGACGGCGGACCAGTATCCGTGCGCGAATCGCCCCAGATTCCCGCGAAGCAATACGATCACGACACCACCCAGCGTTACTAGGCCACCGAACACCACAACACCGCTCTGCAAAGTACAAGGTCCTCTCTACGGGTCAGAATGACCAGGGTTCTGAAACCCGATGCGGATGGCGATCTTGATCTGAGGGCAAGGCGGCTCGGTGATCTCGCCGCTTGTTTCACGCACCAACACCGGGGTGGGCAGTCAGTTCCCACTCCTGTCTTGCAATAGGCAGTGATCACGCCTCTGCATAGTACGAGGTCAGCGTTGCGGGCCAGGATAACCAGGGTTCTGAAACCCGCTTAGGATAGCGATCTTGCTCTCTCTGGGCAGGTGAGTTGATTCCAGGATTTGTAGTGCCTCGTCGCCAATGGAAATGTATGCGTTCTCAAGATGGACCGTGCCGATGAATGGGAGATTCTCCTTGGTCGGAGCAACCGCAGCGAGGACCTCAATCAATCGACCCAGTGACCGCGGGTCACTAGCGAACTCGTCGACAATCGTCGAGACTTCCATCGCTCGATCCCAGACTTCATCGTCGAACTCTTTGTCGTTCGTCCGGAAGACCCCGTCCGCAGCGCGATCGGCCCACCATTGAGCAGCCAATTCCGGGGTGGGTGTCTCTGGCCTATCCAAAAGCTGGTGCCAAGACCGGGCTGGTCAGTATCAAAGAGCATCTCTCCTCGCCTGCTGTTTATCGTCTCACCGAGATGGGACTGGCGAATAGTGACTAAGACAATTCAGTCGCTAGCAAGTGCCTCCTGAGCACCTGCTAGTCGCACGGAGACTCGGACTGCGAACCGTCGGGACGAAGCCAGCCTTCCGCGGGAACTCCTCCTTCTGGAATAGTGAACGCTCCTTGCAGTCGATCCGCGCCCCTTCCTCCCAGCAGTATCGAGATGTCCGTGCCCTCCTTGCTGCTCGGAAGACGATCGATAGTTGTATCCAGAGAGTCGCCCTCGTCCCCACCAATCACTATCTCGTCACCGACACTGAAAGAGAACTCATCGAACGACTTATAGAAAGTTGCCCAGTCCCCATCGAGACGCTCTTGCATCGTGACTTCCTTGCCCTCTAGAGGCTCGCACAGCACCAGGATCATCGAATCGCCCCTGACTTGGAGTGCCATTTCATCCGACGGGAACTGGTCGCACCCCGACAGCAGAAGCAATCCAACCAAGACCAATCCAGCGCCTATCGTCGTTCTAGCTGCGGACCTTCGCATACCCAGTCCCTTCAATGCCAGCGAACATTTCTAGTGGGTTCCAACACCCACACCTCCCGGGCTCATGTGGCCGGCAACCCAAGACAAGGTGAGTCCGGAGGTCCATATCGGCAAGAACAGGATGCCCAAAGGAGCCCATTGGTGCGAGTGTTGATCGGCACCGCCGACATGTCGGCTACCTTGAGGCCGTCAACCTCGTACGTGTTCGTGAACTCGTCCTGCGACACGAGCTGGTCGTCCGTGAGCACGAGCTCAGACAGGTCGAGATCCGCCTCTTCCGTCGACCGCACCTGGGTGGACGCCGGGTTGCGAAGGAGATCGATAAGGCTCTCCGTGTGCGCCAGGGGCTCCGAGTAGTCGCCCTCGACGGGGAACGTCGTCTGCTCGAGCGCCGTCGCCGGGGCCGCGGGAACAAGAGCGTCTTCCGGAATGGGCTGAACCTCCTCGGCCGCCACGAACTGCACCCGCTGGATCAGCGTCACCACCAGAACGAGCGAAGTCGCAACAGCGACGCGAGCCAGAACAGACGAGAGGGAGGAGGCAGGCATGAAGCTCCAGTCGAAGCACACGGACGGGATACAAGACCCGACCACGCGCCAGCCTCGTGGTGAGCAGCACTCACAATAGGGGATGCGAAGTCGCGAGCGCTAGCGTGATCTCCGCGAGCGCCCGGTTTCGATACGCGCGACAGAGCGCGCTACTCAACCCGCCTTAAGCTGATCCGATGACCGTCGTCGTGATCCCCTGGCGCCCGCAGCCCTCCCGGCTGGCAGCCCTCGATGCCGTGACCGCGTGGTACCGCGAGAACCTCCCGGGCGCCGACATCCGGCTGGTGGATTGCGTCGACGACATCTTCAACCTCTCGCAGGCTCGCAATATCGGCGTCGCGTCGGTCGACGACCCGGACGAGGTCGTGGTCATCGGCGACGCGGACACGCTTCCGCAGCGCGAATCCCTGCTCGCCGCGATCGAGGGCGCCGCGGTGTCGGGCCGCGTGCACCTCCCCTACGACGAGTACCGCTGGCTCGGGGCATCCGGAACCGCGCAGTTCGCGGCGGGCGCGCGACTGGAGGACTGCGAGTTCGAGCTGGTGCGCGGGGCGTGCTCGGGCGTGTACGTCACGACGCCGCGCACCTGGGCGAGCCACGGCGGGCAGGACGAGCGCTTCCGCGGGTGGGGCTTCGAGGATGCCGCGTGGTACCTCGCCCACGAGACGATCCTGGGTGAGCCGCCCCGACGCGAGCCGGGGCTCGTGTTCGCGCTGCACCACGTGGCGCAGCCCCGCGAGGGCGAGCAGTACGACGCCAACGCGGCGCTCATGGAGCGCTACCGCGCGGCGTCGGGAGATGCCGAGGCGATGCGCGAGTTGAGCGCGTCGAACGCCCGCACGCTTCCCGGGCGCTGACGCAGGCCCGCCGAGAGCGCCTCGAGCTGCTCCCGGGGCAGGGCCAGCACGCGGTCGATTCCCGTCGCGAGCTCGTCGGCCGTCGCCTCGTTGGGAGCGAGCGCGATGCCGAAGCCCGCGCGCTCGAGGGCGGCGGCACCGGCGAACTGGTCCGTCGAGAACGGCAGCACGAGCAGCGGCACCCCGAAGGTCATCGCCTCCGTGACGCTGTTGTTGCCGCCGTGGGTGACCGCGGCGGCCGCGGAGCCGAGCAGCCGCACCTGCGGGAGGAACTCGCGCACGAGCCATCCCGAGGGCAGGTCTCCGAGGTCGGCGCGATCGGCGGAGCCCAGCGCGACGGCGGCGCGCAGGCCGCGCGAGGCGAGGGCGGCGCACACGCGCGCGAGCACGTCGGAGCGCACCGAGAGGAAGCTGCCGAAGCTCAGGTAGACGAACGGCTCGGCGCTCGAGGCGAGCCACCGCTCGACCTCGTCGTCCGGCTCCTCCTCCCGCACGGCGGAGCCGAGGTAGACGGCCCCGCCCCGCGGCGTCGCGAGCTCGGCCGGGTAGTTGTAGAGCAGCACGTCGCCGTGCTCCTCGAACGCGCTGGCCGAGCGCGCGGACCCGGGGGCGAGCTCGGCGAGGGCGGCGTTCCACTCGGCGGTGAAGTGCTCGCTCACGCGCACGCACAGGTCGCGCAGCTCGGCGAGCTCCGCCGCCGACGGGGTGAAGGCGGCCGGCCACTCGGGCGGGTAGCCGTAGACCTCGCCCACGACGGGCAGGGCCGAGGGATGCCCGACCACGACGTCGGCGTGGGCAATGCCGAACGCCATCAGCGCGAGCCGGGCGCTGAACGCGAGGTGGTCGACGATGATCGAGTCGGGGGCGACGGACTCCACCACAGCCCGAACCTCCCGCCCGATGCGCACGGGCTCCCACATGAAGTCGCTCAGTCGCGCCTCGGCCTGGTACGCCAGGGTCGGCACCATGCCGCGGCGGGTCGCGTCGAAGAAGCCGCGGAGCGCGTCGTCCTCGCCCTTCGGCTGGTCCTCGGCCCGGATGACGCCGGGATTGGAGCCCTTGCCGAGCTGCAGGTTGACCCGCTCGAACCCGAACTGCTCGACGATCGCGGCGGTCGCGGGACCGGTCGCCACGACGACCCGCTCCCCCGCGTCGCGCCATGACGTCGCCAGGGTGAGCAGCGGCAGCAGGTGGGAGGCGTAGTCGGGGCAGATGACCAGCAGCGTCACGGCGTCGGGACCACCCAGTCGCGCAGTGCGACCTGCGCCGCGCGCACGTCGGAGTACACGGAGCTCAGCGAGTGCGCCATGGCCTGGATCGTGAAGCTCTCCTCCACGGTCGCCCGGGAGTCACGCGGGTCGTGCGTGCCGGCGAGGGCGAGGGCATCCGTCATCGCCGCGCGCAGCAGGGCAACGTCCCAGGTCGGGGCGAGCAGGCCGGTCACGCCCTGGCGGACGTAGGTGGCGGGGCCGCCGCCGTCCGGAGCCACGACGAAGAGGCCGGATGCCATGGCCTCGAGCAGCGCGATGCCGAACTCCTCCTTCAAGCTGCCGCACACGTAGACGCCGTCGGGGGCGGCGAGCCCGGGAATCCCGAACCGCGCCGCGGCCACCCACCGCGCCGCCGTGTCGTTCGGCTGGTGGCCGGCGAGCAGCAGGCCGCGCGCCGCACGCTGGCGGGGCGGGACGACGGCGTCCATCGCCGCGAGCTGCTCCGCCTCGTCGGCGGAGGGGCTGTCGAGGTCGCCGCCGATGAGCAGGAGGTTCGCGCGGTCGGCGAGAGGACCGCGGGCCCAGGCGTCGACGACGGACGCCATGCCCTTCACGCGGTGGAAGCGGCCGACGCTGACGAGCAGCGGAAGCCCGCGGCGGCGGGCGGGCATGGAGCGCAGCAGGGACTCGAGGCGCCCGATCGCGGGAGTGGCGGGCAGCCCGGCGGCGCGCGCCTCCGCCTCGGCGACGGCGCGGTCGATGACCCCCAGGTCGATGCCCTCGGGCACGATCGAGTGCCGCTCGGGATGCGCGGTGATGTCGATGCCCACGAGCCGGCGCATGTCGCGCTCGAGGTCGGGGCGGGGGAAGAGCACCGTGTGGTCGGCGTTGCCGGCGAGCTGCTGCACGAGCCGCGCTCGGAACCAGAAGTGCTCGCGCTCGTCGACGTCGCCGAAGTTCCAGCGGGTGAGCTGGCCCGACTTGTCGAGGGAGTCGATGACCGCGTGCGGGTCGGGAGCGACGGTGAACACCACCGGGATGTCGAGCTCGCGGGCCACGTCGGCGGCGGCGAGGCTGCCGACGTCGGCCATGCGCAGGTGCAGGACGTCGACCCCGCCGGCGGCGCGCAGCATGCGGCGGATGCCCCGGCGCACCGCGACCCGCAGCGGCCACGCGTTCGCGGACTGCACCGGAGGGCTCAGCGGCGGCACCCGCCCGAAGACGTGGCCGACCGTGGTCGCACCGAGCTCGCTCACGCTCTCGATCGCTCCCGCCGCCGAGCCGCGCGACATCGTGATGACCCTGTCGACCCGGTTGTCGTCGGCGATGAGGGCGTCGCCCAGGCGGACCAGGAGGGTGGCGATGCCGCCGTTGTCCCCGCTGCCCACGTGGGTGAGATCCGCGTCGATGTCGGCGTGGAGGAAGAGCTGGGCCACCGTGAGCCCGCCGCCGGGCTGCGGCTCGGCGTCCCTGATCGTCAGGTCGATGAGCGAGAGCCGTGCCACGTCGGAGAGGAAGTCATCACCGGAGGCGAGCTCGCGCAGTGCCACCGCCACCGACTCGATTCCGGCGCGCTGCCCGAGCGCGGAGACCGCGGCCACGCGCACCGTGTGGTCCTCGGCCGGGTCCGAGGCGATCCGCAGCAGGGGGGCGAGGCTCAGCTGCGCGCGGACGAGCCCGAGGGTCTCCACCACGCGGTACCGGGCGGGCGGCTCGGCGATGCCGAGGAGCGCTCCTTCGAGGCCCACCGCGATGTGCTCGGGCGCGGAGACGGACCACTGCTCGAGAGTGCGCTGCGCGACCATCCCGGCGAAACCGCCCTCGGCGACCAGGCCGATGAGCCGGCCGACCGCGTCGAACCGGGGAAGCCTGGAGCCGAGCGCCCACGCCGCGTGCTCGCGGAGGAATCCGCGATCGCTGGAGAGCAGCTGGGAGACGGCCACGTCCGCCTGGGCGTCGACGATCCCGGCGAGCGCGTGGGTGGCCGCGATGGCGACGACCTGGTCGTCACTGGCCAGGGCTGTCGTGAGTACGCGGATGGTGCGCACACCGCTGTCACGGCTCGCCTCGAACGCGAGGTCGTCTGCCAGGCGCATCGAGTCGACCAGGCGATCTGCCTGCTGGACTGCATCCAAGGAGGTGAGGATACCCACGTTGACCCTTCCGGCCGACTCGGCCTTCTGGGCCGGGTGCTGGCACCTCTACCGACTATAAGCGGATGTTGCGAACACGGTCATCGGCTAGCGTGAACAGGCCATGACGATGTAAAAGGGGGGCACGTGCGCATCATTGCCATCGGCGACATCGGGGTCGTGGACGACATGGTCCACATCGGCGACGAGGCCATGTTCGGCGCCCTTGTCAACGCCCTCCGAGCGCGCGGGGCCGCCGACATCGTCGGGCTCTCCTCCCACCCCGCCGAGAGCGCGGAGCGGTACGGCGTCCGAGCCCTCGATCCGATCGGCTTCGGGGCAGACCGGGTCGAGAACGGGGCCCGGATGCGCGCCGCCCTCGGCCCCGCCCCAGACTCCCGCGCCGCCGCCGTGATCGACGCCGTCCGCGAGGCAGACGGAGTCGTCATCGCGGGCGGAGGCAACATGACCTCCCTGTGGCCCCAGCACATCTACGAGCGGGCGACACTGGGCGCGATCGCCACGGCCGTCGGCACTCCCCTCGTGATCACGGGCCAGACGATCGGCCCGGAGCTCATCGACGCTGACGCGGCGCTCGTCGCGCGGCTCCTCGATTCCGCGCGGCTCGTCGGGCTGCGCGAGCCCAGCTCGCGCGCCCTCGTCGACCGGCTCGGCATCTCCGCGACCGCCGAGCTGACCATCGACGACGCCAGCTACCTCGTGGACGAGCGGCCGGTCGTCGGCGACTACTGCCTTGTCAGCCTCGCCAGCCACGTGGGCGCTGCCGATCGCGACGCCGTCGTGCGCGAGATCGCGTCCCTGCTTGACGGGCTCGGGCTCCCCGTCCGGTTCCTCGCCCACTTCGGCTCGCTGGTCCCTGGCGAGTCCCGCGGCGACTCGGTGATGCACGACCGCGTCATCGGCGCCATGCGCTCCCCCGCCTCGGTGATCACCCCGACCACGTCGGAGGAGGCGGCCCGCCTCGCGCGGGGAGCGGCTCTCGTCGTCAGCAGCCGCTACCACCCCGTCGTCTTCGCGGTGCCGGCGGGCGTGCCGGCGATCGGTATTCCGGTGGACGACTACACGGGCGTCAAACTGCGCGGCGCCCTCGGCAACTTCGGCCAGGACGGCGTGCTGCCGGTCGAGGAGCTGGTCGCGGGGCGGGGCGGGGCCGTGGCATCCCGGGTCTGGGCGCGGCGCCAGGAGATACGCGAGAACGCCGCCCGCCTCTCGGACGAGAAGCGGGCGGCGTCAGCGGACTGGTGGGACCGTGTGGTGCGCGCCCTGCGCGACTAGCCGTCGATCAGGCCGTGCGCGGCACCAGCCCCAGCGCACCGGCCCGCCGCGTCCGCCGGATGGCGAACAGCGAGATCACGATGCTGCCGGCCCCGAAGGCGAGCAGGATGAGCGCCGAGACGATCACCGACCCCGGGTCTCCGCCCGACAGGATGCCCTGCATCCCGCTGACCGCGTAGGTCAGGGGCAGGAACGGGCTCACGACCTGGAACGGGGTGGAGAGCAGTTGGATCGGGTAGATGCCGCCCGTCGACGTCACCTGCACGGCGAGCAGGAACAGCGACACCACGAGGCCCGCGCGGCCGAGGCCGATCGTGAGCAGGTAGTGGAACGCCGTGAACGCGAGGGCCGTCAGCAGCGAGAAGCCGAGGGTCGCGGGCAGGAGGCTCCAGCTGACGCCGAGCGCGCCGTGCAGCAGGGCGGTCAGCAGCACCGCCTGGGCGCCGGTCACGAGGCTGGCGCGGGCGATGGCGGATGCCACGAGCCGCCCGTTGCGGGCCGTCGAGGTGAGGGCGCGGCGGGTGATCGGCCGCAGCACCAGGAACACCGCGAGCGCGCCGATCCAGAGGCCGAGCGGCACGAAGAACGTCGCCACGACCTGGCCGACCTTCGAGACCGGGTTGTCGGTCGTGACCGAGAGCTGCACAGGGTCGGCGGCGATCTCCGCAGAGGATGCCGCGGCATCCGCGTTGGTCGCGGGGATCTGGTCGGCGCCCGACTTGAGCCCCGTGGACAGGCTGGTCGCGCCGGAGGCCAGGCCGTTGGCGCCGTCGACCAGGGCCGGACCGTTCTGGGCCAGCTGGTAGGAGCCGTAGGCGCTCTGCGCGATGCCGTCCTGCACGCCCGAGATCGCCGTGGACGTCGAGTCGGCGAGCGTGCCGCCCTGGCCGGCGGCCTTCGCGAGCCCGGCGACGAGGGCGTTGAACTTCGCCGTGAGGGCGGGGTCCGCTGACGACATGGCCGGAGCCAGGGCCGTGAGGCCCGCCGAGATCTGGGAGACCGAGCCGGTGTAGGTGCCGATGCCTGTGCTGAGATCGGTGAGGCCGGCCGCGCCGTCGCTGAGCTGGTAGAGCCCGTTGGAGAGGGACTGCACGCCGTCCGTGTACTGCGTAAGCCCCGAGCTCAACTGCGAGGCGCCGCTCGACAGCTGCGCCGCGCCGTCCGCGGCGGTGCCCAGCGACGTGCCGAGCTCGCCGAGCGAGGAGTAGATGCCGCCGATGTACTGCGCCGTGATGGCGTTGCCGAAGGTGTCCGCCATCGTCTGGCCGACGACCTGCGCGACCGACCCGGTCAGGTAGCTGTGCGCGTCATCGGTGCGGATCGAGATGTCCGCCTTCTGGGGGTTGTCGCCCGAGAGCGACAGGATCGAGGACGAGAAGTTCGACGGGACGGTGAGAACGGCGTACACGTCGCCGGCCTTGAGGGCGGCCGCGGCATCCTTCTTATTGGTGATCGTCCAGTCGAAGCCCTTGGAGCCGGTGAGCTCCGTGACCAACTGGCGGCCGGCGAAGACGTTCTGCTCCGTGCCGTCGGGCGCGGTCGTCTTCTGCAGGGTGTCGTCGTTCACGATCGCGACCGGGATCGAGTCGAGCGCCTTGTCGCCCTGGCCGACGGCCCCGACGAAGAGGCCGGCGAAGGCGAGCGGAATGAGGACGACGGCGGCGAGGCCGGTCCAGCGGAGCCAGGTGGAGCGTTTCATCGGAGAAGCCCTTCTTCCGAGAGCGAGTAGAGGTCGATGGTGACGACCGTCCGGTCTGCGAGCGAGCCGCAGCGGGAGGGGACCGGCGTGCCGATCACGAGGGTCGTCGTGGCGGGGGCGAGGCGGGCGACGGCGGAGACGAAGGCCGTCTCCTCCTCGTCGCTCGCGAACGAGTCGAGCTGGTCGAGCATGACGATGGGCGTGCGCTCCGCGAGTGCCACGGAGGCCAGTGCCACAGCCCGCTCGAGCTGGGGCAGCTCGACGAGGGTGCTCGACGTGCGGACCGTCACGCGGTCGTCGCCGAGCACGGCGTTGACGCGGTCGAGCCAGCGGCGCGCGCTGCGGGCCGTGCTGAAGAAGCGGTACCAGGGCTGCGTCATCTCGAGGCGCTCGGCGAGCAGCTCCCCGATCGTGACGCTCGTCTCGGCACGGGCAGCTCCCCCGACGTCGGCGAGCGCGACGAGCGAGCGCACGTCAGAAGCCTCCGAGGGCAGGGGATGCCCCGCCACCTGCGCGCGCCCGGCGAGCGGGTCGAGCCGGCCGGAGAGCGTCGCCGCCACGAGCCTGCGGTCGACCGGGTCGCCGCTGGCCATCACGACGGCGCCCCGCTCGACGCTGATCGACAGCGGTCCCACGGAGTGCTCCCGCGACCCGGCCAGGAGGTACTGGGCGCTCAGGGCGATGTCGCCCTCCGCCTTCGCCCACTCGACGGCGTGCCGGTGCTCGCGCAGCTGCTCGCCCTCGATGTCGACGTTCGGCAGGATGCGGCCGAGCCACTTCGGCATCCACCACGCGGCCTTGCCGAAGAGGGTCATGAGCGCGGGGACGAGCGTCATCCGCACCAGGAAGGCATCGAACGCGATGCCGACCGCCAGGCCGAGGGCGATCGGCTTGATCATCCCGCTGCCCTCCGGCACGAACGCGAAGAAGACGAAGAACATGATGAGCGCGGCGGCGGTCACGACCCGCGAGCCGTTGGCGAAGCCGTGCGCGACCGCGTACCTCGCGTCCCCGGTCTTGACGAACTCCTCCCTCATGCCGGAGACGAGGAACACCTCGTAGTCCATGGCGAGCCCGAACAGCACGGCCATCAGGATGATCGGCATGAAGCTCAGGATCGGGCCGGGGTTCTCGACGTTAAGCAGATCGCTGAGCCATCCCCACTGGAAGATCGCGACGACCACGCCGAACGACGCGACGACGGAGAGCAGGAATCCGACAGCCGCCTTGACCGGCACCAGCACCGACCGGAACACGGCCATGAGCAGCACGATCGAGAGCCCGACCACGATGAGGCCGAACGGGATCAGCGCGTTGGTGAGCCGGTTGGAGATGTCGATGCCCACGGCTGTCGTGCCCGTGACCGAGATCGGGGTGTCGTACTTCTTCTCGATCGACGGCGCGAGGTCGCGGATCTTCTGCACGAGCTCCTTCGTCGCCACCGAGTCGGGGGCGCTGTCGGGCGTGACCTGGATGATCGCGGTGTCGAGGCCCTCGTCAGGGAAGCCCTGCGAGACGTACGCGACGTCGTCGAGGCCGCGCAGCTGAGTGCCGATCGAGTCGAGGTCCTCGAGAATGTTGACGGTCTGGGTGATGTCGACCGCGACGATGAGCGGTCCGTTGTAGCCGGGGCCGAAGCCCTCGCTCACGAGGTCGTAGGCCTGGCGCTGGGTGGAGCCCTCCGGCTGCGATCCGCCGTCCGGGAGGTTGAGGTCGAGGCTGAGGGCCGGGATCGCGAGCGTGCCGAGGATGGCGACGACACCGAGGGTCGCGAGCACCGGGCGCTTCATGACGCCCTTCACCCAGCGCATCCCCATGGTCTTCTGATCGCCCTTCTCCGCGGCCACCGCGCGCTTCCACGCGCGCGAGCCCTCCTTGGGCGCGAGCCGCCCCTTCGCGAGGCCGAGCAGCGCCGGCAGCAGGGTGGTGGCCACGCCGATCGCGAGCAGCACGGCGACGGCGGCGCCGACACCCATAACAGAGAGGAACGGGATGCCCACGACCAGCAGTCCGAGGAGCGCGATGATCACAGTCAGTCCGGCGAACACCACCGCACTGCCGGCGGTGCCCACGGCCATGGCGGCAGACTCCTCGGGGTCCTCGCCGCGGGCGAGCTGCGACCGGTGCCTGGAGAGGATGAACAGCGCGTAGTCGATGCCGACCGCGAGGCCGATCATGAGCGCGAGCAGCGGCGCCGAGCTTGACACGGTGGTGAAGGCGGAGGTCGCCATGATCCCGCCCATGACGATGCCCACGCCGAGCAGGGCACTCAGTAGCGGCATCCCAGCGGCGAGCAGCGAGCCGAACGTGATGAACAGCACGACCCCGGCGAACACCACTCCGAATACCTCCGTGATGGTGATCGGCACGGAGGTCTCCTGGAACACCTGTCCGCCGAACTCGACCTGCACCCCGGCGGCGTCGCCGATGGCGGCCGTCGCCTTGAGGTCCGCGATGGTCTTGTCCGTGACATCCGTCGAGGGTCCGTCGAATTGGATCTTGATGATCGCCATCGACTTGTCGTCGCTGATCGCATTGCCCGCGTACTTGTCGAACGGGCCGACGACGGAGTCGACTCCGGGCACCTTCTCGATCGCGGTCACGAGCTTGTCGATCGTGGCCTTCTCATCGTCGACGGATGCCCCGTCCGGCGCGACCACGACGCCCGTCGCACTGGCTCCCGCAACAGAGGGGAACACGGCCTCGAGCCGGTCGAGCGCCGCCTGCGACTCCGTGCCGGGGATCGCGAATGAGTCCTGCGTCTGCCCGCCGAGGGCGATGCCGCCGCCGAGCGTGGCGATGAGGAGCAGGACCCAGACGCCGATCACCCGCCACGAGTGGCGGAACGAGAAGCGGCCGAGACGGTAGAGGAGCGTTGCCATTTTTTACCCCAGGAGGTCGGTGAGGATGGTGATGAGAGCAGCCCTGGTCTCGTCTGGTGTTTCGGCCTGCGTGAGGTCGAAAGTCTGAACGCTGCACAGCATGTAGGCCGCGCCGCCGAGGGCGATGCCGAAGCGCATCTTCTCCTCGAGTGAGTCGGAGTTCGTCGCGAAGAACTCCGCCAGCCGGCGCACGAGCTCGTTCGCGCGCTCGATGACGGGGACGTCGACGAGCGACGGCCCCTGGTTGATGAACATGTTGACCTCGAGGCGGTACTGGAGGAGGAAGTCGACGAACGCCTCGAGGAAGGCCTGCCGGTCGCCGATGCCGGCGACCTCGAGCGGCGCGAGCACGACGTGCATCCGGTCGATGGCCGGGCCGATCGCCGCCTCGAGCAGGTGCTCCTTCGAGTCGAAGTGGTAGAGCACGCTCGACTTGGAGACGCCGGCGAGCTCGGCGATGCGCTGCAGGGAGGTGGCACCGTAGCCGGCGGCCGCGAACTCGGCGAGCGCAATGGTGCGGAGTTCTTCCCTCGTGGTCATGTCTTCGACGGTACTTGACCGATCGGTCAGAATCTGTCCGATCGGTCAGTTTGGCAGTGAACGTTCAGCTAATTCGCGGGTTGAGTAGGCGCTCTAGCGCGGGTTGAGTAGGCGCTCTAGCGCCGTATCGAAACCTCGCATCCTCGAACCCCGGTTTCGATACGCGCGCCAGAGCGCGCTACTCAACCAGCTACTGCGGCGAGCGCCAGAGTCGCGAGGCCCACCGTGAGCGGAGCGACCACGAGCCCCAGAAGGATGTACCTCTTCCACGGCACCTCGACGTCGAGCGCCGTGAGCCGGTCGTGCCAGAGCAGCGTGGCGAGCGACGCCCACGGCGTGATGAGGCATCCCGCGTTCACGCCGATGAGGACGGCGGCGATGCGGACGGGGCTGTCCGCGATGGATTCGAATGCGAGGTAGGCGGGCAGGTTGTTGACCACGTTCGAGCCGGCGGCGGCGGAGCCCGCGAGGCGGAGCAGGCTCAGCGGGTCGTCGCCGTGGCCGGCGAGCGCCGAGAGCAGGGCCGGGAGCCCGAGGGAGTGGGCGGCCTCGATCACGAGGAACAGTCCGGAGGCGAGCAGCACGAGCTGCCACGGGACGAGGCCGAAGCGGAGCGCCGAGCGGCGGCGCACCGCGAAGAACACGACCAGGACGAGGGCGCCGGCAAGCGCGGGGATCCACACCGGGAGGCCGGAGACGAGCGCGGGAAGGAGGAGCACCACCACTACGGCGCTCGCCACGAGGAGGACGCGGTCCGCGGCGGGGGCCGGGGCATCCGGCTCATAGCGTGTGAACAGCGCGCGGCGCGAGATGACGAGGAGCACCAGCACCGGGACCAGGATCGCGACCAGGGCCGGCACCGCCATGAGGGCCGCGAACGCGAACGGCGAGATGCCGCCGAGGGCGTGCTGGGCGAGCAGGTTCGTCAGGTTCGAGACGGGGAGGAGAAGGGATGCCGTGTTCGCGAGCCACACGGTGGTGAGGGCGAACGGCAGGGGTGGCAGGCCGGCGTGGCGCGCCAGCAGCACCACCACCGGGGTCAGCAGCACCGCGGTGGTGTCGAGGGAGAGGAACACGGTGCTCACCACCGCGATGAGCACCACGAACAGCCACAGCAGCCACGCACGGCCGAGGCCCCAGCGGGCGGCGCGCTCCGCCACGACGCGGAACAGCTCCGCCTCCGCCGCCAGCTCCGTCACCACGGTGATCGCCACGACGAAGAGCAGGATCGGCCATACCCGGTCGGCGACGGCGAGGGCATCCGGCACCGGCAGTACGCCCGTGGCAACGAGGACAGCGCCGACAACGAGGAGGACGGCGCCGAGGATCGCGGATTTCACAGTCAACTGTACGACTGGATGCAGCGCTGGTGCCGCGCCCTACACTGGGCCAATCTTGTGGACAATTTTGGGCGATTGGTAAGGTCGCGTGAGTATAGTTCTAACTGAACACGGGCCCGCTTGCTCCTCGTGCGATCGCCCTGTGTTCGCGAGTGGATCGACCTTGATCGTGGAGGGCGCATATGACCGGTTCGGTGAGGTGCCCTCCGCGAGCGAACTGGAGAAGCTCGGAAACTCCAAGAACCGGAGGGCTCAGAAGCGTTACTTCGACCTGCTGGAACGCCTAGAGCAGCTTGCAGCGTACGGAGAGCTTGACCAACCGCTTCAGATGAGGCATCTCGTCGACGACCTCTGGGAAGTCAAGACCTCATCAGATCGACTGCCGTTCTACTGGGTTGAGGCAACGGCAACGCACAGGAAGGCCGTCAGAATCACTCACTGGTTCGCAAAAGCAACTGGTCGAACTGCAGACAACAAAATCCCACGGAACCAGCTGGACCGGGGCTTGTGGATAGTAAAGGGAGACAAAGCGCATGGTTGACGCCCTGGCGCGACGCAAGTCCAATCGATCGGCCGTCGCAGCACCCGAGACCATGCGCGCGGCCGCGCGATTGCGCTCGCGAATCGTCGCCGTGTTGAACGCAAGCCTCGAGCGCTCGCAACAGACTCAGTCCGAGATTGCACTACGCCTTGGCGTGCGACGTTCCGCCGTCCATCAGGTTCTCAATGGTTCTGGAAACATACAGATCGATACCCTCAGCGAGTATCTGGCGGTCATGGGCTTCGAAGCTGACCTCATCGTCGCGCGAGTGGGCGAATTCAGTCGCGCACGAGCCGAGCGGCGCGCGCCCGAAACCGTTGCTCTGACCATGGCAGACCGTGATCGCATGGTGGCCCCAGGCCATCATCTTGTCCACACGCGCGCAATTGCAGGGGCAAATGCTGCCCTGTCCACGACCGACGCACAGATTTCCCAGGGCTCTGCGACAGGGGAGAAGGCTCAATGGCGCTAGTTTCTGCTCCCATCTTCACCGTCTGTGACGCAGCTTCCATTCGGGAGGGGCTTCTCAATGTCCTTGGTTCGGGCATTAGCCGCATCGGCAGGGCGACATTCCCGGCAGAGTTCACGAGCACGATTGCCGTACAGCTCCTTATCGAAGACTCTGACCTCACAGAGGACTTCACTGTCCGAATAGAGCTGGTCGGCGAAAACGGTGAGGACCGAGGCGTGCCCAGCTATGAAGAAGTGTTCGGCCAGCCGATCGGCCTCGAAGCTCCCGACGAGCCATTCACAATTCCGTTGGTCCTGTCGGGGGGCCCGCACATTCCCTCCTCCGGCAGATACAAACTCGTGCTCTTCGTCAACAAACACGAGGTGGCTCACTACTTCATTTCTGCGCGAGAGATTCCGGCCTAGGAGATACCACGCAAGGGGTGGGGTGGAATCGCGCCGCGAGGTAGCCTCAGAACATGCGGAAGTTCATCTTCAATACCACTCTGCTCAGCGCTCTCTTCGGAGGATGGGGTACGGTGCAGGCGACGCGCAAAGGGCCTCGCGACTGGCGCCTCATCCTGATGTGGGTGAGCTGGGGGCTCACCGTGGCGATAGCCGTCGGCACGGTCGTCAAGGAAGCGCAGACGCAGAACGAACTGGAGGACTGAACCATGTGGAACACCTACGGACCCTTTGACTTCATCCACGGCCTCGGCCTGCTCGTGGTCGGCTTCTTCTGGCTGATCGCGCTCGCCGTCGTCGTCGCGGTGCTCGTGCTGCTCGTCCGTTTCCTGCTGGTTGCGACCACCGCCGCGCGCATCTACGTGGCGAAGAACTCGCCCGCGAAGCCCGCCGCTACCACGAGCCCGGCCCCGACGAGCCCGGCCCCCACGCCCACCGCGCCCGCCGCAGCGACTCCCACCGCCGTCGCGCCCACGGCCCCCGCTGCGCCCACGACGCCCGTCACGCCGCCGGCACCCGTCACTCCGCCGGCAAAGTCCGCAGCGAAGCCTGCGACGAAGCCGGCCGCCAAGCCGCGCACCCCCAAGGCTCCCCCGGCGGTCTAGGTGGGCATCAGCTTCCGCACAGTTCTCAAGGGCGAGGGATACACCGCCGCCGGCATCGCCGTGCCCGAAGACCTCATGGCGCAGCTCGGCCCGGCGAAGCGCTACCCCGTGGTCGTCTCGATCAACGGCTCCCACACGTACCGGAACAGCGTCTCCTGGTACAAGGGCGCGTTCATGATCAGCGTGAGCTCGGAGAACCAGAAGCTCGCGGGCGTCAAGGGCGGCGACGAGGTCGACGTGACTGTCGAGATCGACGACGCTCCGCGCGTGCTCGAGCTGCCGGCGGAGTTCGCGCTCGCCCTCAAGAACGCGGGCGTGCTGGAGAAGTTCCAGGCGCTCTCGTACTCCAAGCAGAACAGCTTCGTGTCGCCGTGGTCTGCAGCGAGGTCAGACGCCACGCGCGACAAGAACCTCGCGAAGGCGATCGACGCGGTCAGCTGAGCCGGGTTTCGTGGGCCCGCCGGGGCCGTAGGGAAAGCTCCGCGCAGCTCGCGCGGACTCTTCGACCCCATGCGGAGGTTTCGGCAGCCGCATGGTGTCGAAACCTCCGCATGGGTTCGAGGCGCGCACCGGCCGCGCGGGGTTCGAGACACGCACGGCTTCGAGACGCGCGCGGGTTCGAGGCGCGCACCGGAGCGCGGCCCGGCTAGGACAGGAAGCCGCGCAGCAGCGCCGCCGAGCCCGCGAGGTGCTCGACCATCGCGTCGGCAGCACGCTCCGGGCTGCCGGTGAGGATCGCCACGACGATCGCCTCGTGCTGCTCGTTCGAGTGCTCGATGTTGCGAGCGAGCAGCGGGATGCCGTCGAGCAGCTGGTTGACGCGGGTGCGGTTGTCCGCGAGCAGGGACACGAGCGAGGGTGTGCCGACCAGCTCGCCGATCGTCAGGTGCAGCCGCGAGTCGAGCCGGCGGTAGTCGTCGGCCGATGCCGCCGCCGTCTCCCTGAGCCGAGTCCACAGCAGATCGCGCTCGACCGCCGTGAGCTCCCTCCCGGCGGCCGCGCGCGCGGCTCCCACCTCGAGGATGCTGCGGAGGCCGAGCACGTCCTCGATCTCCGCGGACGTGGGGGCCGCGGCATCCGGGCCGATCGCCGTCGTGGGAATGGTGTCGCTCACGAAGGTGCCGCCGTAGCGGCCGCGGCGGGCGACGAGGTACCCCGCGTCGCTGAGCGAGCGGATGGCCTCCCGCACGGTGTCGCGGCTCACCGAGAAGCGCGCGGCGAGGTCGCGCTCGGGCGGTAGCGCCTCCCCCGGCGCGACGATCCCGAGGCGGATCGTCTGCAGCAGGCGCGCCACGGTGTCCTCGAACGCGTTGCCGTTGCGCACCGGGCGGAACAGGACCTCGTCGGCAAGGCCCTCGTAGGTCGCGTCCCCCGCGTCAGTCATCGGAGCCTGCGCGGCGTCACAGCGGGGTCACGTACGCCGACGAGATGCCCCCGTCGACGAGGAACGTCGACGCCGTGATGAAGCTCGCGTCGTCGCTCGCGAGGAACGCGACGGCGGCCGCCAGCTCCTCGGGCTCGGCGAACCGGCCCTTCGGGATGTGCACGAGCCGCCGCTGGGCGCGCTCGGGGTCCTTGGCGAACAGCTCCTGCAGCAGCGGCGTGTTCACCGGGCCGGGGCACAGCGCGTTGACGCGGATGCCCTGTCGCGCGAACTGCACACCGAGCTCCTTCGTCATCGCGAGCACGCCGCCCTTCGACGCCGTGTACGAGATCTGCGAGGTGGCGCTGCCCATCACCGCGACGAACGACGCCGTGTTGATGATCGAGCCCGACTGCTGCTTGACCATGTGGCGCAGCGCGGCGCGCGAGCAGAGGTACACGCTCTTGAGGTTGACCTCCTGCACGCGGTCCCAGGCGGGGAGCTCGGTGGTCTCGATCGAGTCGTCGTCGGGAGGGGAGATTCCCGCGTTGTTGAACGCGATGTCGACCGAGCCGTACGTGGACGCGGCGGTGTCGAACAGGTTGTTCACCTGGGCCTCGTCGGTGACGTCGACCTGCACGAAGAGGCCGTCGACCTCGGCGGCAGCCTTCTCGCCCGCGTCGGCGTTGAAGTCGCCGATGACGACGCGCGCGCCCTCCGCCGCGAACCGGCGGGCCGTCGCAAGGCCGATCCCGCTCGCGCCGCCGGTGATCACGGCGACCTTCCCGGCGAGGCGCTGGGTGAGGTCGATCTTGGTGAGTGCCATGTCTGCCTTTCGTGGATCGAGCAGGCCCGCCAGGACCGTATCGAGATTGGTTTCGATACGCGCTGGCGCGCTACTCAACCCGCTTTCTCTCAATCAGTGGATATGAAGACGTTCTTGGTCTCGGTGAAGGCGGCCGCCGCGTCCGGCCCGAGCTCGCGCCCGAGCCCGCTCTGCTTGAACCCGCCGAACGGCGTCGAGTAGCGCACGCTCGAGTGCGAGTTGACGGAGAGGTTGCCGCTCTCCACACCGCGGGCGACCCGGATGGCACGGCCGACGTCGCGCGTCCAGATCGAGCCGCTCAGCCCGTAGACACTGTCGTTGGCCAGGGCGATCGCGTCCGCCTCGTCGCCGAACGGGAGCACGCTCACGACCGGCCCGAAGATCTCCTCCGTGACGCGGCGGTCGGTGCGGGACGCCGGAGTGATCACGGTCGGCGCGAACCAGTAGCCCGGCCCGGTCGGCGCGCTGCCGCGGAACGCGACGTCCGCGTCGTCCGGCTGGTAGGCCGTCACCGAGTCGAAGTGCGCCTTCGAGACGAGCGGGCCCATCTCCGTCTTCTCGTCGGTCGGATCGCCGACGACGACACCCTTCACCGCGGGCTCGAGCAGCTCGAGGAACCTGTCGAAGACACTGCGCTCGACGAGGATGCGGGAGCGCGCGCAGCAGTCCTGCCCGGCGTTCTCGAACACCGCGTACGGCGCCGTCGCCGCGGCCTTCTCGAGGTCGGAGTCGGCGAACACCACGTTGGCGCTCTTGCCGCCGAGCTCGAGTGTCACGGCCTTGACCTGCGCCGAGCATCCCGCCATCACCTGCTTGCCGACCTCGGTCGAGCCGGTGAAGACGATCTTGCGGACGCTCTCGTGGGTCACGAAGCGCTCCCCCACGACCGAGCCCTTGCCCGGCAGCACCTGGAACAGGCCGTCGGGCAGCCCGGCCTCGAGCGCGAGCTCACCGAGGCGGATCGCGGTGAGGGGCGTCCACTCGGCGGGCTTCAGCACTACCGCGTTGCCCGCCGCGAGCGCCGGCGCGAAGCCCCAGCTGGCGATGGTCATCGGGAAGTTCCACGGCACGATGATGCCGACGACGCCGAGCGGCTCGAGGAAGGTGACGTCCAGCCCGCCCGCGACCGGGATCTGCTTGCCGATCATCCGCTCGGGCGCCGCCGCATAGTAGTTGAGCACGTCGCGCACGTGGCCGGCCTCCCAGCGGGCCTGCCCGAGGGGATGCCCGGAGTTGACGACCTCGAGAAGCGCGAGCTCCTCGATCGCGCCGCCAACGGCCGTCGCGAAGTCGCGCAGCGCACCTGCGCGTGCTGCAGGCGCCAGCGCCGCCCAGGCCCGCTGTGCGACGACGGCCCTGGCCACGGCGTCGTCGACGCCCTCGAGCGTGGTGTGCTCGACCGTGCGGATCTCGGCCTCGGTGGCCGGGTTGATGAGGAGGGTGCTAGCCACGGTATTCCTTCGCTGCGTCGACGAGCCCTGCGAACAGCCGGATGTCCTCGGCGTCCTGCTCGGGGTGCCACTGCACAGCGACGCCGAACGGCACGCTCGGCAGTTCAACGGCCTGGATGGTGCCGTCGTCGGAGCGCGCCGTCACGACGAGCCCCTCCGCGACCTGGTCGATGGCCTGGTGGTGGTACGACTTGCCGACGACCGTCTCGCCGATGAGGGAGGCGAGCTTCGAGCCCTCGACCGTCACCTCGTTCTGCGCGAACTCGCCGTGCCCGAGGCCGTAGCGCGTGGACCCGACGATCTCGGGCAGGTGCTGGTGCAGCGTGCCGCCCAGGGCGACGTTGAGCATCTGGGCGCCGCGGCAGATGCCGAGGAACGGCAGCTCGCGCTCGATCGCGGCGGTGAGCAGGGCGTCCTCCCAGGCGTCGCGGTCGCGCCGGGGCTCGTCGGTCTCGGGGTGGGCGGGCTGGCCGTAGCGGGCGGGGTCGACGTCCTTGCCGCCCGTGATGATGAGGCCGTCGAGGCCGTCGAGCACGCGCGACGCGATCTGCGCGTCGACCGGCTGGGGCGGCAGGAGGACGGCGATGCCGCCCGCCTTCGTGACGGCCTCGAAGTAGACCTTCGGGAGGAACGCCGCCGGCACGTCCCACACCCCGGTCTGGGCCTGCTCGAGATAGGTGGTGAGGCCGATGATCGGCCGTCGTTCAGAAGCGCTCGAAGCCACGAACCCTCTCCCAGTCTGTGATTGCCGCGTCGTACGCGGACTGCTCGACGCGCGCGTTGTTCAGGTAGTGCGCTACGACGTCCTCGCCGAACGCCTCGACCGCGATCTCGGATCCCGCGAAGAGCTCGGTCGCCTCCCGCAGGCTCGACGGCACCCGCGGCGCATCCGACGTGTAGGCGTTGCCCTCGAAGATCGGCTCCAGCTCGAGCTCGTGCTCGATGCCGTAGAGGCCGCCGGCGATGAGCGCGGCGACCGCGAGGTACTGGTTCACGTCGCCGCCGGGCACGCGGTTCTCCACCCGGAGCGAGCGGCCGTGGCCCACGACGCGCAGCGCGCAGGTGCGGTTGTCGAGGCCCCACGCGACGGCGGTGGGCGCGAAGCTGCCCTCGACGTAGCGCTTGTAGGAGTTGATGTTGGGGGCGAAGAACAGCGTCAACTCACGGAGGGTCGCCAGCTGGCCGGCGATCCAGTGCTCCATGAGCTTCGAGAATCCGTACTGCCCGCTCTTGTCGGCCATGACGGGCTCGCCGCCCTCGCCCACGACGGAGAGGTGGATGTGGCAGCTGTTGCCCTCACGCTCGTTGAACTTGGCCATGAACGTGAGCGACTTGCCGTGGGCATCCGCGATCTCCTTCGCCCCGTTCTTGTAGATCGAGTGGTTGTCGCACGTGGCGAGCGCGTCCATGTAGCGGAAGGCGATCTCCTGCTGGCCGAGGTTGCACTCGCCCTTGACGCCCTCGCAGTACATGCCCGCGCCGTCCATGGAGTTGCGGATGTCGCGCAGCAACGGCTCCATGCGGGTGGATGCCATGAGCGCGTAGTCGATGTTGTAGTCGCTCGCAGGGGTGAGGCCCTCGTACTTGCGCTTCCACGCCTCGCGGTAGCTGTCGTCGAACACGATGAACTCGAGCTCGGTGCCGACGAACGCGCTGAGGCCGCGCTCCTCGAGCCGCTTCAGCTGGCGCTTGAGCACCTGGCGCGGGTCGGGGTTCACGGGGGTCTCGTCGAGCCAGGTGAGGTCGGCGGTGACGATCGCGGTGCCCGGGAGCCAGGGCGCGAGGCGGAGGGTGTCGAGGTCGGGGATCATGGCCATGTCGCCGTAGCCGCGCTCCCAGCTGGAGATGGCGTAGCCGTCGACGGTGTTCATCTCGACGTCGACGGCGAGCAGGTAGTTGCAGCACTCGGCGCCGTGCTCCGCGAGCTCCTCGAGGAAGAGCCGGGCCGACGCCCGCTTGCCGACGAGGCGGCCCTGCATGTCGGTGAACGCGATGATGACGGTGTCGATCTCCTTCGCCGCCACAAGCTCCGAGAGTGCCTCGACCGTGAGATTGCCTGTTGCCACCTGTGCTCCACTTCGAGTGAGTTCCGACCATTACACCACAGCGGATGCCCGCCCGATGTGCCCAACGTAACGCGCTGTTTACATCCAAAGGTAGACATCGGGTACCAATAGACGCCAAGCTCTCAGGAAAGCGTGGACGCCGCGGTCTGCCGTGGATCCCGCACCCGATTCAGTTTTGGAAAGGACCGGACATGGCAGAGACCCGCAAGGTCTCCGGCGTCAAGTACACGACCGCCGGAGCCGACTACTTCGAGAAGCGCAAGCTGAAGCGCAGCGCAGGCGTGTGGGGCCTCTGGGGCCTCGCCGTCGCCGCCGTCATCTCCGGCGACTTCTCCGGCTGGAACTTCGGCATCGACTTCGCCGGCTTCGGCGGTATGACCATCGCCTTCATCATCCTCGTCGCGATGTACTACGGCCTCATCTTCTCCATCGGGGAGATGGCCGCCGCCATGCCGCACACCGGCGGCGCCTACTCCTTCTCCCGCTCGGCAATGGGGCCGTGGGGCGGGCTCGTCACGGGTCTCGCGGAGACCATCGAGTACGTCGCGACCACCGCGGTGATCGTCTTCTTCTCCGCCAGCTACGCGAACGGGATCACCACCGAGCTGCTCGGCTTCGACCTGACCGGCAAGATGTGGATCTGGTACGCCGTGCTCTACATCGTGTTCATCGCGCTCAACAGCGCCGGCGCGAACATCTCCTTCAAGTTCGCCATCGTCGTCTCGATCATCTCGATCGCGATCCTGCTGGTGTTCTCGGCGATGGCGCTCTTCTCGGGCAAGTTCGACCCGGCGTCGCTGTTCAACATCGTGCCCGACCCCGGCCAGACCGCGTTCCTTCCGCACGGCGTCATCCCGATCCTGTTCGCGCTGCCGTTCGCCATGTGGTTCTTCCTCGGCATCGAGGAGCTGCCGCTCGCGGCGGAGGAGTCGGTCAACCCCACGCGGGACATCCCGCGCGCCGGGTTCATCGCCCGTGGCACGCTCATCGTCACGGGCATCCTGGTGCTCGTCCTCAACACGGGCGTGATCGGGGCCGAGGCCACCGGGACGGCGGGCGAGCCACTGCTCGACGGCTTCCGCGCGATCGTCGGCGACCAGGCGGCCGCGGTGCTCGCACTCTTCGCGCTCATCGGACTGCTCGCATCCCTCCAGGGCATCATGTTCGCCTACGGCCGCAACATGTACTCGCTCAGCCGCGCCGGCTACTACCCGAAGTTCTTCTCGCTCACGGGCAAGCGCCAGACGCCGTGGGTCGCCCTCGTGGTGGGCGCCGTCCTCGGCTTCATTGCGCTGATCGTGCTCGACCTCCTCGCCAACGTCGAAGGGGTGGGTGCCGTCGCCGGCGCGATCATCCTGAACATCGCGGTCTGGGGCGCGGTGCTCGCCTACGGGCTGCAGATGGTCTCGTTCATCATCCTGCGCCGCAAGTTCCCGAATGCCGAGCGCCCCTACAAGAGCCCGTGGGGCCTCCCCGGTGCATGGGTCGCCCTGATCATCGCGGCGCTCGTGTTCGTCGGGTTCCTCATCAACCCGACGTTCCAGCCCGCGATCATCGCCATCGCGATCGTCTACGTGGTCATCCTGGCCGGCTTCGCCATCTGGCGCCGCCACCACCTCGTGCTCTCGCCCGAGGAGGAGTACGCCCTGAGCGGCGGACTGCACGGCGACCCGCAGAAGGAGGGCTACGACGCCATGGAGTCCGAGGTCTTCGACAAGAAGTAGCGAGAGCGGGGCCTCCGTCCGGTAGCGTCGAGAGACCACGGACGGAGGCCCTTTCCATGCCCACAGACAGCGAGCGCATCGACGAGCTCGAGCGCCAGGTGCGCCGACTGGACGACCTGGTCGGCGTGCTCTACCGCCGCGCCGGCCTCGGCCAGTTGGAGACGGCCGGGATGCTCTCCTCCACCGGCGCCTACCCCGACGTCGTCGACGCGCTCAACCAGGGCAAGCTCATCGAGGCGATCAAGCTCTACCGCGAGCACACCAACGTGAGCCTCAAGGAGGCGAAGAACGCCGTAGAGGCGCTCGCCCGCGGGCTGTAGCGCGGGGCATCCCGGAGCTCGCCTCGCCCGCGCGCGCCGAGAGTTGCGGGGGCCACCCCGTCGCCCGCGCGGAGGTTTCGACTCCATGCGCCCGCCGATACCTCCGCATGGAGTCGAGACCTCCGCATGGGCGTGGGGGCACTACTCCTCCCGTGGACTCCGCGGTCTCCACGATGCACCCACCAGGGGGAACTGCCGACGGGCGCGACCGCGGTCGGCGACGATCTCGGGATGCTCGAAATCCTGTACAGCCGCGAACTCGCCGCCCTCGGCATGGACCGCCAACTTCGTCACTGGTACGCGCGCGGCATCGTCACCCGCATCGCGCCCGGAGCCTACGCGCGAACTGCGGACCTCGCCGCCCTTGACCGGGACGCCGCGTTCCGGCTCCGCATGATCGCCCTCGCTCAGTTGCATCCCCACGTCCAGTTCTCGCACGATTCCGCCGCCGCGATGTGGCGGCTTCCGAGCCTCGGACCGTGGCCGAACCTTGCGCACGTGTCCGCTCCGAGGGAGTCGGGCGGTCGATCAACCGCCCTCTTCACACGCCACGGGGTGGGGCTCGACCCGCGCGCCACCTCGATCGAGGGCGTCCGGGTCTCGTCGCTGGCGCGCACTCTTGCCGAGATGGCCACCCACCGGCGGTTCGCGCGCGCGGTCGCCATGCTCGATGACGGACTGCGGCAGCACGACGAGACGGAGTACCGGCACGGGCTTGCGGTTCCCGGAAAGCACGAGATCGTGGACGAGCTCGATCAACTCGGCAAGGTCCCGGGCTTCGCGAGAGCCGCGCACGCCGTGCAGTTCGCCGACGGCCGATCCGGATCTGCCGGCGAATCGTTGAGCCGCGTGCAGATGCTCGCTCTCGGCGTGGACATTCCGGAGTTGCAGGTGTCGTTCTACGACGCCGCGGGCTGGATCGGGGACGGGGACTTCTTCTGGCGCGACCGGGGGATCGTGGGCGAGTTCGATGGCGACTCGAAGTACGGCGACGCTCGGCGGTATGCCAGGGGGCTCACGGCCGAAGAGGTGCTCATCGCCGAGAAGCGGCGAGAGGACAGACTCCGCCGTGTCGTCAACGGTGTCGTGCGCTGGGACTGGTCGGTGGCGCGCGATCGACGCGCTCTCGCTGCCCGGCTCGCGGAGCACGGGATCGTCCCGCGTCGATCGACGCGGTGGCTTTGACTCCATGCGGAGGTTTCGGCGGGCGCATGGTGTCAAAACCTCCGCATGGGTGGGGGCCGGGCGAGGTGGGGCGGGGCGGGGTTGGGCGGGCGGGCGGTTTCGATACGGCCGCGGGCGGCCTACTCAACCAGCTACGCGTTGAACCGCGGCTCGCGCTTCTCGATGAAGGCGGACATGCCCTCGGCACGGTCGTCGAGCGCGAAGAGGGCGCCGAAGGAGCGCCTCTCGAAGCGCAGTCCCTCGGCGAGCGTGGACTCGAAGGCGACGTTCACGGCCTCCTTCGCGGCGTACACCGCGGCGAGCGACTTCGACGCGATGAGCTCGGCCGTGTCGAGCGCGTCATCGAGCAGCCCGTCCGCCGGCACCACGCGGGCGACGAGCCCGGCCGCAAGGGCTTCGGGGGCATCCATCGTCCTTCCCGTCAGGATCATCTCCATCGCCTTGGCCTTGCCGATCGCGCGGGTGAGCCGCTGGCTTCCGCCGAGGCCCGGGATGACCCCGAGGTTGATCTCGGGCTGGCCGAACTTCGCCGTGTCCGCCGCGATGATGAAGTCGCACATCATCGCCAGCTCGCACCCGCCGCCGAGCGCGTAGCCGGAGACCGCGGCGATCACGGGCGTGCGCAGCGCCGCGAAGTGCTCCCAGCCGCCGAGCAGCCCGTCGAGGTACACCTGCTGGTACCGCAGGTCGGCCATCTCCTTGATGTCGGCGCCCGCGGCGAAGGCCCTCGGCGAGCCGGTGATGACGATGCACCCGATGTCGCGCGAGGAGTCGAAGGCCGCCGCGGCCTCCATGACCTCCGCCATGAGCCGCGCGTTGAGAGCGTTCAGCGCCTCCGGCCGGTCGAGCGTGATGATGCCGACGCGCCCGCGCGTCTCGACGGTTATGGTGTCCACAGTTCCCTCTCCAACGGCGCGAAGAACGACTCCGTGCCGGTCACATCCTCGACCCGGGCGGGGTTCCACCGCGGGTTCCTGTCCTTGTCGACGACCTGCGCCCGGATGCCCTCCGCGAAGTCCGGCGAGGCGAGGTTCCGCAGCGACACCCGGAGGTCTTGGGCGAGCCCGTCCTCGAGCGTCGGCAGGGACTTCGCGCGCCGAAGGGCGGCGAGCGTCACGACGAGCGCGGTGGGCGACTTCGCGGCGAGCGCGTCGGCGATCGGGCGGCCCTCGAGGCGCGCCAGGATGACGGACAGGTCGTCGCCCGCGAAGGCCTCGTCGATCCACGCGCGCTCGGCGAGGAGCACGGGGGCGGGCGGGGTCTCGGCGAGGGCCTCCACCGACCGCGCGTCGACAAGCTCAACCAGCTGGGACGACGGCACGAAGTAGTCAGCGAGGCCGAGGGCGATCGCGTCGCCCGGTCCGACGGACTCGCCGGACAGCGCCAGGTAGGTGCCGAGCTCGCCGGGGGCGCGCGCGAGCAGCCAGAGCCCGCCCACGTCGGGCACGTAGCCGATCGTCGTCTCGGGCATCCCGACCCTCGACCGCTCCGTCACGACGCGGTGCGAGGCGTGCGCCGAGATTCCGACACCGCCGCCGAGGGTCACGCCGTCCATGATCGCGACGAAGGGCTTGGGGTACCGGGCGATGAGGGCGTCCATCGCGTACTCGTCGCGCCAGAACTTCTCGGCCGCGGAGCCGTCGCCGGCCGTGGCATCCCGGTACATCGCGACGATGTCGCCGCCGGCGCACAGGCCGCGCTCCCCCGCGCCCGTCAGCACCACGGAGTGCACCGTGTCGTCCGCGGCCCAGAGCTCGAGCCGTGCGGAGATCGCCGTCACCATTCCCTGTGTGAGCGCGTTGATGGCGCGCGGCCGGTTGAGCACGATGTGCCCGACCGCGCCCCGCACGGAGAACAGGACCTCGGCGTCTTCCACCCGCCCAGTTAACTACAGAGCACGGCCATCGCCGCCAGGCCGACAGCGGTCAGTGCTCCGGATGCCGCGGCAGCGGCCCGCGCTGCGCCGGCGCCGTGCATCCCGAGCCACACCCGCGCCCCCGCCCACGCGGCGACGATCGCGGCGAACGCCCACCCCGACTGGAGCGCGACCACGTGGTGGCCGCTGCCGCCCCACGGCAGGAAGGCGACGAGGGCGAGGGCCATCGCCCACAGGTCGAGCACGTGCGCCCGGAAGAACTCCCGGGTGCGCGAGAGGGCGGCGCACGGCACTGACACCACCACGAGCAGTGCCGCGCCCGCGATCGACGCGAACGCGGAGTGGGAGGCCATGGCAGCCGCCATCACGCCCAGCATGAGGACGTGCAGCGGGGCCTCCCGGCGGAGGTGCCTGCCTACGCCGTCCACACCGTCTTCGCGTTCACGAACTCCCGGATGCCGAACTGGCCGAGCTCGCGCCCGTAGCCGGAGTCCTTCACGCCGCCGAACGGCAGCCCGAAGAACGAGGCGGTGTTGCCGTTCGCGAACACCGCGCCGAACTCGAGGCCCAGCTGCAGCGCGTCGATCTCGGCCTGGTCGGCGGACCAGACGGAGGCGGCGAGGCCGAAGTCCGAGTCGTTGGAGAGAGCGATGGCCTCCTCGACCGACGAGACCTTGTACACGCACGCGACCGGTCCGAAGCACTCCTCGCGGTAGATGCGCATCTCGGGCGTGACATCCGTGAGCACGGTCGCCGGGTAGAAGAAGCCGGGGCCGTCGGGGAGGACGCCGCCGGTGTGCACGGTGACGCCCTTGGCGATCGCGTCCTCCACCAGCTCGTGCGCCTCCGCCCGCACGGACGGCGTCGCCATCGGGCCGAACGACGTCTCGGCCGAGAAGGGGTCGCCGGGCACCATGGCCGCCATGCGCGCGGTGAAAGCCTCGAACCACGCGTCGTAGACGTCCTCGTGGATGTAGAACCGCTTGGCGCAGATGCAGCTCTGGCCCGAGTTCTGCGTGCGGGAGTTGGCGCCGAACTCCGCCGCGCGGGCGATGTCGGCCGAGGGCATGACGACGAAGACGTCGGTGCCGCCCAGCTCCAGCACGCTCTTCTTGATGTTGCGGCCCGCAGCCTCGGCGACCGCCGAGCCCGCGCCCACGGACCCGGTCAGGGTGACAGCGCGGATGCGGCGGTCGTCGATGAGCTTCGAGGCCGCGGCGCCCTCGACGAGCAGGGTCTGGAACGCGCCCTTCGGGAAGCCCGCGCGCTCGAACAGCTCCCCCAGGTACAGCGCGACCTGCGGCACGCTCGACGCGTGCTTGAGCAGGCCGGTGTTGCCCGCCATGAGCGCGGGCGCGGCGAAGCGGATGACCTGCCAGAACGGGTAGTTCCACGGCATGACGGCGAGGACCGTGCCGATGGGCTGGAACACCACGCGGGCCGCGGAGGCGCCGACCGCCCCGGCCGGCACGGGCGACTCGTCGGCGAGGTACTCCTCGGCGTGGTCGGCGTAGTGCCGCATGCCGTTCGCCGACTTCGTCACCTCGTACTTGGCCGTGCCGATGGTCTTGCCCATCTCGGTCGAGGCGAGAGCTGCGACGGTCTCGAGCTCGGCGTCCATGAGGTCCGCGGCCCTGTGCATCCAGGCGGCGCGCTGCGCGAACGTGGTCACGCGCATGAGGGCGTTGGCCTTGTCGGCCGCGTCGAGGATCGCCTCGACCTGGGCCGCGGTGTGCGGCTCGAAGGTCTTCTCGACCTCTCCGGTGGTGGGGTTGACGGTAGCGATCGCCATGATCAGAACTCCTTCGTTTCATACAGGCGGCGCGCGAGAGCGAGGGCTCCCACGACGGGTGGATCGGTGAGCAGTACGGCGTCCAACTGCGGCTGCGCGGCGGCGAGACCGCGCACGAGCCCGTCGAACAGGCGCGGCTGGCCGACGATGACGCTGCCGGCGGCGACGACAGTCGAGCCGACGGCGCCGCGGGCGACGAGCTGGCCGACGAGCGCGACGAGGTTGCCTGCGGCGGCGTCGATGACGGATGCCGCGAGCGCCGAGCCCGCGTCGGCAGCGGCGAACACGGCCGGGGCGCGCGGGCCCCAGTTGTCCATGGTCGGCTCGTCGTTGACGGCGCGGGCGAGCCGCTCGGCGTCCGCCACGCCGAACGCGTCGCAGAGCGCCCGCAGGAGTCCGTCGTCGGGAAGCGAGGAGTCGTGCGCCCAGAGCGCGGCCCTGGCGGCCTCGCGCACGATGCCCGCGGCCCCTGCCTCGTCGCCGATCACCCAGCCCCAGCCGCCGGTGATCACATAGCTGCCGCCCGCGTCGCGGCCGACGCCGATCGAGCCGGTGCCCGCGATGAGGCCGAGCCCCTCCTCGAGCCCGGCCGCTGCCGGCAGCAGGGCCGCGTCGTTGACCGCGACCGCGGGATACGCCACCGCGGCCGCGAACTCGTGGGAGATCTCGTTGCTGTCCAGCCCCTGCGCGCCGATGCCGACCGCGACGATCTCGTACCCGGACGGTACCACGGCGGCGATGCAGCGCTCGATCCAGGCGACGCCGTGCTCGAGCGGCTCCGCGTCCCAGCCGTCCGAGGGAACGACGGTGTCGACGAGCTCCCGGCCGGACACGGTCTCGACGATGACGGCGGTCTTGGTCCCGCCGACGTCGAGCCCGACCAGCACCTGGCCCGCGGTGCCGGGCAGGGTCACTGCGGCGCCTCGACCTTGGTGTCCGAGTTGTGGAACACGAACTCCTCGATCTCGACGTTGTGGCGGTGCGCCACCTCGCCCACGAGGATCTGCATCACGAGGGCCTCGAGGATCGCGCGCTGCGAGGGCGCGACCTGCGGCAGCTTCACCGTCTGCAGGTTCGGGCCCTCGGCCACGGTCTGCCCGGAGATCAGGATGACGCGGTGCCCCGCCGCGCTGAGCGTGGCGGCGACCTCGAGCTCGCGGTCGTCGCCGAAGAGCACGTGCACGCCGTCGCCCGCGGACTCCATCGAGCCGTGGAGGTACTGGCGCGTGCTCATGCCGGCGGCGTGGATGCGCGCGACCTCGCGGAACAGCAGTGCCCCTGCCTCGGCGGAGCCGACGGAGGGGCCGGCGCCGACGAAGTCGGCGGTCGTGACGCCGTCGAACGTCGTCGCGAGCTCGGTGGCGCGGGCGCCCACGGTCTCCTCGGTCCAGCGGAAGAGTTCGGGCAGCGTGCTCCAGCCGAGGTCGACCTCGCCGCCGCCCCACGCGTCGGCGATCATCCCGAGCCCGACGATCGTCGCGGTGTACCCGATGGTTGACGCGTAGCTGTCGGGGATGTTGCCGAGGGAGAGGACGTGGTCGCTCAGGTCGGACATCGGCGAGGGGTCGCTGTTGACGACGGCGTAGCGCAGCGCGGGGTCGATCGAGTCGAGCACCGCGATGGTCTCCGTGCTCTTGCCGCTCTGCGAGATGCCGATGATGGGGTGCACGTCGCTCGGGAACGGCAGCGGGAAGTCTCCCGAGCCGAGGCGCCAGGCGTGGATGCCGCGCTCGCGCAGCGTCCACACCGGCGCGCACGCCGCGGCGAGGCTCGCGCCGATGCCCACGAAGATGGGCCCCGGACCGCTGAAGGCGCCCCCGGCCTGCTGGCCGCGCACGTCGTCCGCGATGGAGGCGATGGCCGCCTCGAGGGCCTCAGCCTGCGTCGCCCTCGCGCTCGCGAAGGTGATGTAGCCGCGCATATGTTCCGCCGTTCCCGTTCAGGTGCTGTAGTCCAAGCCGAACCACAGCCTAGCTTTGGTCTATAGATGTATCAACAGGTATGTCTAATGTTCATGGTGGTCGTGGCCGTTGTGGTCACCGTGGTCGTGGCCGCCGGGCGCGCAGTGGTCGCTGGAGGACTCCGGGATGTCCATCGCGGGGTTGCGGCCGAAGAAGCCGTGCGGCTTCAGGACGAAACCACAGGTGTCCACGGGCATGATCGGCCAGTCCTCCACCCGGGGGAAGTGCGTGAGCCCGAAGGTGTGCCACAGCACGATGTCGTTGTCGTCGACGTTCCGGTTCGCGGCCGTCCAGGCCGGCAGTCCCGCACCGCCCGGGTGCAGGTTCACGAAGTCGCCGGCCGGGTACAGCTCGGTCGGCTCGTACTCGGTGACCCACAGGTGCTTCGTCGAGAACGTCGCGCGCTTGTGGATGTCGGAGTCGGAGTCGGCCAGCAGCACGGGCTTGCCCTCGGGGAGCAGCACCCACCCGACGTCGTTGCCCAGGCGGTTCTGCACCGACGGATTCGTGACGAGCCACGCGCGGCCCCTCGCGTTGTCGGCGAGGCGCTGGGCATCCCGCTCGCTCTTCAGCCTCGTCACCAGCTGGGTGAAGCCGGTGCCCGTCGGGTTCTCCGGCCCGCGCGGCACGAGGGCCGCCTCGAGCTCGTCGACCGAGTTGCCCAGGCCGTCGACCATCATGTCGAGGCGCGCGCTGAACAGGTGCTGGTGGTACGGGGCGCCGAGGCCGGGGGCGAGCTCGCTCGCGTACTTGTAGCCGGCCCCGGGGTAGGCCGACGTGAACACCACGCCGGTCGCCTTGACCTCGAACTCGATGGTGCCGTCGAGGCCGAAGTACCAGTAGAAGCCGTAGTCGTAATTGCCCACCGTGACGAAGAAGCTCACGACGAGGCGGCGGTTGCGGCGGGAGATGCTGGAGCCGTTCCAGTTGTCGGTGTGCTTCCAGAGGATGCCCGTGTCCTCCTCGTGGATGCAGATCGCCTGCGGGATGACGTGCGCGTGGCCGTCGTTGCCCGCGACCACCGCGTCGAGGTACGTGATGTCCCCGACGCAGTCGCACCCGAGCTCGAGCGAGTTCGCGTAGCCGCCGAGCAGGTACTCGCCGCAGTCGAAGAAGTTCTGGAACCAGCGCTGGGGGCTCGGGTCGCCGTACGGCACCATCATCTCCGCGATGGATGCCCGGTAGATGACCGGCCGCGCCGTGCCCTCGTCGTCGATGGTGATGTTGTGGAAGACGAGCCCCTCCCGCTGGTCGAACCCGACCTGCAGGTTCCAGCCCAGCCAGGAGAGCGTGCCGTCCTCGCCGATCGTGAAGCTCGGCCCCTGGGGCTGGGTGATCTCGATCGGCTTGACGCCCTCGCGGTCGGGCCCGCGCCAGGTCTCGAGGTGGAAGTTGCCGCTCTCGAGGGGAACCGGCAGCTCGACGTAGTCGACGACCTCGAGCACCTCCTTCGTCACCACGTCGAACATGACGGTCACGCCGTCGACGGGGTGGGCCCAGCCGAGGTCGTCCGGGGAGTCCATGACGAAGGTGAAGCAGCGCTGGATGCGGCGGCCGGTCTCGGCGACGCTCAGCACCCCGGCGGAGAGCGGGTTGATGACGAGCTTGTCGAAGTCGGTCAGGCCGCGCTTGGCCATGGCCGCCTGCCAGTCGGCGTTCTCCTTGATGACCTCCACGACGTGGAACTCGTCGATCACCACCGGCACCTGTCCGTCGACCGCGTGGTCGAGCTTGCGGGTGCTGACCACGCGGTCCTCGGCGATCGAGACGACGACGTCCCACGAGTCGTTCGTCGCCATGTCGACGAGCATGCTGCGCACGCGGCGGTCGGCGCCGCCCGCCGTCAGCAGCAGCCGCTTGTCCGGCTCGACGAGGCCCACATAGGAGAAGTGCACGTCGGGCCCGGCGAGGCCCGCGGCCTCGAGGATGGCGCGGTTGGCGGTGATCTCGTCGGCGGTGAGCGTTGCGAGGGAAGCGCTGATCGGCATGGGATTCCTTGGTCTAGGCGGTGCGGGAGAAGAAGGTGCGCAGGCGGTAGCGGTCGCCCGCGTACCGGATGCGCGAGGAGAAGATGGGCCGGTCGGCGCCGTCGACGACGACCTGGTGCATGACGAGCACGGGTGTTCCCGGCTCGACCGCGAGGTGGGCGGCGAGGTACTGGTCCGCGGGCTTGGCCTCGATCGTCGACTCTGCGCGGAGCAGGTCGAGCCCGGCGCGGGTCAGCGACTCGTAGAGGGAGGCGTGCGCGAAGTCGATGGTGTCGAACCCGGGCACCAGTGCGGCCGGAACGCGCGAGTCGTCGAGCGCGATCGGCACCTGGTTGAGCATCCGGACCCGCTCGAGGCGGAAGAGCGGGGCTCCGGGCGCGATCGACAGCTCCTCGGCCTCGTCGATCGTGGCGGGGGCGATCTCGGCGCGGAGGATCCGGGACGATGCCACGAGCCCCATGCGCTCGGCGGTCTCGCTGAACGACTCCAGGCTGTTCGGCCAGTCCTTCTGCTGGCCCGCCGCCACGAACCAGCCGCGGCCGTGGGACGAGCGCAGCACGCCGTCGTCCACGAGCTTGAGCAGCGCCTTGCGCAGCGTGACGCGCGAGATGCTCAGATCCGCGCACAGCTCGCGCTCCGGCGGTAGTCGCGTGCCCGCGGCGAGGCGCCCCTCGGCGATCTCGCGGGTGATGTGGTCGACCGCCTGGATCCAGAGCGGGTCGGCGCTGTCCGCCCGGGGGGCGGTGGGGGCGAGTGTCACGCGAGCACCGGCTCCCAGACGCCCGACCTCATGGAGCGGTAGCAGGCGTCGAGGACGCAGTTGACGATGTACCCGTCCTCGAACGTCTCGTCCGGCTCCTCGCCCTTCTCGAACGCGGTGACGAAGTGGCGGAACTGCTGCGAGAACCCGTAGGCGCGGGCCTCCTCCGGAACGGGGTAGACCCAGCCCGTCTCGGCGTCCGACTTCTCGACCAGGTAGCCGACCGGGTTCTGGATGAAGCCCCAGACCGGGGTGGCGGAGCTGTCGGTCACGAGCCGCCCCGCGGATCCGACGAACTCGTGGCGCAGCTGCATCCCGCCCTTCTCGATCCAGGACGACTCGACCGTGGCCATCTGGCCGCCGGCGAACTTGAGCATCGCGACCGCCGTGTCCTCTCCCGTGGTCTTGTCGCCGTGCACCAGCGTCGCGCCCCACGCCCAGACCTCGGTGATGGGGTTGTCCTTGCCGAAGAAGTGGCGGGCCGACTCGACGGTGTGGCAGCCCATGTCGAGGAGGGCGCCGCCGCCGGCAGTCTCGGCGTCCCAGAAGTGGGGAGCGTGCGGGCCCGAGTGGCCCTCGCGGGCGCGCATGGTGAGCAGCTCGCCGATTCCGCCGGCCTGCACCATCTCGTAGGCCTTGACCACGTTGGGGGAGAACACTGAGCACTCGGCGTAGGCGGCCCAGATGCCGGCATCCTTCACGATGCGCAGGATCTCCTTCGCCTCCGCACCGGTGCGGGCCAGCGGCTTGGTGCAGATGACGCCCTTGCCGTGCTTCGCGGCGAGCCGCACCGCCTCGACGTGCGCCTCGTTGGGCAGGGCGATGATGACGAGCTCGACGGCGGGGTCGGCGCACAGCGCCTCGATGTCGTCGTACTGGTTCGGGATGGGCCCCCAGGGCTCCGACCACTTCGCCGCGAACTCCACGGCGCGGGCCTTCGTGCGGGAGTAGTTGGCCACGAGGGTGGCGTTGCGCACGTCCTGCAGGCCGTCGACGTACTGGTCGCTGATGAAGCCAGACCCGAGGATTCCGATGCCTACCACGTGGTGCCTCCCTGTTCGCGAGCGTCTCTCGCACGCAAACCACATGATAGCTAGAGGTTCTACCTTGGTCTACCAATAACGAAATAATAGATACCTCTTGCTACCTCTTGTAACTGCCCCCTATAGTCGCTGATACAACGCGTCGCCCTAGCGGCACAGCCGTGTTGAGCTTCATCCCGAAGCACTAAGTGTTGAGAGGAGACACCATGCGTTCCACACTTGCACCGCTCGCGGCCCTGACCGTCGCGGCACTCGGCCTGACGCTCGCAGGCTGTTCGACCGGCGGCGACGCCGGAAACAGCGGCGACGTCACGACGATCACGTTCGGCAACTGGCGGGTCGAAGACCAGGCCCTGTGGGAGGAGAACGTCATTCCGGCGTTCGAGGCCGCCCACCCGGACATCAAGGTCACGTACCAGCCGACCGGCACGGACGACTACAACGCTGCGATCCAGTCGCAGATCGAGAGCGGGACCGGCCCCGATGTGATCATGTGCCGCCCGTTCGACGTCAACCGCGCGTGGATCGACGACGGCTACTTCGACGACCTCACCGGTCTCGACGGCATCGACGGGTTCACCGACACCGCTCTCGCAGCGTGGCAGGGCAACGACGGCAACCCGTACTGCGTGCCGATCGCCTCCGTGCTCGCCGGCTTCTACTACAACAAGGCGATCTTCAAGGAGCTCGGCCTCGAGATCCCCACGACGATGGCCGAGTTCACCGACGTGCTGCAGGCCATCAAGGACAACGGCAAGTACACGCCGCTCGCCCTCGGCTCTGCGGACGGCTGGCAGCTCTCGTACAACGTGCTCGACAGCATTGGCCCGAACTACTGGAAGGGCGAAGAGGGCCGTCTCGGCCTCATCGACGGCACCAAGAAGCTGACCGACCCCGAGTTCGTGGACGCCTTCCAGGCCGTCTCCGACCTCAAGTCGTTCATGCCCGACGGCTACCAGTCCCTGACCTACGAGGACCAGATGCAGCTGTTCACGCTCGGCAAGGCGGCCATCATGCCCGACGGCTCGTGGGATGTCACCGCGGCCACCGCGACCGGCCTCGACGTGGGCGTCTTCGCCCCGCCGGTGGTCTCGTCCGGCGACCAGCGCTACCTGCAGGAGATGCCCGACCAGGGTGTCGGCCTCAACGCCGACAGCAAGAACAAGGACGCCGCCAAGACGTTCCTGTCCTGGCTCGCCTCGAGCGACTTCCAGAGCATCTACGTGGACAAGGTCCCCGGGTTCTTCTCGATGGGCTCTGAGCCGGTCACCTACACGAACGCCCTCGCCCAGGAGTTCGCCGACCTGAAGACGGACGCGCTGCTCACGCCGCGCCTCCAGCTCGACCGCCTGAGCGCCGGCACCCCGCCGCTCGACGACAACACCTGGGCCGTGCTGCAGACCGTCTTCAACGACGGCGTGTCGGCGACGGATGCCACGTCGAAGCTCCAGACGGACCTCGACAGCTGGTACACCCCGGCAGGCTGATCCACTCCAGCGGCCCGCGCCAGCACCATCGGCGCGGGCCGCTCCCTCTTCTCCACCACCACAATGGGAGCACCATGATTCGCACCGGCACCCGCTACCGCCTGCTGGCCCTCTTCGTGCTGCCGGCCCTTCTCGTCTACGGCGGGTTCTCCGTGTACCCGCTGCTCAGCTCGGTGGCCCTGAGCTTCTTCGACTCCGACAAGGGGTCGGCCGGGTTCGTCGGCCTGGGCAACTACGTGTACCTCTTCACGGACCCGTACGTGAGCGAGCGCTTCTGGAACGCGCTGCGCAACAGCGTCGAGTTCTTCGCGATCCACCTCGTGGTCGAGCTCCCGATCGGCCTGCTCATGGCGGCCCTCCTCACCTCGAACTCCATCCGCCGCTCGCGGGGGGTCTACCGCACTCTGCTCTTCATCCCGGCGACACTTTCCGTGGTGATCGTCGGTTTCCTCTGGCGGCTCATCATCAACCCGCTCTGGGGCCTCGTCGCGTTCCCGCTGCTCGGGGATGCCACGACCGCCCTCCCCACGATCTCGCTCATGTCCGTCTGGCAGTACATCGGCATCCCGATGATCTTCCTGTTCACCGCCCTCATCGCGATCCCCGACGACATCCTCGAGGCGTCGCGCATCGACGGCGCCCGCGCCTGGGCGACCTTCTGGCAGATCAAGTTCCCGCTGATCCTCCCCCAGTTCGGGCTCATCGCCATCCTGACCTACATCTGGACGTTCAACGGCTTCGACATCGTCTACGCGCTGAACGGCTCGGCTCCCGGCCCCAACTACTCCACCGACATCCTGGGCACCATGTTCTACCGCACGTTCTTCGGGTCGAGCGGGCAGGTCGCCGACACCGACCTCGGCGCGACGATCGCCTCCGTGGTGTTCTTCATCATCCTCGTGACCACCGCCTCCTACTTCGTGGTGCTGCAGCGCCGCCTGAAGACCTACGAGCTCTAGGACGACCCCGTGACTACCGTTCCCTTCAAGCAGCGCCGCGCCCGACTCCAGAAGGGCGACGCCGCCTCGGCGACCCTCGTGCACGGCCTTCTCATCGTGTTCGCGATCGTCGCGATCCTGCCGATCCTCGTGGTCGTCATGAACTCCTTCAAGACGACCATGGGCATCTTCGGGGCGCCGTTCGCCCTGCCCGCCGCCGACACGTTCAACCTCGACGGCTACAAGAACGTGTTCACGCGCGGCAACTTCGCCGCGAACTACGCGAACAGCATCATCGTGACCGTTGCGACCATCGCCGCCACGATCGTGCTCGCGACCGGCGCGGCCTGGGCGCTCGTCGAGTACAAGGTGCGCATCTCGCCCCTGCTCACCGGCTTCTTCATCATCGGGATCATGCTGCCGATCCGCCTCGGGACCGTGCCGATCATCAAGATGATGGTCGCCACCCAGCTCATCGACACCCTCCTGGCGCTCGTGCTGGTCTACACCGCGATGCAGCTGCCGCTCGCGATCGCGCTCATGATGACGTACTTCCGATCCGTGCCCGGGGAGCTGAAGGAGGCCGCCCGCATGGACGGGGCCGGCGAGTTCCGGGTGCTCGGGATCGCGCTGCCCCTCGTGCGGCCGGGGCTCGCGGCCGTGGCATCCATCACCATGCTGCCGGTGTGGAACGACCTGTGGTTCCCGCTCATCCTGGCGCCGTCGAAGCAGAACCAGACGGTCACCCTCGGGGTGCAGCAGTTCGTCGGGCAGTTCCAGAGCGACTACCCGGCGCTGCTCGCCGCCCTCACGCTCGGCGCGCTGCCCCTCATCGTGCTGTTCACGGTGTTCTCGCGGCAGTTCATCCAGGGCCTGTCGGCGGGGTACGGCAAGTAGCGCTGCCGGTGGGTTGAGTAGGCCGCCCGCGGCCGGTGGGTTGAGTAGGCCGCCCGCGGCCGGTGGGTTGAGTAGGCCGCCCGCGGCCGTATCGAAACCGGACCGTTTCGATACGCGCGCCAGGGCGCGATACTCACCCCTCGCTAGCGACGGGGGCCGCGGGCGAAGAACGTGCGCAGGCGGTAGCGGTCGCCGCTGTACTGGATCTTCGAGGCGAAGAGCGGCTTGTCTGAGGCGTCCACCACGAGCTGGTTCATGACGAGCAGCGGCTTGCCTACCTCGAGGTCCAGGTGCTGGGCGGCGTACGCGTCCGCCTCGCGGGCCTCGATCGTGGCATCCGCCCGCGCCGGCGACAGGCCGGCGCGCAGCAGAACGTCGTAGAGCGAGGCGGTGCGGAAGTCGGTCTGCTCGAAGTCCGGGACCAGATCGGCGGGGATGCGCGTGAAGTCGATCGCGATGGGAACATCCCCCAGGTACCGCACGCGGTCGAGGGCGAAGAGCCGGGTCCCGGGGGCGATGGAGAACTCCTCAGCCTCGTCGATGGACGCGTGCCGCACGGCCGAGGTCAGCACCGTCGAGCTCGACGTGAGGCCCATCCGTGCCGCCGTCTCGGTGAACGACTCGAGGCTGTTCGGCCACTCCTTGCTCGACCCGGCGGCGGCGACGTACCAGCCCCGGCCGTGGGAGGCGTTGAGCAGCCCGTCCTGCACGAGCTGGTTGAGCGCCTTGCGGAGGGTGACGCGTGAGATGCTCAGCTGCTGGCAGAGCTCGCGCTCCGGGGGAAGCCGCATTCCCGGCTTGAGCACCCCTGATTCGATCTCCGAGGTGATCAGGTTCACCGCCTGGATCCAGAGTGGCTCGGGGTAGTCAGGGCGGATCGAACCGCTGGTTTCCAGTGCTGTCGACACGTGACCTGTATACCACCACACCAGTGTTTATCGGGGAACACACGGCCAACCTGACCCCTTCGGGAGGGCGTCTGGTACTCTGTTAAACGCTTGCTTGCGTGTCCCGTGCATTTCCGGGTCGCGCCGGAGGTCAGTGTCCGGTCGGATGCACGTGATGTTCGCCAACGCGAATCATGTGGCGACTGAGGCGAAACCAGGGGGTTTCAACTGGCCAGTTTGCCGTAAACAAGACCCGAAAGAGACTTTTGAAACGCTCACTGACGCTGTGTGCTGTCACGACCCTGATCATCGGTGTCAGCATCCCCGCCGCGGCCATCGCCGGCAACAACTACTCGTACACCGCCGCCCCCGCGTCGTCGACCGCCCCCATCGAGGCGCAGTCGTTCGCCTCGGGGTACTTCGACGCGCCCACCCCGGTCTCGCGCGACGCGTTCGGCGTCCAGACCATCGAGGAGGAGCCCGCCCTGGCCTTCTCCATCACCGGCACGCTCATGATGTGGCCGGGCAACGGCGGCATCAACGACGGTTTCGGCTACCGCGACGGCGGCGAGTTCCACGGCGGCGTCGACATCATGGCTCCGGGCGGCTCGACCATCGTCGCCGCCTCCCCCGGCACGGTCGTGACCGTGGCCGAGGACGACGGCTGGGGCGCCTATGTGAAGGTCGACCACGGCGGCGGCATCTACACCCTCTACGCGCACATGGTCTCGGGCTCGCAGAGCGTCTCCGTCGGCCAGTTCGTGGCCGCGGGCGACGCGCTCGGCATCGTCGGCCAGACCGGCTACGCGTCGGTCCCCCACCTCCATTTCGAGGTCTACGCGGGCGGCACGCGCGTCGACCCCATGGGCTGGCTGCCCTGAGGAGCTGACTAGTCGTCCCCGCGCTACAGATTCCGCGTCGCGCTACAGCAAATTGTGGCGCGCGAAACAAAACCTGTAGCGCGGCGGGAAAGTCGCTAGGCCGGCCGGAACAGCGCTAGAAGAACGTCCGCACGAGGTCCACGACGCGGGGGTCGTCGGCGTCGGCATCATCGACGACCGGGATGAGGCGCCACTTGTCGAACGCCGTGCAGGGGTGCGACAGCCCGAGGCGGAGGACGTCGCCGATCGCGGGGCCCTCGCTGGCGTACGGGAGGTACCCGTGCTGGTCGTTCACCCTCGAGAGCGGCCCGTACACCGACGTCGGCAGGTCGAGGTCGTAGGGGAAGTCGCGCTTGCCCCCGTCGAGGATGGCGAGGCCGGGCGCGGGGCGGGAGAGCACGCGCGCCCAGCCGTGCATCGCCGAGCGCAGGCCCGGCAGGGGCGTGATCCCGCGGTAGAAGCCCTCGTCGTGCAACTGGTACGCGCCGGAGCGCAGTACGACGGTCGCAGCCCCGACGAGCGGGCCGAGCACGTCGGCCACGAGGTCGAAGTACGCACTGCCGCCCGCCGTGACGATGGGCTTGGACCGCCAGGCGATCGCGGCGTGGAGCTCGACCACGCGGTCGAGGTAGGCGCGCACGGCGTCCACGTCCGCGGACGACCGGGTGCTCCCGGCGGAGCCCTCGTAGCCGCCCACCCCCGCCAGCCGGAGCTCGGGGGCGGCGTCGACCGCCGCGGCAACGGCCAGGGCATCCTCGACCGAGGGGGCGCCCGCCCGGCCGGAGCCGAGCTCGATCACGACGTCGACGGGCCGGGACGCGCCCGCGAGACCGGACCGCATGAGCGCGACGGCCTCGATGCTGTCGACCCAGCAGGTGAACTCGAAGGCCGGGTCGGCGAGCTCGACACCCAGCCAGCGCAGGGCGACCGGGTCGATGAGCTCGTTGGCGAGGATGATCCGCCGCACGCCGAACGAGCGCGCGAGCTGCACCTGCCAGGCGGTGGCGAGGGTGAGCCCCCACGCGCCGCCGTCGAGCAGCTGCTGCCAGAGCTGCGGGGCCATGGTCGTCTTGCCGTGGGGCGCGATCTCGAGGCCCCGCTCGACGAGCCAGTCCGCCATGACGGCGACGTTGTTCGCGGTGGCGGAGCGGTCGATGGTGAGCAGCGGCGTGGCGAAGGCGGAGAGCCGGGGCTCGGTGGCGAGGAACTCGCGCTGCGTCATCCCCCAGCTCGATGCCGGGAACGATTTGGCCCACGGCCCGAGCGCGACGTCCTGCATGCGTTCAGGCTAGCGTTGGCAGCATGAAGATGAGGATCGTCACCGACGCCGCGCCGGCACCCATGCCCGTGTTCTCACAGGCTGTCCGCAAGGGGCCGCTGCTCGCGGTGAGCGGCCAGGGCGGCGCCCACCCGGCCACGGGCGAGTTCTCGGCGGACATCGCGGAGCAGACCCGCCAGACGCTCCAGAACCTGCGGGCGATCCTGGTCGCAGCGGGCTCCTCGTTCGAGGACGTCATCATGCTGCGCGTGTACCTCACCACCCGCGAGGACTTCGCGGCGATGAACGCCGTGTACACCGAGTTCATGGCGGAGTTCGTGCCGAGCGGCATCCTGCCCTCGCGCACCACGGTCTTCCCCGCGCTTCCCCTTCCCCAGATGCTCGTCGAGATCGACGCGCTCGCCGTCATCGAGTAGCGCCGTGACCCGCCTCGGCATCACCGTCGACTACGCCGACGACTTCGCCAACTCCGCCACGGAGGTCGTCGAGTTCGAGCGCGCGGGCATCGACCTCGTCGCGGTCGCGGAGGCGTACTCGTTCGACGCCGTGAGCCGCCTCGGCTACCTCGCCGCAATCACCGAGCGCGTGGCGCTGCTCTCGGCGATCCTGCCGATCTACTCGCGCACGCCCGCGCTGCTCGCCATGACGGCCGCCGGGCTCGACTCGGTCTCGGGCGGGCGCTTCGAGCTGGGCCTCGGCTCCTCCGGTGCCCAGGTGATCGAGGGATTCCACGGGGTGCAGTTCAGCGCGCCCCTCGGCCGCCAGCGCGAGATCGTGGAGATCTGCCGCTCGGTGTGGCGGCGGGAGAGGCTCGAGCACGCGGGCAAGAACTACACGATCCCGCTGCCCGGCGGCCTCGGCAAGCCGCTCAAGCTCATCAACACGCCCGTGCGGGAGGGCATCCCGATCGCCCTTGCCTCCCTCACTCCGAAGGCCGTGGAGCAGACCGCCGAGATCGCCGACGGCTGGCTGCCGCTGTTCTACCACCCGACGAAGAGCGCGGCCGCGTGGGGGGATGCCCTTGCCGCCGGTGCCGCTCGCCGCGACCCCGCACTCGGGCCGCTCGACGTGATCGTGACGGCGCCCTTCCACATCGGCCCCGGCGCCGACCAGGCTCTCGACGCGCACCGCCAGCGCGTGGCGCTGTACGTGGGCGGAATGGGCGCGCGGGACGCGAACTTCTACAACGACCTCGCGGTGCGCTACGGCTACGGCGACGAGGCCGCCCGGGTGCAGGAGCTGTACCTCGCCGGGGAGAAGGCCGCGGCGGCCGAGGCCCTGCCCGAGGAGCTCGTGCGCGAGACCGCGCTCATCGGGACGGAGTCCGAGGTGCGCGACCGGGTGACTGCCCTCGTGGCATCCGGAGTCACGACCCTCATGATCGCGCCGCTCGCCCCCACCCGCCAGGGCCGCATCGCCGCGGTCGAGGCGGCGCGGTCGCTGCTGTAGGCGCTACGCCGCGAGCATCCACCCGCCGGCGCCCACGACGTGAACGAGCGGCGTGCGGTCGCTGTTGACGAGGGTGAGCATCCGGTCGAGCATGCGCTGGGCGAGCTCGCGGGGCACGCGCGTGCCGCGCACCGCGAGCGAGCGCAGTACCTGGCCGAGCGTGAGGGGCGTGTCGTGGTTCTCCAGCAGGGCGCGCAGCATCTCGAACTCGATGGGGGTCAGCGGGATTCGCTCGTCGCCCCGCCACACCTCCGCCGTGGAGTCGTCGAGCACGAGATCGGCGTACGCGTGGCTCGTCGGCGCGAGGCCGAGGCGGCGCACGAGCGGGCGGAGGTGGTCGACGACCTCCTCGAGCCCGAACGGCTTGGTGATGTAGTCGTCGGCACCCGCGGCGTAGCCCGCTAGGCGGTCCTCGTGCGAGGTGCGCCCGGTGAGGAACACGATCGGCGCGGTGACGTCCATCGCGCGCAGTCCCGTGACCACCTCGGTGCCGAGGGCGTCCGGCAGCATCATGTCGAGCAGCACGATGTCCGGCTGGAACTCGGGCACGGCGTCGAGCGCACCCGCACCGGTCGGGGCCACCCGCACCTCCCAGCCCTCCAGCTCCAGGGCGAGGGTGAGGACGTGGGTGAGGGGCTCCTCCTCGTCGACGACCAGGATCCGAACGGCTCGTGTCGTTGTCATGACCCCACTCTCGGCGATGAGGCTGTGAAATACATCGGGCGCGGGGATGAGACCGCCTACTCTCCCGGGAGTACGACCGGCAGCTGCCGTTCGGCTCTGGCGGCGGCGCGCACCGCCCCCATGCTCGCGATCACGACGAGGACGATGGCGACGGCATCCGGCACGGTCAGCGCCTGGTGCAGGATGACCAGGCCGGCCGTCGCGGCGAGTGCCGGTGACAGGCTCATCAGGATCGAGAAGGTCGCCGCGGGCAGCCGGCGCAGCGCCAGCAGCTCGAGTCCGTACGGGATCGCGGACGACAGCACCGCGACGGCGACGCCGATGAGCAGCACGTTCATGTGGAAGAGCGGCGGGCCGGCGGTGAGGATGCCGAACGGCGCGGTCACGACGGCTCCGATGCTCATGGCGATGGCGAGGCCGTCGAGCCGCTCGAAGCGCCGCCCCGTGCGCGCGGAGAGCAGGATGTACGCGACCCACATCACGCCAGCACCGCACGCGAACGCGACGCCGACCGGGTCGAGCTGCTCGAACCCGTTCCAGCCGAGGATCGCCACGCCCACGAACGCGAGCACCGCCCACAGCCACGCCGACGCCTTGCGGCTCACCACCACCGACAGGATGAGCGGCCCCAGCACCTCGATGGTCACCGTCGTGCCGAGCGGCACCCGCGCGATCGCCTCGTAGAACAGCCCGTTCATGAGGGCGAGCACGAGGCCGAACGCGACGACCGTGAGCCAATCGGCCCTGGAGCGCCCGCGCAGGCGGGGCCGGAACACGGCCATCAGGATCGCGGCCGAGAACACCAGCCGCAGCGTGACCATGCCGAGCGCGCCGACCTGCGGGAAGAGCGTCACAGCGGAGGCGGCGCCGATGTCCTGGCAGATGAGACCGATGAGCACGAGCCCCGCCGCGCCGACCGTGCCGCCCCTGCGCTGAGCGGTGGCGGTCGTCATCCCATGACCGTACCGTGCCGGTGCGACACTGATTCCACGCCCCTCGGATCCCCAGACCTCTCGCCCGCCCAGCCCGTCGTCCAGTCGGGAGGCGCCGGCGCAGAACGTCCGGCGGGATACCCTGACGAGCATGAGTGCGACCCTCCGCGCGATCGCCGACGCCGCCGGGGTCTCCGTCTCCTCCGTGTCGCGCGCGCTGGCCGGCCGTGGCGACCTCCGCCCCGAGACCCGGGAGCGCATCCTCGCCGCGGCCCGCGACCTCGGGTACAACCGGGCCGATGAGCCGCGCGGCCGCCCCGCCGCGCTCGACTCCCGCCTCATCGAGCTCGTGCTCGGCGGGTTCGACGACGCCTGGACCGACGCGATCACGGCGGGCGCCCGGCAGAGCGCGTTCGGCCTCGGCTTCGACCTGGTGCTCACGCTCGAGCGCGACGACCCCGCCGACGACTGGCCGGCGCGGGTCGCCACCCGGCGGCCGGCCGGCGTGATCCTCGGGATCATCCGGCCCACCCACCGCCAGCTGCACGAGCTCCGCGGGCTCAACATCCCCCTCGTGCTGCTCGACCCGCGGTCTGATCCCGAGGGCGAGCTCGCGAGCGTGGGCACCACCGACTGGCAGGGCGGCTACGACGCCGGGGCGCATCTGGCGGGCACGGGGCGCGGGCGCTTCGTCCTCGTCGGCGGGACGCCGCCGTACCGGTTCGGGCGGGCGCGGGAGGAGGGGTTCCGGCGTGCGGTCGCGGAGCGTGCGCCGTCGGCATCCATCACCCGTGTCGAATCGCCGTGGACCGGCTCGGCCCCGACGCGCCAGCTGCTCGACGCCCTCGCCGCGGGCGGACCGGCGGGCGTCTTCGCCTGCAGCGACCAGATGGCGGCGGCCGTCTACCGCGCTGCCGATCAGCTGGGGCTCGCGATCCCCGAGCAGGTGAGTGTCGTCGGATTCAACGACGAGCCCCGGGCACGTGTGATGCAGCCGCCGCTCACCACGGTGCGGCAGCCGCTGCAGGCGATGGCGGCCCGTGCGGTCGAGCTGGTGCAGGAGCTGCGGAACGGCGCGGTCCATCACGAGCGGATCGAGCTGCCCTCCGAGCTCGTGGTCAGAGGCTCGACCTCCACTCGCCCGGGGGCGTGAGCGGCACGAGCGGGGGCACGATGGCCGTCGAGGTGAGCCGCAGTGCGCGGCCGAGGTCGGCGGAGCGCAGCAGCGTGGTCATAATGTCGAGCACGTGCAGGGCGAACTCGCCGCTCGCCCGCGCCGGGCGGTCGGCGGTCGCCGCCATGAAGTCGATGAGCCCCACGCCGCGCGAGGCGTCCGCGTAGCCGGCGTCCACTCGCACCGGCGTCCACTCGCCGCCCTGCACGCCGTGCCGCAGCACGTCGCCGCCGAAGCCGTTGGGGTCGGGCACGATGAGGCTGCCCTCCTCGCCGTGCACCTCGAGGTGGGACGACGCCGTCGCGGCACTGTCGAAGCTCATGGTGATCGTGGAGAGCACTCCGGAGTCGTGCTCGAGCACGCCCGTCACGTGCGTGGGCACCGCCACATCGATGGTCTGCCCCTTGAGCTCCCCCGTCGCCACCGTGCGGTGGGGCCGCAGCGCACTCGCGGCGCCCGTGACGATCCGCACCGGGCCGAGCAGCTGCACGAGCGCCGACACGTAGTACGGCCCCATGTCGAGCAGCGGGCCTCCACCGGGCTGGTAGTAGAAGGCGGGGCGCGGATGCCACAGCTCGTGCCCGGGCGTCACCATGACCGCCGAGGCGGCGATCGGCGCGCCGATCAGGCCGCGCTCGATGGCCGATCGCGCGGTCTGGGTTCCCGTACCGAGGACCGTGTCCGGCGCCGACCCGACCCGCGTCCCCGCCGCCGCGGCGCGCTCGACGATGCCGCGGCCGTCCTCGAGGGTGACGGCCAGGGGCTTCTCGCCGTAGACGTCCTTGCCCGCGCCGATCGCGGCGAGCGCGATCTCGCGGTGTGCCGCGGGGATGGTCAGGTTGAGCACGACATCGACGTCGGGCGAGGCCACCAGCTGGTCGGCGCTCAGGACCGCCGCCGCGGGCAGCGTCGCCGCCACGGCCTCCGCGCGGTCGGTGTCGAGGTCGGCGACCGCCGTGACGACGACGCTGCTCGCGCCGGCGAAGGTCGACAGGTACTGCCCGGAGATGTTGCCGAGCCCGACGATTCCTACGCGGTACGGGTGGCCCACAGGATTCCTCTTTCGATGATGGTGCGGACATTCGGGTCGCGGAGCACGTCGAGGCTGTGCCCGGGCGTGCTCACCACGACGCAGCCCCTGCCCCAGAGCCGCGTCCACACCACGGGCGAGACAACGGGCCGATGCCAGGGATGCCACGGCCGCACGGGGTGCGTCGTCGTGGCGAGCACGTCGATGAGGTCGTCGTGCAGTACCCAGTACTGCTCGGTCTCGAGCTCGAAGTCCCCGATGCCCGCGGTGATCGGGTGCTCGCGCCCCAGTGCCGTCATCTCGACCGTGTACGGGAGGACATTGCCGTTCGCCTCGTCGGCGGCGACGGCATCCGGAGACCTGCTGGGGTGGGTCGCGAACTGGCCGCCCACGAGCTGCAGGTAGTCGGAGGATGCGCGGAACGAGTCGGCGATGCCGCCGTGCCAGCCGGTGAGGCCGGTGCCGGCGGCGACCGCGGCGCGCAGACCGCTGACCTCTTCGTCCGTCGCCTCCGACATCGTCATCGACTGCAGGACCAGGTCGGTGGCCGCCATCGCCTCCGCGTCTGCGTAGACGGCGGGCGACTCCTCGATCCGGACGGCGTACCCGTTGGCCTCGAGGTAGGGCAGGAAGAGCTCGGTGGCGGCGACCGGCTCATGGCCGTCCCACCCGCCGCGCACGATGAGGGCCTGGGGCATGCGCTCACGGTAGGCGCGGGCCAGACACCCGGTCAAACCTCCACAGGCTTTTTGCGCAAAAACATCTTTCCGATATCGGTGGCAGGCCCTAGACAGGAGTCATGACCTCACGCATGACCGCGAAGAAGTTCCACGAGGAGCCGGGCGTCGACGACTGGCGCGTGCTGTACTGGGGCGCCTACGCCCACTACGTGTGCGACTCGTTCGCGCACGCCGCCGCCCTCGTCGCGGCGATCGCCGAGGTCGCCGAGGAGGTCGGGCACTCCCCCGACATCGACATGCGGCCGCACGGGGTCACCGTCCGCACCTTCACCCACCCCGACGGGAGCCTCGGGGCGGCGGACCCCCAGCTCGCGCGGCGCGTCTCCGAGGTCGCCCGCGCGGGCGGCTACCGCTCGGACCCGTCCACGCTCCTGGTCACCGGCATCGCCGTCGCGCAGGACAAGGATGTCGACGTGCGGCCGTTCTGGGCCGCGATCATGGGCTACGAGGTGCTCGGCGAGGGGGACGCGATCGACCCCCAGCGCCGCAACCCGCACGTCTGGGTGCACGAGCTGACCCCGCCGAAGCCGGGCCGCGGCCGCACCCACATCGACATCTCGGTGCCCGCGGACTTCGCGGAGGCCCGGGTCGCGGCCGCCCTCGCCGCCGGCGGCCGGCTCGTCAACTCGTCGCCCGAGTGGTGGACCATCGCGTCGCCCGACAACCACGGTATCGATGTCGCCATCTGGCCCGACTTCGAAGACTTCCAGGACGAGGGATAGCCGCTAGGCGTTGGTGCGGGGACGGACTACCGGCGGCTCGACCGGCGCGGGCGGGCTCAGTAGCGCGCGGACCTTGCGCAGCCGGCGGACGGCCCCGCGCAGCGGGAGCCCCACGGCGAGCGCGAGATAGCCGCCGAGCGTGCGGTCGTAGGGGCCGAGAGCACGCTTGCGGTCCCAGATCCGGCGGAGGTTCCCGCCGAGGGTCGCGCGGAACTGCTTCCGCAGCGGCACCGGACCGCGGGCGACCGCCGCCTCGATGGCCGCGATCCAGGTCTCGTCGGATGCGGCGTGGAAGTAGTTCTCGTCGAGCCACGCCTCGCTCGGCAGGCGGTACACGCCCTCGATCAGGTCGGCGGAGCTGCCGAGCATCCCGCTGCCCTCGAAGACCAGGTTGATGAGCGGGCCTGAGACGCCGAAGTCGTCGATCGCCAGCACCGGGACGCCCATCGCCACGGCCTCGATCGCCGCCGTCGAGCTCACGGTGACGAGGGCCGCGGCATCCTCGAGATGGCTCGACATCGGCCCCGTGCTCACGACGAGGTTCTCGGGGAGATCGGGGATGGCGGCCAGGATCTCGTCGTAGGGGTACCTCTCCGAGTGCGTCTGCTGCTCGCCCGCCAGGCCGCGGAGCTTCACCACGATGCGGTGCTCGGGCTGCTGCCGGGCCGCCGCCACGAGCCACGACACGATCTGCTCCCGCTCGGAGAGGAGTTTCGGCACCTTGGCCTGTGCCGCGAACACGACATCGCGCCCCCCGCCGACCGCCGCCGGCGAGGCCGAGAGGAACGGCAGGGTCGAGAGCGCGAACTCCTGCTCGATACCCCACTGCGCGGCGAGCGCCCGGAAGGCGGCGATCTCGCGCTTGCTGTGCAGGATCATGAGGTCGACCTGCGAGCGGTAGTAGAGCGCGAGGAGGGTCTCCGGGATGGAGATGCCCGGGAGGCCGCTGACGATGACGGGGCGGCGGTCGACGGCGGCCACGATCATCCGCACCAGCACGCGCACCACCGGTCCTCGCACGGAGAGCAGCACCGCGTCGGGGCGCTCCCGCGCCACGAGGGCGGCGAGGCCGTCCAGGTCGACGAGCGGAACCTCGGCGGCGGGGAACGCGGTGCCCGCGAGCGCCGACTCGAGCTGGCTCGGGCTCGGCAGTGCCGGGGTCCGGATCACGACGAGGCTGGTCTCCCACTCGGCGGGCACGCGGTCGAGCACCGAGGCGCCCCACTTGATGTACGAGTCGGAGTCGGAGATCCCGAGTACTTTCACGCGCCGACCCGGCGGAGCTTCGCGAGGGGTGCGAGCTCACCGGGGAACACCTGCTTCACGCCGTCGCCCATGGCCTCGGTGATGATCCGGATGTCGCGCACGAGGTGCTCGAAGCCGCCGGGCTCGAGGGATGCCGCGTGGTCGGAGCCCCACATCGTGCGGTCGAGCGTGATGTGGCGCTCCACGGCGACGGCACCGAGGGCAACCGCGGCGAGCGAGATCTGCAGTCCGCGCTCGTGGCCGGAGTAGCCGATCGGCACGCCCGGGTAGCGCGTGCCGAGCGTCTCGATCATGCGGAGGTTCGCCTCCTCGGGCGGCAGCGGGTACGTCGAGGTCGCGTGCAGCACGATGAGCTTCTCCGGGTCGAAGACCTCGACCGCGGCATCGATCTGCTCGATGGTCGACATGCCGGTGGAGAGGATGATCGGCTTCCCCGTGTCGGCGAGGGCGCGGAGCAGCCCGACGTCGGTGACCGAGGCGGAGGCCACCTTGTGCGCCACGACGTTGAGGTCCTCGAGGAACTCGACGGACGGCTCATCCCACGGCGATGCGAACCAGTCGAGGCCGCGCAGGTTCGCGTAGTCGCCGATCTCGACGTACTGGTCGCGGTCGAACTCCACGCGGTACCGGTAGTCGAGGTAGGTCATGGTGCCCCACGGCGTCTCGCGCAGCACACTCTTCATGTGGTCGGGCGTGGAGATCTCGGGCGTGCGCTTCTGGAACTTGACGGCCTGCGCGCCCGCCTCCGCCGCGACGTCGATGAGCTGCTTGGCGATCTCGACGTCGCCGTTGTGGTTCAGCCCGATCTCCGCGATGACGTAGACGGGGTGCGTCGTGCCTACGGTGTTGGCGCCGAGCGTGACCATAGTTCCTCCAGGGTTGGGGTTGATGAGTCGTGAGGGGTGAGCACGCGGTCCGCAAGTTCGCGGATCGCACCGTGGCCGCCGGCGCTGGTGAGCACCACGCGCGCCGCGGCGAGGACGAGAGGGTGGGCATCCGCGACCGCCACCGGCCACCCGACCAGCCGCAGGCAGCCGAGGTCGTTCACGTCGTTGCCGACGAACGCGACGCGGGAAAGGTCGACGCTGTTGTCCGCGGCCCAGCGGGTGAGCACGCTGGCCTTGTCGTCGACCGCCTGCCGCACCTCGACCTTGAGCTTGTGCGCGCGGACCGACACCACCGGGTTGGCCTCTGTCGAGAGGATGAGCACCGGCAGCCCCGCGCGGCGGAGAAGGGCGATCCCCATGCCGTCGGAGCGGCTGACGGTCACGGACTCGGAGCCGTCGGACCCCACGTGCACGCGGTCGTCGGTGTGCACCCCGTCGAAGTCGGTGACGACGGCGTCCACGTCGATGCGACCGGCGGGCGAGACGAGCGGCGCGATCGCCGATGCGAGCTGCAGGTCGTCGAAGCTGTCGATCTCGATTGCCGTGAGGTCGGGGACGATCGCGAGGCCGACGCGCCCGAAGAACCGGAACCCCGCCTCCACGAAGCCTGCGGCGCGCATCACGTAGAACGCGCCGGTCTCCAGGAACTGCGGCTCGGAGTCCTGCCTCCGCAGTCGGAACGACGCGTCGTGGTTGATGCCGCGCGCGCCCTCGTCGGTCTGCCGCCAGAGGAACCCGTGCGACTCGCGCGCCGCGAGCACCACGTCGGACTCCCCGGACGCGACCCGCGAGACTGCCGCGTCCAGGTCGGCGGGGTCGATGAACGGCGAGGTCGCCTGGATGAACACGAGGATGCCCGGGGCGGGCTCGATCGCACCGAGCGCGTGCAGCAGCGCGGCCTCCGAGCTGGCGCCGTCGTCCGACAGCTCAGCGGGACGGTCCACGACGAGCGCGCCCGCCGCACGGGCGGCCGCCGCGATCTCGGGGCTGTCGGTGCTGACATACACGTCGTCGACGAGCCGCGCCGCGACGGCCGACCCGACGGCCCGCGCGATGAGCGAGACGCCGCCGACGGTGCGCAGGTTCTTCCCGGGGACGCCCTTGGACCCCCCGCGCGCGGGGATCACCGCGATGGTGCGAGCGGCGGTCGAGGTCATTCGTGTGAAGCTACGCGGGCCTCACGTACCGCAGGTGGCCAGCCGGTGAACGCGAGGGGGCGCCATCCACCTGCCCCGTTCTACCGCGTGGGCCGGTGAACGGCTCACCAGGTCGAGTCGCCCCGGATCACGACATCCGACCCGCCGTCGATGAAGACGACCTGGCCGCAGAGGTGCGCGTTCTCCTCGCTGGTCAGCCACGCGAGCAGGTAGGCGGCGTCCCGTGGCGGGAAGATGCCGTTGAGGGGCATCGGCACCATCGAGAGCACGGACTGGCGGGCCTCTGCCGACCCGGTGAGCGCGGCGGTCATGGGCGTCTCGACGACGCCCGGTGCGATGGCGTTCAACGGGATGCCCGCGCCGGCCCACTCGGCGGTCGCAGCGTTGCGGCGGATCCACAGGGCAAGAGCCCGCTTCGTGGTGCCGTAGATGAGGTTCGCCGCGTCGCCCCCGGCAGCCTCGAGCTCGGCACCGCGGGCGAGCGCTGCGGTCTCGTCGCCCGCCGCGAGCGCGCTCAGGAGCGCATCGTCCGGAGGGAACAGGGATGCCATGGAGGCGGTGGCCACGGCGCGCGGCGCGCTCGAGCCGACCAGCAGGGGCCGCAGCCCGTTCAGCGTGGCGAGCGTTCCGAAGTAGTTGACGGCGACGGTGGTCGCCGTCGGCGCTGCGAGCCCGGCGTTGGCGATGATGGCGTCGATCCGCCCGCCCGACAGCTCTGTGACGTGGCCGACCAGATCAGTGCGGCCCTGCGGGCTCGAGAGGTCGACGGTGACATCGGCGTCGTGGACGTCGACGCCGATCACCCGGTGCCCGCGCTCGCGCAGCAGGTCTGCGGTGGCCCTGCCGATGCCGCTGGCGGAGCCGGTGATGACATAGGTACGGGGTGTGGTTTCCACTCGAGTCTCCTTTGTTCCTTGAGCCTCCTCGTCAGTGCGGCGATCCACCAGTGACCAAAGTCCCGCGGGACCGCGCCGTGAACCGTGCGGCCCGGCGCGTCACCCGGTGCGGATACCCCCGGCCGCGCGCGACCTCCACCGACGACCGCTGCGCCGGCCGGGAGAAGAACCAGGTCTTCGCGAGCTCGACCAGCACCAGGTACACGATCACTATCGCCACGAGAGCGAGGAAGAACGGAAGCGGGAGGGGTGTGAACCCGAGCACACCGGCCAACGGAGAGAACGGCAGCCAGCTCCCGATAGCCACCACGGCGAGGGCGGCCGCCACGAGCCCTGCGGAGGGCCGGCTCGTGAGGAACGGCACGCGCCGAGTACGGATCGCGAAGATGATCAGCGTCTGGGTGGCGATCGACTCGATGAACCAGCCTGATCGGAACTCGCCCGGCCCGGCATGGAATACCGCGAGCATCATGGCGAAGGTGGCGAAGTCGAACAGTGAGCTGACCATGCCGAAGAGGAGCATGAAGCGCCGGATGTATCCGATGTTCCAGTGGGACGGCGCCAGCAACTGCTCCTTGTCGACGCGATCGCCGGGTATCGCCAGTTGTCCTGCGTCGTAGAGCAGGTTGTTCAGCAGGACCTGCCCGGGGAGCATCGGCAGGAAGTTGAGGACGACGGAGGCCACGGATGCGCTGAACATGTTGCCGAAGTTGCTCGAGGTTCCCATCAGCACGTACTTGATCGTGTTCGCGAAGATCCGCCTCCCCTCGACCACGCCGTCGGCCAGTACACCGAGGTCCTTGTCGAGAAGGAGCACGTCGGCGGCGTCCTTCGCGACGTCGGCCGCCGTCTCCACCGAGATGCCGATGTCGGCCTGGTGAAGGGCGAGGGCGTCGTTGACACCGTCTCCGAGGAAGGCCACCGAGCGGCCCGCGTCCCGCAGCACCCGGACGAGCCGGGCCTTCTGCTCCGGCGACACCCGCGCGAAGACGGTCGCCGCAGCAGCCGCAGCCCGGAGTTCGGCGTCCCCGAGGGCATCGACGTCCGTTCCGACGAGTGTGCCGCCGGAGGTGAGCCCCACCTCCGCGAGGACGCGCTCGGCGACGATCGCGCTGTCGCCGGTGGCGATCTTGACCGAGACGCCCAGCTGGGTCAGTCGCTCGAGGGATGCACGGGCGTCCTGCTTGGGCGGGTCGACGAAGGTCAGGAATCCGACCAGCTCGAGCGCGGCCTCATCCCCCGCACTGAGCCGTGACTCGCCCGGTGCGGCCCGCCGGGCAACGGCGACGACCCGGGCTCCCCGCGCGTACTCCCGATCGAGGATGGCCTGCGCCGCGGCATCCGCAGTGCTGCAGACGCGCATGACGTCCTCCGGCGACCCCTTGGTGACGAGCATCCGACGGCCCGCGGGGTCGTCGACGAGCACGCTGGTCATGCGGCGCTCGTGGTCGAACGGCAGGACCTCGACCTGCCGGTACCCCCTGGGGCGCCCCTCGGTGATCGCGGTCGACTGCCACAGGGCGGCGTCCATCGCGTTGAGGCCGACGGTGGTGACCGGGCTCATCGAGTAGTCGGCCTCCGTCGCCAGCAGGCCCAGGAGGGCGACCTCGTCCGCCGTGGTCCGTCCGGCGACCGGCAGAGCCGCGTCGAACCTGATCCGGCCCTCGGTGAGAGTGCCGGTCTTGTCCGTCACCAGGAGATCGATGTCGCCGAGATCCTCGATGCAGACCAGGCGCTTGACCAGGACCTTCTGCTTCGCGAGTGCGCGCGATCCGACCGCGAGGCTCGCGCTGACGACAGTGGGCAGAAGCTGCGGCGTGATACCCACGGCGATCGCGAGGGAGAACAGCAGCGAGTCGATGATCGGGCGCTGAAGGAGGACGTTCGCCGCGAAGATGAGGCTGGTCAGCGAGACGGCGACCACGAGCAGGAGCGCGGAGAACCGCCCGAGGCCGCGCTGGAACTCTGTCTGCGGCTGCGCTCCGGCGAGCCCCACCGCAACTCGTCCGAACTCGGTGCGGGCGCCGGTGTCGACCACCACGGCCACAGCCGTGCCGGATTGGACGACGGTCCCCATCAGCAGGCAGGACGACAGGTCGCCGAGCGCCGCGACCCCCGCCACCGGATCGGCGGACTTCGCCACCGGCAGCGACTCCCCGGTCAGGATCGCCTCGTCGCACGTGAGGTCGTGGCAGCTCAGGATGCGCAGGTCCGCCGGAACCACGGAGCCCAGGCCGACGCGCACGACATCGCCGGGAACAAGGGCCGTGACGTCGACCTCGGTCGGGGCGCCGTCACGAAGGCACACCACCGTGTGCCGGATCCTGTCGTGCAGCGCATCGGCCGCCCGCTCTGCGCGGTACTCGTTGACGAACCCGAGCGCGATGCTGGCAGTGAGGATCACCGCGATGATCGCCGCATTGGCCCCCTCGCCCACGAAGACCGAGACCACGGCGGTGACGAAGAGGAGCAGGAGGATCGGGCTCCTGAGCTGGCGGATCAGAACTGCCCCTCCCCGCGCGCGACGCGTCCGAAGGACGTTGGGGCCGACAACGGCGATGCGCCCCGTGGCATCCTCGCCGCTCAGGCCGAGCTCAACGGAACGGAGGGAGTCCAGCACCTCACCGGTCGTCTGCGCCGAGGCGGTCTGGATCGCGGACGCGGCCTCCACTACCTCGTCGACTTCACGACGAGCAGGTTCACGACGTTCGTGACATAGGGCGTGGACCAGGCAGCACGGCCGGCATCCGCCTTCTCCACGGCGGAGTACACGGTTCCGCGGAGGACTACCTCGTTCCCCGTCACGGTGACCTCGATGCCGTCGGCGTCGAGGAGCGCGTTGCGGTCGAAGGCGTCACGGATGCGCTCGGCAGCGTCCCGGGCCACGGGGTGCGCCGGAAGGGCGATCTGGTTGTCCACGCGCACGATCCCGACGGTGTGCTCCGCGATCCGCTCCGCCTCCTGCCGCTGGAAGTTCCACTCCAGCGTGCCCACGAGGGTGACCACCCGGTCGCTCACGACCACTCCGACGCGGTCCCTGGGGATCGTCGAGCACCAGAAGATCGAGTCCCGTACCGCTTTGGCGATCTCCCGGTCGTTCCGCGCGGGTCGGTAGGGCACCTTGACCGAGATGTCGTTCGCGACCGCGGTGACACCCGCAACCCGGAGGGCGGCGCCGGCCGCGAGCCGCACCTGATCGAGACTGGGCACGTAGCCCGTCAGTTCGACGACGCCGTCCGTGACGCCGACGATCAGGTGGCTGTCATCGACCTCGGGCGTCCACTCGAGCTCGCGTCGCACCGCCTCCAGCAACTGCGGATCGGTGACCGGGACGGTGGTCTTGGTGGTCACGGCTGCACCGCACCCCTCGGCCGGATGACGGCCACGGGGCAGGGCAGTTCCGACACCACCGCCTCGCTCACCGAGCCGAGCAGTGCCCGGGAGAGGCCGTGCCTGCCGTGCGTGCCGACCACGAGCATCCGGGCGCCGATGCCGGCAGCCGGAAGGGCAACCTCGGGGCGCGAGCCGCTGATCTCCGTGTGGATCGTCAGGTCCGGGTACCGCGAGGCCAGGCCCGCCACCGATTCGGCGATCACCAGGCGGTCGTCCTCCGTCGGCTCGGTGTCGACGAGCAGCGGCTCCGTCAGCCCCCAGGGCTCGGGCTGCCCCCAGGCGAACACCGCGGTGAGGTCCTCGTGGTAGCGGTCGGCCAGCTCGGCCGCAAACGCCACTGCGGGGGCGGATGCCTCCGAGCCGTCGGTCCCGACGACAACGCCGTGCCCGGACGGAACGGACGCCGACGGTGCCACGACCACGGAGCACGGCGCGAGCCGCGCGAGCCGGACCGTCCGCGCACTGGCGCCGCTGTACCGGCCCTCGGGGTGCGCCCCGACGACAAGGAGGTCAGCGCCCTGCGCGCTGGCGACCAGCTCGGTCACGGGCGAGCCGAACCGCACGTGCGACGTGATCAGCGTTCCCGGGGATGCCTGCCGCGCCGTCGCGGCGCGATCACGCAGGTGCTCCTCCGCCCGCAACAGGGCGGTCTCGATGTAGTCCTCGGGCGCGTGGCCCCAGGTGGTGTCGACGACGTGGACCAGCTCCACCGCGACATCGCGGTGCGCGGCGAATCCCATCGCCCACTCGATAGCGGGGTGCGGCCCCTCCACTGCGCTGACGGCTACGACGATCTTCTCCATGGCTGTCTCGCCTCCTTTGCATCCCACCCTGCGTCCGCGTCGTCCGCGCGGTAAGGGCCGAAGGTCCCGCGCGCGACGGGGGGACCTTCGGCCCTGTGTGGGGCGCCCGGACGGGTTCACGATGGCGGGACCGAGAAGAAGGAGAGCGTGATGGTTGAGAGAGTGATCGTCGCCGTCGACGGCGGCCCGGCAAGCGATGCGGCCCTGGCATGGGTGCTCGAGCGGGCGAAGACCGTGCCGATGCGCCTGGAGATCACCACGATCTCGGGACTGGACGCAGAGCTGCCGGAGGGCGCGGAGACCGGCTTCCACACGGCGGCCGAGGCGGCCCTGCTCACCGCTCAGAGCACGGCCAAGGCCGCGCTGCCCGACCTCGAGGTCACGGCGGCGATGCGCGCAGGTATCCCGCAGGAAGAGCTCGTGAGGGCCTCCCGCAAGGCAGACCTCCTGGTCGTCGGGACCAACAAGACCTCGACCGTCGCCGGCCTCACGCACGGCACGCTGCCACTCAAGGTGGCGGGCCAGGCGGAGTGCACGACGGTCGTCGTACCGGTCGGCTGGCAGGCCGGTCAGGGCGACGTCGTCGCGGGCTGGTCGGACGACCCCACCGCGGAGGCGGCGCTGGACTTCGCCGCTGCCGAGGCAGAGCGCACGAAGAAGGACCTCGCCATCGTCCACACCTGGAGCACGCCGCCCAGCACGCCCATGGACGGCGCCGGCTCGGCGGTCCTGGTGCAGGAGCTCGTCGCGGCCAACCGGCAGCTGCTCGCCGATGCCGCCCACCGCATCGAGGTCGCGCACCCCGGGCTCAGCGTCACCAAGCTGCTGCACGCCGGATCGGCGGCAACGGCCATCGTCCGCGCGGCGTCCAACGCGTCCCTCGTCGTCGTGGGCTCGCGGGGCCGCGGCGCCATTGCAGGGTTCTTCCTGGGATCGGTCAGCCACGACGTGCTGCTCAACATGCCCGCGCCCGTGGCCGTCCTGCCCAAGAAGCACGCGCCCGTGGACGTCTACCCCGAGCTCGTCGACGACGAGCTCTGACCGGCACGACAGAACTGAGGAGACAGCCATGCAGCTCAAGGACAGGGTCTTCGTCGTCACCGGCGGCGGCAACGGCATCGGTCGCGAGGTGGTCCTCGGGCTCCTCAAGCGCGGGGCCCAGGTCGCCGCAGCGGACTTCAGCGAGGCGGGCCTCGCCGAGACGAAGCACCTGGCGGGCGCGGCATCCGGGCTCAGCACCCACCGGCTCGACGTGACCGACCGGCAGGCGGTGCTGGCCCTCCCCGGGGCCGTCATCAAGGCGCACGGCCAGGTCGACGGCCTGCTGAACGTCGCGGGGATCATCCAGCCCTTCGTGCGCATCGAGCAGCTGGAGTTCGCCGACATCGAGCGGGTGATGAACGTCAACTTCTGGGGCGTCGTCAACATGACGAAGGCCTTCCTCCCCCACCTCCTGGCGCGGCCGAGCGCGGGACTGCTCAACGTCTCCAGCATGGGCGGGTTCCTCCCCGTACCGGGCCAGGCCGCGTACGGCGCGAGCAAGGCCGCGGTCAAGCTGTTCACCGAGGCCCTGTATGCGGAGAGCCGCGGAACCGGCCTCGCCGTCACGGTCGTCTTCCCCGGGGGCGTGAGCACCAACATCACGTCCAACTCCGGTGTCGCGATGCCCGAGCTGAAGGGCGGCTCGGGCAAGGCCCCGAAGACCACCAGCCCCGCCGAGGCGGGCCGGCAGGTGATCGAAGGGCTCGAGCGAGGGGCGTTCCGAGTGCGCATCGGCAGCGATGCGAAGTTCATGGACCGTCTCGCGCGACTCGCGCCGCGGCGCGCGACCGTGCTGATCGCGGACCAGATGAAGGCGCTGCTCGGATGACGACGGCGGGCAGGATGCTCGCGCGCTACCGCTACATCTGGACCACCCTGCTCGTCGCCGCCGTGACGGGGGTGCTCGTGGCCCTCGGCGAGGGCCCCGCGGCGCGCTGGGTCGCGAGCGGCTACGTGCTGCTGATCGCCGGCCGGAGCGCGGTCTCGATGATCGCCTCACTGCGCACCGGGTCGTGGGGAATCGACGTGCTGGCCATTGCGGCCATCGTCTCGACCGTCGCCCTGGGCGACTTCTGGGCCGCCCTCGTGGTCGTCCTGATGCTGCTGAGCGGGGAGGCGCTCGAGGACTTCGCGGGCCGGCGGGCGCACCACGAGCTCGAGGCGCTGATGAGCCGCGCTCCCCGGGTCGCCCACCGGGAGACCGCCGGGACGTTTGTCGACGTCCCGGTGGGCTCGGTCGCCCCGGGAGACCTGCTGGAGGTCAAGCCCGGCGAGATGGTGCCGGTCGACGGCGTGCTGCTCACCGACGGCGCCACTTTCGACGAGTCGTCGATCTCCGGGGAGAGCCTGCCGGTGTTGCGGGCATCCGGCAGCACGGTGCTCAGCGGCACGGTCAACGCCGACGAGGTCGTCACCCTCCGCGCCGTCAGCACCGCGGCGGGCAGCCAGTACCAGACGATCGTCGACCTCGTGCGCGAGGCCGCGGACAGCAAGGCGCCGTTCGTCCGGCTCGCCGACCGCGTTGCGATCCCCTTCACGATCGGCGCGTTCGCGATCGGCGTGCTCGCGTGGGTGCTCTCTGGCGACCCGGCCCGGCTCGCGGAGGTCCTGGTGGTGGCCACACCGTGCCCTCTGCTCATTGCGACGCCGGTCGCGTTCATCGCGGGAATGAGCAGTGCGGCATCCCGAGGGGTCATCGTGAAGGGCGGCGGCACCCTGGAGCAGCTGTCTCGGGTGCGCTCGGCCGCGTTCGACAAGACCGGCACCCTCACGCAGGGCGCCCCCGAGATCGATCGCATTGAGAGCATGGCCGACGAGGACAACGACGTGCTCGGGATGGCGGCGGCGCTCGAATCCGGATCGGCGCACGTGCTCGCCCAGGCGATCACCGATGCCGCGAGCGCCCGCGGCCTCACGGTCCCGGCGGCCCACAGTGTGTCTGAAGAAGTGGCGTCAGGTCTGCGTGGCACGGTGGGCGGCGCGGCAGTGGCCGTGGGCAAGCTTGCCTTCGTCGCGCCGGGGGCCGAGGTGCCCTGGGGTGCGCTGGCCGCGGGCGAGACCGCGGTGTACGTCTCCCGCGAGGGCCGTTTGCTCGGCCGCATCGTGCTGACCGACGAGGTCAGGCCGAGCGCGCAGGCAACGGTCTCGGGCCTCCAGGGGCTCGGAGTCTCACCGATCGTCATGCTCACCGGGGACGCGCGCGAGACGGCGGACAAGGTCGCCGCGCTCGTGGGCATCACCGACGTTCGCTCGGCGCTCCTGCCCGGCGACAAGCTGCGGATGGTGCGGGAGCTGGCTCCGCGGCCGACCCTCATGGTCGGCGACGGAGTCAACGACGCCCCCGTGCTCGCGGCGGCCGATGTCGGGATCGCGATGGGCGCCCGAGGGGCAACGGCCGCGAGCGAGTCCGCCGACGCCGTGATCCTCGTCGAGGACCTCGGCCGCGTGCTGGAGGCCGTCGTGCTCGCCCGCCGCGTGGTCCGGATCGCCTACCAGAGCATCGGGCTCGGCATCGGGCTGAGCGTCGCGCTGATGGTGGTCGCGTCGTTCGGGGTGATCCCCGCGATCGTGGGCGCCGCCCTGCAGGAGGTCGTGGACGTGCTCACTATCGCGAACAGCCTCCGGGCCGCGCGGCACACTGTCAGGGAGTGAGTCGGGTCGCGGGGCCTCACAAGAAAAGGGCCCCGCTCGATCGAGCGGAACCCTTGTCATGTCCAACGTGGTACACCCCCCGGGACTTGAACCCGGAACCCACTGATTAAGAGTCAGTTGCTCTGCCAATTGAGCTAGAGGTGCTTGGCCCCCCGACGAACGGTGGGCCGACGAACAAGGTTAGCATGAGAACCATGACCGAGCGACTCGAAGCCGGGGCCGTCGCTCCCGACTTCTCCCTGACCGACCAAGACGGCACGACGATCTCGCTGAGCGACTTCCGCGGCCAGAAGGTGATCCTCTACTTCTACCCGGAGGCGATGACTCCCGGGTGCGAGAAGCAGGCGTGCGACTTCCGCGACAACCTGAACTCGCTGAAGAGCGCGGGCTACACCGTGCTCGGCGTCTCGCGCGACGACCAGGCCAAGCTTGCCGAGTTCCGCGAGAGGGATGCCCTCAACTTCGAGCTCCTGAGCGACCCCGACCGCGCGGTGCACGAGAGCTACGGGGTGTGGGGCGAGAAGAACCTCTACGGCAAGCAGGTCGTCGGGGTGATCCGCTCGACCTTCGTGATCGACGAGTCCGGCACGATCACGCTGCCCCTCTACGGAGTGAAGGCCACCGGCCACGTGGCATCCCTCCGCAAGAAGCTGAACATCGACTAGGACTGCTTCAGCGCCTCCGCGAGCATCACGAGGATGCCGCTGGGCCCGCGCAGGTAGGTGAGCTTGTAGACGTCCTGGTAGTTCGCGACGCCGCGCAGCGGGAAGCAGCCGTGCTTCGCCGCGATCGCGAGGGCGGCGTCGATGTCGTCGACCGAGAACGCGACGCGGTGCATCCCGATCTCGTTGGGGAGGGTGGGCTCCGTCTCGATCGCGTCGGGGTGGATGTACTCGAACAGCTCGAGGCGGCCGTGGCCGTCCGGTGTCTGGAGCATCGCGATCTTGGCGTGGTTGCCGTCGAGGCCGACCGCCGTGTCGGTCCACTCGCCGCTCACCGTGTCTCGGCCCACAACCGTGAGCCCGAGGTCGGTGAAGAAGGCGATTGTTGCCTCGAGGTCGCGGACGGCGATGCCGACGTTCTCCAGTGTGATAGCCATGCCCTGCATGCTACCCAGCGCCCCTGACTAGGCGTCGCGCGTGCTCGTCGCGGCCACGACCGGCGGGGTGAACAGCAGCACCAGCACCACGAGCGCGGGCACGAGGAGCAGCCAGCCGACCGTCGGCTGGGCGAAGATCCCCTGGAAGCAGCCGATCGCCACCGCGCCCTGGAGCACCTGCCACACGATGGCGGCGCCGCGCGTCCAGGCACGCCCGCGCAGCACGTTCGCGGCGATGAAGCCGAGCCACACGGCGGCGATCGCGGTCAGCACGGTGAGGGCCACGGCGCTCGCGAGCGAGTCGGCGGTGGCGGTCAAAAGCTCGATCACGAGGTAGATCGTGGCCACCGTCAGCAGTGCGCACTCCATGAACAGCAGGACAACGAGAAGTAACACGAAAGGATGCCTCGCCGGCCTCGCAGGCAGTTCACTCACAGCGTCGTCCCCTACAAAACCATTGATTTGCATCTACCGTTATGAGAGTCTATGTGAGGTTGATTTCCAGCTCCCAGCGTTGCGAGCGGGTCCCAATAGACGTGAACCCGAATTCTCCAGGCCTCCCTTTTTCTCGAGGTCTGACCGCGGTCTAGCCCACCGCACGCACCGAAGGAGTACCACCATGGACTGGCGCGACAAAGCTGCCTGCCTCACCGCAGACCCCGAGCTCTTCTTCCCCGTCGGCAACACCGGCCCGGCCGTTGACCAGATCGACAAGGCGAAGGCCGTGTGCGCGCGCTGCTCCGTCACCGAGATGTGTCTCCAGTACGCACTCGACACCTCACAGGACTCCGGCGTCTGGGGCGGCCTCAGCGAGGACGAGCGCCGCGCGCTCAAGCGCCGCGCCGCACGCGCTCGGCGCGCTTCTTAGCGGTTTCGATACAGGCGCTGGAGCGCCTTACTCAACCCGCAGCTAGCGGGTGTTGAGCCACGTGAGCGGCACTTCGATAGTCACCTCGGTGCCGCTGCCCACGAGCGTGTGCCAGTCGATCGTCCCGCTCAGCTCGCCCTGGATCAGGGTGCGCACGATCTGAGTTCCGAGGCCCGACCCGACCTTGCCCTCGCCGAGGCCGACACCGTTGTCGCGCACCTTGACGCTCAGCAGGTCATCCGTGCGCTTCGCGACGATCTCGACCTCGCCGTCCGCGCGACCCGCCAGGCCGTGCTCGACGGCGTTCGTCACGAGCTCGGTGAGCGCGAGCGCGAGCGGCGTCGCATACTCGCTCGGCAGAGTGCCGAAGCTGCCCGTCGACTTCGGGTGCACAGTCGTGTTGTGGCTCGACGCGACCTCGGCGATGAGCATGAGCACCCGGTCGAACACCACGTCGAAGTCGACGTTCTGGTTAAGCCCCTCCGACAGCGTGTCGTGCACCACGGCGATGGCGGCGACGCGGCGCATGGCCTGGCCGAGCGCCTCGCGCGCGACATCGCTGTGGGTCCGCCGGGCCTGAATGCGCAACAGGGATGCCACGGTCTGCAGGTTGTTCTTGACCCGGTGGTGGATCTCCCGGATCGTGGCATCCTTCGTAATGAGCTCGCGCTCCTGGTGCCGGATCTCGGTCGCATCGCGGCAGAGGACTATCGCCCCCACGCGCTCCCCCCGGTTGCGGATCGGGATCGTCCGCAGCGAGACCGTTACCCCGCGCGCCTCGATGTCGGTGCGCCACGGCGCGCGTCCCGTCACCACCAGCGGCAGCGACTCGTCGACCACCGTCTGACCCGCGATGACCTCGGTGGTCACCTCCGCGAGGGACTCCCCCTCCAACTCGCCGGCGAAGCCGATGCGGTTGAACGCCGAGAGGGCGTTGGGGCTCGCGAACGTGACGATGCCGTCCACGTCGAGCCGGATGAGGCCGTCGGATGCCCGGGGGGCGCCACGGCGCGGTCCGCTCGGAGCGCCGAGGTCGGGGAAGTCCCCCGAGGCGATCATCGCGAAGAGGTCGTTGGCGCACTCGTTGAAGGTCAGCTCCTGGCGCGAGGGAGTGCGTGCCTCGCTGAGGTTGGTGTGCCGGGTGATGACCGCGATCGGGAACTCGGTGGTCGCCTTCCCGCTCGGGCTCAGGCGGCGCAGCACCGGCACCGCCCGCACGCGGGTGGGGGTCTCCTCGTACCAGTCGGGCGCCGCCGTGTCGACGATGCGCGCCGACTCGAACGCCTCGGTGACCTGCGCCTTCCACTCCGGCTTGATCGCCTGCCCCACGAAGTCGCGGTAGAACAGGGTCGCCGAGCTGGAGGGGCGGGCGTGCGCCACCGCGACGAAGCTGTCCTCGGCGCCGGGCACCCACAGCACGATGTCGGCGAAGGCGAGATCGGCGAGGAGCTGCCAGTCGCCCACGAGGAGGTGGAGCCACTCGATATCCGCCTCGGTCGAACGCCCCTGCGCCTGGACCAGTTCACTGAGGGTCGACATCCTCCAAGGTTAGCCGCGCCGCACGATCCTGCTCTCCACCATGCCCTTGATCGCCAGGCGCGCGGGCGAGCGCGGAGCCGAGTCCGCGAGGGTGCGGCCGCTCAGTACCGCGCCGTCGAACGCCGCCTGCTCGTGCGGCACGAGCACGGGCGCCTCGATCCCGCCGAATCGGGCGAGCGTCTGCGCGACCTGCCCGTGCGGGTTCATCCCGATCGCGGAGGCCCGCACCCGGTTCATCACGACCGTCACGTCGCGCGCGGAGGCCGCCTCCTCGAGGTCGACATAGGCCCGGAGGAACCGGGACAGGCCGACCGGGTCGGCCGCGCCGACGGCGATGATCTGGTCGGCGTCCCGCACAGCCGTCACGGAGGCTGCGTTGCGGCGCGGGGCGAACAGGTCGCTCGAGATCTCCTCGTCGTTCTCCAGGCTCGAGCCGACGTCGAGCACGGTGAAGTCCACCCAGGTGCGGCAGAGCTGTATGACGGCAGCGACCCGCTCTCCCGACAGCTCGGGCCAGCGGCTCGGCCTGCCGATCCCGGTGAGCACCCGGAACGTGCCGAGCGGCGACGTGTACCTCTGCGCGATCCGGTCCAGCTCCTCGTGGGTGAGGGCGCCGTTCCCCGCGAGGCGGCAGGCCGCTGCGAAGCCCGGCGCCTCGTCGAGCATCCCGAGCGCGGGGGCGATCGAGGCGCCGTGCGTGTCGACGTCGGCGAGGGCCACGGACGTGCCGAGCGCGGCCAGCTCGGCCGCGACCGCGATCGCCACGGAGGTGCGGCCCGGGGCGCCGGCCGGTCCCCACACCGTGATCACCCTGCCGGAGGTGCTGCGAGCGCGGGCGGCGGCGGCCCGGGGCGAGCCGCCCAGCGCGAGCTCGACGGCGGACCAGCCGGCCGCGGCATCCGTCGTCTCGAAGAGCCCGAGGGATGCCGCGAGCCGGCGCTCGGGCTCCCCCACCGCGAGCGCCACCACCCGCACCCCCGCGTCGTCGCACGCCGCGAGCAGCCGTGCGCTCAGGTACCGCGGCTCGGCGGCCACGACCACGGCGTCGGGCCGGAGCGAGAGCACCTGCGCCGCAGCCTCCGCAGCGGCCGGTGCCCTGCCGACGACCTCGTGCCCGTGGCGCGCGGCCTGCTCGGCGTGCTCGGCCTCGACGGCAGGGGGCAGTACGAGAAGGAGCCGCGCCACGTCAGCGGACCGGGATCGCGGTCGGCACGATCGACAGCGCGGCGGAGTTCGCCGACGCCTCGAGCACCCGCGCAATGCGGGACGCGGGCACGAGCACCTCGACGGCCGTCGTTCGGTCGGCGGCCACTATCGAGTCTGAGGTGACGAGCCGCACGACCGTCGCGCCGCTGGCGATCACGGCTGGCGCGCCGAACGTGCCGCCCTCGAGTGCGGGCGCGGCCCAGACGTTCACGACCGCGCCCGGCTGGACGGATGCCGCGAGCGGCCCCTGCACGTCGAGGACGAGCGACGCGAGCCGAAGGCTGTCCGCGCGCCCCACGGCCGCCAGCGGCACGAGCTCCCCCTCGCCCACGGGCCGGGAGACGATGAGCCCCTCGTCGGGGAGCTTGTCGGGCACGAGGTAGCTGCGGCCCGCCTCGTCCAGCCGGACGTCGACGACGACGAGGTCGTCCAGGTCGATCAGCTCCCCCGGCGCGAGCGGCTCGCCCGCGACGAGGACCTCGGTGGTCTCGTCGGCGGCGGCAACGAGCGCGACCACGCCGCCCACCGAGGTGACGACGAGCGCGAGGCCGATGGCGAGCCGGGGGTCGAAGGGCGGGAGGCGCCGGCCAGGGCGGGACGGGGTGCTGGTCATCCGGCCATGGTCGTCAGCCACAGACTGTCAGGTTCGAAGTTATCCACAGTCGGTCCACCACCCGTTCCGCGGTCGCATAATCGTGAGATGAACGACGACAGTGCCGCCGGGGAGCTTGCCCGCTTCCTCACCCTCGCGGACACCGCGGAGCTGCTCAGCATCTCCACGAAGCAGGCATACGAGCTCGTCAGCTCCGGCGAGCTGCCGGCGATCAGGGTCGGCACCGCGGGCCGATGGCGCATCGAGCGCAGGATGCTCGAGCTCTACATCGAGGCCCGCTACGAGGAGACCCGCAGGCACGCGCTCTGGATCCAGTCCGACTTCGCGAACGTCACGGCGCTGCCGTTCCCCTAGAGCCGCACCAGCAGCACCGCCGCGAGCGGCACGATCCGGACCTCCCTCACCTCCGACGTGCGCCGCGCCACTCCCCGGTCGTGCACGGCGACGTCAACGTGGTCGCGCCCGACCCGGTCGAGTGTGCCGTGCAGCTCCCCTCCGGCCACCACCAGGTCGACCGCGCGGCGCCGTCGGCACAGGTCGCGCAGCACGAACGCGAACCCGAGTCGGGCCGAGAGCGAGGGATGCCCGTCCGCCGCCCGCGCCGGCTCCAGGCTGCCCGGCACGAGCGACGCCTCGAGCCCCACGCCCGCCAGCACGCCGATCGGGACTATGCAGTGCCGCGTGCGGGAGCCCTCGACCGCGACATCCGCGGAGAACCAGTCCCGGCCGAAGGCTACGGGATGCACGGACAGCCGCTCGCCTGACCCCAGCGTCACCACCAGGCGGTACGCCGCCCCGGCCCGCGCCTCGTGCAGCGCGATGAGCCGGTCGCGCACGGAGAGCCGGCCGAGACGCAGCCGCTCCTCCTCGATCTCGAGGTCGAGCTCCTCCGCCGTGAGCTCCCGCTCGAGCTGGGACTCGAGGTCGTCGAACAGGTTGTCCCAGCGCATGACGCGACGCTACGAGCGCGCGAGCCGGCCGTTGGCGAAGTTTCCACAGATTTGTGGGAGGCCATGGACAAGCTCTCGCGCCAACTGCTTAAGTGTCGATGGCCTACCCGCGTAGAACTACTCCGAGGAGACACGTGACCTCTGCACTACCGCGAGAGAATGCCGCGAGCGCGGCCACGCAGGTGACCCTGCCGTCCAAGATCATCCGGCCGCGATTCGTCCCCGACGAGTTCTTCGGCCACCAGCCGACCTCGAGCTCCGCTCTTCCCGATCCGACGCCACTGCTCGAGAACCTCACCCGCTGCGTGGTCGAGATCCTCGCGGGCGCCCGCGACCTGGAGCAGATCTCCCGCTGGGTGACGGACGACGTGTACCGCCACCTCCTCAAGCGAGTGGTGCTCTCGGCCCGCGCTCGTCAGGCCTCGGGGCGCTCGGTGACGCGCCCCGCCTTCACCATCGGCTCGACAACCCAGTGCACGCCGCGCGACGGTGTCGTCGAGTCGGTAGTCGTCGTGCACGGCCGCGCCCGCTCGCGCGCTGTCGCCCTCAGGCTCGAGGGCCTCGACAACCGCTGGCGGGCGACCGCGATCAACGTGCTCTGAGCGCCTAGCGGCCCTTCTTCTCCTGCGCGCGGCGCTCAGCCCGGTTGGCAGGCGGCGGGGTGGCGCCACCCTCGGCGCGCTGGCCGAACGCTCCGCGCGCGCCGGGCTGCGATGCCGCGGCCGGCGGTGCCTGCAGCGGGCGCTGCTGGGCGGCCTGCGCCTGCTGCGCGCGAGCGGTGGCCGCTCCCTCGAGCTGGCCGCGCTGGTTGCGCACCTCGACCTCGCCCTGGGCATCCGCACTCGGTGCCGAGTAGCTCAGCTGGTTCGGGTTGGAGGCCGGCGCCGCGAGACCGCGGGCCTCTACCGACGCGCCGCCCGTCACTTCGACCTCGAGGTTGAACAGGAAGCCGACCGACTCCTCGCGGATCGCGCCCATCATCGACTGGTACAGGGCGAAGCCCTCGCGCTGGTACTCGACCAGCGGATCGCGCTGCGCCATGGCGCGCAGCCCGATGCCGTCCTTCAGGTAGTCCATCTCGTAGAGGTGGTCGCGCCAGCGGCGGTCGATCACCGAGAGAACGACGCGGCGCTCGAGCTCGCGCATGGCGGGCTCCCCGAGCTGGCGCTCGCGGCGCTCGTAGGCGAGCTTGGCATCCGAGAGGATCTCGTTCGTCACGAATTGCGACGTGACCTTGCCGCGCGTGCCGGCCTCGCTCAGCAGCTCGTCGACCGTGATGGAGATCGGGTAGAGCGTCTTGAGCTCGGTCCACAGGGCATCGAAGTCCCAGTCGTCGGAGTGGCCCTCGGCGGTGTGCACGTCGATCACCTCGGTGATGACATCCTCGAGGAAGTGCTTGACGCGGTCCTGGAGGTCGTCGCCCTCGAGGATGTGCCGACGGTCGCCGTAGATGGCCTCGCGCTGGCGGTTGAGAACATCGTCGTACTTGAGCACGTTCTTGCGGATCTCGGCGTTGCGCGCCTCGACCTGGGACTGAGCGCTCCGGATGGCACGGCTCACGACCTTCGACTCGATGGCCAGATCGTCCGGGACGTTGCCGCGGCCCATCAGCGCCTCGGCGGCACCGCTGTTGAAGAGGCGCATGAGGTCGTCCTGCAGGGACAGGTAGAACCGGCTCTCGCCCGGGTCGCCCTGGCGGCCGGAGCGTCCGCGCAGCTGGTTGTCGATGCGGCGCGACTCGTGGCGCTCGGTGCCGAGCACGTACAGGCCGCCGACCTCGATGACCTTGGCGGCCTCGGTCTCGACCTCGTGCTTGACGGCCTCGTACACGCCGTCCCACTCGCGCTCGTACTCGTCCGGGGTCTCGATCGGGCTGAGGCCGCGGCTGTTCATCTGGGCGACCGCGAGGAACTCGGCGTTGCCGCCGAGCATCACGTCGGTACCGCGCCCCGCCATGTTCGTCGCCACGGTCACGGCGCCGAGGCGGCCGGCCTGGGCGATGATCGCGGCCTCGCGCGCGTGGTTCTTGGCGTTCAGCACCTCGTGGCGCACGCCCTTCTTGGCGAGCAGGCGGGAGAGCAGCTCGCTCTTCTCGACGCTCGTGGTTCCCACGAGCACGGGCTGGCCGGAGGCGTGGCGCTTGGCGATGTCCTCCACCACCTGCTCGAACTTCGCCTGCTCGTTCTTGTAGACGAGGTCGGACTGGTCCTTGCGGAGCATCGGCTTGTTGGTCGGGATAGGGACGACGCCGAGCTTGTAGGTGCTCATGAACTCGGCGGCCTCGGTCTCGGCAGTACCGGTCATGCCGGAGAGCTTGCTGTAGAGGCGGAAGTAGTTCTGGAGCGTGACGGTAGCGAGCGTCTGGTTCTCGGCCTTGACCGCGACACCCTCCTTGGCCTCGATGGCCTGGTGGATTCCCTCGTTGTACCGGCGGCCCATGAGAATGCGGCCGGTGTGCTCGTCGACGATGAGCACCTCGCCGTTCATGACGACGTAGTCCTTGTCCTTCTTGAACAGGGCGCGCGCCTTGATCGAGTTGTTGAGGAACGAGATGAGCGGCGTGTTCGCCGACTCGTAGAGGTTGTCGATACCGAGGTAGTCTTCGACCTTCTCGATGCCGGGCTCGAGCACGCCGACGGTGCGCTTCTTCTCGTCCACCTCGTAGTCGACGTCGGGCACGAGCTTCGTCGCGAGGTTCGCGAACTCGGTGAACCAGCGGTTCGCCTCGCCCGAGGCCGGGCCGGAGATGATGAGCGGGGTGCGGGCCTCGTCGATGAGGATCGAGTCGACCTCGTCGACGATCGCGTAGTAGTGGCCGCGCTGCACCATGTCGACGGCCTGCCACGCCATGTTGTCGCGCAGGTAGTCGAAGCCGAACTCGTTGTTCGTGCCGTAGGTGATGTCGCACGCGTACTGCTCGCGGCGCTCGGCCGGGGTCTGGCCGGCGAGGATCACGCCGGTCGTCATGCCGAGCGCGCGGAACACGCGGCCCATGAGCTCCGACTGGTAGCTCGCGAGGTAGTCGTTGACGGTGATCACGTGCACGCCGCGCGAGGCGATGGCGTTGAGGTAGGCCGCGAGGGTGGCGACGAGGGTCTTGCCCTCGCCGGTCTTCATCTCGGCGATGTTGCCGAGGTGCAGCGCGGCCCCGCCCATGAGCTGCACGTCGAAGTGCCGCATGCCGAGGGTGCGCACGGCGGCCTCGCGGACGGCGGCGAACGCCTCCGGCAGGAGGTCGTCCAGCGACTCGCCGTTCGCGAAGCGCTCGCGCAGCTCCACGGTCTCGTGCTTGAGGTCCTCGTCGCTGAGTTCCTTGAAGTCGTCTTCCAGGTGGTTGACGGCTTCCGCGTAGTTCTTCAGGCGTCGAAGAAGACGACCCTCACCGACGCGAAGTGCGCGCTCGAGAACGTTGGCCACGATTACTCCAGTTCTGGCACGGCTGATGAGAGCCGTTACCGACCTGTAATGGTACCAACAGCGGCAGGACTACCGCCCTCTACTGCGGCCCCTCGACGCGACTTTGGGCAGTTCCTCAGCCTCATCCTGCAGCGCGATGACCCCGTAGTCCCAGCCTTTGCGCCGGTAGACGACGCTCGGGCGGTCGGTTTCGCTGTCGATGAACAGGAAGAAGTCGTGGCCCACGAGCTCCATGTGGTCGAGGGCCTCCTCGACCGTCATGTGCGACGTGGGGAACACCTTCCGCCGGATGACGACGGGCGTGTAGTCCTCTTCGGCCGCCTCAGCCTCCGCCGACTGGACCGGGATCTCGCCGGTCAGCACCTTCTCGAGCACCTCGGGGCTCGCCGGCGTGATGTCGATGACGCTGAACCCGGCGGACGAGGCCTCGTGCAGCGACACCGGGCGGTGCTGGCCGCGGTGCACCTTCTTGCGGTCCTTGGCCTGGCGCATGCGCTCGACGAGCTTCGCGATCGCGAGGTCGAAGGCTACGTACTTGTCGGAGCCGGAGGACTCCGCGCGGACGAGCGGGCCGGGGCCCACGAGGGTGAGCTCGACGCGGTCGTCCCCGCTCGACCCGCGGGTCTCGTGATGGCGCGACACCTTGATCTCGAAGGCGATGGCCTTCTCGGCGAGATGGTCTATCTTCTCGGCCTTCTCGATGGCGTACTCACGGAACCTGTCCGTGACCCCCAGGTTTCGTCCGCTGACAGTGATTTCCACGGCGACCTCCCAGCCCTCTCGGCGCTTGCGCTGACTCGGCCGCCCGCTTGGAGGCGGTCCGTCATCGTGCGCCTTTCGCCCCACCGTAGTCCTCCCCGCGGGGCTTGTCACGGAATGCCGACAACCTCGGAGTGAACGCTATGGTTGCCGCCCCGAGCACCGTCCCGCCCGCCTCCGAGATGGCGCGCGCGGCCTCGTCGAGAGTCGCGCCGGTGGTCAGGATGTCGTCCACGAGAAGGAATCGTCGGCCCGCCAGGGAGCCCCGCGCGGCGAGCGCACCGCGGAGGTTCGCGGCCCGTTCAGCGGCGCCGAGGGCCTTCTGCGCCGACGTGCGGCGGGCAACCCGGAGGACTCGGACCGGCCTGCAGCCGGCCTTGCGGAGCACGAGCCGCACCGGGTCGTAGCCGCGACGGCGGTAGGCCGCGCGACTGGTCGGGACCGCCACGACCTCGGCGGGACCGGCGGCGTCGGCGCTCGCGAGCAGCGCGGCGGCGAGGGCAGGGGCGAGGTGCGCTGCGGCATCCGTACGATGCTGCTCCTTGAACGAGAGGATGACACGGCGCACGACCGTCTCGTAGCGCAGCGCCGTGACCACGCGCAGGCCGCCGGGCGTGGCCCGCACCGTCGTGAGCGGGACGAGGCTGGCCGCGCACGGCGCGCACAGGGACCGGTCGGGGCTCTCGCACCCTGTGCACTCGACCGGCATCAACAGCGCCCAGGCGTCGAGCAGCGCATCCCGCAATCCCATACGACCACTGTGACCGCCGGGCGGTCAGCGTGGTGAGACGGGCGGCGCGCCTGTGGAGAACGGCGGGGGCTACTGCTTGGTAGCGAGGAACGTAGCCCGGATGCCCGTGGACACCCAGCCCTCGCTGCCGCGCGGGCGCCACACCTGTCCGTCCGCGGTGAGGACGCGCAGGCCGTCCGTGCCTCCGTTGCCGCCCGCGATCGTGCGGGCGCCGTCGATGCGGCCCAGTGAGTGGCTCGGGCCGCCGATCTCGAAGGATGTGACGACCGTGTGGCCGTCCGCATCAGAGGAGACTGTCGCGACCGTGCGGTCGTCGACCCAGGTCGCGTCGAGCGGAGTCTCCGAGCCGACGGGGAGGTCGGTGGGTTCGCCGAGAGCGACGGGCACGAGGTTCTGGCGGATGATCCCGACCACGATGAGCCTCGGGCCGACCGGGGTGCTGAGCAGCAGCAGCAGACGCGCGCCGTCGCGCGAGACATCCAGGGAGACGATCGCGTTGTCCGAGGCGAGGCCGGTGATCGGGTGCGGCGTACCGTCGACCTCCCACGTGGTGAGCGAGGCCGCGTTCGCCGCGGAGGCCGACCAGATGAACCGGAACGGATCGACGGAGGGCGCGGCGTGGCCGGGCTCTCCGTCGAGCAGGGTCGGCTCGCCGTCGCCCGCGAGGGCCACGAGCACCGCCCCGTCGCCGTTGCTGAAAGCCACGGTCTGCTTGTCGGAGGCGAGAGCGGCAGTCACTGCGCCGCCCGCGACGACCTGGTCGGTCAGGCCCTTGAGCGGAGTGATCCCGCTGCCGCCGTCGAACCCGAACGCGGTGCCGCCTGACCCGATGAGCACGGCCGGGTCGACGCTCGGCACGATCGCGCGGTCGCCGGTCGCGTCGGGGGTCGCGAGCTCGAGCCCGCGCACCGTGAGCGAGACGTTGGGCTTGTCGAGGGTGGCGACGAGCTGCTGCCGCATGCGGTCGCGCGCCTGCGCATTGGAGCTGAGGGCCTCGGTGCTCAGGTCGACGACGACGCTGCCCGGCTCGGTGGTGATGCCGCCGAGGGTCGTCGCGTCGGGGAACGCCGTGTTCACCGCCTGCTGCAGCCACGGCGCCGGGCCAGCGAGAAGCGCCTGCACGACGCGCGCGGAGGACGTCTGGCGGGCGGGGAACCAGCGCACGTCGGGAACGAGGTACGCGTAGCTCGGGTCGAAGAAGTAGAGCGCCTGCTCGCGGAAGGCGGTGTCGAAACCGGACTGCGAGAGCACAATCCCGTCGGCGGCCTGGCTGATGCGCCACTCCCCGTTCTCCCTCGCGAAGACGAAGGTCAGTGACTGCTCCGACTCGTCGGGCTCCTCCGTGAACTGGCCGATCTCATTGACGTTCGACTTGCTCGAGAACGAGTACGTCATCGTGTTGGCCGCCGTGGTCTCCGCCGAGACCGAGGCACTCCGGATGATCGCGCTCGCGTCGGGGTTCCAGGTCGTCGCCAGATCCGCCGTGAGGAACTTCTTCGCCACCGCGTAGCCGTTCTGCGGGCTGCTGACGGCCTGCATGAAGTCGGCGAGGATCTGCTCCTGGGTCGAGCCCGGCACCGGGTCGGAGGGCAGCACGACGAACTCGGGGGCGGCCTGGTCGTCGATGATCGCGCCGTCGTTGACACCGCCCGACGTCGGGATGCCCACGCACCCGGCGAGCGCGAGCACGAGTGCTCCAGCCACGGCGGCGGCAAGGCCCCTACGCATGGTCGACCTCCAGGGGGATCTCGTCGTCCGGGGGAAGCCGCAGGGGCGACTGGGTAAGCACCGCGCCGCGCACGCGCGGCAGCGTGAGCCGGAAGCAGGAGCCCTCGCCCTCCGCCGACCAGACCTCGAGCCAGCCGCCGTGCAGCGCGGCGTCCTCGAGCGAGATCGCGAGGCCGAGGCCGGTGCCGCCGGTGACCCGCTGGCGAGACGGGTCGGCGCGCCAGAACCTGTCGAAGACGCGGGACATTGCGGCCGCCGTCATCCCGACCCCGTAGTCGCGCACCGCGATCGCGACCCCGTTCGTGTCGCTGTCCACGTAGAGGACGATCGGTTTTCCCTCGCCGTGGTCGATCGCGTTGCCGAGCAGGTTCAGGAGAATGCGCCGGATGCGCCGGCTGTCGACCTCGGCCTCGAAGTAGCCGCCCGGGGCGACGAGCCGCAGCTGAGAGCCCTTCGACTCGGCGAGGGTCGTGACGCTCTCGATCGCGTCCTCGACGAGGCGGACGAGGTTGGTCGGCTCGGTCTCCATGTCGACCGCGCCGGCGTCGTAGCGGCTCATCTCGAGGAGGTCGGCGAGCAGCAGCTCGAACCGCTCGACCTGGGTGTGCAGCAGCTCCGCGGTGCGCGCCGTCGCCGGTGGGAACGTCTCGCGCTGGTCGTACAGCACGTCGCCGGCGAGCCGGATCGTGGTGAGCGGCGTGCGCAGCTCGTGGGAGACATCGGAGACGAAGCGCTGCTGCACCTGCGAGAGGGCGGCGAGCCTGGTGATCTGGTTCTGCAGCGAGGCGGCCATGCCGTTGAACGAGCGGGCGAGGGTCGCGATCACGTCCTCGCCCTTGACCGGGATGCGCACCTCGAGCTGGCCGGCGGCGAGCTTCTCACTGGTCTCGGCGGCGACCTGCACCGGGCCGACGACGAGACGTACGACGAGAGCCGCGACCGCCGCGATGAGCAGCACGAGAGCGAGCCCGCCGAGCACGAGGGTCTGCTGGACGAACCCGAGGGCCTGCTGCAGGTCGATCGTGTCGTAGACCAGGTACAGCTCGTACCGCTGGCCGCTGATGTCGAGCATCGAGCCGACGACGACCCCCGGGTGCACACTGCCGTCCTCCTGCGGGATCGCGACCGGCTGCGAGTAGGTGCGCGGCTGGTTCGAGTCCTGCACCGCCGTCCGCAGCTCGGCGGTCACGAGCTCGCGCGTGTTGAAGCCGACCGCCCTGTCCTGGGTGATAGGCGAGCCCTCCTGGCCCGGCGAGCGCAGCAGGGCGAGCTGGGTCGTGCCGGTGCTCGTCGCCGTGCTGAGGATCGCGGCCAGCGCGTCGCGCGTCGTCGCGTCGATGTCCTCGACCCCGACCTGCTCGGCGGCCTGGTCGAAGAAGGTCTGGCCCGCGAGAGTGGCACCGGCCGAGGTGGTCTCGAGCTGCGAGCGGCGGAGGTCGAAGAGGTTCGTGCCGACCGCGAACGACATGTAGCCGCCGATGATGCCGACCGCGACGCCCGAGAGGAGGACCGTGATGGCCACCGTGCGCAGCTGCAGTGACGAGCGCCACAGCCGGGCCAGGTTCTCGAACCAGGCGCGCAGGTCGAAGTCGCGCATCGCCCTAGGCGGTGCTGCCCGCGCGATAGCCGACGCCGCGGACGGTCATGACGATCCGCGGGTTGTCCGGGTCTTCCTCGACCTTGGCGCGCAGGCGCTGCACGTGCACGTTCACGAGCCGAGTGTCGGCCTTGTAGTGGTAGCCCCACACCTGCTCGAGGAGCATCTCGCGCGTGAATACCTGCTGGGGCTTGAGCGCGAGGGCGAGCAGGAGCTCGAACTCGAGGGGCGTCAGGTTGATCTTGGTGTCGGCGCGCTTGACCTCGTGCCCGGCGACATCGAGGGTGAGGTCGCCGATCTGCAGCGTGCCGGTGGTCGTCTGCGGGGTGGGGCGGAGCCTGGTGCGCACGCGCGCCACGAGCTCCTTGGGGTTGAAGGGCTTGACCACGTAGTCGTCGGCACCGCTCTCGAGGCCCTTCACGACGTCCGCGGTGTCGCTCTTGGCCGTCAGCATGATGATCGGTACGCCCGACTCCTCGCGGATGCGCGAGCACACCTCGATGCCGTCGAGGCCGGGGAGCATGAGATCGAGGAGGACCAGGTCGGGCTTCGCGGCGTGGAACGCCTCGACGGCCTGCAGGCCGTCCTCGCAGAAGAACGGCTCGAACCCGTCGGCGCGCAGCACAATGCCGATCATCTCCGCCAGCGCGGTGTCGTCGTCGACCACCAGAATTCGCGCGTTCACTTGTCCTCGCCACTGCCTGGGGCTCATCCCCAGGGTGCAGGGGGAGCTTTCGCACAAGAGTAGCCGAGTGTGAAAGCATGATGGCGACGCCCAGCGATTCCGTCAGGAGAGCACGTGACCGACAGCACCTCGTGGCAGCCCCCCGCGGGCGCCGCCCCTGCCGCCCCTCCCTCCCCGTACGCGAGCCCCTCGGCGACGCCCTCCTTCCCGCCGCCGCCCGCTGCGGTGGGCTGGACCCCGCCGCCCAAGCCCGGCCTCATCCCGCTGCGCCCGCTCACCCTCGGCACCATCCTCAGTGCCTCCTTCCAGGTGCTGCGGCGCAACCCGCGCCCCACCTTCGGCTTCTCGCTCCTCGTCACGGGCGTGATCTACGTGGTGAGCCTCGGCGTGGTCGGCTTCGTGACGTTCTTCGCGCTCTCCCGGGTCCAGTTCGCGAACAGCAGCGACGATGCGGATGCCCTTGCCGCCGGCAGCGTCGGCGTCATCATCCTCTCCGCCCTGGTGCCGGCAGCCCTCGCGGTCGTCGGCAGCGCGATCCTGCAGGGCGTGATCTCGCTCGAAGTGGCCCGCGCGACGCTGGGCGAGAAACTGCGACTGCCCGGGCTGTGGCGGGCGGCCAAGGGCCGGATCGGCGCGCTCATCGGGTGGTCGGGCATCCTCGTCGCCGTCGTCGTGGTTGCGATCTCCATCGCCGCCGTGCTCATCGGGCTCATCGTTGCCTTCGGCGGGGTCGTCGGCCTCATTGCCGGCGTGCTGCTGGGGCTCGCGCTCGGCGCTGGGGCCATCGCCCTGGCCGTGTGGCTCGGCACCAAGCTCTCCCTCGTGCCGAGCGCTCTCATGCTCGAGCGGCTCCCCCTGCGGGCCGCCGTCGCGCGCTCGTGGTCCCTCACGAAGGGCTACTTCTGGCGCACCTTCGGCATCCTGATCCTCGTCTCCGCGATCATCTACGTCGTGTCGTCGATAGTCTCGACGCCGCTGCAGCTGGTGGTGAGCTTCGGCACGACCTTCCTCGACCCGAACGGCAGCAACGGCGGGCTGATCACGGGCGCGATCGTCATCTACGTGCTCACGATCATCTTCGGCGTGGTCTTCGGCGCGATCGGCGCCGTCGTGCAGGCCGCGACGCCGGCACTCCTCTATATCGACATCCGCATGCGCAAGGAGGGCCTGGACCTCGAGCTCAGCCGCTTCGTCGAGGCGCGCCAGGCCGGGGATGCCTCCGTACAGGACCCGTACCTCGTGACGGCGCCGCCCGCGGCATCCCCCGCGGCACCGACGGCCTCGCCCTGGTCGTGATCCCCGCCCTGCTCCCGCTGGACGTGCCGGTCGACCCAGACGCGCCAGAAGCCACCCAGTGGCTCATCGACGAGCTCTCCAAAGCGCCGTACCAGGCGGCGCAGCCGACCCTGTTCGACCGTGTCGCGAAGGCGATCTCCGACTGGCTCTCCTCGCTGCAGCTCGGCTCGGCAGACGGTCCGCCGACTGTCGGGCTCGTCGTCGTGATCGCTCTGGTCGCTGGCGCCCTCATCGTGGCGTTCCTCCTCTTCGGGCTCCCGCGCCTCAACCGGCGCAGCCGGGTCGCCGGGTCGCTCTTCGGCGAGGACGACGCCCGCACCGCGGCGCGTATTCGGCAGGACGCCGAGCGGGCAGCCGCCGCCGGTGACTACTCCACAGCGGTCATGGAGATGTTCCGCGCGATCGCCCGCGGCCTCGCCGAGCGCACGATCATCACCACCAGCCCGGGCACGACCGCGCGGGACTTCGCGGCGCGGACCGGCTCCACGTTCCCCGGCCTGGCCGAGCGGCTCGCCGACTCCGCCGCGGTCTTCGACGGCGTCCGCTACCTCGACCGCACCGGCACGGCCGAGCAGTACGCCGCAATCGCCGCCCTGGAGAACGACCTGCGCTCCGCGAAGTCCCCGCTCGACGCGGTGCCCGCGTGACGGTCACGGCCGCACCCGGCCAGCGCGTCCTCACCCCGACGTCCGGGCGGGTCGTGAAGCGCTCGCTCTTCTGGCTCGGCGTCGTCGTGTTCCTGGCGATCATCACGGTCATCGTCGTCGCCACGGCGGGGTCGCAGGCCGGCGGCACCCGCCTCGACTCCGCCAATGCCGCCCCTCCCGGTGCCCGGGCGCTCGTGGAGGTGCTGCGGCAGCAGGGAGTGACGGTCACCGCGACCTCGAGCCTCAGGGAGACCGAGCGGGAGATCGCCGACGCCGCAGACACGACCCTCTTCGTCTACGACCCGAACGGCTATCTCACGGCAGCGCAGCTCCGGGAGGCCGTGCGGCGGGCTGCCACTGTCGTGATCGCCGACGCCACGTTCGACACCCTCCAGGCGGTCGCGCCGGAGCTGGCCCTCGCGGGCTTCGCCGGCGGCACGCTCGACGCGGACTGCGATTTGGGCCCGGCGCAGAAGGCCGGCACGGTGACCAGCGACGGCAACGGCTACCGCATCGTCGAGGAGGGTCCGGACGTCGCGGGATGCCTCGGCAGCGGCGACGGCGTCTACTCCCTCGTGCAGCTCGACCGCGGCGACACCCAGCTGGTCATCCTCGGCGCGACGAGCGCCCTCACCAACGAGCACATCGTGGAGCAGGGCAACGCCGCCCTCGCGCTCAACCTGCTCGGCGCGCACGACGACCTGGTCTGGTACCTCCCCTCGGTGGACGACCTGGCGGGCTCGGTGCCGCCGGACCTCGGCACCCTCACCCCGCCCTGGGTCACTCCGGCCCTCGCGCTGCTGCTGCTCGCGTTCGTGGCGGGCGCCTTCTGGCGGGCGCGCCGCTTCGGCCCGCTCGTCGTCGAGAACCTCCCCGTCACGGTGCGCGCGAGCGAGACCATGCTCGGGCGGGCGCGGCTGTACCAGCGGTCCGCCGCGCGGCTGCGGGCGCTCGACGCGCTGCGCATCGGGTCCGTGCGTCGGCTCGCGGGCCTGTGCGGCCTCTCGCGCACGGCCTCGGTCGACGACGTCGTGGCGGCCGTGGCGGAGGCGACGGGCGACCCGGCCGCGGGCATCCGGCGCATTCTGCTCGATGCCGAGCCCACCTCGGACGCCCAGCTCGTCGCACTCTCCGACGAGCTGCTCGAGCTCGAGCGCGCCGTCGCCGCGGCCGTGCGACCCTGACACCGGCACACCCTGACACCGGCGAACCCTCACACCTGCGAACCCCGACACCCAGCGATAGGAAAGAATCGACTTATGACTGACGCTCAATTGAGAGACTCTTTCGCCCGTCTGCGCACCGAGGTCGGCAAGGCCGTCGTGGGGCAGGAGTCCGCGGTGACCGGGCTGACCATCGCGCTCCTCGCCGGCGGCCACGTGCTGCTCGAGGGCGTCCCCGGTGTCGCCAAGACCCTGCTCGTGCGCAGCCTCAGCCAGGCGCTCAGCCTCGAGACGAAGCGCGTGCAGTTCACGCCCGACCTGATGCCCGGCGACGTGACCGGTTCACTCGTGTACGACGCGAAGGCGGGCGAGTTCGAGTTCCGGGCCGGGCCCGTGTTCACGAACATCATGCTCGCGGACGAGATCAACCGCACGCCCCCGAAGACGCAGTCCGCGCTGCTCGAGGCGATGGAGGAGCGGCAGGTCTCCGTCGACGGCGAGACCCGCAAGCTGCCGGTGCCGTTCATGGTCGCCGCCACGATGAACCCGATCGAGTACGAGGGCACCTACACGCTGCCGGAGGCCCAGCTCGACCGGTTCCTGCTCAAGCTCATCCTGGAGCTGCCCGAGCGCACCGACGAGGTCGAGGTGCTCACCCGTCACGCCGCCGGCTTCAACCCGCGCGACCTGGTCGCCGCCGGCGTCACGCCCGTGCTCGACGCGGAGACCATCGCCCAGGCGCAGAAGGCGGTCGCACAGGTGGGAGCGTCCGCCGACGTCATCGGCTATGCCGTCGACCTCGCCCGCGCGACCCGCCAGAGCCCGTCAGTGAAGCTCGGTGTGAGCCCGCGCGGCTCGACCGCGCTGCTCGGCGCCGCGAAGGCGTGGGCCTGGCTCCAGGGCTTTGACGCCATCACCCCCGACCACGTGCAGGCGATGGTGCTGCCCGTGCTGCGGCACCGTATCCAGCTGCGGCCCGAGGCCGAGCTCGAGGGCGTCTCGGCCGACGCGATCCTGCGCAGCATCCTGCAGCAGGTGCAAGTGCCGATCTGATGCGCGCCATTCACCAGGGGTGCCCGCGAACCATCGTGGGAGAGGACTGCACGACGTGGCAGTGAGCGGGTGGTTCGTCGCCCTCGTCGCCCTCGGCGTCGTGCCGATCGTGCTGACGGGGCAGCCGGTCGTGCTCGGGCTCTGGCTCGTGCTCGTCCTGGTGCTCGGGGTGGCGGACCTGCTGCTCGCCGGCTCGCCGCGCGCCGTCGTGCTCTCCCGCGACCTTCCCGGCCGAGTGCGGCTGGGCGAGACTGTCTCGTCGAGCCTGTTCGTCGCGAACAACGGTCGCCGCCGGGTCCGCGGGATGATCCGGGACGGCTGGCAGCCGTCCGCCGTCGCCTCACCGAGCCGTGCGCGCATCGACGTGCCGCGAGGTGAGCGCCGCATGATCACGACAACGCTCACCCCCTTCCGCCGCGGTGAGCGCCGGGCCGCCCACGTCACTATCCGCTCGTTCGGGCCGCTCCGCCTGCTCGCGCGCCAGGCGAGCATCGCGATGCCCGGGGCGATCACCGTGCTGCCGCCGTTCAACTCGCGCAAGCACCTGCCCTCGCGCCTCGCGCGGCTGCGCGAGCTCGACGGCGCCACGAGCGTCATGGTGCGCGGCCAGGGCACGGAGTTCGACAGCCTGCGCGACTACGTCCGCGGCGACGACGTGCGCTCCATCGACTGGCGCGCCACCGCTCGCCGCAAGGATCTGGTGGTGCGCACGTGGCGCCCGGAGCGCGACCGCCGCGTCGTCATCATCATCGACAGCGGCCGGACCTCCGCCGCCCGCATCGACAACGAGCCGCGCATCGACACGGCGTTCGAGTCTGCTCTGCTCCTCGCGGCCCTGGCGAGCAGCGCCGGCGACCGGGTGGACCTGCTGGTGTTCGACCGCAGGGTCCGAGCGCGCGTGCAGGGCGCGACGGGCGCCGAGCTGCTCTCGCGCATGGTGTCGAGCATGGCGACCGTCGACCCCGAGCTCATCGAGATGGACTGGTCGGCGGTCCCCGGCCTCGTCCGCTCCGTGACCTCGCAGCACTCCCTCATCGTGCTGGCCACCACGATCGACGCCCCCGGCGCGTCGCACGGCCTGCTCTCGGTGCTCCCGCAACTGACCCGCAAGCACACCGTTGTCGTGTCATCGGTCACGGATCCGGACGTCCTGGATGCCACGCACGACCGCGGCACGCGCGACGAGGTCTACCGCGCCGCCGCCGCGGAGCGAGCGCTGCTCGACCAGGCACGGGTGGCGGCGGCGGTGCGCCAGCTCGGCGGAGAGGTGGTCACCGGCGCCCCGCAGGACCTGCCTCCGGCACTCGCCGACCGTTATATTGCGTTGAAAGCCGCCGGTCGGCTGTAGCCCTGTGTAGGGTCGAGGAAGTTCAGCACTTTCACAGAAAGGTCTCTCGTGGCCAAGGTCGATAGCTCAGCCCCCGTAACCAATGCCGATGTCCCCATCGGCGCGCCGACCCTTATCCAGCGTCTCGTCGCCGAGCTCGCCGGCACGTTCATCCTCGTCTGCAGTGTGATCGGGACGGCGCAGTTCGCGTCGCAGAACACCGGCTGGGTGGGCGTCGCGCTCGCCGCCGGTATTGCCGTGCTCGCCAGCGCCTACGCCTTCGGCCACATCTCGGGCGGCCACTTCAACCCCGCCGTGACCATCGGCGCCGCAGCATCCGGCCGCTTCTCCTGGACCGACGTGCTGCCCTACATCGGTGCCCAGGTCGTGGGCGGCGCGCTCGCCACGACCATCCTGCTCGGCATCCGCGCCGGCGCGGGCGGCGACGTGTTCGCGAGCTTCACCGCCACGTCCAACGGCTTCGACGAGCACTCCCCCGCGGGCTTCAACCTGCCGGCCGTGCTCCTCGCCGAGGTCGTCGCGACCGCGATCTTCTTGTACATCATCCTCGGCGTCACCGACCGCCGCGCGCCCAGCGGCTTCGCCCCGCTCGCGATCGGCCTCACCCTGGCCGCACTGCACCTGGTGACGATCCCGGTGAGCAACGCGTCGCTCAACCCGGCCCGCTCGATCGCGACCGCGATCTACGGCGGCGCCGGCTCGCTCGAGCAGCTCTGGGCGTTCATCGTCGCCCCGATCGTGGGCGCGCTCATCGCGGGCTTCACGTACGGCTTCCTGTTCGACCGCAAGCGCGCTTAGCAGTCATGCACGAGGATGCCCGGGGCCGGTCGGCCCCGGGCATCCCCCGTTAACCCCCGCGCACCCAGCCCTGTACGAAATGCAGGAGATCTCGGCATCCCGCAGCTGTCAGACCAGCGGATCGTTGACGCGGCCGTCGGCATCTCCTGCATTTCGCACGTCTTCGGCGATCTCGGCGGCCGTGTCGGCGGGGGCGGCCCGCTCGGCGGAGGGCGCGGCGGGGGCGGCGGGGCCCTCGGGCTCGGCGGAGGCCGGCGCCACCAGCTCCGTCGGCAGAACGCGCATCGTGGTGAGCGGGGAGAAGAGCACGAACACGGAGGCGAGGAAGCCGCCGGCGACGCCGATCCACATCGTCGGCAGCACGCCGATGGTCTCGCCCAGCACGCCCGCCACCAGCGACGCGATCGGCATGACGCCCCACACGACGAATCGGATGGAGGCGTTCATCCGGCCCAGCAGGCGCGGCGGAGTGAGGCGCTGGCGCATGGTGACCTGCGTGATGTTGTACACGAGGACGAGGAACGAGACGACGAAGGTTCCCGCGATCAGGATCGGGATGGCAGCGGACGGGAACACCGCCGACAGCGGCATCGCCAGGACCCCCGCCGCCATCGCGACCGCCGAGAGCGAGATCGAGGTGCCCTCGCCGATGCGCTTCTGGATCCACGGGGTCGCGAGCGCGCCCAGCAGGCCGCCGACCGAGCCGACCCCCAGGATGATGCCGAACGCGGCGGGGCTGAGCCCCAGGATGCGCAGGATCAGGATCGACTCGAGGGTGAAGATGAGCGTACTGAAGAAGTTGGACGTTCCCGTCGTCGCGGTGATGCGCCACAGCAGCGGATGCCCGAAGACGAAGCGCAGCCCCTCGGCGATCTCGCGCGGCAGGCTCTGCCGATCCTGGGGGTCGGGAAGGGCCTCGGTATCGCGCACCCGCCACAGCGCGAACGCCGAGACGAGGTACGAGAGGCCGTCGGCCAGCAGCAGCACCGGCGCGCTCACGATGGTGAGCAGCGCGCCGGCGAGGCCGGGTCCGCCGATGTGCGCGATCTGCGACGTCGCCTCGAGCTTCGAGTTCGCGCTGCCCACCTGCTCCCCCGGTAGCAGCACGGGGATGAAGCTCTGGTACGAGACGTCGAAGAACACCGTCGCGACGCCGACGACGGCCCCGACGATGTAGAGGTGCCAGATCTCGAGCGACCCCGCGAACCACAGCGCCGGGATCAGCGCGAGCGCCACCGCCCGCACGAGGTCGGCGACGATCATGACCCTGCGCTTGAGCATCCTGTCGATCCACGCCCCGGCCGGGAGGCCCACCACGAGGAACGCCGCGGTCTGGGCGGCGCCGAGCACGCCCACCTGCCACTCGGTGGCGCCGAGCAGGGTGACGGCGAGCACCGGGAGGGCGAGGCCCGTGAACTGGGCGCCGAGCTGGCTGATGCCCTCGCCCGTCCAGAACCAGAGGAAGTCGCGGTTGCGCAGGAGGGGACGGGGTGTGCTCACGGGTCCAGTATCGATCCCGCGATTGGGATAAGTCAATCGGAGCACTTGCTAGCCTGTGAGCATGTCCTCGACCGTGCCCGAGCCCGATGACGACGCCGCCCAGCAGGCGCGCGCACGGGCCCTCGCGTCACCACTGCGCATGCGCATCCTGAGGCTCTGCCTGCACGAGTCGCGCACCAACAAGGAGCTCGCCGTCCTCCTCGGCGTCAACCCGGGCAGCCTCCTCCACCACGTGCGGTCTCTCGTTGCGAACGGGTTCCTGCGGGCCGAGGAGCCGCGCCGGGGCGCTCGCGGCGCCCGCGAGGTGCCGTACCGCGCCACCCGCCGCTCCTGGGGCCACTACGTGCCGGGCGTCGGCACTCTGCTGCTCGAGACCTTCCTGCAGGAGATCGAAGGACTGCCGCCGGATGCCCTCAACGCGACGAGGCTCGGGCTCAAGCTCTCGCCCGAGCGCAGGGACGAGATGCTGTCCCGGTTCGAGGCCCTGTTCCAGGAGTACGCCTCCGCCGAGTCCGACCCGGACGGCGACCCGATCTCACTGTTCTTCGTCGAGCATCCCGACCAGCAGGGGCGCTAGCCCGCGACCAGCTGCTTCGCGCCCGCCTCGAACTCCTCGAGGTCGCCGGTCTCCCCCGCGCGCACCGCGCGGCGGCCGACGATCCACTGGTAGCTGAGGAACGCCGCGAGCGCGACGGTGCCGATGCCGATCTTGATCGGCCAGGGCCACGGCTGCCGGGTGACGAACCCCTCGATGACTCCCGAGACGAACAGCGCGCCGATCAGCCCGATCACGATGGTGAAGAGGGCGCGGCCCTCCTCGGCGATCGCCCGAGCCCGCGTGCGCCGGCCCGGAGCCACCCACGCCCAGAAGATGCTCATGCCGGTGGCGCCGGCGACGAAGATCGCGTACAGCTCGAGCTGGCCGTGGGGGCCGATGTACTGGAAGAACACGTCCAGCTCGCCGAAGTGCTCGAGACGGGCGCCGGCGATCCCGACACTCTGCGCGTTGGTGAAGAGGATGACCGGGGTGAAGACCCCGAAGACGCCGAGGAAGATCGACTGCGCGGCGACCCACGCGTTGTTCGTCCACACGAAACCCGTGAACGAGGAGCCGGAGTAGTTGGAGTAGTAGTCCACGAACTCCTTGCGGTAGCTCTCGAGGTCCGCCTCCGTGCCGCTCGTCGCCGCGAGCACCTGGGGGTCGCTCGCCGCCCACGCGCCGTAGATGACCGCGATCAGCGCCGACACCGCCGTGACCACCAGCGACAGCCACCGCACCCGGTACAGGGCCGCGGGCAGCTGGTTCACGAAGAACTGCGGCAGCTGGCTGACCACGTTCGTGGACGCCCCGGTGAACCGCAGACGGGCCCGGCTGAGCCACAGCGAGAGCCGGTCTCCCGCGGCAGACTGGCCCGACGTCGTCTTGATCGCGGAGAGCTGGGTCGCGCCGGACTGGTAGTGGTCGATGAGAGAATCGGCCTCAGCGCCGCTGAACGTGCGCTTCGACCCGAGCCGGGCAAGCTCCTCCCACTCATCGCGGTGGGCGGCGGAGTAGGCGTCGAGGTCCATCTGCTTAAATGATCGCATGGCCCGCCCCGCTTCCGCCGACGTACTCGACCATGTGGACGACCCACAGGAGCTCGTGACCGGCGAGGCCGTCGCCCTCGACCTCCGGTCGCAGAGCTTCGTGCTCCGGGCCGCGGGCGCGATCATCGACTACCTGGTGTACTTCGGCAGCTACATCCTGATCATGGTCGTCCTGTTCACGTTCGCGACGCAGCTCGGCATCGACGACGCCCTCATGCAGGCGATCGGGGTCGCCGGCATCGTGCTGTGCATCGTCGTGATCCCCACGGCGGTCGAGCTGCTGAGCCACGGGAAGTCGCTGGGCAGGCTCGCCGTGGGCGCGCGGATCGTGCGGGACGACGGCGGGGCGATCGGGTTCCGGCACGCCTTCATCCGGTCCCTGCTCAATGTCATCGAGACCTTCATGACGTTCGGGTCCATCGCCGCGATCACGGGGCTGCTCAACGGGCGCGCCAAGCGCATCGGCGATATGGTCGCCGGCACCTACAGCCAGAACGAGCGCGTATCGCGGGTCGTCACCCCGGTCTACGGCGTGCCCGTGCCGCTGATCGAGTGGGGCCGCACTGCCGATGTCGCGAAACTGCCCGACGCGCTCGCCCGGCGGGTCGCCGGGTTCCTCGCGCAGGCGCCCAGCCTCGTCCCCGCCTCGCGGGACCGCCTCAGCCGCGAGCTCGCCAACGAGGTCTCCGTGTTCGTCTCACCCGTGCCGTCCGCCGACGCGGAGCTGTTCCTCGCGGCCGTCGCGGCGCTCCGCCGCGAGCGGGAGTTCGCCGCGCTCGAGCTCGAGAAGGCCGGGCTCGACCGGCTGGCGCCGGTGCTCGAGGGGATGCCGCGGGGCTTCCCCGACCGCGGGTAGCGGCCGCGCCGCTCAGTAGCGGTAGTGGTCCACCTTGTACGGGCCCTCGACCGGCACGCCGATGTAGGCGGCCTGCTCTGGCGACAGCACCGTCAGCACGACGCCGAGGGCGTCCAGGTGCAGGCGCGCGACCTTCTCGTCGAGGTGCTTCGGCAGCACGTAGACCTGGTTCGCGTACTGGCCGGAGCCGTTGTTCGCCCAGAGCTCGATCTGCGCGAGCACCTGGTTCGTGAACGAGTTGCTCATCACGAACGACGGGTGGCCGGTGGCGTTGCCGAGGTTCATCAGGCGCCCCTCGGAGAGCACGAGCACGCTGCGGCCGGACGGCAGGCGCCACTCGTGCACCTGCGGCTTGATCTCGACCTTCACGGCGCCGGGCAGCTTCTCGAGGCCGGCGATGTCGATCTCGTTGTCGAAGTGGCCGACGTTGGCGACGATGGCGAGGTGCTTCATGCCGAGCAGGTGCTCGGTGGTGATGACGTTCTCGTTGCCGGTGCCGGTGACCCAGATGTCGACCTCGCCGAGGGCCTTCTCGATGGTGGTGACCTGGAAGCCGTCCATCGCGGCCTGCAGGGCGTTGATGGGGTCGATCTCGGACACGATGACGCGCGCGCCCTGGCCGCGGAGTGCCTCGGCGGCGCCCTTGCCCACGTCGCCGTAGCCTGCGACGAACGCCACCTTGCCGCCGATGAGCACGTCGGTGGCGCGGTTGAGGCCGTCGGGCAGGGAGTGGCGGATGCCGTACTTGTTGTCGAACTTCGACTTCGTCACGGAGTCGTTGACGTTGATGGCCGGGAACAGCAGGTTGCCGGCGGCGGCGAGCTCGTACAGGCGGTGGACGCCCGTGGTGGTCTCCTCGGTGACGCCCTTGATCTCGGCGGCGATGGTGGTCCAACGGTCGGGCGAGGCGGCGAGGGAGCTGCGGAGGACGTCGAGGATGACGCTCCACTCGTGGCTCGCATCCGCCGGCGTCGCGGGAACCGCTCCGGCAAGCTCGAACTCGCGGCCCTTGTGGACGAGGAGTGTGGCATCCCCGCCGTCGTCAAGGATCATGTTGGGGCCGGCAGCACCCTCGGCCGACCAGTCGAAGATCTGCTCGGTGCACCACCAGTACTCCTCGAGGGTCTCGCCCTTCCAGGCGAAGACGGGCACGCCGGCGGGGGCATCCACTGTGCCGTTCGGGCCGACCGCAATGGCGGCGGCCGCGTCGTCCTGCGTGGAGAAGATGTTGCAGCTGGCCCAGCGCACCTGTGCGCCGAGGGCCACGAGGGTCTCGATGAGCACACCGGTCTGGATCGTCATGTGCAGGGAGCCGGCGATGCGCGCGCCCGCGAGCGGCTGCGAGGGTCCGAACTCCTCCCGGAGGGCCATGAGGCCGGGCATCTCGTGCTCGGCGAGGCGGAGCTGGTGGCGACCGGCCTCGGCGAGGGAGAGGTCGGCCACTTTGTACGGGAGGGCGGTCGTGACGGGGCTCATAGGCCCATTCTCTCAGGAAAGAATCCAGCGCGCCCGGACGCCGCTCTCCCGCTACATTGATGGAGTGATCCCGAGGCACGGTTCGACACATGACGAGTACGTCATTGGGATCGATCTCGGGGGCACGAAGACCTTGGGCGTGGTTAGGTCTGCGTCCGGCGCGATCCTGCACTCTCGAACCATTCCCACTCGCCGTTTCGCTGACGCTGACGACATTCTTGCCGACATCGCTCGACTGGTCCGCAGCCTGGAGGGCGACGCCGGTGGACCGGAGAACTGCCGCGGGGTCGGCGTGGGCGTGGCCGCCCTCGTCACGCCGGCCAGGACAGTGATTGACTCGATCATCCTGCCGGCGTGGAACGACGTCGACGTGGCCACCGCCCTGAAGGAGCTCGTGGGGCATCCGGTAGTCGTGGACAATGACGCGACGATGGCTCTCATCTCGGAGATCTGGCGGGCGAGCATACCTCACGGGGCGACAACCCTGTGCCTCACGCTCGGAACGGGCGTGGGTGCGGCGGTGATGCTCGCCGGGCAGGTCCTGCGCGGACTGGATGGAACCGCCGGGCAACTGGGCCACATGAGCATAGAGACCGAGGGCCGCGCCTGCGACTGCGGTGCAAGGGGATGCTTGAACGCGTATGTGTCGGGAACTGCACTTGCTGCCCGCTACAACGAGGCGACGGGCCGCGATGCGGTCTCGAGCGGACGCGAGGTCTGGGACCTGGCCGAGCGCGGCAGCTCCGAGGCGACCGGAGTCATCGCCTCGACTGGACAGTACTTGGGGGTCGCACTGGCATCGCTGGTCAACGTGTTCAACCCGGAGTTCATCGTGCTCGCGGGCGGGGTCGCGACAATTGGCGACCCGATCCTCATCCCCGCCGTCACGCGGATGCGGCAACTCGCCTTCTCCCGGCCCGGGACTCGGGCCACCGTCGTGAGCGCGGGCTACGGCCACCAGGCTGGCGCGATCGGCGCGGCGATCGCCGCCGCGCCGTCGGAGGCGGCGTCTCCTCCCGTCAGCCACGGGGGCCCACAGTGACGGCCGAGGCGATCGCGCGCGCGCGCCTTGCGGCTGCGATCGCCGACGCGGCCACGGGCGTGTGGCTCATTGATCTGGACGACACGCTGGTTGCCACCGCCCAAAGCCACCCACGCGCGGCACGGCGAGTCGAACAGGTGCTGACGGCGAGCTTGGGCTCCGAGCTCGCCTCCATGACGTCCGAGCGTTTCAAGGACATTTTCGCGACGCTGCTGGCGTCCCACCAGAACCGCGACCAGTCCGGAACCGTCGGTGCTGCCGTCTTGGAGGAGCGCGTCGAAGCGGTCCAGCTCGACGTCGGGGAGCGCTGGGGCGGCACAAAGCGCTTCAGCCGCGAAGTGCTCCTCCTGCTCGCCGCCCAGGATGTCGGAGCGCGACTTTCGGCGGAGCTTCTTGAAACAGCCGTCGACGCGTACTGGGAAGACTTCGTGTCCCGCCCCGCGTTCATGGATAGCGCGCGGGAGTTTGTCTCCGCCGTGGGCGCGACCGCGCCTGTGTACATCATCACGGGCAGCGACGCGCGCATGCGCCTGACGCCGTCCGGGCAGTTCGAGTACGACCCGGATCGGTCCCGACGCCTGAAGGAGCGACGGCTAGCGACATTTCGGGAGAAGGGCCTCGAGTTCCGCGGAGCGATCATCGGAGACCCGATCGACAAGCCCAGCCCGGAGTTCTTCCTCAAGGCGATCGATACCGTGCGCCGTGACATCGGATCGGAGCCCGTCGGTTGGGCAGTGCTCGGTGATTCGTTCGCATCAGATATCGAGACGCCGCTCGCTATGGGGATCACGGCGCTAGCGATCCTCCTGGCCGATGGCCAACGCGGCGTCACCAACCCGGCGACCGGGCTCTTCGCCGTCGGCGACCTCTCCACCCTCCTTCCGCTACTTCCCCCCCACCCGCCCCAGAGAAGAGACAGCCTGTGAGAGTCGCAATCATCGTCGACGATCTGGATCCGACGCGCCGGCGGACCTCCTTCTGGGAGGAGCACCTCGCGCCCCTCGAGGGCATCACAGTGGAACTCGTGAGCCTGCTCACAAAGATGGACGAGCGGAAGTTCTTTGACGTCTACCGCTACGACGTCGTCATCTTCAACTGGTGCGTGCTCGATGGCGCCCTGATGTACGGCTCGGACCGGACCCAGCAGATCGTGGAGTTCTACGACGACCACTTCAGGAGGTTCGTCAAGAAGGGCAAGCTGCTCATCCTCGAGAATCAACCGAAGCGCTGGCATCCGAACCAGAAGGCGTACGACACACTCTTCCGGAACGAGATCCTCGTGGAGACCACCGACGAGCAGGTGTTCGGCGACCAGGTCACGAGAAGCCCGCGCCTGCTGGGACATCCGCTTCTCCAGCACCTGCCAGTCCACCTCTACAGTAACTACCCGCACACGGACGTCGCCTGGTTCCCCCCGGGGTCGACGGGCGAGGCGTCCCTGGCCGGCTTGCATCCCCGCAAGATGTACTCGGGCGGGTTCAAGCGCTGGCGGCCGGATTGGTTGCCCCTGATGTACGACGAGAAGGGCGAGTTCCCTGTCATGCTCGCCAAGACCGACGGGCTCGGACTGTACTTGGTGACGACGATGTACCTCGGGTCCTCGAACGTGACGGACCTTCTGGACGCCATCTTCGTGGAGTGGCCGAACAAGCGCGGCGACGTGGTCGGTTTTCATGAGAAGTACCGTAAGCACCGACGATGGAGTCTTGTGCGGCTGATCGCCGCTTCGGCTCTTGCGGCCGCCGCGGTTGCGGCGCTGTTCATCAGCGACATAATCCATCTCCCCGACTCGTTCGGCGGAACGATCTTCGGGGACATCGTTGTCAGCGTGCTCTTCGGCGTGCTCGTCTTCGGGGCGACTCGACTGGGCAAGTACCTTCTGGAGCTCGCCCGCGAAGCGCTGAATCGTTAGGACCATGGATCTCGAGCTCCGCGGAAAAGTTGCTTTCATCACGGGCGGGTCCGGGGCGATAGGCGCCGCCGCCGCGCACGTCCTCGCCGAGGAAGGAGCGAATGTGGCGGTCGGCTACCACCGGGGCCGCGACCGAGCGCTGGATGTCGTGTCGCAACTGCGGGACGTCGGTGTGTCAGCGGAAGCCGTGCAGGTCGACGTCCGCGATAGTCGCTCAGTGAGGGACGCTTTCGCCCGAGCGGTTTCGGCGCTGGGCGGAATCGACCACCTCGTCAACTGCGCAGGCGTTGCATCCTTCGCACCCCTGGCGGAGCACGAAGAAGCCGAGTGGGATCGCATCTTCGATACGAATGTGAAGGGTGCATACCTTTGCTCGCAGGAGGCACTCAAGTACCTTCCGGCTGACGGCGGCTCGATAGTCAATGTGTCGTCGCTTGCGGCGTCCACCGGATCGTTCGAAGGCCCCGCGTACGCAGCGTCGAAAGCCGCGATGAACAGTTTGACGCTGTCTCTGTCGCTGGAGCTGGCTTCGCGCGGCATCCGGGTGAACGCTATCGCTCCGGGGCGCATCGATACCCCGTTCCGTCGAACCCGATCCGGCGCCTACTTCGACTTCATGCTGCGACAGACGCCGTTGGCGCGCATGGGCACCGCTCGTGAGGTGGCAAACGGAATCGCCTTCCTGGCATCGCCGATGAGCGCTTTCACCACGGCCACAGTCCTCTATGTTACGGGCGGCCTGCACTCAGTCCACCTCGAGCACGTCATCCCCGAGCCCGGTGCCGCGCTGGGCTCCTAGCCGTCCATCCTGACAAGGATCTTCGTCGCGGGAAAAGTGCCGAACGTCCTCTCCCGGTGCGCGACTCTCGCCAGGATGCCATTCAGGTCGGCGAAGCCGACCACGTGGGTTACTATCGGCCGGAAGGTTCCTGCGTGTGCTCGCAAGAGGCGCATAGCCTCGCGCAGATGCCCCGCGGACGTGCCGCGGTGGCCGACCAGGACGAGCCGCGCACCGTACGCCGTCCTCACCGTCGTCGGCGGTGCGGAGCGCGGTACCCCGCACGTGTCGGCCCGTCGCACGGCGTTCAGGTCCACGCCGGGCAGGCTCGGCACGAACGTGCCGTCGGGGAAGCCGCTCACCAGGTCGATACAGCCGCCGTCTCTGGTGATTCGAACGACAAGATCCAGCAGCTCCTGGGCGCCCGCGCGCGACACGCACAAGTACGCGGCGTCGACTCCCCGACCGCCCGTGGAGGCGAGTACTCGATCCGCCGCCAAAGGATCCAACAGGATCGCCTCCCCCGGTCTCACTATGCCGTTGGCGACAGCCCACTCCAGTCGTGCGGGATCACGATCAAGCAGAAGGACCGTGGCTGCACCGCACAGGCGCGCATGCAGCGCATGGAGGCACCCGATCGAACCCGCCCCCACGATCGCGACCTCCCGTTGGTCGGTGGCCGCCGACACCAGGGAGTGCCCGTAGATCACCGTCGCCAAGGGCTCTGCCAAGGGGCCGTCGCGAGGTGCCAAGCCTGGCTCCATGGGAACGAGCATCGCCAGCTCATCGGGGCCGACGATCAACTCCGGTTGCAACAGACCCGGTTTGGAATGCCCGAGTACGTCATCCGGGTCCTCCTGATTCACCGGGTTGAATACGACCAGGTCGCCTACCTCGTAGGGCCCGCCGAGGGTGGCTCTCTCGATCCGCCCGTACCCCTCGTGCCCGACCACAGGGATTGTCTCCGGACGATCGCCGCGCAGTATGTCGAGGTCGGTCCCGCAGATTCCGACCATGAGTGGGCGAACGACCGTGTCAGCGCGCATCAGGTTTCCAACGAGCGCAGCGCTTCTGCTATCTCCGCGACCGTGATGTCATCGACGAACGTGACCGCCCCGAGCGAGGTCGGCACCGGTATTCGAGCGGACCCGCCGCGATGCCGCGCCGACTCATCGAGAGCAAGCCCGAAGTCGACTCGCCGGATATCGCGGATGCTCGTCGGGAGCTCCAGGGAGCGAAGGAGGCGGAGGACTCTGCCGGTCGTCGTTGGCGACAACAGGCCGCGATTTCTCGCGAGTGCGACGCTCATCGCGATATCAACTGATACAGCCTCGCCGTGCAGCAAGTCGAAGCGCGGATCGAGCTCAAGCAACGGCCCGAACGTGTGGCCGAGATCCACGGGCCTCCTGAGGTCGTCCTCCCAGAGATTCGGCCGGAGCTCGTCCAGCATGCCGGTGATAGCCCGCTCGACTATCGCGGCGCCGCCCGCCGTCTGGAACGCGGACTCGATGAGGGTCGGTCCCTGCGCCTCCATCATGTCGAACAGTCCGGGGTCGCGCGCGACCGCGAGCTTGAGAATCTCGGCAGCGCCGCTGCGCAGCTCTCTCGGCGACAGCGTTGCGAGCATCGCCGGGTCGTAAACGCTCGCGGCGGGTGGGTGGAACGCGCCCGCGCGATTCTTCGCGGCACCGAAATTGACGCCCACCTTTACACCCACGGCGGCGTCAACGATCGCTAGGAGCGACGTCGGCACTCTGAGGTAGGGGATTCCCCGTCGATAGAGGCTCGCGGCCAGGCCGACGATGTCCAGCACTACTCCGCCGCCGAAGGCCACGACTGTCAGTTCACGGCGGCCGGCGCCCCAGGTGTCCAGTTCGTCGAGCACGAGGTCGATCGTGCCGAGCGTCTTGTCGGCCTCAGATGCTCTGATCTCGAGGATCCTCGTATGAATCCCGCGAGATGCGAAGTACTCGGCGATCGCGCCGCCGTAGAGCGAGGCAACGCGCGCGTCCGTGATTACAAGCCGCCGTCCAGACTCGGCGTCGGAGTTTCCAGCCGTGGCGAGCACCGGATTGCGCGGATCAAGCAGACCCGTGGTGCCCGTCACCCCGTAGCGCACACCGCGGTTCGCCTGCACAGTCCAACTTCGATCCGCCCCCTCCCGTTCGTCCGGAGCACTGCGCGCACAACGTGCCGCGCCCAGGAGTTCCGCGTTGACACCCGGCGGCGCGAACTCGATGAGCTCGCTGAAGTAGTTCTGCGCGGCCGGATGCCCGTACAGCCCGATCCGGCTCAACTCGTCGACGAGCACTCCTCGATAGCCGGGGAAGAGCTCCGTCACACCTCCTTGTACGACCACCCGCTCAATGAGCGGATCAACGGTGAGTCCCGCGAGGAGCGCCTCGGCGACGGGCGTGACAAGGCTGGCGAACAGAGCCACGGCCGACGGCTCGGCACTAGCCAGGGCTCTTGCCAGTGCGCGGGACCGGACATAGTCCGACTCCGCGGCGTCACTCTCCGTCTGATACAGGTCCATGGCGCTGAGCACAGCTTCGATGCCGCGGCCGGAGCAGAACGCGTTCAGATGATTCCGACCACCGCAGTCGCACGCGAGCGAATAGCTGACATCACGGTAGGAGAACACGGTCGGAAGGTGACCAATCTCCCCTTGCAGCCCCGAGCGCCGGTCGACCGGAACGCCATCGGTCCTGTAGTCGAACGTGCGGAGGGCGATTCCCGTGCTTATCGTCAGGAGCGCGATTCTCGCGAGCCCTTCGTGCTGGCGCACATAGGCATGGTGCGCCAAGGAGGCAGTCACGTCATTGACGACATTCCAGGACGTCGATGGATCAGCGGATGTGAGCGCCGCCCGGAGGTTGATGTCGTCTCCGGTGGGACCCCAGAGCGGACCCCGACCTGCCACGGTATCGGTGTGCGCGTTGACCGCGGCGCCGATGGACACGCCAGCGCGGGTGAGTTCCAGGTCAGGGAACTGCTCGCGCAGGACTTCTGCACGATGCACGAGCGTCGCAACGACCTGCGCTTGCAGTTCGCGGGAGCTGAGGTGTGGAAACGCGCGATAGCTGGGCGAAGGTTCTGACTCGAGGCCGAGAACCGATCCGTCGTTTGTGACGACCCCCGAGCGCAGGGTCGTGCCTCCGACGTCGAAGGAAATGATCCCAGCCACGGTCCCTCTCGCCGAAGGTGGTGGTTCAGTACTCGTAGAGAGGGTCGAACGACCCGAGTTCGACGCTCGCGCTCTCGATTACCTCGCGCAACTCCTCGTCCATGCGGCGCAGCAGAAGTCCTTCGTCGTCGAAGGCCTCCCCGATGATTACGAGGTTCGGCGAATTGGACGACGCCCGGACGAGCAGCCAACTGCCGTCCGACAGGGTGATACGGATTCCGTTGAGCAGATTGACGTCGACTACTTCGAGTCCCGCGAACGTGGATCGAGCGGAGAGCTCTTGCGCGATGGCGTCAACGACCTCGTACTTCGTGCGGTCGGACACGGCGGGTTGGCGGTTGGGCGAGGAGTGCGACTGCGGCAGCGCGGCCAGCTGAACGGACAGCGCGGCCGTCGGGTCCTTGGCCAGTGCCTCGCACTGCACCCAGAGCACGACCAGCGCAGCCAGACACGCGTCGTCGTAGCCGCGGCCCAGCGGCTCTCCGAAGAAGAAGTGCCCGCTGCGCTCGAAGCCCGCGATCGACCCGGATTCGGCCACCGCCGCTTTCACGTAGGAGTGCCCAGTCTTCGCCCAGACTATCTTCGACTCCAGCTCGCGCTCGTACAGTGAGGTCGACTTGACGTCGATTACGAAGGGACGGTCGGATCCGAACGTCCCTTCTAGGTGCTTGGCAACCAGCAGCCCGATCCGATCGGCGAACACAAGGCTGCCCGTGTCGTCGACCACGCCGAGCCGGTCGCCATCTCCGTCGATGCACAACCCCACCTTGGCCCCGGAAGCGACGACGAGGTTCTCCACCGAACGGAGGAACGGAATACTCTCGGGATTCGGGTTGAAGTGCGGGAAGGTCCAGTCGAGCTCGACGTTCCCCCTGTTCACTGGAAATCCGAGTTTCTCGAGAAGCTCGGGAAGGTACAGTCCCGCCGTGCCGTTGCCCGTCTCAACTGCGACATTCGGCCGCGGGAGGTCCGCGAAACGCGGACCCCACGTTGCGACAAGATCGTCGATATACGCCTGGCGGATCCCCTGGACCGGCGTGTACGTACTTTTCGCGGCCGTCCCCCCGACGAGTTCACCGTTGAGGACCGAGTCGCGAAAACGGGTCATCTCCTCGGGCCCGAAAGTTTTCGAGAAGTCGTGGCCCATCTTGAGACCGGTCCAGCCGTTGTCATTGTGGCTCGCGGTGACCATGGCCACGTTGCGGACGCCGAGGTAGTGCTGCGCGAAGTACGCACCCGGAGTCGTAGACAGCCCGATGTCGTGCACGTGCATACCCGCCTGGAGGAGGCCGAGCACAACCGCGTTCTTCACGTGCTCCGAGTAGCTCCGAAAATCGTGCCCGACGACGATGTCCGCCCCGGTTCCCAGGTCGTGCTGGAGGAACATCCCGAGCCGGTACCCGATCGAGCGAATGCCGACGTAGTTGAGCTCGATGTCGCCCCCGTCGATGGGCTCGATCACCCACCGCGCGTCATACTCGCGAAAGCCGGTGTCGACGATGAACGCCTCGTCGAAGTAAGCGGACGAGTTGTAGCCGGAGGCGGTCAAGGAGTTACTTCTTCCATTCGGGTGTGGGGCGGTGCCATAGCGCCCCCGAGACGGTGCGGTGCGGTCGAGCATAGCCTCCCGCTTCCGCGGGCGTGACGGTGGCCTTACGAAAACTCATGCCCCAAGACTACGTGGCGCACAACCTGCCACCCCTGCGGAGCGGAGAGGCGCTCGGCGTGACGGTCGCACAGGTCGTAGCTGTGCGGCTCCGCGGTCTGGCTGAGCGGGCCGAGAACCGCCATCGAGTCGGCGTAGACGTAGGTGAGCGTGGCGGAGGCCTCCTGGTTACAGGCGACCTTGCTGCACGGGCGACCACTCATCTCGCTGCAAGAGTACGACCGCCGGCAGGCCGTCGGGCGAGCCACGCCGGTAGAATCGACAGGTGGCGAAGCCGACGAGAAGACCGCTCCCCGCGTCCGTGCGGCCGGGATGGCGGGACAGGCACGGCAGGGGCATCCGCGCCGCCGTGACCGGGCCGCACCTGCCGCTGCTGCGCAGTCGGGCGGACACCTTCGAGATGACGGTCGCCTCGACCGCGGAGTACCTCAAGGACCTGTGGCCCGACGAGCTCGCCGACGTCAGTTTCGAGATCGCGGGCATGCCCTCGGCTCTGGGCGGAGACCCGGGCGTCGACCGCTGGCGCGTGCTCGCGGGCGAGCGCCGCGTCATCCTGTACCGACTGCCCATCGAGCGCCTGTCACGGCTGCACCGCTACGACGACCTGCACAAGCGCATGATGGTGGAGAGCTGCGTGTTCCGCGCCGTCGCCGAGTTGCTCGGCAAGGACCCGTGGGATCTCGCGCCGGAGCGCTTCCGCCACCTGTAGCGGCGGGCTACGGGTAGATCAGGATCGGACCCGAGCCCACGCCCGGCGGTCGCACGCTGTAGCCGGCGATCATCCCGGCGTCCGCGAGGGTGACCGAGGCGTAGAGCAGTGTGAAGCCCGTGAGCGAGTAGGTCTCGCCCCCACTGAGGGAGACCAGCGCGGATGCCGCGGCGGGCACGGTCACCGTGCGGCTGGTGCCGTCCGTGCCGGCGACGACGACGTCCGCCGCCGCCGTGCCCGGGTTCGCGAGGTGCAGCACGGGGTTCGGACCGGGTGCCGCCGTGACCTGCGCCGCCGTCGCGAGCGGGGACGCGGCGGTGAACCACGCGAAGTCGGTGGTCTGCCCCACCGCCGAGGTGACCCGGACCGAGCCGACGATCGGGGCCGAGGAGGCAATGCCCACGGTGTAGCTGCCGGTGGCGAGCTGCTCGATCGGCACGTCCGTGACGCGGCCCGCATCGACATCCACCTGGAACGACGTGCCCGTCCCCGCGCCGTCCTCCGGGGTGACGGTCACGGTCAGCGAGACGGTGCCCTCCCCCGGGGCAAACACGCGCACGGCGGTCTCGACGTCGTCGAACTGCGGGTCGCCGCCCTTGCGCAGCGCCTGCACGGCGTCCAGGCCGGTGATGACGACTCCCGGGATGACCGTGTCGGTGGTCAGCGCCGGGACGGACGAGACGATGTCGAGCCCACCGGGCGTCAGCGTGCGCACCGTCGCCTGCTGCAGGGTCGCGGAGACCTGGCCGCCCGTGCTCTTGACGTGCACCACGGGTGAGACGATGTCCGGCTGGAACCCGGCGAGGGAGAGCACGCGCTGGCCGTTGGCCGGCACGATGATGCCGCTGGTCCCCGGGGCGGTGACCGGCCCGTCCTCGCCGAAGATCTCGAGGTTGACGGTGGCGGGCACCTCACTGGGGTTCGTGAGCGAGAGAAGCGTGGTGCGCCCCACGGCGGTCGAGCCGCCCGCGAGCCAGCTGTCGCCGTTCGGCACCGCGCAGTCGGCAGCGGCCAGACCGACGAAGTCGCCCTCGTTGACGAGCTCGGACTGCGCGCCGCTCACGAGCGCGCTCTCGGTGGCGCCCGCCGCGGACGGGGGCGTGCTCACGACGGCGGGAGCGGAGGACGTGCCGCCCGTCGAGGCGTCGGACACCTCGACCGCGGTGGTCGAGACCCGGCCCTCGCTCGCCTCCGCGCGGAGGTCGGGGCTGCCGAGCGCCGAGACGGTGGTCGCGCCCTCGCCGGAGTCATCGGCGAGGCGCAGCACGGATCCCGCGCACACGAGCTGCTGGGCGGTCGGCACGGGCGTCACGAGCATGCTGGCGGGAGTGGAGCTGATAGTGGGCAGCGGCAGGAGGACGGCGGCAGCGATGGTCACCGCGGCGACGCCGATCCCGACGAGGCCCGCCACGGTGCGCGCGCCGGCGACGACGACGCCCTTCGCGGTCACCCCGCGGCGCGCCTCGGTCTCGGGCTCATCCTGCTCGGGGAAGGCGGGGTCGTCGGCGAACTCGTCGCCGGTCGGCTCCTCGGGCAGGTCCAGATCGCCGCTCATGACTCCTCCTCCGCGGACTCAGTCTCGGGGGCATCCCCCGCGGCGCGGGTGCGCAGCCGGCGGCGGCGCGTGGTCGGGATGGCCAGCAGGAGCGCGCACAGGAAGACGAGGCCCTGCACCGCGAGCACGAGGATGCCGGTGGGGGTGCCGAGGGGCCCCGGGCCGGTCGGCGCGGTACCCGCGCCCAGCCCGTCGTAGTGCCAGAGCGTGCCGACCGCGGTGTCTCCGATCGGGGTGAGCAGCCGGTTTCCGTCGAGGGCGTCTACCACGCGCTGGCGCGTCGCGTCAGAGGCGCCAGCGGTGTGCGGCACGAGCACGAAGGCCAGGTGGAGGCTGTCCAGCTCCGAGGCGACGTCGAAGCCGCTGCGCGAGGAGATGTTGCCCGCGAGCACCGCGAGGCGCTCGTCCTCCGGAGTCGGCGCGGCATCCGTCGAGTCGAGGGTCGACTGCTCGTCGAGGGTGGTGCCCAGGCCGCGGTGCACGCTGACGGCAACTCCGCCGTCGGGCTGCGACGTGAGCTCGAGTGTCCCGAGCGTCCGGTCGGAGACTGCTTCCGCCGACGCGAACGCGGGCAGCAGGCGCCCGTTGCTCGCCGACACGGCGACCGACCCGTTCACGGATGCCACGAGCGACGGGACGGCGAGCACCACCAGGAACACGGCGGCGACGAGAGCCGGCACGCGGGCCCGGCGGCGCATCCCCTCGAGCGAGATCGCCAGGGCGCCCACGAGGCCGAGCCAGTAGAGGCTCAGCGCGGCGCCGGGCCACACCGAGACCGCGGTCGACCCGACGATGGTCACCTGCAGGTGCAGGCAGGCCACGGCGGTGATGAAGCCGAGCAGCCCCAGGACCATGGCCGGGATGCCCCGCATCGCCCCGGGCAGCAGCGGCGAGAGCAGCGCGAGGATGCCGAGCGGGGCGAGGAGCACGATCACGACGACCGGCGCGGCCGCCGCGGGAAGGCCGAGCGAGGTGAGGAACTCGCCCCACCCGTTCAGGCCGGAGCCGGGAGAGCCCACCACCAGTTCATGGACCGCGGGGGTGGCGGCGCGCAGCGCGACCCCCGGCTCCGCGAACAGGGCGAGCGGAGTGCCGCGTACCACCTGGTCGACGATGAGCGGGGCGAACAGGGCAGCGGCCGGCAGCGGGATGCCGAGCACGCGGACGATCCCGCGCGGGTTCGCCGCCGCCCAGCCGAGAAGGCCGACGAGCAGCGCCGGGACGATCATGGGCGCCGATGCCGCCACGACCGCGAACACGATCGACGCGATGCCCGCCATCGACCAGCTGCGCGCGGCATTGACCGCGGTCAGGATCAGGGTGGGCAGCAGGATGTGGGCGATGACCGCTCCGGGATGCCCGCCGCCGAGGCCCGCGAGAAGCGGCGGTGCCACCGCCCAGGCCAGCGCCGCCACGGCGGGCCCCCACCCCCGCGTCGAGAACCGCGCGGCGCACCACCACCCGGTGAGTGCCGAGAGGGGGATCGCAACGAGGTAGAGCAGCACCATGCTGAACGACGGCGACCAGAAGGTGAGGCTGCCGAGCACGGCGAGGACGTAGCTGAAGGGGTCGGACGCGCCCCAGAAGCCGGAGCCGAGGTCGTGCCAGGCGTACCCGACGTGCGACCACAGCTCGCCCACGGTCGCGCTGAGCGGAACGAGGCCGCCGCCCGCGAGCGCCGCTGCACCGGCGAGCCCCCCGAACGCCGCGATGCCGATGACGGCGGCGAGCAGCACGACCCAGGCGCCGCCGCCCGCGAAGAAGCCGGGGCGCTCGCGGGCCGCCGCGGCCGAGGCCGCGGCTACAGCGCGCTCGCCGGACCGGCGCTCCCTGAGCTCGCGGGGAGTGATGCGCAGGGCGCCGATCGCCGCCCACCCCATCCGCCGGTTGCGGCGCAGAACGCCGCGGGCGCGCGGAACGCTGCCGTCGAACGCTCCGCGGAGGGCGGCCGCGAGCTCGCCCCCGACGAAGTTCGGCCGCTTGGCGACGAGCTGCACGAGGGAGCGCAGGATGCCGAGCGGCACGAGGGTGAGCCAGTGCAGAGGAACCGCGAGCGGCGGCGCGTAGACGAGTCGGCGGTGCAGCTGGGCGGCGCGGCGGATGCGGTTCTGAGCCCCCGCGGCGACCGACCGGCGGCCGAACAGCTCGGGCGGCCCGGCGGAGGCGACGCGCGCGGACGGCACCCCCACGACGCGGTGGCCGGCCAGGCGCGCGCGCACGGCGAAGTCGAGTGCGGCGTCCACACTGGGAAGTCCCGGGTCGAAGCCGCCGAGCGCCGTCCAGACGCTGCGGCGCACGAGCATGCCGCCCGCGGCGACGGCGAGGAGGTCGCTGCCCAGGTCGTGCTGGGCCTGGTCGAGCTCGCCGCTGACCAGGTCGACGGAGCGACCGTAGGCGGTTATCGTCTCCCCGAAGCTCGCGATGACGTGCGGCTCGTCCCAGCGCATGAGCTTGGGGCCGGCGATCGCCACCGACGGGGCGACTTCGACGGCGCCGAGGAGGGCCGAGAGGGCGGAGGCGTCGGGGGCGTTGTCGTGGCCGAGGAGCCACAGCCACTCGTTCTCGACGGCCTGCGGCTGAGCTGCCTGGAGCCCGTACGCGACCGCGCCGCCGAAGGTGCGGCGCCCCGGTGTCGTGACGACGCCGCCCGGGGAGGCAGCGCTCAGGAGGGCCGGCGACTCATCCGACGAGCTCGCGTCGACGAGGAGCACCGCATCGGGTCGCCGGGTCTGCGCCGCCAGCGCGGAAAGCGTGCGGGGCAGGTACTGCGCGCCATTCCTGGCGATGAGTACTGCAATGACTCTGGGCTGCATGACCCCACGAGACTAAGCGCGGGCACGGGACCCCGCGGGGTGACTCGCTGACTAGGCGCGCTTTCGCAGCTTCCGGCGCTCGCGCTCGGAGAGGCCGCCCCAGATGCCGAAGCGCTCGTCGTTCTCCAGCGCGTACTCGAGGCAGCGGGTGCGGACTTCGCAGGACTGGCAGATCTTCTTCGCGTCGCGGGTCGATCCGCCCTTCTCGGGGAAGAACGCCTCGGGGTCGGTCTGTGCGCAGAGGGAGTCGGACTGCCAGGCGAGAGGATTCTCATCCTCTTCGGCGACCTGCTGGCGGACCCCCGGGACGCCGAGCCGGACCGGGTCGACAAACCAGTCGTCCGGAACGCCCGTACGGTACCCGTTGTTCGCCATGCTCTGTCTCCCCTCCGCACTCGAGCTGAATCACCGACGCGCGTTAGGTAATTACACCGTTGTAGTTACCCCCACGTCAAGTCGCGCGATGATAAATGGCTCAATCAGCGACAGAGGGTTCACCCGCACGGCGTGTTGCAATCCACTGGCTCTCGACCATCTCGCGGAGGGTGTGGCGCATCCTCCAGTCGAGGTCGCGGGCCGCGAGCTCCCCGCTGGCCACGATGCGGTCGGGGTCGCCGGGGCGGCGGGGCCCGATCTCGGGGGTGAAATCGATGCCTGTCGCATCCGCTATCGCCCGCATGATCTCGCCGACCGAGCTGCCCGATCCGCTGCCCAGGTTGTACGCGCGCTCGACCGGCTCGCCCGCGTCGAGGCGCTTCGCGGCCGCGACGTGCGACGCCGCGAGGTCCGCCACGTGGATGTAGTCGCGCACGTTGGTGCCGTCCGGGGTGTCGTAGTCGTCGCCGTTGATGCGCGGCGTGCGGCCCGCGAGAAGCGCCTCGAACACGAGCGGGAACAGGTTGTGCGGGCTCGAGTCGTACAGCGCGGGGTCGCCGGAGCCGACGACGTTGAAGTAGCGCAGGGAGGTGTGCCTGAGGCCGCGGGCAACCCCCTGGTCGGCGAGCAGCCACTCCCCGATGAGCTTCGACTCCCCGTACGGCGACGCCGGGGCCTTGGGGGTCTCCTCCGTGACGAGGTCGGTGCGCGGGGTGCCGTACACGGCCGCGCTCGACGAGAAGACGATCCGGTCGACGCCCTTCGACTCCATCGCGGCGAGGAGCGTCGCGGTGCCGGTGACGTTCTGCTGGTAGGTGTGCAGGGGCTGAGTGACGGAGACCCCCGCGTACTTGTAGCCCGCGACATGGATGACGCCGCTCACGTCGTGGTCGGCGATCGTGTCGAGCAGCAGGGCACCATCGAGGATCGAGCCGCGCACGAAGGGCACCTCCGCCGGCACGAAGTCGGTGTGGCCCGTGGAGAGGTCGTCGAGCACCACCGTCCTCAGGTCGGCGTCGAGCAGTGCACGAACCACGTGCGATCCGATGTAGCCGGCGCCGCCGGTCACGAGCCAAGTCATGCCGACAACGCTAGCGGCTCCTGGCCCGCCGGTATCCGTTCGCGATGGCAGTAACGCTACGAGTTGCAAGATCGCGCCACGAGTGGCAGGCTAGCCACTGTTCGGTCAATTACTGCCAAGGAGTAGCCGTGCTGCAGAAAGTCGTGCTTCTCGCCATCCCCGGCGTCGCCCCGTTCGAGTTCGGAGTGGTGTGCGAGGTGTTCGGCATCGACCGCAAGGACACCGGCGGCCCCACCTTCGACTTCACTATCGCAACGGCGACCCCCGGACCCGTGGCCACGAGCCTCGGGTTCGACATGATGATCACCGAGGGCCTCGACGCCGCCGCGGACGCCGACCTGATCGCCGTTCCCGCCCACCGCATCGAGAACATCGACGAGCGCTACCTCGAGGTGATCCGCGCGGCGGAGGCCCGCGGAGCGTGGGTGCTGAGCGTGTGCTCTGGCGCCTTCGCGCTCGCCCAGGCGGGCATCCTGGAGGGCCGCAGGGCCACGACTCACTGGATGCACACCGACCGGCTCGCCGCCCTCTACCCGGGCACGCAGGTCGACCCTGACGTGCTCTTCGTCGAGGACCGCAAGGTGGTCACGAGCGCGGGCACCGCCGCCGGCATCGACGCCGCCCTGCACATCGTGCGCAAGGAGCACGGCGCCGCGGCCACCAACGTCATCGCCCGCCGCATGGTGGTGCCTCCGCAGCGCGACGGCGGCCAGTCGCAGTACATCGAGCAGCCGGTCAAGGCGGAGTGCGCAGACTCCTTCGCCGCGGTCGCCGAGTGGATGCTCGAGAACCTGGCAGAGGACCTCACCGTCGACCAGCTCGCGCGCAAGGCGCTCATGTCCGGCCGGACCTTCGCCCGGCGCTTCCGTGCCGACATGGGGACGACCCCGGCGGCCTGGCTCAACCGGCAGCGCCTCATCCGGGCGCAGCAGCTGCTCGAGCAGACCGACTACGGCCTCGAGACGATCGCCCAGGAGACGGGCTTCGGCACCGCCGCCGTCATGCGGCACCACTTCGTGAAGGTGCTGCAGACCTCGCCGCAGGCCTACCGCAGGGCGTTCGGGGCGCGGCTCGCGGGCTAGTCCTGGAGCAGCGCGATATCGGCGTCGACCATGGCGCCGACGATCTCCTCGAACGACTTCGTGGGCGCCCAGCCGAGAGTGGTGCGCGCGCGGGCCGCGTCGCCCGCCTGCTCGGCGGCGTCGCCCGTGCGCAGCAGCTGGTCGGAGACGTCGATGCGCGAGCGCCAGTCGTCGACGCCGGCCCGCTCGAACGCGACCCGCACGAAGTCCTCGACGGAGTGGGAGACCCCCGTCGCGACGATGAAGTCGCCCGGCGCTTCCGCGGTGGCGGCGCGGTGCAGCGCGTCCACATAGTCGGGCGCCCAGCCCCAGTCGCGGCGCGCGGCGGTGTTGCCGAGCTCGAGCCGGTCCTGCAGTCCCGCGGCGATGCGGGCGGCCGCCGCCGTGATCTTGCGCGTGACGAAGGCCTCTGGCCTGCGCGGTGACTCGTGGTTGTAGAGGATCACGGAGGAGGCGAACATCCCGGCTGCCCTGTACGCCCCCACGAGGCCGTGGGCGTACGCCTTGGCCGCACCGTAGGGAGAGGTGGGCCTGATCGCCGTCGACTCGTTCTGCGGGCTTGACTCGGGGGCGCCGAACATCTCGGCGCTCGACGCCTGCACGAAGCGCGCGGGCTTGCCGGAGGAGCGCAGGGCGCCGAGCATCTCGGCGACAGCGAGGCCGTTGATCCGCGCCGTGAGCAGCGGCTCCTCCCACGACTGGAAGACCGAGCTGATCGCCGCGAGGTTGTAGAGCTCGTCCGGTGCGACCGCCGCGATCACGCCCGCGACCTCGCCGCCCGCCGCCAGGTCGACGCGGTGCGCCACCACCCCGGGCGTCACCGACTCGCCAGGATCGCGCGTGAGCCCGTGGACCTCGTAGCCGTCGGCCAGCAGGAGTTCCGCGAGGTAGCTGCCATCCTGCCCGGTGACACCGGTGATGAGAGCGACAGTCATGAGACGCCGTTGAGGCGCTTCTGCTCTGCGACGTCCGACTCGACCATCATGCTGACGAGCTCCTGGAACCCGACCTTGGGCACCCAGCCCAGCTTCTCGCGCGCCTTGGTCGAGTCGCCGACCAGGAGGTCGACCTCGGCCGGGCGCATGAACTGCGGGTCCTGGGTCACGAGGCCGCTCCAGTCGTCGATGCCGACCGCGGTGAACGCCGCGTCGAGCAGGGCGCGGATGGTGTGGGTCTCCCCCGTGGAGATCACGTAGTCGTCGGCGACGTCCTGCTGCAGCATGAGCCACATCGCCTCGACGTAGTCGCCCGCGAAGCCCCAGTCGCGCTGCGCCTCGAGGTTGCCGAGCACGAGCTCGTCCTGCAGGCCGAGCGAGATGCGGGCCACCGCCTGGCTGACCTTGCGCGTCACGAACTCGGGGCCCCGGCGCGGCGACTCGTGGTTGAACAGCACGCCCGAGGAGGCGTGCATGCCGTACGACTCCCGGTAGTTGATGGTCATGTAGTGGCCGTAGACCTTGGCGACGCCGTACGGCGAGCGCGGCCAGAGCAGCGTGTCCTCGTTCTGGGGCACCGTCTGCACCTTGCCGAACATCTCGGAGCTGGAGGCCTGGTAGAACCGCACCTGCTGCCCGGTGGCCATGGTGTGCAGCCGCACGGCCTCGAGCGCGTTGAGGACGCCCGTGCCGGTGACCTCGGTGGTGAGGTGCGCGTTCTCCCACGAGTAGGCGACGAACGAGATCGCGCCCAGGTTGTAGAACTCGTCGGGCTTGGCTGCCGCCAGAGCGCGCATCAGGCTGGAAAGGTCGGTGAGGTCGCCGGTCAGGATGGTCACGCCCGGCACGAGCTGCTCGAGCAGCGCCCGCTTCGGGTTGTTCTGGCCGCGCATCAGGCCGTAGACCTCGTAGCCCTTCGACAGCAGCAGCTCGGCGAGGTAGAGGCCGTCCTGGCCGGTGATACCGGTGATGAGTGCGCGGGTCATGTGATTACGGTACTGGACGCCCCATGCCTGTCGTCGCGAGGAACACCGTCCCGAGACCGGCGAACGACAGCGCCCCCTCGTCGGCGGTGACGTACACGGCGTCGCCGCGCGAGAGGTTGTAGGCGGATCCGGAGCCCACGACCTCGAGGTCGCCCTCCGTGCACAGCGCGATGGCGGGGCCGGTGAGCTCGTACGAGCCCTCGTCCTCGATGACGGCGAGCACGAAGTCGGGCACGTCCGGGCGGAATACCTCGACGCCGGCCGACGGATGCTCCGGCGCGAGGTGCGGCACGGGCACGGGGGTGAAGTCGAGCACGGAGAGCAGCTCGGGCACGTCGATGTGCTTCGGGGTGAGCCCGCCGCGCAGCACGTTGTCGGAGCTCGCCATCAGCTCGATGCCGACGCCCTCGAGGTAGGCGTGGATGTTCCCCGCCGGCAGGTACAGCACCTCGCCCTTCTCCAGGGTCACTCGGTTGAGCATGAGGGAGATGACGATGCCGGGGTCGCCGGGGTACTGCTCGGCGAGCAGCTGGGCGGTGGCGAGCTCCGGGCTCCCGTCGGCGGGCGCCGCGACAACCGCCGCGATGAGCTCGTCCACGCCGTCGCCGCGCGTGATGAGCCACTCGAAGACGTCCCGCAGGGACTCGTCGCCCGCGAGCCGCCCGACGGCCAGGCCGAGCCGGTCGAAGATCTGCCGGATGCCCGCCGCCGACCGGAACCCGCACAGCGCGTGGAACTCGTCGCTCACCGCGTAGATCAGCTCGGGCTTGTAGTAGGCGTCCTTGTAGTTGCGGTTCGGGGCGTCCAGCGGGATGCCGAGCGCGTTCTCGCGCGCGAAGCCCTCGCGCGCCTGGTCCATCGTCGGGTGCGCCTGGAGGGAGAGGGCGGACCCGGCTGCGAGCACCTTGAGCAGGAACGGCAGGCGGCCCGTCTCCACGTCCGGGAGCGTCTTCTCCGACTCCACCACGCGCGCCGGCGAGCCGGGGTGATCGCCCAGCCACAGCTCGGCCTCCGTGCGGTCGGTGGGCCCGAGGCCGAGCAGCGCCGAGATCTCGCCCCGCGAGCCCCACGCGTAGTCCCTGGGGGTATTGGTGATGCCTACAAACACGGGTGACCACTCTTCCTGCTCATTGGACCAAAGTACCAATGGTCTGGAAGCTCCCCCGTCGCGGCCCTACAGTTCGACCATGACTTTCGAGACGATCAGCGCTGACTTCTATGGATTCGAGAACAAGCTCACCGACCAGGAGAAAGACCTGATCGTGCGCCTGAGGGCCTTCCTCGACGAGAAGGTGCGGCCCGTCGCGAACGACCTGTGGGCGAAGGCGGAGTTCTTCGACCGCGACGTCGTCGTCAAGGGCCTCGCCGAGCTCGGCCTCTTCGGCCAGCCGTGGGAGGAGACGCAGCAGTTCCCGAACAGCGCGGTGTTCCGCGGCTGGGTGGCCCTCGAGCTCGCGCGCGTCGACGCCTCGGTGGCGACGCTCGTCGGGATGCAGAACGGCCTCGTCATGGGCTCGATCGCCGTCGCCGGCTCGCCCGAGCAGCGCGCGGAGTGGCTGCCCAAGTTCGCCAGCGGCGAGCTGCTCGGCGCCTTCGGCCTCACCGAGCCCCTCTCCGGCTCCGACACCGCCCAGGGGCTGCAGACCGTCGCCAAGCGCGACGGCGACAACTGGGTGATCAACGGCGCCAAGCGCTGGATCGGCAACGGCTCGATCTCCGACGTCACGATCATCTGGGCCCGCGACGAGGACGACAACCAGGTCAAGGGATTCATCGTCCCCACCTCCACCCCCGGCTACTCGGCCAAGCGCATCGAGAACAAGCAGGCGCTGCGCATCGTGCAGAACGCCGACATCGTCCTCGAGAACGTGGTCGTGCCGGAGGCCAACCGCCTGCAGAAGTCGCAGAGCTTCCGCGAGACCGCCGCCGTGCTGCGCCTCACCCGCGCCGAGGTCGCGTGGGCGGCGGTCGGCAACTCGATCGGCGCGTACGACGCCGCGGTCGCGTACGCCAAGGAGCGAGTGCAGTTCGGCAAGCCCATCGGCAGCCACCAGCTCGTCCAGGAGCTCCTCGCCAAGAGCCTCGGCAACATCACCTCCTCGATCGGGCTCGTGACCCGCGTCTCCGAGATGCTCGACGAGGGCATCCAGAAGGACGAGCACTCCGCCCTCGCGAAGGAGTACACGACGAGCCGGATGCGCGAGACCGTCGCCTGGTGCCGCGAGCTGTTCGGCGGCAACGGCATCGTGATGGACTACGGCGTGATCAAGTTCTTCGCCGACGCCGAGGCCATCTACTCGTACGAGGGAACGCGCGAGATGAACACCCTCATCGTGGGCCGCGCGATCACGGGCAAGGCCGCGTTCGTCTGAGCGGGCCCGTCCTCTAACCTTGGGACCATGCGACTGATCGAGAACCGGCGCGCCCGGGCCGTGTTCCTGGTCGTCGTGCTGTTCACCCTGCTCGCGGGCGATGCATGGCGCTACACGATCGGCTGGGCCGGCTGGGCCGTCGTGGTCGGGCTCATGGCCATCGCCTCCGTGGCGCTGCTCGTGCTGCAGCGCGACCGGTGGCGGGTGTCATCCCTGCCCTTCCCGCTCTTGGCGTTCCTCGCACTCGCGGCGCTGTCGATCGCGTGGTCGTTCTACCCGGGTGCCTCCGCGCTGGGGGTCGCGTCGACCTGGCTCACGGTCGCCGGCGCTGTCGCCGTCTCTGTGACGTACACCTGGGCCGAGATCCTGCGGGGGCTCGGCCGCGCCCTTCGCCTCGTGCTCGGGCTGTCGATCGTCTTCGAGCTGGTGGTCGCCACGATCATCCGCCACCCGGTCCTGCCGATCGTCGCGCAGCCGGGAGTCGACTACGCGAACCTGCCGGACAAGATCCCGCTCATGCTGTACTGGTCCCGCGACGAGCTCTTCGGCGACGGCAAGATCCAGGGCATCGTCGGCAACTCGGCACTGCTCTCATTCGCGGCTCTGCTGGGCCTGATCGTGTTCGGCATCCAGCTGTTCGACCGGGCCTACCGCAAGCGCTGGACCGTGCTGTGGCTCGCCGTCGCCGCCGTGTGCTTCGTGCTCACGCGCGCCGCGACCAACATCATCGGCCTCGCCGCCGTGCTCGTGGTGGTCGCCGCCGTGCTGCTCGTGCGCCGGGCGGCGACACCCCGGGCGCGGTCGATCACCTACGGGAGCATTGTCGTGGTCGTCGCCGGGGCGGTGGGCACTGCCCTCGTGTTCTCGACGCAGCTCTTCGCCCTGCTCGGCAAGTCGCCGGACCTCACCAACCGCGCGACGATCTGGCACAACGTCATCGAGCTCGCACAGCAGCGGCCCGTGTTCGGCTGGGGCTGGGTGAGCTACTGGGTGCCGTGGGTCGCCCCGTTCGACCACCTCGCGGAGAACAACGGCGTGCGCCAGCTGCACGCGCACGACGCCTGGCTCGACATCTGGCTGCAGCTCGGCATCATCGGCCTCGTCGTGATGGGCGCGCTCGTGATCTCGACCCTCGCGCGCTCGTGGGCGTTCGCGATCGACCGGCCGCAGTTCGCGCCCGGCCGGCCCGGCCCCCTCACCGCGGCGACGCTCCTTCCTCTGCTCGTCCTCGTCGCGCAGCTGGTGCAGAGTGTCGCCGAGAGCAGGATGCTCGTGGAGGGAGGCATCTTCCTCCTCGCCCTCATGGCCGTGAAGACCAAGACCGACCACCGCCCGGACCCGGCGGCGCAGTGACCTCGATCCCGGCCGCCGTCCAGTCGGCGCTCGAGAGCCCCCGCCTCGCGAGCGCGACGACGGTGGCCGCGATCGGCGTCGCGGTGGCCTCGGAGCTGATCGTGCGGCTTATCGGGTGGGCCGGGCTCGTCGGCATGCTCGTCGTCCTGGTGCTCCTCATGAGCGCAATGGCCTTCGCGCGGCGAGCGGAGTTCCGCTGGTTCGCGCTCATGCCGGTGTCACTGCTGGCGTTCGTCGGCTGGGCGTGCCTCTCGGTGCTGTGGAGCAACTACCGCGGCGCCACGGTCAGCGGCCTCCTCTACCTGCTGGCCTTCAGCGTGCTGGGGATCTGCATCTCGCTCGTGCGCGACACCATCCAGATCGTGCGGGCATTCGGCGACGTGTTCCGGGCTGCCCTCGTGGTGTCCCTCGCCCTCGAGATCCTCTCGGGGCTGCTCATCGACGCGCCCATCCGGTTCCTCGAGATCCAGGGCGACCTCGACGTGCTGGGCCCGATCCAGGGCATCATGGGCAGCCGCAACCAACTGGGGCTGCTCGCGCTGCTCGCGGTCATCACGTTCGGCACCGAGCTTCGCACCCGGTCGGTGAGCCAGCAGGTCGGCATCGGCTCGCTCGTGCTGGGCGGCGCGGCCGTCCTGCTCTCGCGGTCGCCCGTGATCAGCGCGGTGTTCCTGACGGTGTGCCTCGCCGTGGTCGCCCTCTACCTCCTGCGCCGCCTCACCCCCGAGCGCCGGCGGTTCTGGCAGCTGGGGCTGCTCGCGCTGGCCCTCGCGCTGGCGATCGTGGCATGGTTCCTGCGCAATCCGATCATCAACCTGTTCAGCGCCAACAGCGACCTGAGCTACCGCCTGACGCTGTGGAGCCGGGTGCTCGACTTCGTGCCCCAGAACCCGCTCGAGGGCTGGGGCTGGGTCGGGTACTGGCGGCCGGACATCCTGCCCTTCCCGATTTTCACAGTCCCCGGCGAGCGCGAACCGACGTCGGCCGTCAACGCCTATCTCGACGTGCTGTTCCAACTCGGATTCGTGGGACTCGTGATCTTCGTCGGGCTGGTGATCCTCACCTTCACCCGGTCGTGGCTGCTCGCGGGCCGCAGGCGCAGCACGGTGTTCACCTGGCCCGCGCTGGTGCTCGTCGCGCTCATCCTGACCTCGCTGGCGGAGAGCTCGATGCTGGTCGAGTACGGCTGGCTCATGTTCGTGGTGTGCACGGTGAAGGCGGCACAGGAGCTCAGCTGGCGGCGGGCCTTCGCGATCCCGCTAGTCCCGGACGACGCCGTCTGATCCCCAGTCGGCCTCCCGGTCGACCGCGACGATGAACGCGCCCGCCCGGCGCCGCAGCCGCACGACCGACACCGCCTGGGCCGTCACCGACACGAGCTCGCCGACCGCCAGGCCCCACGCGCCGCCGGCCGCGCCGAACAGGGCCGAGAGCACAACGATCGCCGGCACCCCGATGCACGCCGCGAGCACCACGCTCGCGAGGAACGCGCGCCGCGCGCCCATTCCGATGAGGATGATGCGGCCGAGCGCCGTGCCGAGCGCGATCCCGATCGTCGCGGTACCGAGCCCCAGCGCCGTGGGGAGGTCGATGGCCACGTGCTCGCCGAACAGCACCCCCGAGAGCCATGGTCCGAGGAGGGCGAACGCGGCGAAGCCCAGGATGCCCAGGCCGAGGTGAAGCACGAACGACCGCCGCGCGCGCATCCCGAACTCCGCTGAGCCCTTCTCCACGACCCAGCCCTGCAGTGCGTTGCCGAGCGCGGAGACCGAGTACTGCCCCATGCGGTAGAGCTTGTCCCCCGAGACGTAGGACGCGGCCTGCGCCGCCGACGCGGTCGCGCCCACGAAGGTCACGGCAAGAGAGTTGTACGCACCGCCCGCGAGTTCGATCGCGACGGCCGAGCGGTTGGCGCGGAAGACGCCCGCCACGTCGGACCATCGGCCTGCCGCCAGGTCCGCGCCGTGGAGCGTCCGTGCCGCGTACACCGCGACGCCGAGCGCGAGTGCGGCGATGAGAAGCAGCGGGTACCAGACGACGGGTCCGCCCGCGAGAACGATGACGGCCGCCGCGATCGTCGCCACGATGCGCGGCGCGATCTCGTAGAGGGCGATGGAGGCCGCGCGGCCGAGCCCGATCATGTACCAGGCGGACGAGAGCCCGGTGAGCGTCATCGCGAGTGCCATCAGGGCGGCCTCGAGCCGGTGGCTGCCGGGGGCGATGAGCGCGGCGAGGGCAACGGCGACGAGCGCGCTCGGCACCCAGAGAACGAGCCGGGCACGGAGGCTGCGCGCGAGGAGGCGCGGCCGGTCGAAGTCGGCGGCGACGGCCACCAGCGGCGGACCGACGGTGTTGTAGCCCAGGGCGACGACGAGGGCGAGGAAACCGCCGGTCGACTGGCCGACCGCGATCGCGAGCCAGGCGTCGGCTCCCGCGACCCTGGCGAGGATCGGGAGGAAGAGGAACGGCGTGATGAGGGAGAGGAAGGGCAGGCCCGCGAAACCGACGATCCGTCTGGCGAGCCCGTACTGCATGGCGCCAACCCTACCGCCGGGGGTACGCACGGCCAGACCGGCTAGGATCAATAGTCGTCCGTACGCCGCTTCCTGTTTTCGGAGATCCCATGAGCCCCTCGACCGGCTACGTGCACGCCACGGCGGATGTGGCGGAGAGCGCCACCATCGCCGACGGGGCGAAGGTCTGGCACTACGCGCAGGTGCGCGAGGGCGCCTCGATCGGCGCCAACGTGATCGTCGGCCGCGGCGCCTATATCGGCACCGGCGTCGACGTCGGCGACAACTGCAAGATCCAGAACTACGCGCTCGTCTACGAGCCCGCGAAGCTCGCGCGCGGCGTCTTCATCGGCCCCGCGGCCGTGCTCACCAACGACCACTTCCCGCGCGCCATCAACGCTGACGGCACCCCCAAGTCGGCTGACGACTGGCACCCGGTGGGCGTCGACATCCGCGAGGGCGCATCGATCGGCGCAAGCGCGACCTGCGTGGCGCCTGTCGTCATCGGCCGCTGGGCGCTCGTCGGCTCGGGCGCCGTAGTGGTCAAGGATGTCCCGGACTTCGCGCTCGTCGTGGGCAGCCCCGCGCGGCGCGTCGGGTGGGTCGGCACTGCCGGCCACCCCCTCACGGAAGACAGCCCGGGAGAGTGGCTCTGCCCGGTGACCGGAGCTCGCTACCGACAGGTCGGCGATCACGAATTGATTGAGGTGCAGTAACGATGATTCCAGCAGCACGGCCCGAGATCGGCGATGAGGAGCGCGCGGCGGTAGACCGCGTGATGCGCTCCGGGATGCTCGCCCAGGGCCCTGAGGTCGCGGCGTTCGAGGCGGAGTTCTCGGAGATCGTGAACGGCGTGCACTCCGTCGCCGTCAACTCCGGCACCTCCGCCCTGCACATGGCGTTCCTCGCCGCGGGCGTCGGCCCCGGCGACGAGGTCATCGTGCCGTCGTTCAGCTTCGCCGCGACGGCCAACGCCGTCGCGCTGGCGGGGGCGACTCCGGTGTTCGTCGACATCGAGCTGGACTACTTCGCGACGGACCCGGCAGCCATCGAAGCCGCCATCACCCCGCGCACGAAGGCAATCATGCCCGTGCACCTGTACGGGCATCCCGCCAACCTCGTCGCGATCAAGGCGATCGCCGACAAGCACGGCCTGCTGCTCTTCGAGGACGCCGCCCAGGCGCACGCCGCGTCAGTCGACGGGATTCCCGTGGGCGCGTGGGGCATCGCGGGAAGCTTCTCGTTCTACCCCACCAAGAACATGACCTCGGGCGAGGGCGGCATGATCACCACGCCGTCCGCCGAGGTCGCGCGACTCGCGAAGGTCCTGCGAAACCAGGGCATGGAGCGCCGCTACGAGAACGAGGTAGTCGGCTTCAACACCCGCATGACCGACATCCACGCCGCGATCGGGCGGGTGCAGCTCACCAAGCTCGCCGGCTGGACGGCCAAGCGCCAGGCGAACGCCGCGTTCCTCAACGAGCACCTCGAAGGCGTCGTCACTCCCCCGACCGCGCCGGGCGCCGTGCACGTCTACCACCAGTACACGATCCGCGTCGTCGACCACGACCGCGACGCCTTCGCCGAGCAGCTCACTGCCCGCGGCGTCGGCTCGGGCTCGTACTACCCCACGCCCATCCACCGCCTGCCGTCCTTCAGGCTCGACCTCGACCTGCCGGTCACCGAGCTCGCGACGACGCAGGTGCTGTCGCTGCCGATCTACCCCTCGCTGAGTGAGGACGAGCTCGGCGCCATCGTCGAAGCGGTCAACGCAGTCGCGAAGGCCGGCGCGTGACTCTGCGCGCGGGGGTCCTCGGCCTCGGCGTCATGGGCAGCAACCACGCCCGCGTGATGGCCGGGCTCGAGGGCGTCGACTTCGTGGGTGTCTACGACCCCGCCCCGAACACTCCCGAGCGCTTCCACGACAAGCCGGTCATCCACGACCTCGACGACTTCCTCGCCCTGGGCGTTGACTACGTCGTCGTCGCGGCCCCGACGATCTACCACCTCGAGATGGGCCAGAGGCTGGCGGATGCCGGCATCCACGCCCTTATCGAGAAGCCCGTGGCCTCCACCGCGGAGGACGCGGCAACCCTCCGCGACCTGTTCGCGAGCAAGGGCCTCGTGGGCGGCGTCGGTCACATCGAGCGCTACAACCCGGCCCTGCAGGCCGCTCGGCAGCGCATCGAAGACGGCTTCCTGGGCGAGATCTACCAGATCGCCACGCGCCGCCAGGGCCCGTTCCCCGGCCGCATCGCCGACGTGGGCGTCATCAAGGACCTCGCGTCCCACGACATCGACCTGACCGCGTGGGTGACGCAGCAGGAGTACGTGTCGGTCAACGCGCGCACCACCTTCCGCAGCGGCCGCGCGCACGAGGACATGGTCGTCGCCACGGGAACGCTCAGTGGGGGCACTATCGCGTCGCACATCGTCAACTGGCTCACCCCCTTCAAGGAGCGGATGACCATCATCACGGGCGAGAAGGGCGTGCTGGTCGCGGACACCCTCACCGCCGACCTCACGTTCTACGAGAACGCGCGGATCCAGGTCGCCTGGGACCCGGGAGAGTTCCGCGGTGTCTCCGAGGGTGACTGGACCCGCTTCGCGCTGGAGCGCAAGGAGCCGCTGCTCGCCGAGCACGAGGCGTTCCGCGACTCCGTCATCGCGGGCGAGCCCAGGGGCATCGTCACGCTCGCCGAGGGCACGCGCGTCGTCGAGATCGCTGAGAAGATGGTGGCCGACGGCCTGAACTGGCGCCTGTAGGAGATGGCCGACCTGGAGGCGCCCCGACCTCGGCTGGACGCGCTGACGGGACTTCGCTGGCTCGCGGCGTTCTGGGTGTTCGGCTACCACATGCAGGTCTTCGGGCCGCTGCCGGTTCCGTTCGACTTCCCCCTGAGACTCGGATTCCTCGGAGTCACCTTCTTCTTCGTCCTCTCCGGTTTCGTGCTCACGTGGTCGATGCGCCCCGCCCTGAGGGTGTCGACGTTCTACGTGCGGCGCTTCGCGCGGATCTGGCCCGCCCACATGGTCGCGCTGCTTCTGGCGATCCCGGTGTTCTACACGCTGGCAGCTCCCGAGCACAGCTGGGTCAAGCCGTTCAGCGTCCCGATCCTGCTCTTGTCGGTGGTGCTCCTGCAGGGTTTCAGCAAGGATCCGGCCATCCTGTTCTCGGGCAACCCCGCGGCCTGGACCCTGAGTTGCGAGGCCCTCTTCTACGCCATCCACCCCTACCTCGGAGCGCTGCTGCGCAGGCTCGCCCTGCGCGGAGCGCTGCTTGTCGCCGTAGGCGCGGTCGCCGTCGCGTTCGCCTACCGGAGCGCCGCGACCCTTGTGCCGGGGTGGTCGGGATTCGTCCCGCTGCCGTTCGAGCGAGTACCTGAGTTCGTGCTGGGCATGGGGCTCGCGTGGGCCCTCACGCAGGGCTGGAGGCCGCGCATCCCGGTCTGGCTGGCCTGGGTGCTCTTCGCCGCGACAATCGCGTGGATCACCCTCGGCCCCGAGCTGGGCGCGTTCTCCGCGCTGCCAGTCAGGTACTCGAACGAGTTCGCGACGATCGCGTGCGCTCTGCTCATCCTGGCCGTGGCGTCGGCGACCCTGCGCGGTCGCCGGAGCTGGCTGGCCCATCCCGTCATGGTGCGGCTCGGCAACTGGTCTTACGCGTTCTACCTGGTGCACGCGACCGTGATGTACGCGGTGCTCAACGTCATCGGCGGGCCGCGAGGCGGGGGCGGGACAAACCTCATCTGGGGGGCCGGCATCTTCGCCGTGGCCCTCGCACTCTCGGCCGGCATCCACCACTTCGTCGAGGCGCCGGCGGAGAAGGCGATCCGCGGCTGGAAGGACCGCCGCGACCGGGAGCGCGCGACGACCGCCGCCTAGACTTGACGACCATGGAGCTTCCCGAGGGCGTCACCGCGTACGGCGGGGCCAGGATCATCGGTGCCGAGAACATCACGTTCGGCAATCCCGTGCTCATCGACGACTTCACGCTCATCGTGGCGAGGGACCCCGTCGTGCTCGGCGACTACGTGCACATCGCGTGCTTCTCGTCCATCACGGGAGGAGAGCGGGTGGAGGTCGGTGACTACTCCGCCGTATCCCAGGGTGCGAGGCTGCTCACGGGCACCGACGACTTCATCCACGGCGGCTTCGGCAACTCGACGATCCCCGCGGAGTTCTCCGACTACCGCAACGCCCTGCGCGCACCGATCTCGATCGGCAGGTTCTGCATCATCGGCGCCAACGCCGTCGTGCTGCCCGGTGTCACGGTCGGCGAGGGCGCGGTAGTCGGCGCGAACTCGGTGGTGACCCGCGACCTGGAGCCCTGGGGCGTCTACATCGGCAACCGCCGGCACCGCGAGCGCGACCGCGAGGGCGTGCTTGACGGCCTGCGGCGGTTCGAGGCCCAGCGCGACGGCCGCTGACCCCGCGCGTCAGGCGAGGGCGATGAGGGCGCGCGCGTTGCGCACCACAGCATCGCGGCCCCAGTACTCGTCGAGGAAGCCCCGGTTCGCCGCCACCGCTTCGTCGGAGAGCGGGCCCGTGGGGAGTCCGTCGCGATCGATCTCCTCGAGGAGCGTCACGGCCGCGCCGCGCTCGCGCAGGTAGTCCACCGTCGGGTTGCGGCGATCGAGCGCGAGGTGGGCGCCCTGCCAGACCGCGCGCAGGATGTTCCCGAGCCCGAGCTGGCGCCGAGAGCCCATGATCACGACGCCGCAGCGCGCGAGCACCTCGTTGTAGGCATCGAGGGGCATGAAGTCGGTGAGGGGCTCGAAGCGGTCGCCCAGGATCCTCCTCCCCTCTCGCACGACGAGGGCCGCGTAGTCGAGGTCGCCGTAGCTCAGCGGCACGATCACCCGCCGGTCGCCCAGGTCCTGCCGCGCAAGCAGTTCGAACTGCTCGACGTGGTTGTTGCTCGGAGTCGCCGAGTTGCCCACCAGGACGTCCCGGCCGAGTGCGGTCTCGGTCGTCGCGATCGAGTCCTCAACGCTCACGTAGTTGAGCTGGCTGTACTTCCCGTGGAAGCCGCGGAACCGGCGGCGGAACGCTGCGAGATCATTCGGAATCGGTGCGGAGAACACGTCGGTGGCAGCCGCCGCCGCGCGCAGCACGGGCCCGTGGGTGAGGGCGGAGCGTCCGCGCGCGAGCCAGATCGTCGGCCGGTAGGTGCTCCTCACCAGGCGGCGCGTGGACGGGGACAACTGCCCCGCGTAGCGGTCTAGCGACGTGCCGTAGTAGTCGCCGCCCCACCCGCTCCAGACCCGCAGAGTGGACGACGGAGTGGACGCGAGCGCTCCGGCCACCGAGGCCGTGACGCCGTGGAAGATGGCGATGTCGCTGCGCGCGGCAAGATCGGCGAGGCGTCCTGACTCCGCTGCGGTCAGGTGCTCGACGCGAACGGCGGAGGGCAGGTGCAGCCGTTCGGGGGCCACGTCCACCGCAGCGACGACGTTGCGCCCCGGTGCGGCCTCCTCGAACACCCCCGCCGTGAACTCGAGGAAGGAAGGACTGCTCACGACGTGGAGCACGTCTCCCATGGTCAGTGCGCCGCGCGTGCCGAAGCCGCCCCGAGGATGCCCGTGATCACGGCCACGTCATCCTCGCTCACAGCGGTGCCGGTCGGAAGGACGATGACGCGGTCCGCGAGCAGCTCCGTCACGGGGAGCGAGCTCGCCGCGTCGGGCTGCAGCGTGCGGTAGGGCTCCATCCGGTGGCAGCCCGGCCAGAAGTACCGGCGCGCCAGGACGTTGTTCGACCGCAGTTCAGCGAGGAGGTCATCCCGCGACACTGCGCTGCCCTCCTCTACGAGAAGCACCACGTACTGGTAGTTGCTGCGGTTCTCGGAGCTGATGTGCAGGATGCGCAGCCCGGGGATATCCGCGACTCCGCGAACGTACGCCTCGTAGTTGCGCCGGTTCACACCGATGAGATCGTCGAGGCCCCCGAAGTTGGAGAGCCCCATCGCTGCCGACACCTCCGACATCTTGCCGTTCGTGCCCTCACTGATCACGTTGTCCTCGCCCGCGAAGCCGAAGTTGCGCATGAGGCGAACGCGCTCCGCCAGCGCGTCGTCGTTGGTGACAACGGCGCCGCCCTCGAGCGCGTTGAAGAACTTCGTCGCGTGGAAGCTCAGGATCTCGCCGTTGCCGAAGTTGCCGACCATGCGGTCGCCTGACGAGACGCCGAATGCGTGAGCGGCGTCGTAGAGGAGGGTGAGTCCGTGCTCGTCGGCGATCGCCTGAAGCTCGTCCACCGGCGCCGCGCGCCCCCAGAGGTGCACGCCGATGATCCCGGTCGTGCGCTCCGTGATCTTCGACCGCACGGACTCGGGGTCGAGGCAGTGCGTCTCCGGGTCCACGTCGGCGAAGACGGGCGTGATGCCGAGCCACTGGAGGGCGTGGGCCGTGGCGATGAAGGTCCACGACGGCACGATGACCTCGCCGGACAGGCCCGCCGCCCGGATCAGGATCTCGAGCGCGATCGTGCCGTTGTTGATCGCGAGGCAGTGCTTGACCCCGAGGTACTCGGCGACGGCGGCCTCGAACTCACGGACCAGGGGCCCGTCGTTCGACAGCCAGAGACGATCGAGCGCGCCGTCCACGAGGCGGCGGAACTCGTCGGGCCGCGCCACGTTGGGACGCCCCACGTGGATCGGATTGGCGAACGCGGGCGTCTCAGAAGGCATAGTGACATTTCTATCACCGAACTGATGCCCGGCCCCGACGTGCGCTACCCCGGAATGATGTACGGCGAGCCCGTCGTGGGGACCATCACGATGCCGTGCTGGAACTGCTGCTGCACGCCTCCGGACACGGTCTGCTGATCGGCCGTAGGCCACCCGAGCGAACCGCCCGAACCCCCAGCGCCGCCCCAGGTCGTGCGGATCGGCCCGTTCAGCACTCCGAAGGTGCCGGTGGTCGCCGACGACATCACCATGCCCTTCTCGAACACCAGGTACGAGCCCGAAACGCCACTCGCCGTCCACGTCACGACGGGCGCTGTCGGCACGCCGAGCAGGGTCGAGTTCGAGCCTGCCGACCAGTAGTCGTTGTACTGCCCGACGAGGGCGATCACCGCTCCGTCAGAGGTGATCCGGAGCATCCCCTTGGTGAACGCCTGGCTCACGATCCCGTTGGCCGCGGTCTGGTCGCCGGTCGGCCAGCCGATCGTGCCGGATCCGCCCTGGGCGCTCCACGCGCCGCGGACGGGGCCGTCGAGCACGGCGAAGGTCCCGCTCGTCGTCGACGACAGCACGGTGCCCCGCTGGAAGGTCTGCAGGGTCCCCGAGATGCCGCCGGCTGTCCAGGCGGATGGCGAGGAGATCGGCGAGCCCAGTCGGGACGCGTTGGACCCAGTGCCCCAGTAGGCGGCGATCTCGCCGGACAGCACGGCGCCCGCGCCGCCCGTCGGGGCGATCACGAAGCCGTTCTGGAACTGCTGGCGCACTCCGCCGGAGATCGGCTCCTGGTCGGCGGTCGGCCAGCCCAGCGAACCGCCGGTACCGCCAGCACTGCCCCAGGCCGTCCGGATGCTGCCCGTCATGACCGAGAACGTTCCCGTCGTCGCGGACGACAGCACCATGGCCTTCTCGAAGTACTGCAGGGTTCCGGATACCCCGCCGGCAGTCCACGCCGTGGGAGAGGAGATGGGCATCCCGAGCTTGGAGGCATTGGTACCGGCACTCCAGTAGGTCGCGATGTCGCCGGTGAGCACCCCGCCCGCGCCGCCGGCGGGCACCATCACGACGCCGCGCTGGAACTGCTGGCGCGCGCCGCCGGCGACCGACTCCTGGTCGGCAGTGGGCCACCCCAGCGAGCCGCCCGAGCCGCCCGCGCCACCCCACGCGGTGCGGAACGCGCCGGTCAGTACCGAGTACGTCCCCGTCGCCGCGGACGAGAGCACCATGCCGCGCTGGAAGTACTGCAGGGTGCCGGTCACGCCGCCCGCTGTCAGCGCTGTTGCTGCCGACGTGGGCATGCCGAGCCGGCTCGCGTTGGCGCCCGTGCCCCAGTACGCGGCGATGTCGCCGGTGAGACCCGTGCCGAGGGAGAGGAGACCTCCCTGGAACTGCTGGCGCACGTCGCCGGAGACTGTCTGCTGGTCGCCCGTCGGCCAGCCGAGCGAGCCGCCGGAGCCGCCCCGCGCGCCGTACGCGTCGCGGATGGCGCCCGTGAGCACGGAGTAGGTTCCCGTGGTCGCGGACGAGAGGACCATGCCCTTCTCGAAGTACTGCAGGGACCCGGATACGCCGCCCGCTGTCCAGCTGGTGGCCGACCCCGTCGGGTAGCCGAGCCTCGTGGCGTTCGTGCCGGCGCTCCAGTAGGTGGCGATGTCGCCCGAGAGCGTTCCCCCCGCACCTGTCGCCGAGGCGAAGACGGTGCCGCGCTGGAAGGCCTGCCGGTAGCCGTCGCCGATAGCCTGCTGCTCGCCCACGGGCCACCCGAGGGCTCCGCCCGAGCCGCCCTGGGCTCCCCATGCCGTACGCATGGAGCCGGTGAGCACGGAGAAGGTGCCCGTCGTGGTCGAGGAGAGCACCATCCCGCGATCGAAGTACTGGACAGTGCCCGTCACGCCGCCCGCCACCAGGGGCGAGTCGGAGGTCGTGGGCGAGCCGAGGACCGTCGCGGTCGAGCCGGATTTCCAGTACGCGGCGATGGCCCCGGTCAGGACGATGGCCGCCTTGCCGGTCGGCGCCATGATGAGCCCGTTCTGGAACTGCTGCCGGACGCCGCCGGCGACCGTCTCCTGGTCTTTGACCGGCCACCCGAGCGCACCGCCCGAACCGCCGCGCTGCCCCCAGGCCGTGCGGATCGTGCCGTGCAGCACGCCGTACGTGCCCGTCGTCGTCGACGAGAGCATGGTGCCGTACTGGAACTCCTGGAGATAGCCGCTCACGCCGCCCGCTGAGAACACGGCCCGCGTCGAGACCGGGGAGCCGAGGGAGCTGGACGGGCCGCCCATCGCCGCGTACTTGGTGACGATGTCACCCACGACCCCGTACGGCCCTATCCGGGGCGTGCAATAGATGTTGCCGTTGGCGTAGTAGCCGATGACGGTGCCCGCAGGCCCGGCGGCGACGCCCGGCGAGACCGGGGATCCCAGCGGACTGCTCGCGCCGCCCACGGAGTCCCAGTAGCGCGAGATGTCGCGGCTGGGGTTGCCCACGCAGAGGATCTCGGTGGTCGGGCCGAACCAGTTCGTGTAGTACACCCAGAAGTTGCGGTTGCCGTAACTGGAGCAGTCGTTGCCGATTCCGCCGAGGTTCGCGAGCGCCGCGGAGTTGGGCTGGTACGGCGTGTAGTTGTACAGGGCGGCGGTCGCGTAATTGCGCACGGTGACGTTGGTGCCGCCGCAGGATGTGTCGGGGTTGTACTGCACATACTGCAGGCCGGGCTGGCGGCCGAACTCGGCGGCCTTGTAGATCTTGAGCTGGCGGGTGCCCGCGAAGATCTGGGTGGCGAGCCCTGCGAAGGCGTCGTCGCAGGCCGCGGTGTCGGGGCATCCCATGCCCATCGCGGCCCGGAGGGCCCAGTCGCCGGGGGCGGTGCTGGTAACGAGGCCCTGCTCCTTCTGGAGCGTGACGAGGATGACCTTGGCCGAGATTCCGCACGCGGCCTGTACGCGGTAGATGAGCTCGGAGACCCGGAGGTTGCCGCCGGTGATGTCCGAGCACACCAGGTTGCCGGTGTCCGTGGAGTAGTAGGCCGCCCGGCTGGCAAACGGAACGACGGCGACGTTCAGGCACCGGGTCGTCTGGCACGTGCCGATCTTGTCGTCGAGGAAGGACTGGATCTGGGCCGAGCTCATGGCTGCGCCGTTGTAGAAGTTCTCGTCGGAGATGATGTAGCCCGGGTTGAACTCCGAGCCGCTGATAGCCTGGGCCGGCTCCGCCGGCTGGACCGCCACGAGGGCGCCGACGAGCGTCACACCAGCCAGCAGCATGCCAAGGACCCTGCCCCCTACGGACATTCCCGAGCCCCTGCGCGCCTTCCCCTCAGGCGAACGCCGTCCCATACCCCGCTCCTCCGAACTGCTATGAGCATAGGCGAGGCACCCCTGCGCCGGGGAGACTGGGCCGCGTGTCGCCCGCCGAACCGTAGACTTGCAGAACGCCCTCGACAGCAAGTGAAAGGTCCGGAGAGCCCATGAGCCGTCCCCGTCTGCTCATCCTCTCGTTCTCGAACATCTCGGCAGACGCGCGCGTGCTCAAGCAGGTCAAGTACTTCGCGGAGCGCTACGACGTCACGACCTGCGGGTACGGCCCCGCCCCGGATCCGCGCGTGGAGCACCTCCAGCTCAGCGACGCCTACGGCATCCGCAGGTGGAGGCGGAGCGAGCTCATCCTGCGGCGCTACCGCCACATCTACTGGAACCAGCCGGTCGTGCCGCACGCCCAAGCGGTGCTCGGGCCGCTCCCCCGGTTCGACGCCGTCCTCGCGAACGACATCGACTCCATCGGCCTCGCACTTTCGCTCGACCCGCTGCACGGCGTGCACGCCGACATCCACGAGTACGCTCCGCGGCAGAACGAGGAGCTGCTCATCTGGCGCTGGTTCGTGGCACCGTACGTGCGCTGGATGTGCCGGCGCTTCCTCCCCCGCGCGCGCTCGATGACGACCGTCGCGCAGGGGATCGCCGACGAGTACCGGCGCGTGTACGGAGTCGAGGCCGGGGTCGTGACCAACGCGGCGCCGTACGCCGATCTCGCGGTCCGGCCCGTCGGCAGCCCGATCCGGCTCGTGCACAGCGGCGCCTCCAATCGCAACCGCAGGATCGAGGTCCTCATCGACGCCGCGATGGGCACGACCACCGACGTGACGCTCGACCTCTACCTGATGGGCAACGACCCCGACTACGTCCGCGAGCTGCACGAGCGCTCCGCGGCGTCCGACCGCATCCGCTTCCCCGAGGCAGCGCCGTACGAGAAGCTGATCGCGCTGCTCAACGGCTACGACGTCGGGATGAACGTCATCGCGCCCACCAACTACAACAACAAGTGGGCCCTGCCGAACAAGCTGTTCGACTACGTCCAGGCGCGGCTCGGCCTCGTCATCGGCCCGTCGCCCGAGATGAGGAACCTCGTCGAGGCGAACGGCTTCGGCGCGGTGTCCGACGACTTCGGCGTCGCATCCGTCACACGCGTCCTCGACGCCCTCACCCCCGAGCAGATCAGCGAGTGGAAGGCACGGGCCGACGAGTCGGCGCACGCTCTCTCGTCAGAGAAGCAGGTAACGATCTGGGGTCGCGCGATCGAAGCCCTGTTCGACCCCGCATGAGCCCTGCCGTCGTCGACGTCGTGATCCCGGTCCACACCGACCGGCGCCCCATCGCGCGCGCCGTCTCGTCGGTGCTCACGACGGCCGGCGTCGACACCCGGGTCATCGTCGCGTGCCACAACATCGAGACCGTCAGCATCGCCGCGGCCCTCGGCGCGTGGGCTGACGATCCACGCGTGCTCCTCATCCATGTGGCCGACGGCATCCCGAGTCCGGCCGGACCGATCAATGCGGGTCTGGATGCCGCGACCGCCGAGTTCACCGCCCTCCTCGGCTCCGACGACGAGTACGAGCCCGGCGCGGTAGACGCGTGGGTGGCCGTAGCCCGACGTGATGGGGCGGACGTCGTCATCCCGCCCCTGCGCACCGCACCGGGCGCCGCGACCCGCAGCCCTCCCACGCGCCCGTTCCGCGCGCGCGGGCTCGACGGTGTGCGCGACCGCCTCGCCTATCGCACAGTGCAGCTCGGCCTCGTCTCGCGAGAACGGTTCGGCAGTCTTCGGATGGCCACAGGGCTGCGCACCGGGGAGGACGTGATCCAGGGCGCTTCGCTCTGGTACTCGGATGCCCGGATCAGCCTCGCGCGGAACGCCCCCGGCTACCTGATCCACGAGGACGACCCCGCCAACCGCACCTCGAGCACCCCGAAGCCCGCCGCCGAGTCGCTCCTGTTCCTGGACAGCGTTCTCGCCGAGTCGTTCACGTCGACGCTCTCGCCCGCGCAGAGGGAGTCCTTCGCGGTCAAGCTCCTGCGCACCCACATCATGGACGTGCTCGCCGCATCGCTCAGAGCGGGGGACCCTGCCGCGGACCTCCCTGCGCTCACCGCCGGTGTGCGCCGAATCCTCGCCCTCGCCCCGACCGCCCCGGGCATCCTGAGCCGCCGGGAGTCCCGCATCGTGAACGGGCTCGCGGGCATCCCGGACATCGCCGGGCTGACCGCCGAGCTCGCCGTCCTCACCGACTACCGGCGCCCGTCGAATATTCTCCCGGCGTCGATGCGGAGGCTGCTGCACCGCGAGGCCATGCCGCGGTTCCTCGCCGCCATCGCCCTGATGCGCTGACGTCTCAGGCCGTGACACCCAGGAACGGGGCTATGGCGGCCGCAGACCGGCGCCCGTCATGCACGGCCTCGACGAAGGCCGGGCCCGCCGCCCTAAGAGCGCTGAACGCCTCGGGCTCGGCGGCGACTCGGCGCAGCTCGGCCTCCAGCGAGTCGATCGTCGCCTCGTGCACGGGCAGGTCGAGGCCCGTCAGCTGCCGCACCCGGTCACGCGTCGGGCTGTCGATGTGGCTCATGACGAGCCTGCCCGAGGCCATCGCCTCGCAGGCCGCGACTCCGTAGCTGCCCAGTGCGAACTGGTCGAGGACGATGTCCGCCTCCGCGTAGAACTGCGGCATCGAAGCGTGCGGCACGTTCACCACGCGGCGGTACTCGATAACGCCCTCGTCCGCGAGCCTGTGAAGCACGGGCTCGATGCGATCAGTCCCCTTGAGCCAGCGCTGCGACGGCGCGTGTGCGACGATCGGAACGCGGCGGGTCTCGCGCGGGTCCAGGGCCGAGCGCCAGCGGGCCGCGTCGACGACGACCGGGAACCACGCGGCATCCGGCTGCCACTGCAGCAGGTCGGGGGTCGAGACGAGCACGGGCACGCCGGTACGAGCCACGAGCTCGGCGTTGCGGGCGGCGGTCTCCTCGAGCGCGCGCACAGTCCCGGTCCGCTCGTGGAAGGGCGACCACTCGCTGGACGCGGCGTGCCGCGACGGCGGGCGCAGGTCGCTGCCGTGAAACAGGAGCGCACCGTGCACGCCGCGCTGCGCGAGGCGGGCAAGCTCGACGGCCGGGTCTGAGCCGTAGCGCCGGCCCAGCAGCGGCAGCCCCGACTCCCACACCACGTGGGTCTGGTGCGCGAGGAACTCCTCGAGGGCGTCGTGCCAGGCGGCGGAGCGCTGGAACACGGCGACAGGCACCCTCAGGTCTGCCTCGGGCTGGAACGGGCCCACACCGATCCCGTGCATGGCGACGGCCGCGACCTCGGGCAGGTAGTGCTCGATGCCGCGCGCCCACTGATAGCCCTGGCCTGCCGAGTTCGCCGGTCCCAGGAAGAGCCGCACCGGCTCCTCGCGGATCGGAGGGAGGGCGGGCACGTCCGCCGACGAGAAGCGGAATCGCGCGGCATCCGCGAACCGGCCCAGCAGTCCCTGCCCGGCGGCGATCCGGTAGGCGAAGCGGCGGACGGGCTCCGGCGCCCGGTCGAGCAGTGCGACCGCGTCGACCATGGCACCTCCGCGCCGCGTCAGGGGTTCAGGGGCCCGCGCACCCGGCTGAACGCAAGCGCACCAATGGTAGCCTGACGCAAATGAAAGATCTGTGGAGTGCCCTTCGCGACCTCCTGCCGCTGCTACCCGGCCGAGCTCGGCAATTCCTCGTCATCTACCTCGTCTGCACGGCGATCCTCTCGCTGTTCGACGTCGCGGCGATGTCGCTCATCGCCCTCATCATCACGCCGGTGGCCTCGGGCACGGCCGTGACCCTCCCGATCCTCGGGCAGCTCCCCGATACGGCGACGCCGTGGCTGCTCCTGATTGCGTGCGGCCTCATCATCGTCAAGAGCGTGCTGGCGGTGGTCATGCACTGGATCGCCACCCGCCAGTTCGCCCACTACGAGTTCGAGATCGGCGCCCGGATGTTCCGTGCCTACCTCGGCGCGACGTGGGAGGAGCGCTCCAAGCGCAGCACCGTGGAGTTCACCCGCATCGCCGATACGGGCATCTCCGTGGCGATCTCGAGCCTCATCCTCTCCCTCCTGACCGTGCCGGGGAGCATCCTCACCATCGTGCTCACCCTCGCCGTCCTCATCGTCGCGCAGCCGGTCACGGCGCTGCTCTCGCTCGTGTACCTCGGGCTCGTCGCTGTGCTGATCAACCAGGTCGTGACCAAGCGCACGCTGCGCGCTTCGAGCGACAACCGCGACTACAGCTACCGCGTGGCCCGTCTGCTCATCGAGATGGTCGAGGCCATGAAAGAGCTCACGCTCCGCGGCCGCCTGGAGCAGATCCAGGTGGTGGTCGCACGCCACCGGAAGGGCGCCGTCAAGGCCCGCGCCACGCTGGCCTTCCTGGGCAACATCCCCCGCTACGCCTACGAGACGGCCCTGGTCGGCGGATTCCTCCTGATCGGCGGCACCGGCTACCTCATCGGCGGGCTCAGTACCGCGATCATCGCGGTCGCCCTCTTCGGCGTCGCGGGCCTTCGACTCATCCCCGCCCTCACCGGCATCCAGGCCTCGATGATCAGCGCGACGGCGAGCGTGCCCTGGGTCAAGGACGTGGTCAACGACCTCCACGGCGCTGAGGCCAACGCGACGGACGCCCTCGGCGGTGTTGACGCGACGGTGCTGCCGGCAGCGCCGCGCGCGCTCGAGCTCCGCGACATCGAGTTCCGCTACCCGGCGGGCAGCGACTCCGTGCTCCACCGCCTCGACCTCGAGATCCCCCTCGGCTCGTCACTCGGCATCGTCGGGCCCAGCGGCTCCGGCAAGTCCACGCTCATCGACCTCCTCCTCGGGCTCCGGCTCCCGACCGACGGCGTGATCGCCATTGACGGGACGCCTCTTCCCGAGGTCATCCACGCCTGGCGCTCGCGCATCGGCTACGTCCCACAGCGAGTGACACTGTTCGACGGAACCATCGGCCAGAACGTGGCTCTCACCTGGGACGAGGACTACGACCGCGAGAAGGTCCTGCAGGTGCTCGAGAAGGCCCAGCTGAGCTCCCTGGTCGCGGCCCGTGAGCACGGCATCGACGAGAGGATCGGCGAACGCGGAGTCTCGCTCTCCGGCGGCCAGCAGCAGCGGCTGGGCATCGCCCGCGCACTCTACTCAGACCCGCTCGTGCTGGTGCTCGATGAGGCGACCAGCTCGCTCGACACAAAGACGGAGGATGACGTGGTCCGAGCCCTGAAGGATCTGCACGGCGAGGTGACGATCATCGCCGTCGCGCACCGCATCTCGACGATCAAGGACTACGACCAGATCTGCTACCTCGACCGCGGCCGCATCCTCGGCAAGGGGTCGTTCCACGACCTCGCCTCGGCAGTCCCGCAGTTCGGCCTGCAGGTGCAGTTGGCAGGCTTGGGCGAGGGCGACGGAGGGCTCGTAGCGTGACCGCCGCCCGCCCCCGCATCCTCTGCGTCTCGTTCTCGCCCATCCACGCCGACTCCCGAGTGCTGCGCCAGCTCGAAGTGCTGCGCAAGCACGGGGACGTGACCACCGTCGGGTACGGGCCTGCCCCTGAGGGCGTGGCGCGCCATATCCAGATTCCCGACAAGGCGTCGTCGCTTCCCGAGACGCCTCTGGGGGTGCTCAAGCTCGCGCTCCACCTGCACAACGCGGTCGAGCTCACGGCACCGGGCGAGAAGGCGGTCGTGCGCGAGACTGTCGCCTCCGGGCCGTACGACCTCGTCGTCGCCAACGACGCACGCGCTCTGCCGCTGGCGTTCGCCGCCGCGGGCGAGGCGAAGGTCTACGCCGACATGCACGAGTGGGCCCCCGAGGAGCGCGCGACGGTCTTCATCTGGCGCCTCCTCGTCGGGCCGTACATGCAGTACCTGTGCGAGAAGTACCTTCCCCGCACCTCCGCCGCGACAAGCGTGAGCTCGGGGCTTGCCGGGCTCTACACGAAGCAGTTCGGTGTTGAAGCCGGACTCGTGCGCAACGCTCCCGACTACCGCAGCGATCTGAGGCCCTCGCCCGTCGATCCCGACCGCATTCGCCTCGTGCACAGCGGCACGGCCGACACCGAGCGCAACATCGTCGAGCTCATCGAGGCGGTCCAGATCCTGGGCGACAGGTTCTCGCTGGACCTGTACCTGCTGGAGGTGCCGGGCGGGCACCTCGCCGAGCTCAAGAAGCTCGCGGCGAGCTCGCAGCGCGTGACCGTGCACGACCCCGTGCCGCCGGACACGCTGCCGACCGTGCTCAACGAGTACGACCTCGGCGTCTTCCTCTACCCGCTCAAGACGCTCAGCCATCTCTACGTGCTGCCCAACAAGTTCTTCGACTTCGTCCAGGCGCGCCTGGGGCTCATCTTCTCGCCGGCTCCCGAGATCGACTCCTACATCGCCAAGTACGAGCTGGGCCTCATCACCCGCGACACGACGACCGACGGACTCGTCGAGACGCTGCGGGGCATCACCGCCGCCGACGTAGCGACATTCAAGCAGGCTTCCGACCGCTCGGCGCGCGAGCTCTCGAGCGAGCCCGACCGTGCCACGCAGGACGCGCTGGTCGCGAGATTGCTCGCCGACCGTCGATGAGGGTGGTCATCGCCACCCGGATCTTCGGGCCGGAGGTCTCCGCAGCGTCCGGCATCCTGCGGATCTGGGCAGAGGAGTTCCGCGACCGCGGCTGGGAGGTCACGGTGCTGACCACGCGCCCGCCGCGCGGCGCGGTCATCGACGACCCACCGGGTATCGACGTTCGCCGGGCGCCGGTCAAGCGCGACAAGCAGCACTACGTGCGCGGGTACCTGAGCTACATGAGCTTCGATATCCCGCTGGCCCTCCGGATGCTCTTCTCCCGCCGCGCGGACCTCTACATCGTCGAGCCGCCCCCGACGACGGTCGCCGTCGTCCGGGTGGTCTCCGCCCTGCGCCGCACCCCGTACGTCGTGCGCGCCGCCGACTACTGGACGGAGGCCGCCGAGCTGGTCACCACCAACCCGGTCGTCATCGGCACGCTGCGCCGGCTCGAGGCCTGGGGGCTGCGCGGGGCCAAGATGCTCTTCGCCGCCCACCAGCCGCTCATCGACCGGTTCCGCGAGGTGGGCATCCAGACGCCCGCAGTGCCCATCGGGTTCGGCGCCGACACCAAGGACTTCCGCTACGAGGGGCAGACCCCGCCGTCGCCTCCCGTGTTCGTCTACGCGGGCACGCACTCCGAGTGGCACGGGGCGGGCATCTTCGTCGAGGCGATGCCGCAGGTCGTGGCGCAGCACCCTGGAGCCCGGCTGCTCTACTACGGCAACGGCGAGGAGCGCGAGCCGATGCGCGCCCGTGCGGACGAGCTCGGGCTCGCCGACTCGATCGAGTTCCACGGGCCCATCCCGCCCGCCGACCTCTCCCCGATCATCGCGGGAGCCACGGCGACCGTCGCCAGCCTCTCGCCTGTTCCCCCGAACGACTACGCGCTCGCGACGAAGGTCTACTCCTCGCTCGCGGCGGGATGCCCCGTGGTCTACGCCGGGCGGGGACCGACGGTCGCCTTCCTTCGCGACTCCGAGCACCCCCGCGCCGGGGTGGCCGTGGACTACGACGTCGACGCCGCGGCCACCGCCATGATCGCCGCCGCATCATCCCCCCTCCCGCCCGCCGCACGGGCCGAGCTCGCGCGGTGGTCGGCCGCCCAGTACTCGCTCGGCTCGATCGCGACGACGGTCGTAGACCAGAGCCTCGCGGTCATCGGCGCGTAGGATTGAAAACTTCGACATACCCCTGGAGAAACCCCGTGAAGATCGCTGTCATCGCCCTCGGCAAGATCGGCCTGCCGCTCGCCGTCCAGTTCGCCAGCAAGGGCCACGACGTCATCGGCGTCGACGTCTCGCAGCACACCGTCGACCTGGTGAACCAGGCCACCGAGCCGTTCCCGGGCGAGGCCCACCTGCAGGAGAAGCTCTCCGAGCTCGTTCCCGCCGGCAGGCTGCGCGCCACCACCGACTACTCCGAGGCCGTGCCCGGCGCCGACGCCGTCGTGCTCGTGGTCCCGCTGTTCGTCGACGAGGAGACCGCGGAGCCCGACTTCGGGTGGATGGATGCCGCGACCAAGTCGCTCGGCGCGGTGCTCACCCCCGGCACCCTCGTGTCCTACGAGACCACGCTCCCGGTCGGCACCACCCGCACCCGCTGGAAGCCCATGCTCGAGGAGGCCTCGGGCCTCACGGAGGGCGTCGACTTCGACCTCGTGTTCTCCCCCGAGCGCGTGCTCACGGGCCGCGTGTTCGCCGACCTCCGCAAGTACCCCAAGCTCGTGGGCGGGCTCAGCGAGCGCGGCGCCGCCAAGGCCGTCGACTTCTACCGCGAGGTGCTCGACTTCGACGAGCGCGCCGACCTGGTCCGCGCGAACGGGGTCTGGGACCTGGGCAGCGCGGAGGCCGCCGAGCTCGCGAAGCTCGCCGAGACCACCTACCGCGATGTGAACATCGGCCTCGCCAACCAGTTCGCGCGCTACGCGTCCACCGCCGGCATCGACGTGTACCAGGTCATCGAGGCCTCGAACTCGCAGCCGTACTCGCACATCCACCAGCCCGGCATAGCGGTCGGCGGTCACTGCATCCCGGTCTACCCCCGCCTGTACCTCTGGACGGACCCCGAGGCCACCGTCGTCTCGGCGGCGCGCGCGGCCAACGCGGGCATGCCCGACTACACGATCGGCCTGCTGGAGGGCGCCTACGGCGACCTGACCGGCGCGAAGGTCGCCGTGCTCGGCGCCGCGTACCGCGGCGGCGTGAAGGAGACGGCATTCTCCGGCGTCTTCGGCGCGGTACAGGCGCTCACGCAGCGCGGGGCGGTCCCGGTCGTACAGGATCCGCTCTACACCGACGATGAGCTCGTCAAACTCGGCTTCACGCCGTACCACCTCGGCGAGGACGTCGACGCTGTGGTGGTGCAGGCCGACCACAGCGAGTACCGCTCCCTCACCCCGGCGGAGCTGCCCGGGCTGAAGGCCTTCATCGACGGGCGCCGGGTGTCCTCCGCCGAGCAGTGGCCGGGCATCCCGTACCGCGTCATCGGCAAGGCGACCGCCTGATCGCCCGGGACCGGCCGGCCCGCCTGCCGTCTCAGACGCGCATGGCATAATTGAGCGACCGGCGGGCCCGCGCAGCAGGGCCGGGCGACAGGTCCTCCACCCCTGAGACTTCAGATCGGACGACAACACATGTGTGGAATCTTTGGCTACATAGGTGAGGATGCCCTCGACTCCACGTCGACGAAGACTCTCGTCAAGCACGCCCAGCAGCGGGGCCGCGACTCGAGCGGCATGATCATCCGCGACAAGAGCAGCTTCCACGCCTACCGGGCCGACTACCCGATCGGGTGGCTCCTGAAGCGCATCCCCCCGCTCGGAAACCTGTTCTTCGGCCACAGCCGGCTCGTGACCAACGGCACCGGTGACAACCAGCCCGTCCTCCGCGAGCAGGTGCTGGTGCTGCACAACGGCATTGTCGTGAACGAGGAGGCGATCTGGAACCTGCTGGGCAAGACCCCGGCGCTCCAGGTCGACACCGAGGTCATTCCGGCGATCATCGCCTCCCACCTCGCCGAGGGCGGCTCGATCGAGACCGCCGCCGAGCGCGTGCTGAGCATCACCGAGGGCGTCGTCGCGTGCGCGGCCCTCGTGCCGGCGCTGGGCAAGCTGCTGCTCTTCTCCAACAACGGCAGCCTGTACGTGGGCGAGAAGTCCGGCGGCACGGTGTTCTCCTCGGAGTCCTACCCGCTGCGCGAGATCGGCGCGGAGAACATCCGTCAGCTGCGCGGCGGCGAGAGCCTCGTGATCGACGTGCCCCCGCAGGCCGAGGAGATCGGCGTCACGGAGTGGGCGAACCGCGACTTCGACCTGGTCCCCGGCCTCGGCGTCTCCCTCGAGGAGGAGAAGCTCCTCCAGTACCCGAAGCCGGACTTCCGCCGCTGCACGAAGTGCATCCTGCCCGAGACCATGCCCTTCATCTCGTTCGACGAGAACGGCGTCTGCAACTACTGCCAGCACTACAAGCCCCGCAACCACCCGCGCCCGAAGGAAGAGCTGTTCGAGCTCATCAAGCCGTTCCGCCGCGCGAGCGGCGACGAGGTGCTGGTGCCCTTCTCCGGCGGTCGCGACAGCTCGTACGGCCTGCACCTCATCATCCACGAGCTCGAGCTGCGCCCGGTCACGTACACCTACGACTGGGGCATGGTCACCGACCTCGGCCGCCGCAATGTCAGCCGAATGTCGTCGAAGCTCGGCGTGGAGAACATCATCGTCGCCGCGGACATCACGAAGAAGCGCGACTACATCCGCCGCAACCTGAACGCGTGGATCAAATCGCCGCACCTCGGGATGCTCAGCGTGCTGACCGCGGGCGACAAGCACTTCTTCCGCCACATCGAGACGCTCAAGCGCCAGACCGGCGTGAGCCTCAACCTGTGGGGCATCAACCCGCTCGAGGTCACGCACTTCAAGTCGGGCTTCCTGGGCGTCCCGCCGGACTTCGCCGAGGAGAGGGTCTACAGCCACGGCGCGATGAAGCAGCTGCGCTACCAGTCGCTGCGACTCAAGGCCATGTTCCAGAGCCCCGGGTACTTCAACCGCTCGATTCCTGACACGCTGCTAGGCGAGTACTACCGCAGCTTCACGGAGAAGACGGACTACTTCCACATCTTCGACTACTGGCGCTGGGACGAGAAGCAGATCGAAGACACGCTGGACAGCGAGTACGACTGGGAGCGCGCGCCCGACACCCAGACCACCTGGCGCATCGGCGACGGCACGGCGGCGTTCTACAACTACGCGTATTACACGATTGCCGGGTTCACCGAGCACGATACCTTCCGCAGCAACCAGATCCGCGAGGGCGACATCACCCGCGACGAGGCCCTGCGCCTCGTCGAGGAGGAGAACACCCCGCGCTACCCCAACCTCAAGTGGTACCTCGATGTCGTGGGCGTTGACTTCGCGACCGCGATCAAGGCCATCAACGACGCGCCGAAGCTGTACAAGGTCGCGTCGATGCAGCCGCTGACCTAGTCCTGCCTGCTCGTGAACGGCTCCTCCTCAGGGAGGGGCCGTTCAGGCGTTGAGGGCGGGCTCGGACCGGACCGGCTCGGTCCGCCGCAGCTGCGGCCACACCACGGCGAGCAGGCCGGCGTACGCCAGCGCGCCGATCACCCAGACCGCGGAGGGCCCGACCGGGAAGCCGGGCCACCACCACTCGGCACCGTCGTCGAGGTTCAGGCCCTGCTGGTCGGCGCCCGTGACGTAGCGGCGGATGTTCACCTGCAGCGACACGAAGTTGGCGACCGCGAGCGCCGCGAGGATGGCGAAGGTCTGCACGCGCGTGAAGCTGATCCCGGTGCGTGCCGGGTCTGTCACGAGCAGGAACGCGAAGAGCACGATGAGCGGCAGCAGGTAGCGCGGCTGCAGGTTCGCGCCCACCTGGTCGCCGCCCGCGGTGAGCACGTAGACCGGAAGGGCGACGAGCACCGCGAGAGTACCCCCGACAGCGAGCGCCTTGCGCCAGTCAATCCTGCCGATACCGGCGAATCCGACGACGATGAAAGCGGAGGCCGCGGCCCACGGGACGATGCTGGGGAGCTGCGTGTCGAGCCACCCGAGGGCCCACGTGCCCCACACTCCCGTCCAGAGCAGGGGGAGCATGAGCAGGTTGTACGCGGCAAGAGCGAAGCCGCTGAGCGGTGCTCCCGCACCGGTCTCCCCCGTGACGGGATTGACCGCGCTCGCGCCGCCATCGCTCGTGAAGCCCGAGGATGCGACTCCCGACTGTCCGGCGCTCGCGAAGAACGCGAAGGCGACAATCAGCCCGACGAGGGGCAGAATCGCGGAGAGCAGGTAGGCGCGCGTGCGCATCATCGTGAGGATGACCGCGGTCACGGTGGCCCCTACGACGTAGACGGCCGCGTCGCCCCGGGCGCCCGCCGCCATCACGACGCCCACGAGGTAGAGCGCGCCGAGCGCCCAGCGTCGGCGGCCCGTGGCCTCGAACCACCCGAGCAGGGCGAGGAATGCCGTGCCGACGCCCGTGACCGCCCATCCGCTCGGATTGTTGGACGGGATGATGAACATTCCGAGGGGAACGAGCGCGATGAGCCAGCCCCACAGCAGCGTGCGGCGCCTGTCGAGCGGCAGTAGGGCGAAGAGCGCCGTGGCGAGCCCCACGAAGAGTCCGGCGTTGATGAGGCGCATGGCGAGCGCGCTCACCTGCACGTCGTCGCCGGCGAACAGGTGCATCGCCGCGTAGTACACGGGAGGGTACTCGCCGGCGAAGTTGCCGCGGTCGATCTCCTTGGGTGTGGTGTCCTTGAGGTAGTCGTAGGTGCAGTCGGCGCTGCGCGACTCGACCTGCGCGTAGCAGGCGATGCGCACGAACGAGTTGGGCACGATGCGCGTGGCTGCCGACGAACCCGGCTCGCACTCCGCGCTGCCGCCGTCGGCGCACCAGATGCTCACCACGTGGTAGTCGTCATCGGGCCCGGCGCCGATCGGCGACGCGAACGCCCAGGCCGACAGCGCGATCAGCGCGAGCACGGGGGCGAGCAGGATCCACCGGAAGCGGAAGCGGCGGCCCGGTTCCTTCTCAGTCATCGTCACTGTCCCGTGAGGCCCTCTCGACGTCGAGCGCCAGCTTCTGCACGACCTTGCGGAGCTCGTCCCGGGTCTTGGCGAGTTCGAGACTGACCTGCATGAGGATCAGGAAGACGACGAAGAACGCACCGACGAACAGCAGGTTGATCGATGAGGCGATGCCGAAGAAGTGGCTGATGGCGTCGAGGAGCCCCGGCCAGGCCGACAGCACGATGGCGGCGATCGAGGCGATGAGCCAGAGCACGGCGTACTTCTCCGGCAGCACGTACGAGCGCAACAGGAAGATCACGGCGAGCAGGAGCACGACGGCCATGGCGATGGCGAGGACCTGAGGGGTCATGATGCGGCAGCCTCCTTGTTCGCCCGGCGCGCGGCGCGCAGCTGCGGCGGTACGCTCCGGATGCTCGCGAGCCCGAGGATGAACAGGATGCGGGCCGTGTACAGGGTCGCCCGGAACACGGACTGCGATGGCGTCCCGCCAGCCCGCTCGTTCATGACGGTGGGGATCTCGGCGACTGTGAGGTGCTGTCGCGTGGCGAGAACTATCGACTCGACGGTATCCCCGAGCCACTCGACGGGGTAGTGCTCGGCGAAGATGGTGAGGGCGCGGGGGCCGGCGATGCGGAAGCCGCTCGTGGCGTCGGTGAGCCTGGTGCGCGCGTAGGCGGAGGCGACACGCGCGATCAGCCGCTGCACCCCGCGGCGCGCAGCGGACGACTTGAACGTGCCGCCGTCGAGGAAGCGGCTGCCGATGACGATGTCCGCCCTGTCGAGCCCCGCGACGAGGGCGGCGATGTTCTCCGGCCGGTGCTGCCCGTCGCCGTCGAACTGGATCACGGCGTCGTAGCCGTTGCGCACCGCGTACTTGAACGCCGTGCCCATGGCGGCGCCCACCCCGAGGTTGATCGCGTGCGAGACGACGCGCGCGCCGGCATCCCTGGCTATCTGAGCTGTCGCGTCGCGGGAGCCGTCGTCGACGATGACGACGTCCTCCAGAGGATGCACCGCCGAGAGCGACTGGAGCACCTGGCCGATGACGTCCGCCTCATTGAGCGCGGGCACGGCGACGAGAACTCTCATAGCGCTCCAGCCTACCGGGAGTCAGCTGCGGCGCAGCCGCGAGGCAACCCGTGCGATGGCCTTCGCGGGTCCCTCGGCGCGGAGGTAGTGCCAGAACATGCGGGCGTCGTGGGCGGCTCCGTAGGGCTTGCGGCGCTTGCCGCCGGCCGAGCGGCTGGCGCGTCCGGTCGCGTGGTCCGCGGCCCGGTGCGGGGCGCGCACGAACTCGACGAGCGGCGCGAGCGCCCGCTCCCACGCGAACTGCTCGCGCACGCGCTCGACGTTGGCGCGCGTCATCCGAGCGAAGTCCTCGTCAAAGAGCACGCGCTCGATCGCGGCCTCGAGGGCGGCGACGTCCTGTGCGGGCACGACGACGCCGAGCCCCTCGGCCTCCACGAGCTCGGCGAAGCTGTCGCCGTCGGTGACGACCATGGGCAGGCCCGCCCAGAGGTAGTCGAGGATGCGCGTGCGGAACGCGAAGGTCGTCTCGATGTGCGACATGTGGGTGCTCACGCCGGCGTCGGCCTCGAGCAGGTAGTTCTGGCGCTGGTCGTACTGCACCCAGGTCTCGTTGAAGAACACGGACCGGTCGAGCGCGCCGAGCTCGCGGGCGAGGTCGAACGACTCGCGCACGATCCCCATCTCGTCGACTCCGGGATGCCTCGTGCCCAGGAAGAACAGCTTCACCCCGTCGCGGCGCGCGGATACCCCCGCGACCGCGCGGATGAGCGAGAGCGGGTCGAACCAGTTGTACAGCCCGCCGCCCCAGATGAGCAGCTTGTCGTCGGCGGTGATGCCGTCCCGGACGCCCTTGACGACCTCCGCCTCGTGCACGGGCCGCTCGGCGGAGAGCCCGAACGGCGCGACGGCGATGAGCTGCGACAGGTGCGGGTCGTTCTCGTAGGTGGCCGGGTTCACGCGGCCGAGGGTGGTGAGCTGGCCGAGGTAGAACAGCCGCTGCCGCTCGGACGCGCACAGGAAGAAGTCCGCGAGCGCGAGCTGCTCGTTGAGCACGGCGGTGGCCGTGGTGACGCGCAGGTTCCACGTCGCGGGCCCGAGCTCGCGACCCTGCTCGAGCATCTCCAGGTGCATGGGGTCGTAGATGTCGGCGACCACGACCTTCTCGGTGCGGCGCAGCGCGTCGAACTGGGCCATCGCGTGGCCCTGGAACACGATCACGTCCGCCCACGCCTCGAGCGCGGCGAACGCCTCGTCATCCCCGGGTACCACGCGGTGCAGCGCGAACGGAGCCTCCACCGGCTCGAGGAGGGTCGTGGTCAGGAGGGCGACCTCGTTGCCGTCGGCGGTGAGCACCGACGCCATGTTCCAGGCCCGGATCGCGGGTCCCGCCATGCGCGGGCCGACCGGGTCGCCCGTGATGACGAGGACCTTCGTCACTGCTTCTCCGCGAGCAGCCGCGCCAGGTACTCCCCGTATCCGCTCTTGAGCAGCGGCTGCGCGAGCGCGGCCAGCTGCGCGTCGTCGATCCAGCCGGCGCGCCAGGCGAGCTCCTCGATGCACCCGATCTTGTAGCCCTGGCGGTCCTCGATCACCCGCACGAACTCGCTCGCCTGCACCATCGAGACGAACGTGCCGGTGTCAAGCCACGCGGTGCCCCGGTCGAGCACATCGACCCTCAGTGCGCCGCGGTCGAGGTAGTGCTCGTTGACCGTGGAGATCTCGAGCTCGCCCCGCGCGCTCGGGGTGATCGTCTTCGCGATCTCGACTACCGAGTTGTCGTAGAAGTAGAGGCCGGGAACGGCGAAGTTGCTCTTGGGCTGCTCGGGCTTCTCCTCGATGGACACGGCGCGGAGGTCAGCATCGAACTCGACGACGCCGTAGGCCCGCGGGTTGCTCACGTGGTACGCGAAGATCAGGGCGCCGTCGATGTCGGCGTGGCTGCTCAGACTCGACCCGAGGCCCGCGCCGTGGAAGATGTTGTCGCCGAGCACGAGGGCGACCTTCTCCCCGCCGATGAACTCCTCGCCGATGAGGAAGGCCTGCGCGAGCCCGTCGGGCGAGGGCTGCACCGCGTACTGAAGTGAGATGCCGAGCTCGCTGCCGTCACCGAGCAGACGGCGGAAGGACTCCTGGTCGTCGGGCGTCGTGATGATCAGGATCTCCCGGATGCCCGCGCTCATGAGCGTCGAGAGGGGGTAGTAGATCATCGGCTTGTCGTAAATGGGCATGAGCTGCTTCGAGATGCCCTTGGTGATGGGCCACAGCCGTGTGCCGCTGCCGCCGGCGAGGATGATTCCGCGCATGTCAGACCGCGCCTTCCGCGTAGAACGCCGTGAGAGCTGCGTAGTCGGGCAGGGCGCCCGCCGCGAGCAGCTCGGCCAGGGTCGGCGCCGCGAGGTCCTTCGCCGAGAGCACGGGCTCGCCCAGCTCGGCCGGGAACACGAGGCCGATCTCCGGGTCGAGCGGGGTGAGGTCGTGCTCGGCCGCGGGGTTGTAGGTCGAGCTCACCAGGTACGTGAGGGTGGCGTCGTCAGTGAGGGCGACGAAGGCGTGCCCGAGCCCCTCGGAGATGAACACGGAGCGGCGGGTCTGGGAGTCGAGCACCACCGAGTCCCACTGGCCGAACGTGGGCGAGCCGACGCGGATGTCGATCACGAAGTCGATGCCGGCGCCGTGCGCGACCGAGACGTACTTGGCCTGGCCGGGAGGGGTGTCGGCGAAGTGGATGCCGCGGACCACTCCGCGCCGCGAGACAGAGGTGTTCCCCTGCTTGAGCGCGAACGGCCGCCCGGTCGCCTGCTCGAGGGTGTCGTACCGGAAGGATTCGAGGAACAGCCCCCGGTCGTCCGGCCACGGCACCGGGGTGATCTCCCACGCGTCGGCGATGGCCAGCTCTCGAATCTGCACGGCCTCGATCCTAACGTGCGGGGCTCAGCGGTCGGGCTGGACGACGTCGCGCACGGCGTCCGGGATGCCCCTGCTATAGCGCGCGTAGCGGCCGCCGAGCACGGCACCGAGCACGGGGAGCACCCGCAGCACGCGCACGCGCGGGAGACTGCGGCGGAACTTCTCGTGCGCGAGCTTGCGCCGCGCCGAGTCGGCGCGGGCCGGCGCCACCACCTCGATGCGCCCCACGAGCGCGGTCGCGCGGTCGACGAGGATGTCATTGCGGCCGGTGCGCGGCTCGAGCAGCTTGCCGATCTTGTACCGGAGCGTGGGCTTGCTCGCCCCGATCTGGTTGCCGCCGTGCTGCCGGTAGTCGATGAGCTCCGCGTCCACGAGGGCGGTGCGGGCGACCGCGGCGGCGATGATCGCCAGCCACTCGTCGTGCACCCAGGACGGCGGGAACGGCCGCGCCGGCTCGAGCAGCTCGCGGCGGAGCACGGCCGTCGCGCCGGTCACGAGGTTGCGGCGCAGGAAGGTGTCGTAGCTGCGGCCGTCCGCGAGCTCGCGCCGTTCGGCGGCGGTGGCCTCGAGGCTCTCGAGCAGGGTAGACGGGAGCCGCTGCAGCTGTCCGTCCACGAGCGCGGCGTCCGAGTGCACGAGCAGGGTGCCCTCCCCGAAGGCGGCGACGATGCGCTCGAGCTTGTCGGGGTGCCAGACGTCGTCCTGATCGCACAGGGCGATGAGCTCGCCGGTGCACGCGGAGGCCGCCTGCTCGAAGTTCGCGACGACGCCGAGTGCCGGGGAGTTGCGGAGCACGACGAGACTCACGCCCGAGCCCGCCACCGCCGCCTCGACGATCGCGACCGTGTCATCCGTCGACGCGTCGTCCGACAGGACGATCTCGCTCACCGGAACCGTCTGCCGCAGGATGCTCTCGACCTGCTCGCGCACATACCGCCCGCCGTTGTGCGTGCAGAGCGCGACGGAGATCGAGGGGGCGGACATGCGTCAAGGCTACAATTGCTGACCATGCCCCCCGCCCCCGAGCTGCCTGAGGTGGTCGTGCTCCTCGCGACCTACAACGGGCGCCGCTGGCTCCCCGAGCAGCTCGCGAGCATTCTCAGCCAGGAGGGCGTGCGCGTCCGCGTCGTCGCCCTCGACGACGAGTCGACCGACGGCACGCGCGAGTGGCTCCTCGATCAGGCAGCGGGCGACCCCCGTGTGACGGTGCTGCCGTCGATGGGGCCCTCCGGCGGCTCCGCACCGAATTTCTACCGGCTCGCTCAGCTGGTCTCCCCTCCGGCGGACGGCTACCTCGCGTTCAGCGACCAGGACGACGTCTGGCTGCCGGGCAAGCTCGAGCGGCACGTGCGCCTGCTGCGCGAGGGCGGCCACGACGGGGTCTCGGGCAGCATCACTGCCTTCACGCCCGCCGGCGTCCGCACTCTCATCAAGAAGGACTACCCCCAGCGCGAGTTCGACTACCTCACAGAGAGCCCCGGCCCGGGCTCGACGTTCGTGCTCACGCCTCGCCTCGCCGCCCTCGTCGCCGCGCAGCTCGCCGACGACGACTCCCCCGCGCGCACCGCCGACTTCCACGACTCCCTCATCTATGCGCTCGCCCGCGGCGCCAACCTGTCCTGGCACATCGACGGCACCCCGACGCTCGACTACCGGCAGCACGACGACAACGTCATGGGCTCGAACACCGGCGTCGGCTCGGCGCTCGCGCGCCTGAAGCTCATCCGCGAGCACTGGCACCGCCAGCAGGCTATCGTCCACGCCCGGGCGGCGCTCAAGGTCGCGCCTGCGGAGACCCGGCCGGGGCTGGAGGGCATGCTCGCCCTGCTCGAGGGCCGGGGCATCCGGGCCCGCTGGGCGCTCGCCCGCCGCTCGGAGCAGATGCGCCGCCGCCCGCGCGACCGGAGGATAATTGGACTTTTGATCGCGATCGGCGTGTGGTGAGGAACCAATGAGAATTCTCGTGACCGGCGGGGCCGGCTTCATCGGCTCGAACTTCGTACGCCGCACCCTCGAGGACGCGTACCCGGGGCTCGAGGGCGCCGAGGTCGTCGTTCTCGACGCCCTGACCTACTCGGGCAACCCCGAGAACCTCGCGCCGGTGGCATCAAGCACGCGGTACTCCTTCGTGCACGGCGACATCCGCGACGCCGAGCTGCTTGACGCCCTTCTGCCGACGGTCGACGCCGTCGTGCACTTCGCCGCCGAGTCGCACGTCGACCGCTCGGTGCGCGACTCCGGCATCTTCGTCGAGACCAACGTGCTGGGCACGCAGCGGCTGCTCGACGCCGCCCTGCGCCACGACCTGAAGCGCTTCGTGCACGTGAGCACCGACGAGGTGTACGGCTCGATCGCCGAGGGCTCGTGGGACGAGTCGCGCCCACTGGAGCCCAACTCCCCCTACTCCGCGTCGAAGGCCGGCAGCGACCTGCTCGCACGGAGCTACTTCCGCACGCACGGCCTCAACCTCTCGATCACCCGGTGCTCGAACAACTACGGCCCGTACCACTTCCCGGAGAAGGTCATCCCGCTCTTCGTCACGAACCTCATCGACGACAAGCACGTGCCGCTCTACGGCGAGGGGAACAACATCCGCGACTGGCTGCACGTGGACGACCACACGCGCGGCATCGCGATGGTGCTCGTGAACGGCCGCGCCGGCGAGATCTACAACATCGGCGGCGGCACCGAGCTCACCAACAAGGAGCTCACGCAGCTGCTCCTCGACGCGACCGGCAAGGACTGGTCCTACGTCGACCGCGTGCAGGATCGGCTGGGCCACGACCTGCGCTACAGCGTCGACATCTCCAAGATCCGGGCCGAGCTCGGCTACGAGCCGCTCGTGCCGTTCGAGCAGGGTCTCGCCGACGTCGTGCAGTGGTACCGCGACAACCGCGCGTGGTGGGAGCCGCTCAAGGCGCGCGCCGCCCTGTGACCCGCGCACCTGAGAAGCGCTGGCTCGTCACGGGTGCGGGCGGCATGCTCGGCACCGACCTCATGGCGGTGCTGGGCGACCGGGATGCCACGGGCCTCACCCGCGCCGAGCTCGATGTCACCGACCCGGGCGCCGTCCTCGCCGCTGTCGAGGGCTTCGACGTGGTCGTCAACGCCTCCGCCTACACGAGGGTGGACGACGCTGAGACCCACGAGCAGGACGCCCACGCGGTGAACACCCTCGGCGCCCAGAACCTCGCGCGCGCGACCGCGGCCCACGGCGCCGCGCTCGTGCAGCTCTCCACCGACTACGTCTTCGACGGGCGCGCCACGGCGCCGTACCCCGAGGATGCGCCGCGCGATCCGCAGTCCGCCTACGGGCGCACCAAGGCCCGGGGCGAGGTGCTCGCCCTCGAGGCGGACCCGGCGGGCACGCGCATCCTGCGCACTGCGTACCTCTACGGCGAGCACGGCCCCAGCTTCCCCAGGACCATGCTGCGCCTTGCGGCGGAGCGCGAGACCGTCGACGTCGTGACGGACCAGATCGGCCAGCCCACCTGGACCATGGACCTCGCCCGGCAGATCGTGCGGATGGCCGACGCGGACGCGCCCGCCGGCATCTACCACGGAACGAGCTCCGGGCAGGCGAGCTGGTTCGAGTTCGCCCGCGCAGTGTTCGAGCTCGGCGGGCACGATCCTGATAGGGTCAAGCCGACCGACAGCGCACACTTCGTCCGCCCGGCTCCGCGCCCCTCCTACTCCGTCCTCGGCCACGATGCGTGGCTCGCGGCGGGGATCGAGCCGCTGCGGGACTGGCGGGAGGCGCTGGCCGCGGCATTCAGTTCGGGAGCCCTGGAAGCACAATGACCACTCTCCGCGTCATCATGGACGAGATGCTCGTCTCAGCGCCCGGGAGCGTCGGGCGGTACACCGAGGAGCTCGTGCGCGAGCTCATCGCCACGGCCCCGCGGGGCTGCTACGTGGAGGCCGTGGTCGCGGCATCCCCGGAGCCCGACTACATCGCGATCGAGGAGCGCCTGCCCGGGCTGCGCGCCCTGCACAAGAGCACCCTCGCCCGCCGCGAGCTGCAGGCGGCCTGGCAGCACGGCTTCACGCGCCTGCCGGGCAAGGGCATGGTGCACGCGACGAGCCTGCTCGCGCCGCTCGCCCGCCACGACCGCCTCAACGACGGCGACCAGATCGCCGTGACCGTGCACGACACGGTCGCGTGGTCCCGCCCCGACTCCCTCAGCCCCCGCACGGTCTCCTGGCAGCGGTCCATGCTCAAGCGAGCGCAGCGCTACGCCGACGCGATCGTCGTGCCCAGCCACGCCGTGGCCGGCCAGCTCGGGGAGATCATCGACCTGGGCGACCGCGTGCGCGTGATCAGCGGCGCGGCGAGCACCGCCCTCGACGTCCCCGTCGACGCCCAGGAGCGCGCCGAGCGCCTCGGCCTGCCCGACAGCTACGTGCTCGCCATCGGCGGGCTCGAGCCGCGCAAGGGCATCGACCAGCTCGTCGCCGGCATGCCGCGCGTCTCCGGCGGCGTGCCCCTGCTCATTGTCGGCCCCGACCCGGACGACGCGGCCCTCGCGGCCGCGGTCGCGGCCGCCGGCCTCGACTCCTCGCGCGTCCGCGGGCTCGGCACCCTCACGGACGAGGACCTCGCCGTCGCCGTCGACCGCGCCGCCGTCTTCGCCTACCCGAACCTCGAAGAGGGCTTTGGGATGCCCGTGCTCGAGGCCTTCGCGCTGGGAACGCCGGTCGTCCACTCCGACGCGCCCGCCCTGCTCGAGCTCGCCGTCGACGCCGGAGTCGTCGTCGAGCGCGGCGACGACGAGGGCTACCCGGAGCGCCTCGCGGACGGCATCAACTCCGTGCTGGGCGACCCCGCCCTCGCCGAGCGGCTCGCGTACTCGGGCTCGGACCGCGCCAAGGCATTCAGCTGGCGCAGCTCGGCCGAGAAGGTCTGGCAGCTGCACGCCGACCTGTAGCGGGTTGAGTAGCGCGCTCTGGCGCGCGTATCGAGACGGTTTCGATACGGCCGCGGGCGGCCTACTCAACCGGCCTGTCGGCCGCTAGCCCTTCGGGTCCGGCGGCGTGATCGTGAGCGCCTCTGACACGAGCTGCAGGACGTAGTCGAAATCGGGGTCCTCGGGGTCCACGTCCGGCGGGACGAGCTCCAGGGTCGCGATCTCCTGGCTGCGCGATTTGCCCGCGAGGTCGACGAACTGGCCGAGCACTGCCTGCGGGATGTCGGTGCTGACCACCTGCGCGCCGGCCTGCGCCACCGACTGGAACTTCGTGAGGATGTTCGCCGGCTCGAACTGCTGCAGGATCGCCTCCTGCACCTGGCGCTGGCGCTCCATGCGCGCGTAATCCGTGGTGCCGGCTCGAATCCGCGCGTAGGCGAGCGCCTTCGGGCCGTCCATGAGCTGCACACCGGGCTCGATCCACGTCGTGTCCGGGTCGTAGGGCTGGCCGTTCTCGTCGACCTCGTCGGTGATCGGCAGGCGATCCGCCACGGTGATCGTGATGCCGCCGAGGGCGTCGATCAGGTCGGCGAACCCCTGCATGTCGATGAGCACGTAGTACTGGATCGTGATGCCCAACAGGCCCTCGACCGCATCCCGCATGCCCTCGATGCCCGGGTTGCTGCCGTTCTTCACGGCGTCGGGGTAGAGGTCGGGGTGGTCGAGCTCGACCTCGGTGTAGATCGAGTTGATGAGGCACACATCGACGTCGCAGCCGTCGGTGCCGTAGCCGTTCGGGTACTCGGCCAGCATGGGCGAGCCCTCGACGAACGGCACGTACTCCATGTTGCGCGGGATGCCGATGATCGTCGCCTTGCCGGTGTCGGCCTCGACGCTCACGACCGAGATGCTGTCCGGCCGCAGGCCGTCGCGGTCGGGGCCGGCGTCGCCGCCCAGGAGCATGAAGTTGTAGCGGCCGTCAACGGGCGGCACCACGGTCTGCCCGGCGAAGACATCGCCCACCGTGTCGCGGGTGACCCCGGCCACCATGACGCCGTACGCGGCCGTGCCGCCCACGGCGACGAGGGCGACGACCGCGAGCCCCGCCACCGCCGCACGGGCCTTCGGCGCGACCCTGACCAGGCGGATGAGGCGGACGGTGTCGATCGACAGGATGATCCACAGCACGGCGTAGAACAGGATCGCGGCCTGGGCGATCCACAGCGCGAAGTAGTTCGTGGCGAAGGTGATGAACGTGGGCCGCACCAGGAAGTACATCCCGACTGCGACGATCACCACCGCCCACAGGATGAACGTCGTGGTGACCGCGAACCGGCCGAGCTTCCGGTTGCCGGCGATGAGCTGGGGCGAGCCCGGGATGAGCACGTTCAGCAGCACGAGCACCCACGCCCGCCGCGTCATGACGCTCGGGTTGCGCAGGTCCGGGTAGCGGACGGGGCTCGTGGCCGTCATAGCGAGCGGTTGAGGGCGGCGTTCTTCTCCACCACGAGGGCCTCGAGCGACCGCGCGAACTCCGCGAGCTTCTCCGTCAGGGCCGCATCCCCCGACGCCAGGATGCGGGCCGCGAGAAGTCCTGCGTTGCGCGCGCCGCCGATGGAGACGGTCGCGACCGGGATGCCCGCCGGCATCTGCACGATGGAGAGCAGTGAGTCGAGCCCGTCGAGCTTCGCCAGCGGCACGGGCACTCCGATCACGGGGAGCGTGGTCACGGAGGCGAGCATGCCCGGCAGGTGCGCGGCGCCGCCGGCACCGGCGATGATGACCCGGATGCCGCGGCCCGCCGCCTCCTTGCCGAAGGCGATCATCCGCTCGGGGGTGCGGTGCGCCGAGACCACCTGCACCTCGTGCGCGATCCCGAACTCCGTGAGGGCGGCGGACGCGTCGGCCATCACGCTCCAGTCGGAGTCGGAGCCCATGACGACGGCTACTAGTGGTTCGGTCACCCGATAAGCGTAGGTGTCAATCCTCAAAGAACGCCGCTGCGGCACGCGCCCGGAACACGACCTCTTCGAGCTCGTCGCCGCCCGCCGTGACGTGCCCGACCTTGCGGCCGGGGCGCGGCTCCTTGCCGTAGAAGTGGTACTTCGCCGCGGGCTGGTCAGCGAGCGCGGCGGGGTAGCGGTTCTCGCTCGTGCCACCCAGGACGTTGACCATGACGCTCCACGGCTCTCGGGCGCCGGTCGGGCCGAGCGGCAGGTCCAGGACCGCGCGAAGGTGCTGCTCGAACTGGCTCGTGGCGGAGCCGTCGATAGTCCAGTGCCCGCTGTTGTGGGGCCGCATCGCGAGCTCGTTGATGAGGATGCGCTCGTCCGTCGTCTCGAAGAGCTCGACCGCGAGCGCGCCCGTCACGCCGAGCTCGGCGGCGATGGCGGTCGCGACCTCGGCGGCGACCTCGCGCAGCCGGCTCGAGGCGCCGGGGGCCGGCGCGATGACCTCGACGCACACTCCCCCGCGCTGGATCGACTCCACGAGCGGCCAGAGGGCGATCTCGCCGCTCGGGCGCCGCGCGAGCATCTGCGACAGCTCCCGCCGGAACTCGACGAGCTCCTCGACGAGCAGCGGGTCGTCGTCGTCGAACCATTCCGCGACCTCGGCACCGGACGACACGACGCGCACGCCCTTGCCGTCGTAGCCGCCGCGCGCGGTCTTCACGACGGCCCGCCCGCCGTGGGCGGCGATGAAGGCGTCGAGATCGGCGATGGACGACACGGCGGCCCACTCCGGCACGGGAAGGCCGAGCGCGGTGAGCCGCTCGCGCATGCGCAGCTTGTCCTGCGCGAAGAGCAGCGCGTCGGGCCCGGGATGCACTGCAGCACCGGAGGCCACGAGCGCGCGCAGCACCGCCTGCGGAACGTGCTCGTGGTCGAATGTGACGACGTCCACGCCCTCCGCAAAACGCAGGACATCGTCAACGCTGCGGTAGTCGCCGAGCTGCGTGACGGCGATCCCGGCCGATTCTCCTTCGTTTTCGGCGAGCACCCGGATGCCCAGCCCGAGCTCGATCGCCGGGGGGACCATCATCCGCGCGAGCTGGCCGCCGCCGATGACACCTACTGTCAGGGACACTCAGTTCTCCTCAGTTACACTGCACCGACCACTCCATTCTGTCGCACCCCGGGGGAACGCCATGCGCCTGCTGATGTCCCAGCTCGCGCGCTTCGGCGTCGTCGGCATCATCGGCTTCGTGATCGACGTGGGCGTCTTCAACCTCCTGCGCGCGACGGTGCTCGAGCCCTCGAACATCCACGAGGGCCCCTTCATCGCGAAGGTCATTTCCACCTGCCTCGCCATCGCCGCCAACTACGTGGGCAACCGGTACTGGACATTCGGCGCGACGAAGCGCGACCAGGTCGTGCGGGAGGGCGTCGAGTTCGTGATCGTGAGCCTCGGCGGCATGCTCATCACGCTCGCGTGCCTGTGGATCTCGCACTACGCCCTGGGGTTCACGAGCGTGCTCGCCGACAACATCTCGGGCAACGTGATCGGCCTCGGGCTCGGCACGGTCTTCCGCTTCGCGTTCTACCGGTCGTGGGTGTTCCACCCCAGCCGGTCGATGCCGTTGAGGCCCGCCGATGACGGGGTGGGGCCGCTACGGCCTGCCGAGGGCGCGGTACTGCCAGCCGGCGCTGCGCCAGGCGACCGGGTCGAGGCAGTTCCTGCCGTCGACGATCGCGCGGGTGCCCACGACTGACCCGAGCTGTACCGGGTCCAGTTCGCGGTACTGCGCCCACTCGGTGAGCAGGAGCACGGCATCCGCGCCCTCCGCCGCCTCTTCCGGGCTCGCGACGTAGTCGAGCGTCGGGCGGATCCGGCGGGATGTCTCGATCGCCTCCGGGTCCGTCGCGCGCACGATCGCGCCGAGCTCGGCCAGCCGGGCCGCCACGTCGAGCGCCGGGGAGTCGCGGACGTCGTCCGAGTCCGGCTTGAACGCGAGGCCGAGCACCGCGATGCGCTTGCCCTCGAGCTCGCCGCCGAGCACCTCCCGCGCGAGGTCCACCATGCGCTCGCGGCGGCGCAGGTTGATCGAGTCGACCTCCCGCAGGAAGCCGAGCGCCTGGTCGACGCCGAGCTCCTCCGCGCGGGCCATGAACCCGCGGATGTCCTTCGGCAGGCACCCGCCGCCGAAGCCGAGGCCCGCGTTGAGGAACCGCCGCCCGATGCGCGCGTCGTAGCCGATCGCGTCGGCGAGCTGGGTCACGTCGGCCCCGGTCGCCTCCGCGACCTCCGCCATGGCGTTGATGAACGAGATCTTCGTCGCGAGGAACGCGTTCGCCGCGACCTTCACGAGCTCGGCGGTCGCGAAGTCGGTGACGACCACGGGGGTGCCGCGGGAGATCGTCGCCGCGTAGAGCTCGTTGAGCGCAGCGACGGAGGCGTCATCGCCCGGTCGGACGCCGTACACGAGCCGGTCGGGCGAGAGCGTGTCCTTCACGGCGAAGCCCTCGCGCAGGAACTCCGGGTTCCAGGCGAGGCGGCCGCCGGCTCCCTCGACGAGGTCGGCGAGCCGTGCGGCGGTCCCCACCGGCACCGTGCTCTTGCCCGCCACCAGGTCGCCCGGCTGCAGGTGCGGGAGGACCGCGGCGACGGCGGCATCCACATACCGCAGGTCCGCCGCGTAGCTGTCGCCGAGCTGGGGCGTGCCGACGGCGACGAAGTGCACTGCCGCACCCCGCACCTCGGCGATGTCGGTGGTGAAGCGCAGGCGCCCGGTCGCGAGCGACGAGGCGAGGATGTCGCTGAGCCCGGGCTCGAAGAACGGCGCGACCCCCGAGGAGAGCTGCGCGATCTTCGCGGGGTCGACGTCCACGCCGACCACCTCGTGGCCCAGATCCGCCATGGCGGCGGCATGCACGGCACCGAGGTAGCCGCACCCGATCACGGAGATTTTCACGCGTGCACCCTATCTGACCCGAATGACGGCTCGGTGCCCTCGACGAGGTCGTGGATGGCCGCCTGCACGAGCCCGGCGGCCGGCACGTCCCGCAGCACCACGTCCTCCGCCACGGCCACGTCCCCGCTGCGGAACACGGCCTGCAGACCGCGCCGCTCCACGCTCACGGCCTCGATGCGGCTCAGCAGCACCTCGTGGCGCGTGCGCGCGAGGATCCCGGATGCCACGACCACCCGCCGGGTCGTGATCGTGTAGTTGCGCGAGGCCCACCGCAGCAGGGGCGCGAGCCAGCCCACGAGTGCCACGGCCCCCGCCACCGAGAGCAGCACGGTGTTCTGCCACTGTTCACGGAACGTTCCCGAGAGGAAGCCGACGCCCGCCGCCACGACGAGCAGCAGCACCGTGGGCCAGAACAGCGCCCGTGCGTGCGGGCGGAGCCGGGCGACCACGGTCTCGGTCACTGGTACCTCAGGTGCGTGACGTCGCCCGCCGCGACCGCGCGCGGCTCGGCTCTGCGCCCGTTCTCGTCGAGCGGCTGGACGACGAGCCGGCCCTCGGCGTCGATACCTGTCGCGGTGCCGAACAGCTCGTCGCCGCCCGGCAGCTCCACGCGCACGCCGCGGCCGATCGTGCTGCACTCCGCCTCGACGAGCGCCCGGATGTCGCTGCCCCCGAGCATCCCGTCGTAGAGCTCCTTCAGCTGGCCGAGGTAGGCGGCGAGCGCCCGGTCCACGAGGCCGTCCGCGGGGGCGCCCACGAGGGTGAGGGACGTGGAGACCGGGGTCGGCAGCTCGGACTCCTCCATGGTGAGGTTGAGGCCCGCGCCGATCACGACGCCCGCGCCCGGCACGAGCTCGGCGAGGAGGCCCGAGACCTTCAGCCCGTCGACCTGCACGTCGTTCGGCCATTTCAGCGTCACGGCGTGGCCGTCGACCAGGGAGCGCACCGCCCTCGTCATCGCGAGGCCGGCCAGCAGCGGCAGCCAGCCGAGCCGGTCCGGCGGGGAGAGCAGCACGGAGACGGCGATCGTCTTGCCGGGCGGGGCCGTCCAGGTACGGCCGAGCCTGCCCCGGCCCGCGGTCTGGTTGGTCGTGACGACCACCGAGAACTCGGGCTCGCCGCCCGCCCGCGCCCGCTCGACCAGCACGGCGTTCGTGGAGCCCGCCTCGTCGAGCACGTCGAGGCGGGTGGCGATGGCGCTGCTGAGGGGAAGGCTCATGCCCCCATCTTTGTACCTTCCCCCAAAGTCGTGCGGGAGGCGGGGTGGGTAAAGTGACAGCGTGACCGACGAAACCCACGCCCCCGACCTGTCGACGACCGCTGGCCGCATCGCGGACCTGAAGGTGCGCTACCACGAGGCCGTCACGGCCAGTGGCGAGGCCGCCATCGAGAAGCAGCACGCGAAGGGGAAGAAGACCGCCCGCGAGCGCATCGAGCAGCTGCTCGACCACGGCTCGTTCGTCGAGCTCGACGAGTTCGTGCGCCACCGCACGCACGCGTTCGGCATGGAGAAGAACCGCCCTTACGGCGACGCGGTCGTCACCGGGCTCGGCACCATCCACGGGCGCCAGGTCGCGGTGTACTCGCAGGATTTCACGATCTTCGGCGGCTCCCTCGGCGAGGTCGCCGGCGAGAAGATCATCAAGGTCATGGACCACGCCCTCAAGACCGGCGTGCCCATCATCGGCATGCTCGACTCGGGCGGCGCTCGCATCCAGGAGGGCGTAGTCGCCCTCGGCAAGTACGGCGAGATCTTCCGCCGCAACACCCAGGCCTCGGGCGTCATCCCGCAGATCTCGATCGTGATGGGCCCGGCCGCCGGTGGCGCCGTGTACTCCCCCGCGCTCACCGACTTCGTGATCATGGTCGACAAGACGTCGCAGATGTTCGTCACCGGCCCCGACGTGATCAAGACCGTCACCGGCGAGGACGTCGGCATGGAGGAGCTGGGCGGCGCGCTCACCCACAACAAGATCTCCGGCGTCGCGCACTACCTGGCCAGCGACGAGGATGACGCGCTCGACTACGCGCGGACCCTCATCGGCTTCCTGCCGGACAACAACCTCGCCGAGCTGCCCGTGTACGAGAGCGAGGTCGAGCTCGAGATCACGGACGAGGACCGCAAGCTCAACAGCATCGTCCCCGACAGCCCCAACCAGCCGTACGACGTCAAGACCGTCATCGAGCACATCGTCGACAACGGCGACTTCCTCGAGACCCAGCCGCTCTACGCGCCCAACATCGTCGTGGGCTTCGGCCGCGTGGAGGGCCGCACAGTCGGCGTCATCGCCAACCAGCCGAACGCGATGGCCGGCACGCTCAACATCGAGGCCGGTGAGAAGGCGGCGCGCTTCCTCCGCTTCTGCGACGCGTTCAACATCCCGATCCTCACCCTCGTCGACGTGCCCGGCTACCTCCCCGGCACCGACCAAGAGTGGACCGGCGTCATCCGCCGCGGCGCCAAGCTGCTCTACGCCTACGCCGAGGCCACCGTGCCCCTCGTCACCGTCATCACCCGCAAGGCCTACGGCGGCGCGTACATCGTCATGGGCTCCAAGCAGATGGGCGCCGACCTCAACTACGCGTGGCCGACCGCCGAGATCGCCGTCATGGGCGGCCAGGGCGCCGTCAACATCCTGTACCGCGGGGAGATCAAGGCTGCGGAGGCCGCCGGCGAGGATGTGGCGGCGGTGCGCACCCGACTCGCCAACGAGTACACGTACAACGTGGCATCCCCGTTCCTCGCCGCCGAGCGCGGGGAGCTGGACGGCATCATCGAGCCGGCCGCCACGCGCGTCGCTGTCATCAAGGCGCTGCGCGCGCTGCGCACCAAGCGCGCGTCGCTGCCGCCCAAGAAGCACGGGAACATCCCGCTGTGAGCGACCCCGACATCCGCGTCATCTCCCCGTCGGCGACCCCCGAGGACATCGCCGCGGTCACCGTCGTGGTCTCCCAGGCACTGGCCGAGCTGGCCGACGAGCTCGGGGCCGAGGGCGGCCCCGGCGTCTCGGCGTGGCAGCGGAGCCAGCGGCAGCTGCGCACTCCCCTGACGCCCGGCCCCGGTGCGTGGCGGAGTTTTTCGGGCTGATCCCCGCGATTGGGGAAAAGCACCCCCCGAACGGGGGTTTCCTGCGGTTCGCCTAGATTGGGCATCCCGAGACAACGAATTCCGCAGCTTGAACGACTGAAACAGACCGTTCTACCCCCGTCGGACGGGCGATATGGCCCGGATTCCGAAGAATGTACCCCTGTTGCCCTCGCCGCTCGAACCCCGAAATACCGGAATATCGGGGTACTCGTTCACTGTGTGAAGGCTAAATGTCCCCCAAGAGTCCCCCAAAGAGACGACTTTGCGTACCCCTGTCGCCCCCGCATAGTTGTTATTGCTAGATGTTCCTCCCTTGGAGAACATCACCATTCATTGGCCGACTAGGGTAAGCGGGCCAATGTATTGGGGGCGGGTCAGGGCGATATTCGGGTTATCGCCCTGACCCGGGTTTTAGCGAAGGGCCGGATGCGGTGCACTGCACCCCCGGCCCTTCTGCTTGTCCAGCGGCCCGCCGCGCCCAGCGGGGCGGGCCGCTCCTGGCGCAGACTACGGCGTGACCGGCACCCGCGGGATCTCGAGCCACAGGTCGACCTCGTCGTCCTCGAGGGAGTCCTGGCCGAGCGCCACTGACTCGCCGTCGGCCACGGAGCGCAGCCCCACCACGGTCACCGCGACGTCGGAGCCCTCGGGCACGGTCCGCGCGATCACCTTGTCGGCATTGGTCTCGTGGATGGCCAGCGCGAGCCGGTTGAGCACGCGGTCCAGCTCGGCGTCGGAGAGGTCGTCGATGCCGCCCTCGTCGAGCAGGGTCACGGTCGCGCCGCGGCGGCGCGCACTCATCACCTCGTCGCGCACGGCGTCGTTGAGCAGCTTCCGGCCGCGGATCTCGTCGCGGATGGCGCTCTCGAGGTAGGCGCACTCGCGGCGCTGCTCGTCGGTGAGGTTGCCGCCGCTCTCCTGGATCTGGCGCAGCATGGTGAGCGCCATGGCACTGGTCTGCCCGAGCCTGAACTGGCGCTCGTGGACGTGCGCCTCCTGTGCAGCCTGCCAGTCGGTGGCCTCGCGCTCCGCGAGGGCGAAGCGCTGGGCATCCTTGGACGCCTTGGCGAGGGCGGTGCTCAGCACGTGCGAGACGGCGACCCAGGATGCGCTGCCAACGATCCCGAGGGAGAAGATCCCGGCCGGGCCGACAGCGCCGACGCCCACGACGGTGTGGACCACGAGGAAGCCGATGCCCAGCCACGCGAACGTGTGCCGGCCCCGCGTCGACGTGATCGTCATGAGGGTGCCGCTCGCCGCCACGTACCAGCTCGCGTAGCCGGTGCCGCCGGGGCGGCCGAAGTCGAGCTCGTTCGCGACGAGAAGGGTGATCGCGATGACGATGGCGAAGTTGAACGCGGCCATCCAGATCGGCATCCGCACCGGGCCCCACGGCAGCAGGCTGATGATCGTCGCCGCCGCGTACAGGGCCATGGCGACGAAGATCGGCGCGGTGTGGCGCGGGATGTCGAGCGTGTAGGTCGCGAGCACGAGGTGGTACGCGGAGAACAGGCCGGCCATGCCGACGATGAGGTAGCGGGGGACGCCGATGTTCACGCGCCGCCCCCGAACTCCGTGACGGGCGGCGGGCTCGCGTGCGGCCAGCGGATGCTCACGATCGTGCCCTCGCCCGGCGCCGACTGCACGGTCGCGCGCCCGCCCGCGTTGGAGATGCGCTCGAGGATGGAGACCCGCACGCCGAGGCGCTCGCTGCGCTCCGAGATGTCGAACCCGGCTCCGGTATCGCCGATGACGACCTCGATGCCGCCCGGGGCCACACCGCGGACGGCGACCCAGCGCGAGACGCCCTCCTCCCCCGCGTGCTGGAGGCTGTTGACCATCGCCTGCACGGAGGCCGAGTAGATCGCCTCGGCGGCGTGCACGGGCAGCGAGCGGGTGCCGACGCTCCGGATGCGCAGCTCGAACGGGCTCGAGAGGGCGGCCGCCGCGTCCGTGATGCGCTCCGCCAGCGAGGTGAAGCGCACGGTGGTGCCGTCGTCGGGGCTCGCGGCCGCGGCATCCCGGAGATAGCCGATCGCGTTGCCGGCCATGGTCGCCGCGAGCTCCTGCGCCTGCGGGGTGAACGCCCGGGCGGCGGAGATGAAGGTCGTCAGCACGCTGTCGTGCACGATCGAGTCGACCTGCACGCGCTCGACCTCCGTGGCGTGCTGGCGCACGGCGTGGCTGTAGCGGTCGAGGGCGGTCGCCTGCGCGTTGTCGACCGAGCTGGCCGCCTGCCGCAGCATGGTCACGATGATGACGATGGCGGAGCCCAGGATGAGCGCGTACACGCCCTCCAACAGGGCGAGCGGCCAGCTGGCGCCGCCGCCGAGCGGGGTGATGCGGATGATCACGTAGATCATCGGGCAGACGAAGAGGTAGATCGTGGTGATGAGCGTCGGGAACGCGATCGCCGCCATCGCGGTAGCGACCGTGATGAGGTAGTTCAACCAGTGGATGCCCTGGAAGACGTCCGCGCCGGGCAGGACGAAGAACGGCCACGAGACCAGCGCCAGGAGGTACAGCACGGCGAAGATGCCCTGGATGGGCCGCACCCAGACCTGGGCGATGGAGAGCACGAGCACCACCACGAGGGTGCCGAACAGGGCGGGGACGACGATCCAGAGCCAGATCGGCTCGGCCTCGTCGAGCTGGCCGAGCAGCCACGGGACGGTCTGGGCGCCGAAGACGATCCCGAACACCGCGACACTGCGGGAGATGACCTTCTCGACCTGCTTGCGGCTGATCGGGTTGCGCGGCTGCTTGTTCTGCGGCAGCGCCCGCACGGTCGTGACGCTATCGGCCATCTCCGCCGTCCGGGTCGAGGCCGGGCAGGATGCCGTCCTCCACTGCGCGCCTCAGCAGGTCGACCTTGGTCGGAGCCGGTCTTCCCACCTCGACGTACTTGACCCGGATGCGGTCGAGGTACTCGCGGGCGGTCGAGTACCCGATGCCCAGCTGCTGTGCTGCGAGCTTGAGAGGGAGGCCGGAGGCGTAGAGGTGCAGGATCTCGCGCTCGCGCCGGCCGAGCTGCGCCTTGGCGAAGTCGCGGTCGGCGTCGATCGCGGTCGCCCACTCGAGGTTGTTGAGCACCTCGCCACGGGCGACGGTGGCTGCGGCAGCGAGCACCGTGCTCGTCGCCGAGGACTTCGGGATGACCCCCGCCGCCCCGGCTGCGAGCGCTTCCCGAACGCTCGCAACCCGGTCGGCGATGGAGTGCACGAGCACGGCAGAGCCCGTGGCCTGCACGCGCTTCACATTGTCGGTGACCGTGGAGCCGTCACCCAGGGAGAGGTCGAGCACGACGACGTCCACCTCGCGGCCGTCGAGGCTCGCGACGAACTCGTCGACGGTCGCCGCCGCGGTGACGAACTCGTAGCCCTGGTCGATGAACGCCGCCTTGAGCCCGAGCCGAACCGATTCGTGGTCGTCGACCACGGCGACACGCACGAGGGAGGCGGGGGTCGGGCCGTCCGTCTCCATCGTCGTTGGCTGGGCCATGCTGTTCCGTTCTCGCGGGTGCGGGTGGTACCCCATCGTAGTGTCGTGGCCGCCGAAAGGCGCAGGAGACACTCAGGACCGGGTGAGAGTGCCCACCGCCTCGACGTGGTGCGTGTTGGGGAAGAGGTCGAACGCGCGCAGTGCAGTGAGCTCGTAGCCGTGCCGCTGGAACAGCTCCACGTCGCGCGCGAAGGCCACCGGGTCGCACGCCACGTACACGACCTGCGCGGGGGTGAGGCCCGCGATCGTGTCGACGACGTCCTTGCCGGCGCCCGAGCGGGGCGGGTCGAGAACGACAGTGCCCTTGGCCAGGCGGGCGCGCTCGGTGGGGGATGCGGCCGCCGCGAGCTCGCGCACCCAGCGCTCGACCCGTCCCGTCTCAGCACGGGCGCCGAGCCACTCGGAGAGGTTCTCCGCCGCGAAGTCGGTAGCCCTCGGATCGCTCTCGACGCTCGTGATGCGCGTCGCGGGGCCGAACCGGTCGCCGACCGCCGCGGCCAGCAGGCCGACGCCGCCGTACAGGTCGAGGTTGTGCGCAAGGGGGTCGAACAGGTCGCCGTCGATAGCCGTCTGCACGGCCTCGGTCAGCGCTTCGGCGGCGGAGCGGTGCACCTGCCAGAACCCGCGGTCCGAGAGCCGGAACTCCCGCCCCGCCACGACCTCGGTGATCGTCGACGGCTTCTGGTCGCCGATCACGAGGCGCGTGCCGCCGGTCGAGGGGTTGATCACGTCGACGTGGTCGAACCCGTCGAAGTTCTGCGTGAGCGGGGCCGCGGCGGAGAGCTCGTCGGTGCCGAGCGGCAGGTCCGCGACCGGGATGACGCGGTGGGAGCGCGCGGCGTACGGCCCGGGCCGCCCGTCCTCTCCCACGTGCAGCCGCACCCGGGTGCGCCAGCCTGTGCCGGAGCGCTCCTCGTCTCCGGGGAGGGCCTCGACCGCGGCATCCCGGTCTACCTTCGCCATGCGGGCGAGGGACTCGGTCAGCACCTGGCGCTTGAGCTCGCGCTGGTGGGCGAGCTCGATGTGGCCGAACTCGGCCCCGCCGGCGCGGTCGGCGGGGTCGCGGTCGAGGGCGGCGGCCGACCAGACGTGGTCCTTGCGGTGCGGGCTCGGGATGACGACGTCCACCGTCTCGGCGCGCCAGAACGTGGCCTTGCGGTCGTCGCTCACCCGTGCGACCACCCGCTCGCCGGGGATGGCGTCGGCGACGAACACGACACGGCCCTCGTAGCGCGCCACCGAGACTCCCCCGTGCGCGATGTTGGTAACGTCGATCTCGATCGGCCTGCCGGCCCACTCACCCATCCTCCGAGCATAGGAGCACTGTGCGCCTGTACCTCGCGTCGACCTCGCCCGCGAGGCTCGCCACGCTGCGCGCGGCCGGGGTGGAGCCCGTGCTGCTGTCGTCCGGCGTGGACGAGGAGGCGGTCGCCGCGGCGGCCGGCCCCCTCGACGGACCGGGGCTCGTGGCCCTCCTCGCGCGGGCGAAGGCCGAGGCGGTGGTCGGCCCGGAGCTGGACGGCTTCATCCTCGGCGGCGACTCCGCGTTCGAGCTCGACGGCGAGCTGTACGGCAAGCCGCACCGGCCCGAGGTGGCTCGCGAGCGGTGGCTCGCGCAGCGGGGCCGCACGGGGCTCCTGCACTCGGGGCACTGGCTCATCGACCACCGCGGCGGCTCGGCGAAGGGCGCCGTGGGGGCTGTGGCTACGGCATCCGTCACCTTCTCCTCTCTTACCGACGCTGAGGTGGACGCGTACATCGCCACCGGCGAGCCGCTGCAGGTCGCGGGGGCCTTCACGATCGACAGCCTCGGCTCGGCGTACATCACGCGCGTCGAGGGCGACCCGCACGCGGTGGTGGGCCTCTCGGTGTCGACGCTCCGGTCGCTCCTGCTGGAGTTCGGCGTCGAATGGCACTCGTTGTGGAACCTGCCGCGCTTGTAGCCGTTCTTTTTGTGGGGACCCCCTCATCCGGCACGGCCGTGCCCCAATAGGCTGGGGGATTATGTCTCGCATCACGAAGGTCCTCATCGCCAACCGTGGAGAGATCGCAGTACGCGTGATCCGCGCCGCCAAAGACAGCGGCATCGCGTCCGTCGCGGTCTACGCCGATCAGGACCGGGATGCCCGGCACGTGAAGCTCGCCGACGAGGCCTACGCCCTCGACGGCACCACGTCTGCCGAGACGTACCTCGTCATCGAGAAGCTGCTCTCCGTGGCCCGCCGCTCGGGCGCCGACGCCGTGCACCCCGGGTACGGGTTCCTCGCCGAGAACGCCGTCTTCGCCCAGGCCGTCATCGACGCCGGGCTCATCTGGATCGGCCCCTCCCCCGACGCGATCGAGAAGCTCGGCGACAAGGTCTCCGCGCGCCACATCGCGGAGAAGGTGGGAGCCCCGCTCGCGCCCGGAACCCTCAACCCCGTCTCGGGCGCCGACGAGGTGCTGGACTTCGTCGACCAGTACGGCCTCCCCGTCGCCATCAAGGCGGCGTTCGGCGGCGGCGGCCGCGGGCTCAAGGTCGCGCGCACCCGTGAAGAGGTCCCCGAGCTGTTCGAGTCCGCGACCCGCGAGGCGATCGCCGCCTTCGGCCGCGGCGAGTGCTTCGTCGAGAAGTACCTCGACCAGCCGCGCCACGTCGAGACCCAGTGCCTGGCGGACTCCCACGGCAATGTCGTCGTGATCTCCACCCGCGACTGCTCGCTGCAGCGCCGCCACCAGAAGCTCGTCGAGGAGGCGCCGGCGCCGTTCCTCACCGACGAGCAGAACGCGGCCCTGTACACGTCGTCGAAGGCGATCCTCAAGGAGGTCGGCTACCTGGGGGCCGGAACCTGCGAGTTCCTCGTCGCCAAGGACGGCACGATCTCCTTCCTCGAGGTCAACACCCGCCTGCAGGTCGAGCACCCGGTCTCCGAGGAGGTCACGGGCATCGACCTCGTCCGCGAGCAGTTCCGCATCGCCGAGGGCGAGGCCATCGGCTACGACGACCCGGTCGCCGTGGGCCACTCCTTCGAGTTCCGCATCAACGGCGAGGACCCGGGGCTCAACTTCATGCCCGCTCCCGGCCCGGTCAACGTGCTCCGGATGCCCGGCGGCCCCGGAGTCCGTGTCGACTCCGGCGTCACCACCGGCGACGTGATCAGCGGCGCCTTCGACTCCCTTCTCGCCAAGCTCATCGTGACCGGCTCCTCCCGCGAGGACGCCCTCGAGCGCTCCCGCCGCGCCCTCGACGAGTTCGAGGTCGCCGGCCTGCCGACCGTGCTGCCGTTCCACCGCAAGATCGTGCGAGACCCGGCGTTCACGTCGAGCCCCTTCTCGATCTACACCCGCTGGATCGAGACCGAGTTCAACAACGACATCGAGCCGTGGAGCGGTTCGCTTCCGGATGGCTCGGCTCCCGTCGCGCGCCACAACGTGGTCCTCGAGGTCGGGGGCAAGCGGGTCGAGGTCTCCCTGCCGACGAAGCTCGTTCCCACCACCGGCGGCGGCACGGCCCTCGCGGCTCCGCCGAAGCGCCGGGCGTCGTCATCCGTGTCGACAGTCACCGGGGACTCGGTGAAGGCGCCCATGCAGGCCACCGTCGTGAAGCTCGCCGTTGCCGAGGGCGACAAGGTCGTCAAGGGCGACCTGATCCTCGTGCTCGAGGCCATGAAGATGGAGCAGCCGCTCACCGCCCACAAGGACGGGACGATCACGGGCATCAACGCCGCGGTCGGCACCACGGTCTCGTCGGGCCACCTCCTGATGTCTATCGCGGACTGACCGCGCGGGCGTAGCGCGCCCCGAGCTCGCGGATGCGGGCGACGAGGGCCTGGGGCGCATCGACCTCGAACTCGAGGTCGAGCAGGCCGACATACACCGCGATGGTCTCGACGCTGTCGGCGCCGGTGACGAGCACGCAGCGCGACTCGTCGATCGGCTCGACGACGCCGACCGCCGGGTTGATGCGCCTCAGCACCTCCTCGGCGGAGGCGAGCACCGTGATCCGGGCGTGCACGCTCCACCCGCTCGACGCCACCTCCCGCACCACGAAGTCCGTGTAGTCAGCTTCGTCGAGACCGCGCGGCACGAACCGGCGCCGAGTGGGGGCGCGAAGGCTCATCCGGTCGACGCGGTAGATGCCCCACCCGCCCGTGACCGTGCTGCGCGTGACGAGGTACCAGCGGCGCTGCCACACCACGAGCCGGTAGGGCTCGACCGCGTGCGGCTCGTCGTCGCCCGGGTAGTCGAACCGCAGCCACTCGGCATCCCGGATCGCCGTGGCGACCTGGCTGAGCACGGCGTGGTCGATCTCCGGGACGTCGTCGACGCTGTCGGTCACCTCGGGCCCGCGGGTGATCGTCGAGCTGAGCGCGTCGAGCGTGGGCCGCAGTCGCGGCGGGAAGACCTGCTCGAGCTTGGCCAGAACCCGCGCGCTCGACTCCTCGACACCGGCCAGACCCGTCGCCTGGCGGAGCCCGACTACTATCGCCACCGCCTCCTCGTCGTCGAGCAGCAGGGGCGGGAGCGCGGTTCCGGCGCCCAGGCGGTAGTAGCCGTCCCGGCCCCGGACGGCGTCGACGGGGTACCCCAGCGCGCGCAGTCGGTCGACGTCCTTGCGGATCGTGCGCGTTGTGACACCGAGCTCGTCGGCGAGCTGGGTGCCGGACCATTGCGGTCGGGACTGGAGCCGCGAGAGCATGGCGAGGAGGCGGGCAGACGTATCGGTCATGGGACAAGTATTGCCGGCAACAGGAACGATTCGTTCCTATATGGCTTCTACCGTGGAGCTATGACAACGAACAGCCGCGGCCCTGCCGCCATCCGTCCCTTCCGCATCGACATCCCCGAGGCCGACCTCGCCGACCTCCGCGCTCGCATCGCGAACACCCGGCTGCCGCAGCCGGCACCCGAGGACGACGCCCGCTACGGCGTCACCGCCGCCTGGCTCACCACCGCGCTCGACCGCTGGGCCGAGCTCGACTGGCGCGCCGTCGAAGCACGGCTCAACGAGTTCGCCCAGTACGTCACCGAGATCGACGGCCAGCCCGTCCACTTCGTGCACGTGCCGAGCGCCGAGCCGGGCGCGACGCCGCTGCTGCTCGCGCACTCCTACCCCGGCTCGTTCGTCGACTTCCTCGACCTCATCGGGCCGCTGACCGACCCGGTCGCGCACGGCGGTCGCGCGGAGGATGCGTTCTCCGTCGTGATCCCGTCCGCGCCCGGCGTGGGATTCAGCTCCCCCGTGGTCGGCGGCGGCTGGACCACGGCACGCGTCGCAGGGCTCTTCGACACCCTCATGCGCCGTCTCGGGTACAGCACGTACGGCGTTCACGGCAGCGACTTCGGCGCGAATGTCGCGCGGGAGCTCGGGCTCCTCCAGCCGGAGGGCCTCGTCGGGCTGCACGTGCTACAGGCGTTCTCCTTCCCGAGCGGTGCCGAGGGCGAGTTCGACACCCTGGGGCCGAAGGACTACGCGGCCCTCGAGTTCATGCAGTGGTTCCAGTCCGTGGGCGGCTACAACACGATGAACGCCTCGCGGCCCCAGACGGTGGCCGTCGGCCTCGCCGACTCCCCCGCGGGGCAGCTCGCCTACAGCGAGCTCTTCATGGGCTTCGACCGCCCGTCGTCGGTGCCGCTCGACGCCATCCTCACCGAGGTGTCCGTCGCCTGGTTCGCGAACTCCGCCGCCGGCCAGGTGCGCTACTACTTCGAGGATGCCCGGGCTGCAGCCGAGCCGTCCGTCAACCACGCGCCGATGGGGGTGGCGCTCTTCCCCGACGACTTCCAGTCCATCCGGGCGTTCGCGGACCGGGACAACGACAACATCGTGCACTGGACCGAGCACGAGCGCGGCGGCCACTACGCCGCCCTCGAGGTGCCCGACCTGCTCGTGGGCGACATCCGCGCCTTCTTCGGCGGCCTCCGCCCCTGACGGCCACCCCGCCCGGGATGAGATCCGACAATCGCCGCTTCAGGCCACCAGGGAAGCGCAGATTGTCGGATCTCAGCCGGCGCGCGCGGCGCTAGCCGGCGCTAGTTGACGATGTGCATCGCGCGCGCGGCATCCGTGATGCTGCTCGTGAGCGACGGGTAGACGCTGAACGCGCGCGCCAGCTGGTCGACCGTGAGCCGGTGCTCGACGGCGAGCGCGATCGGGAGGATGAGCTCGGATGCGTGCGGCGCGACGATCACGCCCCCGATGACGGTGCCCGAGCCGGTGCGGGCGAACAGCTTCACGAAGCCGTCCTTGATGCCCATCATCTTCGCGCGGGGATTGGACGCCAGCGGCAGCTTGTAGATGTCGCCCTGCGCGATGCCGTCCTCGATCTGCTTCTGCGACCATCCGACGGTGGCGATCTCCGGCTGGGTGAAGATGTTCGAGGTGATGTTGCGCAGCTCGGTGGGGTTCACGGCGTCCCCCATGGCGTGGAACACGGCCGTGCGGCCCTGCTGCGACGCCACGGAGGCCAACGGGAGGAAGTCGCTGCAGTCGCCCGCCGCGTAGATCGACGGCACCGAGGTGCGCGCGACGCGGTTGACCCTGATGTGGCCGGACTCGGTGAGCTGCACGCCGGCCTCGGCGAGTCCGATGCCCTCCGTGTTGGGGATGGACCCGACCGCGAGGAGGCAGTGCGTCCCCTCCACAGTCCGGCCGTCGGAGAGGGTTGCCACGACGCCGTCCTTGGTGCGCTTCACGGAGTCGGCGCGTGATTTGGAGAGCACGGTCATCCCGTTGCGCTTGAAGACGTCCTCGATGACGCGGGCCGCGTCCTGGTCCTCGCCCGGGAGCACCTGGTCGCGGGAGGAGATGAGGGTCACCTGCGAGCCGAGGGCGGTGTACGCGGAGGCGAACTCGGCGCCCGTCACACCCGACCCGACGACGATGAGATGCTCGGGCACCTCCTCGAGCGTGTAGAGCTGCGTCCAGGTGAAGATGCGCTCGCCGTCGGGCTTGGCGGTCGGCAGGATGCGCGGGCGCGCGCCCACGGACACGACAATCGTGTCCGCATCCACCTCGTCGAAGTCCGTTCCCGCCTTGCCCTTGCCCGTGGAGACCACGATGCGCTGCGGACCGTCGAGGCGCCCCTCGCCGTGGATGATGCGGACGCCGGCCTTGATCAGCTGCGACTTCATGTCCTCGGACTGCTGGCGCGCGAGGCGCATGAGCCGCGCGTTCACCGCGGCGAGGTTGACGGTGACCTCGGGGCGCACGGCGCGCCCGGAGTCGGAGCGGGTGAAGAACTGCACGCCCAGGTCGGCGGCCTCGCCGATGCCGTTGGTGGCCTCCGCGGTGGCGATGAGCGACTTGGAGGGGACGACGTCGGTCAGGACCGCGGAGCCGCCGACGCCCTCGCGCTCGACGAGGGTGACATCGGCGCCGAGCTGCGCGCCCGCGAGGGCGGCCTCGTAGCCGCCGGGGCCTCCGCCGAGAATCGCAATGCGCTGCTTCCGCTCGAATTCATAGGCCATGCCTCAATCCTCCCTTAAATGCAACCGGCTTGCCCGCCGCCGGGCCCGAGCGTAGACCGTGGGGATAAACGACAAGGGCCTCAAAACCGTCGTCGAGTCCTAGAGTGTTGGGATGCTGAATCCTCTGGACAATCCCGATCTCAACCCGTTCGACATCGCCGCCGAAGCCGCAGCGCAGATCGCAGAGAAGACCGGGGTCGACCGGCACGACATCGCCCTCACGCTCGGCAGCGGCTGGGCGAAGGCCGCGGACCTCATCGGCGAGACCACCGCGACGATCACCGCGCAGGACATCGTGGGGTTCGGCAAGCCGGCCCTCGAGGGGCACGTCGGCACCCTGCGCTCCATCCTGCTGCCGAGCGGCAAGCGCGCGCTCGTGATCGGCGCACGCACCCACTACTACGAGAACCACGGCGTGCGCCGGGTCGTCCACTCGGTGCGCACGGCGGCCGCGACCGGCGCCACGACCATGATCCTGACCAACGGCGCCGGCGGCATCAAGGAGACCTGGAAACCGGGCACCCCCGTGCTCATCAGCGACCACATCAACCTCACGGCGGACTCGCCGCTCGAGGGCGCGACCTTCATCGACCTCACCGACCTCTACAGCGCGCGGCTCAGGGCCGTCGCCAAGACCGTCGACGGCAGCCTCGATGAGGGCGTGTACTGCCAGTTCCGCGGGCCGCACTACGAGACCCCCGCCGAGGTGCAGATGGCGAAGGCGATCGGCGGGCACATCGTGGGCATGTCCACCGCGCTCGAGGCGATCGCGGCGCGGCAGGCGGGCATGGAGATCCTCGGGATGTCCCTCATCACGAACCTCGCAGCGGGCATCCAGAAGACGCCCCTGAGCCACGAAGAGGTGATCCAGGCGGGCAAGGACGCCGAGGCGCGCCTCGGCGGGCTTCTCGCGCAGATCGTGGCAGAGCTGTGACGGCGGCCGAGGCCGCGCGGGCCTGGCTCGCACAGGATCCGGATGCCGCCACTCGCGCCGAGCTCGAGGCCCTGATCGCGGCCGGCGGCGCAGCGCTCGAGGAGCGGTTCGCCTCCCGCCTGCAGTTCGGCACGGCCGGCCTCCGGGGCGAGCTCGGCGCCGGGCCGACGCGGATGAACCGCGTGCTGGTCGCGCAGGCCGCCGCGGGCCTCGCCGCGTACCTGCTCTCCCAGCACCCGAGCCCCAGCATCGTGATCGGGTACGACGGCCGCCGCAACTCGGAGGTCTTCGCGCGCGACACCGCCACGATCATGGCGGGCGCGGGCGTCACGACGACCCTCCTCCCACGGCACCTCCCCACTCCCGTTCTCGCCTTCGCGGTGCGCCACCTCGACACGAGCGCGGGCGTCATGGTGACGGCCAGCCACAACCCGGCCAACGACAACGGCTACAAGGTCTACCTCGGCAAGGACGACCACGGCTCGCAGATCGTGCCCCCGGCCGACGGCGAGATCGCGGCGGACATCGAGAAGATCGCGGCCGGCTCGATCAGCGACCTGCCGCGCTCGACCGACTTCATCGTGGCCGACGACTCGGTGCTGCACGAGTACGTGCGCGCCACGGCCGCGCTCGCGCAGGTCGGCGCCGGTCTGAACTTCGTCTACTCGGCCATGCACGGCGTCGGGTGGGAGACGGCGCGCGCCGTGTTCGCGGCGGCCGGCTTCGGCGAGCCGCACGTGGTGACGGAGCAGATCGAGCCGGATGCCGCGTTCCCGACTGTCGCGTTCCCCAACCCCGAAGAGCCCGGCGCCATGGACCTCACGTTCGCCCGGGCGGCGGAGGTCGGTGCCGACCTCGCCATCGTGAACGACCCGGACGCGGACCGGCTCGCCGTGGCGATCCCGTCGGCGAGCGGCTGGCGCCGCCTCACCGGCAACGAGACCGGGTACCTGCTCGGGTGGCGGGCCGCCGAGCGCGCCGGGGCGGACGGGGTGCTCGCGGCATCCATCGTCTCGTCTCCCGCTCTTCGCGCCGTCGCGCAGGCGTACCGCCTGCAGTACGAGGACACGCTCACCGGGTTCAAGTGGATCTCGCGCGTGCCCGGCCTCTCGTACGGCTACGAGGAGGCGCTGGGATACCTCGTGGACCCGGAGATCGTCCGCGACAAGGACGGCGTCTCGGCGGCCGTGGACTTCCTCTCGCTTGCCTCGCAGCTCAAGGCGCAGGGCAAGACCGTCGAGGACCACCTCGACGACTTCGCCGACCGGTTCGGCGCGTTCGCGTCCGGGCAGATCTCGCTGCGGTTCGACGACCTCGCGCTCATCGGCGCGGCCATGGACCGCCTGCGGGCGAACCCGCCCGCGAAGGTCGGCGGGATCGCGGTCGAGCGGATCGACGACTTCATCGACGGCTTCGAGCAGTACCCGGCCGGCGACATCCTGCGGCTGCACCTCGACGGCGGGGCGCGCGTGATCGTGCGCCCCAGTGGCACGGAGCCGAAGCTCAAGGTCTACATCGACGCGTCGAGCGACTCGGGCACGGCCGCCGAGCGGCGCGCCGCGGCGGAGGCCGTGGTGGCGGAGCTGGACGCGGGGATGCGCGAGCTGCTGGCCTAGGAGCCCAGCGCCGCCTCGAGCTTCGCGCTCAGCTCGGCCGTGTCGAAGTAGTTCTCGACCACGATCACGTCCGCGAAGGTCTTGCCGATCGCCTCCACGAACTCCGGCGACGTCAGGATCACCTGCGCGTCGGCGGCGACCTCGCGCACCGAGGCGATGTCGGCGGCGACGACCTCGGCCGAGATGTCGAGCTTGCGCAGTACGCGCTCCGCGTTGACTTTGAGGATGCCCGAACTGCCGATCCCCGCCCCGCAGATGGTCACGATCTTCATGCGCGCATGATCCGTTGCACTTCTTCCACAGTCGTCGCCGCGGCGAGGTCGTTGATCGCCGTCGAGTCGTTGAACACGTTCGCCACCGCCGCGACCGCCGCGAGGTGCTCGGAGGACGACATGACCGCCAGCCCGAGGATCACCCGCACCGGGTCGTTGTACGGGTGGCCGAAGTTGACCGGCGTCGCGAGGGTGACGATCGAGAGACCCTCCGCGAGGACCTCGGGACCGGGCCGCGCGTGCGCGAGGGCCAGCCCCGGCGCGATCACGACGTAGGGGCCGTGCTCCTCGATCATCCGGATCATCTCGCCCGAGTACCCCGGGCGCGCGGCCCCCGACCGCGCGAGCGCATCGCCCGCGAGGGTCACCGCTGCGCGCCAGTCGGCCGCCTCGGCGGCGATCACGATGGCGCTCTGCGGGAGCGGGGGCAGGGTCATCCCTAGGCCGCTTCGAACCCGGCGGTGATGATGTCGGCGAGTTCCTCGCGGTCCTCGAGCGGGAGGAAGGTGGCCGCGGCGGCGTTGAGCTGGAACACGGCGAGGTCGGTGAGGTCGTAGCCGAACGCCTCGGCGAGCAGGTAGAGCTCGCGGCTGAGCGAGGTGGCGCTCATCAGGCGGTTGTCGGTGTTCACCGTCACGCGGAAGCCGAGCTGGTAGAGCAGGTCGAACGGGTGGTCGACGAGCTCGGCGCCCCACTGCTCGATCGCGCCGGTCTGCAGGTTCGAGCTCGGGCTCAGCTCGAGGGCGATCTCGCGGTCCTTCACCCACTGGGCGACCGGGCCGAGCGTGACGTAGGTGTTCTCGTCGTCCTCGCGGGCGGTCGTGATGTCCTCGGCGAGGCGCACGCCGTGGCCGAGCCGCAGGGCGCGGCCGTCGAACAGCGCGCCGCGGATCGACTCGATGCCGTCCGCCTCGCCCGCGTGCACGGTCGCGGGCAGGTAGTGGTGTGCGAGGTAGTCGAACGCCTCGCGCAGGTTGCCCGCCGGGAAGCCTGCCTCGGCGCCCGCGATGTCGAAGCCCACGACGCCGTTGTTGCGGTGCCGCACGGCGAGCTCGGCGATCTCCAGGCCGCGGTCGGCGTGGCGCATGGCGCTGACGAGCTGGCCGACCCGGATGCTCGCCCCGGTGGCCGCGACATCGGCAACGCCCGCCTCCAGGCCCTCCTGCACTGCCTCGACCACCTGGTCGAGGGTCAGGCCGCGGGTGAGGTGCTGCTCCGGAGCCCAGCGGATCTCGCCGTACACGACACCGTCGGCACCGAGGTCCTGCACGAACTCGCGGGCTACGCGCGTGAGGCCCTCCGGGGTCTGCATCACGCCGGTGGTGATGTCGAACGTCTTGAGGTACTCCACGAGTGAGCCGGAGTCGGACTGGTTGGCGAACCAGGTACCGAGAGCCGCGGCATCCGGAGCAGGAACCTCCATGCCGATCGCGTCGGCGAGCTCGATGATGGTCTGCGGTCGCAGCCCGCCGTCGAGGTGGTCGTGAAGCGAGACCTTGGGAAGCGCCGTGATGCTCGCCCCACCCCCGGGCATGATGTAGTCGTCAGCAGCGGCGTTCATGGGTCAAATCTACCGTTCCCGCTGCTGGGTACTAGCCTCGAACGGTGCCCACGAAGATCATCCTCGACTGCGACCCCGGCCACGACGACGCGATCGCGATGCTGCTCGCGTGGGGCAACCCCGAGATCGAGCTCGTCGGCGTCACGACGGTGATGGGCAACCAGACCATCGAGAAGGTCACGCGCAACGCGCTCTCAGTCGCGCGGGTCGCCGGGATCACGGGCGTGCCCTTCGCCCGCGGCGCCCACCGGCCGCTCGTGCGCGAGGTCGAGGTTGCCGACTCCATCCACGGCGAGAGCGGGCTCGACGGGCCCGTCCTGCCCCTCGGGACCATCGAGCTCGACCACCGCCACGCGGTCGACTTCATCATCGACACCGTGATGGCGGCGGATCCGGGCACCATCACGCTCGTACCCACGGGCGCCCTCACGAACATCGCCATGGCCGTCCGCAAGGAGCCGCGCATCGCCACCCGCGTGAAGCAGGTCGTGCTGATGGGCGGCGGGGTCAACGTCGGCAACTGGAGCGCGACTAGCGAGTTCAACATCGTCATCGACCCCGAGGCCGCCCACATCGTGTTCAACGAGAAGTGGCCGCTCACCATGGTCGGCCTCGACCTCACCCACGAGGCGCTCGCGACCCCCGCGGTGGCCGCCTCCATCGCCGCCGTCGGAACGGGGCCGGCGCGCTTCGTGGGCGAGCTGCTGGAGTTCTTCGGCCACACCTACCGCGACCAGCAGGGCTTCGAGCATCCCCCGGTACACGACCCCTGCGCTGTCGCGTTCGTCATCGACCCGACGGTCATGGAGACCGTGCGAGTGCCGCTCGACGTCGAGCTCACCGGCACCCTGACGCTCGGGATGACCGTGGCCGACTTCCGCGCCCCCGCGCCCGATGACTGCACCACCCAGGTGGCGCGCAAGCTCGACCACCCCAAGTTCTGGGCGCTCGTGGTCGACGCCCTGGAGCGGATCGGCGACCCCGAGCTCTAGCCCGACGCTGAGATCCTACAATCGGCGCTTCAACTCCGATGCGAACCGACGAAGGCCGGATCTCAGGCTGTGGAGACCGCTAACCGCGCACCGCTCGCTTCGAGTTCGATGGGCGGATGCCCCGGATACCGATTCCCGACGAGTTCAGCGGACCCTTCGCAGTGGGGGCCGGGCTCGGCGCCGGGCTCACGCCGGCGAGACTCCGCGGCAGCGACCTCCAGCGGCCGTTCTGGGGAGTGCGAGTGCCCGCCGGCGAAGCACTCGACTGCGCGGGGATGGCGCGCGCCTATGCGGTCCGGATGCCCGCGCACGCGTTCTTCTCCCACGCCACCGCCGCGCAGCTCCACGAGATTCCCCTCCCGCTCCGTCTGATCGAGGCACTGCCACTCGACGTCGGCGTCGCGCAGGACCGCACGCCTCCGGGAGGGGCGGGAGTGAGGGGACACCGGCTCGCGATCGCGCCCGTTGATGTCATCGTCCGCCGGGGACTCCGGCTCACCTCCCTCGAGCGGACCCTGTGCGACCTCTCCGCACTTCTCGACGAGGAGGAGCTGCTCGCCGCCGGCGACAACATCCTGTGGCGACGACGTCTTCGCGGCCACCGGGCGACAGTCCGCTCCCTGGAGGGGGCGATCGAGCGGTTCCACGGCCGGCGCGGGCTCGCACGCCTCACGCGGGTTGTTCCGCTCATGACCGACCGCGCAGACTCCCCGCCGGAGTCCGTGATCCGTCTCCGCCTCATCCGGGCGGGACTGCCGGGGATGCTCGTCAACGAGCAGGTCTGCGACGCGATCGGGTCACCCATCGCGACGCCAGACCTGCAGATCCCGCGCTACAGAATGGCGCTGGACTACGAGGGCGATCACCACCGGACGGACCCTCGGCAGTGGCGCAAGGATCTCGCGCGAGTCCCGTTGCTGCAGGACGCGGGCTGGCACCACACCCGGATCTCGGCGGACGACCTCGCCGACTCGAGCGCGTTGGTCGCACGGCTGCGCCGTCGACTCCGCGAGCGCGGATGGACCGGGTGAGATCCGGCAATCGTCCGTTGCGGGTGCCCGTGAAGGGACGATCGCCGGATCTCGGCGACGGGTGCGGCGCGGCGCGCGGGACGGGTGCGGGCGCGCGGCGGCGCGCTAGTCGACGCGGCCGGCGATGAGCGGGCCGCCGTTGTCGATCGCGGAACCGGGGTCCCCGATCGCGTAGGCGCCCTCGAGGGCCTCGACGGCGCGGGCGAACCGGGCCGCGTCCGAGGTGTGCAGCGTGAAGAGCGGCTGCCCCTTCGTGATCGTGTCGCCGGGCTTCGCGTGCAGGTCGATGCCCGCGGCGTGGTCGACGGGATCCTCCTTGCGGGCGCGACCGGCTCCGAGGCGCCAGGCGGCGATGCCGAACGGCAGGGCGTGCTGCGTGGTGAGCACTCCGTCGCGGTCCGCGGTGACCACCTGGGACTCGCGAGCCACGGGGAGCGCGGCATCCGGATCCCCGCCCTGCGCGGCGATCATCGCGCGCCAGGAGTCCATGGCGCGGCCGTCCTTGAGTGCCGCCTCCACGTCGGCGTCGGGCTGGCCGGCGAGCGCGAGCATCTCGCGCGCCAGGGCCACGGTGAGCTCGACCACGTCGGCCGGTCCGCCGCCGGAGAGCACCTCGACGGACTCGCGCACCTCGTTGGCGTTGCCGATGGCGAGCCCGAGCGGCACGTTCATGTTGGTCAGCAGCGCGACGGTCTTCACCCCGGCGTCGTTGCCCAGCCTCACCATGGTCTCGGCGAGCTCGCGGCTGCGGGCCGGATCCTGCATGAAGGCCCCGGAGCCGAACTTGACGTCGAGCACGAGGGCGGCAGTGCCCTCGGCGATCTTCTTGCTCATGATCGACGACGCGATGAGCGGGATCGCCTCGACAGTCCCCGTGATGTCGCGCAACGAGTAGAGCTTGCCGTCGGCGGGCGCGAGGCCGGAGCCCGCCGCGCACACGACTGCACCGACATCCCGCAGCTGCTGCATGAACTCGTCGTTCGACAGGTGCGCGCGCCAGCCCGGGATGCTCTCGAGCTTGTCGAGGGTGCCACCGGTGTGGCCGAGGCCGCGGCCCGAGAGCTGGGGAACAGCGACGCCGAAGGATGCCACGAGCGGGGCCAGGGGCAGCGTGATCTTGTCCCCCACACCGCCGGTCGAGTGCTTGTCCGTCGTCGGCTTGTCGAGCCCGTCGAAGTTGAGCGTCTCGCCGGACGCGATCATCGCGAGTGTGAGGTCGCGGATCTCCGAGCGCTCCATGCCGTTGAGGAAGATGGCCATCGTCATGGCCGACATCTGCTCGTCCGCGACATAGCCGCGGGTGTACGCGTCGATGAGCCAGTCGATCTGGGCCGTCGAGAGCACGCCGCGGTCGCGCTTGGTGCGGATGAGGTCGACGACGTCGAACGCCTCAACCACGGTAGGCCTCCAGAGTGCGGGGGCCGAACGCGTCGGGGATGACCTCGTCGATCGTCTTGATGCCCGAGACCGTCTCCAGGAGCATCCCGTCCGCGGAGTGCTCGAACAGCAGCTGCCGGCAGCGGCCGCACGGCATGAGCGCGTTGCCGTGGCCGTCGACGCACGTGAAGGCGACGAGCTTGCCGCCGCCCGTCATGTGCAGCGACGACACGAGGGCGCACTCGGCGCACAGCGTGAGGCCGTAGGAGGCGTTCTCCACGTTGGCTCCCGAGATCACGCGGCCGTCGTCGACGATGGCGGCGACGCCCACCGGGAAGTTCGAGTACGGCACGTAGGCGTGCTGAAGGGCATCCTTGGCGACGTCCCGCAGGGCGTCCCAATCAATGGACTGGGTCATGACTTTATATACGGCTTTCCGGACGCGGCTGGGCCGCGCACCTGTCCGACGAGGCCCGCGACCGCGAAGATCGTCACGAGGTACGGGAGCATCAGCATGAACTCGCTGGGCACCGGTGAGCCGATGATGCTCAGCACGCTCTGCAGGTTCGACGCGAAGCCGAACAGGAGGGCGGCCAGCGTCGCGCGGATCGGGTCCCACCGGCCGAAGATGACGGCCGCCAGGGCGATGAATCCGGCGCCCGCCGTCATCTCCTTGTTGAACCCGCCGACCGAGCCGAGGGTGAAGTACGCACCGCCGAAGCCGGCGATCGCGCCCGCGAGGGAGACGTTCCAGAAGCGCGTGCGGTTGACGTTGATGCCGACCGTGTCCGCCGCCTGGGGGTGCTCGCCGACGGAGCGCAGGCGCAGGCCCCACTTCGTCTTGAACAGGGCGAACCAGACCACGGCGACCGCAATGTACATGATGTAGACGATGATCGTCTGCCGGAACAGCACCGGCCCGAGGATCGGGATCTCGCCGAGGATCGGGATCGGGATCCGCTCGAAGCGCGGGGGGCTGTTGAGCACGGCCGCGTTCGGCGCGAGCACCTTGGAGAACAGGAAGCTCGTCAGGCCGACGACGAGCACGTTCAGCACCACGCCCACGATCACCTGGTCGACGATGTACTTGATCGAGAACGCCGCGAGCACGAACGACACGAGCACGCCCGCGATCGTCGCCGCGAGAAGGCCAGCGATCGGCTGCTGGGTGACCGAGGCCACGACGGCCGAGGCGAACGCGCCGGCGAGCAGCTGCCCCTCGATCGCGACGTTGACCACGCCCACCCGCTCCGAGATGACGCCTCCGAGCGCTCCGAAGATCAGCGGAACGCTGAGGCCGACGGTTCCCACGAGCAGCCCGGGGATCGGAATTGTCGCGTCCGCGGCAGCCCACGTCAGGAACGCCGCGAGGAACAGGAGCGCAAAGACCGCGGTCAGCCACAGCGGCGTCTTGCGCGCCCGGAAGGACAGGTACGCGGAGGCGATCGCGCCCAGGAACAGCAGCACGATCACGACAGTGGTCACCAGCGTGACGGGCGCGAAGATCGGCGGCAGCTGGATGAGGTCGCTATCGGTCGAGAGCTTGAAGGTGGTGGTGCCGCCGCGACCGCCGATCACGAAGATCAGGACCGCGATCACGGCGAAGGCGGCGAGGCCGATCGGCGGCTTCCAGTTGCGCACCGCCGCGCGCTCGAGCACGATCGGCGCCGCGGAGGGCACGCCGTGCGTAGTGGACTCGACGGTGCTCACTTGGTGGCCTCGGTCTTCCGTGCAGAGGTGACGGGGGTGCGGGGCGCCTTGACGACGCCGGGTATCGGCAGCCGGAAGATCGCCCTCACGAGCGGAGGTGCCGCGATGAACAGGACGATGAGCGACTGCACAACGAGGACGATGTCGATCGGGATGCCCTGCGCCGCCTGCATCGAATAGCCGCCGGCTTTCAGCGCACCGAACAGGATGCCCGCGAAGAACACCCCGATCGGCCGCGACCGGCCCAGCAGCGCGACAGTGATCGCGTCGAAGCCGATGCCCGCGTCGATTCCGCTCGAGAATCCGCTCGTGACCGTGCCGAGCACCTGCGCGACGCCCGCGAGCCCGACGAGGGCGCCCGAGATGAGCATCGCGTAGACGTAGATGCTCTTGACCTTGATGCCCGCGACCCGGGCCGCGTTGGGGTTCTCGCCGACGGCGCGGAACTGGAAGCCCAGACTGGACCGGTTGATCAGGTACCAGACGTAGGCCGTCGCGGCGACGACCACGATGAAGCCCCAGTGCAGGTTGTAGCCGGGCCCGAACAGGTCGGGGAACACTGCCGAGTCGAGCATCGGAGCCGACTTCGGGTTCGTCGAGCCGGGCGCCTGCAGCAGCCCGGGGGTGCGCAGCATGTAGCCGATCAGGTAGAACCCGACGTAGTTGAGCATGATCGTCACGATCACCTCGTGGGCGCCGGTCGTCGCCTTGAGCAGGCCGACGATGCCGCCCCAGATCGCGCCGGCGGCCATACCTGCCAGCACCGCGACGATGAGGTGCAGCGGGAACGGCAGGTCCCACGCGAAGCCGACGTAGCCCGCGGCACCGGCGGCGACGAGCATCTGCCCGCGTCCGCCGATGTTGAACAGGCCGACCCGGAACGACACAGCCACGCCGAGGCCCGCCGCGATGAGCGGGGTCGCGAACGTGAGCGTCTCCGTGAGCGGCCGGATGCCCGCCGCGAAACCGGGGCGCTTGAAGTTGTAGATCGAGCCCTGGAACAGCGCGGAGTACGCGCCGGACGCGGCATCCCAGATCGCCTTGATGGTGTCGCCCGGCCGGGAGAAGAAGTAGCCGGATGCCGCCTGCACCTGCTTGTCGGTGAACGCGATGAGAATCGCGCCCACCAGCAGGGCCAGGATGACAGCGAGCACCGAGATCATGGCGCTGCCGCCGAGGATCTCGCGCAGGACCTGCTGGGCCTTCGACGGCTCGGCGACTACCGTCGCGGGCTGACCGGGTTCGGGAGCCTCGGGCACCTGGCCCTTGACCGGGATCTGCTGGTCGCTCATGCCACCGACTCCTTCGTTGCAGCGGATGCAGTTGCGATCGACGCGGGGACCTCGCCGGCCATCATGAGGCCGAGCACGTCGCGCGGGGTGTCGCCGGGCACGATGCCCACGATCCCGCCGCGGTACATCACGGCGATACGGTCGGCGAGGGCCACCACCTCGTCGAGCTCCGTGGACACGACGATGACGGGCACGCCGGCATCCCGCGTCGCGACGATCCGCGTGTGCACGAACTCGATAGACCCGACGTCGAGGCCGCGGGTGGGCTGGGCGGCGACGAAGAGGCGCAGCGTGCGGCTGAGCTCGCGCGCGAGGACCACCTTCTGCTGGTTGCCGCCGGAGAGCCGGCCGACGTGCGTCGTGATCCCCTGCGCCCTGATGTCGAACTCCGTGACCTTCTCCTCCGCGAACTGCGCGAGCTCCTTCAGCTGCAGAGTGCCGGCCTTCACGAACGGCGGCTGGTCCGACCGGTCGAGCATGAGGTTCTCGGCGATCGTGAACTCGGCGACGAGCCCGTCCTCCGTGCGGTCCTCCGGAACGAAGCCCACGCCGGCATCGATGATGTGCCGCACCGACTTGCCGCGCAACGAGTTGCCGTCGAGGGTAATCGTGCCGGAGACCCTCTTCTGCAGGCCGATGAGCGCCTCGGTGAGCTCGGTCTGGCCGTTGCCCTGCACTCCGGCGATCGCGAGCACCTCGCCCTCGCGCACGTCGAAGCTCACGTTGTTGACGACTATCTGGTTGCGGGGGTCGAGCACCGTGAGGTTCTCGACGACGAGGCCGGCGGCGCCCGGCTTGGCCGGTCCCTTGTCGACGGTGAGGTCGACGGCGCGCCCCACCATGAGGGAGGCGAGCTCGGCGTTCGTCGCGGTCGGCGACGCCTCGCCGACGACCTTGCCCAGGCGGATGACCGTGATGCGGTCGGCGACCTCGCGCACCTCGCGGAGCTTGTGGGTGATGAAGACGATGGAGGTGCCGGCCTCTTTGAGCTGGCGCATGATGACCATGAGCTCGTCGGTCTCCTGCGGGGTGAGCACGGCGGTGGGCTCGTCGAACACGAGGACCTTCGCGTCCCGGGAGAGCGCCTTGATGATCTCCACGCGCTGCTGCACGCCCACGGGCAGATCGTCGACGAGGGCATCCGGGTCGACGTCGAACCCGAACCGCTGCGAGATCTCGCGCACCTTGGCGCGCGCGCCGGCGAGGTCGAGCAGACCGGGGCCCTTGGTGTCCTCGTGGCCGAGCATGACGTTCTCAGCGACGGTGAACACCGGGATGAGCATGAAGTGCTGGTGCACCATGCCGATGCCCGCCTTCATGGCGTCGCCGGGGCCGGAGAAGTGCTGGACCACGTCGTCCAGCAGTATCTCGCCCTCGTCGGCCTGGTAGAGGCCGTAGAGCACGTTCATGAGGGTGGACTTGCCAGCCCCGTTCTCGCCAAGGAGGCTGTGGATCTCGCCCGGTTCGACCGTCAGGTCAATGTGGTCGTTGGCGACCAGCGAACCGAACCTCTTGGTGATCCCGCGAAGTTCTAGCTTCATGTGAACCAATCTAATGCGCGGGCTTCGTCGACCGCGTGGGGGGAAAGTTAACGAGGTCGGGGAGACCAGCTGAGCTGGCCTCCCCGACCGGTGTGGTGCTAGTGACTAGCCAAGGTAGGACTTGACGGGGATGGTGCCGTCAATGATGCTCGCCTTGATCTTGTCGAGCTCGCCAGCGAGGTCAGGGGAGACCTTGTCGGCGAAGTTGTGGAAGTCGGCGTAGCCGACCCCGTCGTTCTCGAGCGTGCCGATGTAGGCGTCGCTCGAGAAGTCGCCGGCGGCGGCAGCCGAGACGACGTCGTCGGTGGCCTGCTTGATGCCCTTGAGGATCGACGTGAGGATGATGTCGTCCGTCTTCGGGTCCGTCACGAACAGGTCGGCGTCGACACCGACGAGGGCGATGTCCTTGCCCGAGTCAGTGATGGCGGCAACTGCCGACTGGTAGATCGGTCCGCCGACCGGGAGCAGCACGTCGGCGCCCTGGTCGATGAAGTTCTGCGCAGTCGACTTGGCGACGTCGTTGGCCTCGAAGCCACCGGTCAGCGTGTAGGTGCTGGGGTCGGCGGGGTCGTAGCCGAGGACCTGGACAGCGGTGCCCTTCTCGGAGTTGTAGTACGCAACACCCTGGGCGAAGCCGTCGGAGAAGATCGAGACCGTGGGGAAGTTCATGCCGCCCCAGGTCGCGACGATTCCGGCCTTCGAGTAGCTCGCCGCGGCGTAGCCGACGAGGAACGCGGCCTGAGCCGTGTTGAACACGATGGGCTTGATGTTCGGAGCGTCGACCTTGCCGTCGAAGTCGTTGTCAGCCGCGTCGTCGATGATGGCGAACTCGACGTCGGGGTTGGCGAGGGCAGCCTCGACCGTGGCGGCCGAGAGGGCGAAGCCGACCGTGACGATCAGGTTGCAGCCCTGGTCGACGAGCTGCTGGATGTTGGGGCCGTAGTCGGTCTCAGCGTCGGACTGCACGGTGATGGCCTCGACACCGAGCTTGTCAGCCGCGTCGTTGATGCCTTCGAAGCCGAGCTGGTTGAACGACTTGTCGTCGAAGCCACCGAGGTCGGAGACCATACAGGGGATGAAGTCGCTGGCACCTTCGGTGCTGTCGCCAGTGGATTCAGGTGCTGCTGCGCAACCGGCGAGCACGAGGGCGCTCGATCCGATCAGTGCGATACCGCCGAGTACGCGGCCGCGAGAGGTGATTCTCAAGGTGTCCTCCAAGATGCTGCCCGCCGAGGAACGTCGGGACATAGTGCCTTACAGGTTACATAAAGTTACGAACCCCGAACGGGCTAATTCCGGGCCGTCGCTGAAAGGTTACAAACTCGCGACGGCGCCGAAATCAGCCGGACACAAAGTGGGACGAAAACCGCCCGCTACCAGCTATTTGGGGGTGTTCGGGCTCGTCACGACGAGGGCGCCGCTGATGATGTCGGCGCGCAGTCCGTCGATCTCCGCCGACAGCTCGGGGCTCACCTTGCTCGCGAGGTCGTGGAACGGGGCGATATCGACCCCGCCGTTCTCGAGGGTGCCGACGTACTGCTTGTTGTCGAAGGTGCCGTCGATGCTCGACTTGACAATCTCGACGACCGCGTCGCCCGTGTTCTTCAGGACTGAGGTGAGCAGCACCGGGCGGAACTCCGCGGCGAGAACGTCGTAGCCGTCGGAGTCGACCCAGATGATCGACGCCTTGCCGTTCGAGTCGAGGGCGGCACGGGCCGCACCCTCGCCCACCTGGCCGGCGACGGGGAGGATCACGTCGGCGCCCTGGTCAATGAGCCCCTGCGTGATCGTGAGGCCCTTGTTGATGTCCTCGAAGTCGCCGGTGAAGACGCCGTCCTGCGCCGCCTTGTCCCACCCGAGCGCGACGACCGTGGTGCCGTGCACCTCGTTGTACTTGGCGACGCCGTCCACGAAGCCGTCCATGAACAGGGTCACGGGCGGCTGGTTGCCGCCGCCGAACGTGGCGACCTTCCCGGTCTTGGTCACGCCCGCGGCCAGGTAGCCGGCGAGGTAGGCCGCCTGGGCGGTGTCGAAGACGATCGGCTTGACGTTCGGGGCATCCACGACCTCGTCGACGATCGCGAAGTCGACGTCAGGGTTCTTCGCGGCCTGGTCGGCGGTCGCGTCCGCGAGCTCGTAGCCGACGGTCAGCACGAAGCCGCAGCCGGTGTCGACGGCCTGCTGCACGTTGGGGGCGAGGTCCGTCTCGGAGTTGGAGACGAGCACGTCGGCGTCGATGCCGAAGTCCTTCTCGGCCTGCTGGAGGCCCTTCCAGCTCGCGTCGTTGAACGAGCGGTCGTCGAGGCCGCCGGAGTTGGTGACCATGCGGGCGCAGAACTGCTCGCCCCCGCCGTTCTCGCCCGGCTTCTCCGGCGCGGGCGCGCAGCCGGCGAGCAGGAGCACGGCGGCGCCGATCACGGCGCTGGCACGGAATGCAAATGACTTCGACATGCGTGAAACGTTACCGCTCAGAGCACGTCGTTGCGCCCCGAGAGCTTGAGCGCGTCAACGACGGCCTTGACGCGCTGGGCGTTGGCCGTGGTGGTCACGAGGAGGGCGTCTGGGGTGTCGACGACCACGATGTCGGTCACGCCGATGAGCGAGATGAGCCTGCCGCTCTGGCTGATCACGACGCCCGTGGAGGCGTCGGCGAGCACGCGGGCATTCTCCCCGAGGATCGCGAGGTCGGACTTACGGCCGCCCGAGTGCAGCTTCGCGATCGAGGCGAAGTCCCCCACGTCGTCCCAGTCGAAGTCGCCCGGGATGACCACGAGCCTGCCCGCGGCCGCGGCGGGCTCGGCAACCGAGTAGTCGATGGCGATCTTCGTGAGCCGCGGCCACACCCTGTCGACGACGGCGCCGCGGCGGGGGGTGTCCCACGCCTCGGCGAGCTCGGTGAGGCCCGCGAGCAGTTCGGGCTGCGATTCGCCCAGCTGCGCGAGGAGTACGTCGGCGCGCGCGATGAACATCCCGCCGTTCCACAGGTGGTCGCCGTCGGCGAGGTACCGCTCCGCCGTCGCGAGGTTGGGCTTCTCGACGAACGACTCCACCCCGACGGCGTTCGGCGCGCCCTCGATGGCGAGCGGGCCGGCGCAGTGGATGTACCCGAACCCGATCGCGGGCTCGGTCGGCGTGATGCCGATCGTGGCGATGTAGTCGGCGCGGGCGGCGGCGATGCCCTCGCCCACAGCACGCCGGAAGCCGCGGATGTCGCGGATGACGTGGTCGGCGGCGAACGACCCGACGATCACGCCGGGCTCCCGCTTCAGCAGGATCGCGGCGGCGAGCCCGATGGCGGCGGACGAGTCCTTCGGCTCGCTCTCGAGCACGACGTTCGGGTCGGCCAGCTCCGGCAGCTGCTCCTCCACAGCGGCGCGGTGCGCGCGGCCCGTGACGACCATGATCCGGTCGGAGCCGGAGAGCGGGACCAGCCTGTCCCACGTGTCCCGCAGCAGGGTCTGGCCGGAGCCGGTCAGGTCGTGCAGGAACTTCGGGGCGTCCGCCCGCGACAGCGGCCACAGGCGCGAGCCGATGCCGCCGGCGGGGATCACGCTGTAGAAGTCGTCGAACGCCTTCGGTGTGCTCATAGCGTCAAACTTAGACTTAAGGAGCCATTCACCCCGGCTCCATGGCACCGGCCCCGTCCCGCCATCCGGCCTTCCTAGCGTCATAGTCATGCGCGTAGTGGTCGTCAGCGAGAGCTTCCTCCCCACCGTCAACGGAGTCACCAACAGCGTCAAGAAGGTACTCGACCACCTTGCCGCGAACGGGCACGAGGCGATCGTCATCGTCCCGGCCGCAGGAGCACCGAAGGAGTACGCGGGATTCCGCGTGCACGAGGTGCCCGCTATCGCCTACCGCCAGTTCCCGATGGGACTGCCGAGCCCGCTCGTGCAGAAGCTCATCGCGGACTTCAGGCCGGACGTGATCCACGCCGCCTCGCCCTTCCTGCTCGGAGCACAGGCGATCGCCGCGGGCGGGCGGCTGGGCATCCCCTCGGTCGCCATCTTCCAGACCGACGTCGCCGGCTACGCGCGGCGCAACCACCTCGGGGCCCTCACGAAGGCGGCCTGGCGGATCGTCCGCTGGATCCACGAGGGCGCGGACCTCACTCTCGTGCCCTCGAGCGCGTCGATGGCCGACCTCGAGGCGGCGGGCGTCCAGCGCCTCGCGCGCTGGGGCCGCGGGGTCGACCTCACCACGTACCACCCCAACAAGCGCGCGGATGCCGCCACCCAGCGGCTGCGCCAGCGGCTCGCCCCCCGCGGCGAGGTGATCGTCGGCTACGTCGGCCGCCTCGCCCCGGAGAAGCAGGTCGAGCGCATGGCCGCGCTGCGCGGGCTGGAGGGCATCAGGCTCGTCCTCGTCGGCGACGGGCCCTCGATGCCCGCCCTCAAGAAGCAGCTGGCCGGGATGCCCGTGGCCATGCTCGGCTCGATGGGCGGCGCCGACCTCGCCACCGCGTACTCGAGCTTCGACGTCTTCCTGCACACCGGCACTGAGGAGACCTTCGGCCAGACCGTGCAGGAGGCGCACGCGACCGGAATCCCCGTCGTCGCGCCGCGGGCGGGCGGCCCGATCGACCTCGTCGACCACGGCGTGAACGGATTCCTCTATACCCCCGGAGACGACGCCCAGCTGCGCGCCTTCGTCGAGGGCCTTGTGATCGACGACGAGCTGCGGGCCCGCATGGGAGAGGCTGGCCGGCGGGCCGTGCTCGGAAAGTCGTGGGCGTCGATCTGCGACGAGCTCGTCGGGCACTACGAGAGCGTCATCGCGCGCCGGTCTGCGCCGGTGGCGCTGTAATCGCTAAAGAATCCGGGTTCTTACCAAAACAATCTCGACATCAAGCTATTTAGGCGGGCCTAAGCGGCGGGCGCCGTTCGGCCGCAATACACTGGGAAGCGTCCGCTTTCCGGACATAACCCGGCCGCCAGGTTCGACAGAAGCAGCGCGGCCCTCATTCCGCAAGGAGGGGTTGCTCGTGCCAGAGAAGACGGCGGGTACCCTGGTGGGCGACAAGCCCGCCGCGCCCAAGATCGCCATGCCCAGACGTCCGGCGGGAACGCTGTACCGGGGCCGCGAGGGCATGTGGTCGTGGGTGCTGCACCGCATCACCGGTGTGGCCATCTACTTCTTCCTGCTCGTGCACATCCTCGACACCGCCCTCGTGCGCGTGAGCCCCGAGGCGTACAACGCGGTGATCAACACCTACAAGACGCCGATCATGGGCCTGGGCGAGACAGCCCTCGTCGCGGCGATCGGGCTGCACGCCCTCAACGGACTCCGGATCATCCTCATCGACTTCTCCAGCTGGGGCACCAAGCACCAGAAGCTGATGTTCTGGATCGTCATCGGGCTCTGGGCAGTCCTCCTCATCGGCTTCGTGCCGCGCCAGTTCATGCACATCTTTGGAGCGCACTGATGTCCCTGATCGAAGCACCCCGCAGCCCCGCGATCCAGCGGCGCAAGAAGCGCGGCATCAACTGGGAGAAGTGGGGCTGGATCTACATGCGCGCGAGCGGTGTGGTCCTCGTCGTCCTCATCTTCGGCCACCTCTTCGTCAACCTCGTCGCGGGCGAGGGCGTCAACGCCATCGACTTCGCGTTCGTGGCGGGCAAGCTCGCCGACCCGTTCTGGGTCGTGTGGGACACGCTGCTGCTCTGGCTCGCCCTCATCCACGGCGCCAACGGCATCCGCACCATCATCAACGACTACGCCAACCAGCCGGTCGTGCGCCGCATCCTCCTGGGCGCGGTCGCGGTCTCGACCGCCGTCCTCCTCATCCTTGGGACCCTTGTGATCTACACGTTCGACCCCTGCCCCGCCGGCTCCCCGGCCGACCTGCTCCCCAGCTTCTGCCCGGTGCCCTAGTGGCTGAGTTCGAAGACGGCGCCGTGGTTGACGGCGTGCACTACCACCAGTTCGACATCGTCATCGTGGGCGCGGGCGGTGCCGGGATGCGCGCCGCCATCGAAGCCGGACCGCACGCCCGCACCGCGGTGATCTCCAAGCTCTACCCCACCCGCTCCCACACCGGGGCAGCGCAGGGCGGCATGGCCGCGGCGCTCGCCAACGTGGAGGAGGACAACTGGGAGTGGCACACCTACGACACCGTCAAGGGCGGCGACTACCTCGTCGACCAGGACGCGGCTGAGATCCTCGCGAAGGAGGCCATCGACGCGGTCATCGACCTCGAGAACATGGGCCTCCCCTTCAACCGCACGCCCGACGGCAAGATCGACCAGCGGCGCTTCGGCGGTCACACCCGCGAGCACGGCAAGGCCCCTGTGCGCCGCGCCTGCTACGCCGCCGACCGCACCGGCCACATGATCCTCCAGACGCTGTACCAGAACTGCGTGCGGCTCGGCATCAACTTCTTCAACGAGTACTACGTGCTCGACATGGTCATGACCGAGGTCGACGGCGTCGAGCAGCCCTCCGGCGTCGTGGCCTACGAGCTCGCGACCGGCGATCTCCACGTCTTCCAGGCGAAGGCGATCGTCTTCGCGACGGGCGGCTTCGGCAAGATCTTCAAGACGACGTCCAACGCCCACACCCTCACCGGTGACGGCGTCGGCATCATCTGGCGCAAGGGCCTGCCCCTCGAGGACATGGAGTTCTTCCAGTTCCACCCGACCGGGCTCGCGGGCCTCGGCATCCTGCTCTCCGAGGCCGCACGGGGCGAGGGCGCGATCCTGCGCAACGCCTCCGGCGAGCGCTTCATGGAGCGGTACACGCCGACCCTGAAGGACCTCGCCCCCCGCGACATCGTCGCGCGGTCGATGGCCCTGGAGATCCGCGAGGGCCGCGGCGCCGGCCCGAACAAGGACTACCTCTACCTCGACATCACGCACCTCGAGCCCGCGGTGATCGACGAGAAGCTCCCTGACATCACGGAGTTCGCGCGCACCTACCTCGGTGTCGAGCCGTACACCGAGCCGGTGCCCGTGCTCCCCACCGCGCACTACGCAATGGGCGGCATCCCGACCAACGTCGACGCCGAAGTGCTCCGCGACAACACCACGGTCGTGAAGGGCCTCTACGCGGCGGGCGAGTGCGCCTGCGTCTCCGTTCACGGCTCCAACCGCCTCGGCACGAACTCGCTGCTCGACATCAACGTCTTCGGCAAGCGCGCCGGCCAGAACGCGGTGAAGTACGTGCAGGGCGGCGTGGAGTTCCTCCCCCTGCCGGAGAACCCGACTGCGGGCATCCAGAAGATCCTCGACATGGTGCGCTCCGGTGACGGCACCGAGCGCATCGCGGTGATCCGCAAGGAGCTGCAGGACTCCATGGACCGCAACGCGCAGATCTTCCGCACCGAGGAGAGCCTGAAGGAGGTCACGGAGCTCATCGAGACGCTCCGCGCCCGCTACAAGAACATCCAGGTGCAGGACAAGGGCAAGCGCTTCAACACCGACCTGCTCGAGGCCGTCGAGCTCGGCTTCCTGCTGGACCTGGCGGAGGTGCTCGTCTACTCCGCGCGCTCGCGCCACGAGTCCCGGGGCGGGCACATGCGCGAGGACTACCCGAAGCGCGACGACGAGAACTTCCTCGTGCACACGATGGCCTACCTCGTGGGCGACCCGGAGTCCGCAGACGCGGGTGAGCACATCCGTCTCGACTGGAAGCCTGTCGTGATCACGAACTACCCGCCGATGGAGAGAAAGTACTGATGTCGAACGCAGTCATGGAGTCCAAGCCGAGCGTGCCGGAGGAGATTCCGACCTTCACCGCGACGCTGATCATCCGCCGCTTCGACCCGGACGTGGACACCGAGCCCCGCTGGCAGGACTTCGACGTCGAGCTGCACGGCACCGACCGCGTGCTCGACGCCCTCCACAAGATCAAGTGGGAGCAGGACGGCTCGCTCACGTTCCGCCGCTCGTGCGCCCACGGCGTCTGCGGCTCTGACGCCATGCGCATCAACGGCCGCAACCGCCTCGCCTGCAAGACGCTCATCAAGGACCTCGACATCTCGCAGCCGATCTACGTCGAGGCGATCAAGGGCCTTCCGCTGGAGAAGGACCTCGTCGTCGACATGGAGCCGTTCTTCGACTCCTTCAAGTCGGTGAACCCGTTCCTCATGGCCGGCGGCCTGCCCAAGGACGGCAAGGAGCGCAAGCAGAGCCCCGTCGAGCGCGCGCGTTTCGACGACACCACCAAGTGCATCCTGTGCGCGGCCTGCACCTCGAGCTGCCCCGTGTTCTGGACCGACGGCCAGTACTTCGGCCCGGCCGCGATCGTCAACGCGCACCGCTTCATCTTCGACTCCCGCGACGAGAACGCCCAGGTGCGCCTGGACATCCTCAACGACAAGGAGGGCGTCTGGCGCTGCCGCACGACCTTCAACTGCACGGACGCCTGCCCCCGCGGCATCCAGGTGACGCAGGCGATCGCCGAGGTCAAGCAGGCGATCCTGCGCGGCAAGCCGTAGGTCGCGCCCCGTTCGCTCGCTCGACGCTCGGCCGTGCGGTCGTTCGCGCGCTCGCGCGTTCGCTCGCTCGGGAGTTTCGGTCGCTCGTCGTTGTCTGAGCGGGCACAACTCCCGACTGGACGCGCGTGGGCGGGACCGCGCCCAAAAACCGGCCCCGCCTCCTGCGTTCTGGGGGCGCAGGGGCGGGGCCGTGGCCTCCCAGATTGACGTCGAGGAGGCGGGACGGGTATGTCCTACCTAGGGAGACTCCCGAATCGCGCAACTATGACGCGGGCCGGCGAAACTATTCCGGTGGCGCGGTGGCGCGGTGGCGCGGCCGCGCGTGGCGCGGCGGCGCGGCCGCGCGGTGGCGCGGCCGCGCGGTGACGCTACAGCTTCCTGGTCGCGCTACAGATGTTTCAGTAGCGCAACTCGAATTCTGTAGCGCGACGTGCGGCACGACCGGACCCGCGGAGCACAGGGAAGCGCTCAGCCGACGAGGTTGATCGCGATTCCGCCGGAGTTGCTCGCGAGGCCGAGCGGCGTGATGAGCTTGTTGACGAGCTCGTCGACAGTGCCCAGGACATTCCCGAGGATGCCCGTGCCGAGCAGCCCCTTCAGGTACTCCCGGTCGACGGTCTGCACGAGGTCGAGCGAGGCGAGCCCGCCCGGAATGGCCGACGCGCTGATCGAGTAGCTGCCGTCCGCGCTCACTGTGGTGGTCGCGTAGACCTGCCCGAGCGCCTGCAGGGACACCTGCGCACCGGGGGTACCGGTGCCGCTCAGGCTGATGCTGACGGTGGCGATCTGGCCGTCGTCATCCGTGATCGTGTCGACCACCGAGTCGACGACGGTGCCGACTCCCCCGACGACGCCGTCGACGTTGGAGGGGTCCACGGGCGAGGGCGTCGGCGTGGGGGCGTCCACGTCGACCGCGAGCGGACCCTGCGCCACAGTGCCGGCGCCGGGGTCGCTGGTCGACGTGGCCGAGGTGGTGTCGGCATCCGGTGCATTCGAGGTGATGGCGACCACGCCGCCGCCGAGCGCGACCGCGATCGCGAGCCCGCCGACGAGGGCGACGGGCGCCGTGGCCGAGCCGAACAGTCCGAGCGCGCCGGCTCCGGCACCGGCGGCTGCCGCCCCGGCCCCGATGGCCTCCGGGAGGGCGGGGATGGCGTCCGCGGCGGCGGCCATCGCCGAGCCGGCGTGGCCGAAGGTCGCGAGCATAGCGCCGCCCGCGACACCCCCGAGCAGGATCGGCAGCATGACGAGCGCGAGACGCGAGCCGACCTCGTCGACCTCCTCGGCGATGATCGAGCACTTGGCGCAGGTGGCGAGGTGGAACGACATGCGCTCCTGGTCGCGTGCGCTCAGACTGTGGCGCGCGTGCTCGCCGACGCGGGAGATGGTCCACTGGCACTCGCCCGAGGCGGAGGCGTCGTTGATGTGGGCCTGCAGCCACGCCTTCCGGAGGCCCTCGCGGGCGCGGTACGAGAGCGCGGCGACGCCGTTGGCCGTCATGCCGAGGATGGGCGCGACCTCGTGCGGGTCCATGCCCTCCACCTCGGTGTACCAGAGCACGGACTGCCAGCGCTCGGGCAGGCTGCGGAACGCGCGCGCCGTCAGGGTGCGGTCGAGAGCCAGAGCTGCCGGGTCGTCGATCGTGTCCGGATCTTCGAAGTCTGCGATGTCATCCACCTGGACGTCCCTGGATTTGGCGCCCCAGGTCGATGCGAGATTGCGGATGGTCGTGTACAGGTACGGGCGGAATGCGCCGGTCGGGCCGCCGCCCGCCAGAACACGTTGATAGATGCGCGTGTAGGCCTCGGAGACGAGGTCATCGGCATCTATAGACGACGTGAACTGGCGGGCGACTCGTGCCCCCGAGCGATAATGACGGCGCCACAGTTCTGCGAACGCACGCTGGTCCCCCGACCGCGTGCGCTCAACCAGTGACTCGTCCGAAGTGGTTGGCTCCGGACCTTCATTTTCGCTCATCCCCCTGATCCATTCCCGGGTCCTCTTTTATTGTCCCCTGTGGGATGAAGGTTGCACTAGTACTTCCTTCATACAGAGAGACCCCACTACGGGTGGATTATGACGCGAAGTCAAGAAACTCGCGGCACCCCCTCTTCGGGGGCCACGGCTCAGCCCGCCGCAGCCTTTCGCGCGGAGGCGGCGTCCGAGGCGCCCAGGGCTGCCGCTGCTCTGGCCTTCGCCTGCTCCAGAGTGACGGTCGCCAGCTCGGCCCGCACGTCCGCGAGCGCGGCGGGCGTCATCGAGAGCGTGGTGGCACCGAGGCCGACGAGCACGACGGCGAGCTGCGGGTCCGCCGCCGCCTCGCCGCAGATGCCGACGCCCTTGCCCGCGGCGGCGCCCGCGTCCCCGAGCATCTTGACCAGTCGAAGGACCGCGGGATGCCACGGGTCCTGGTAGCTCGCGACCGAGCCCAGCATGCGGTCCGCCGCCAGCGTGTACTGGGTCAGGTCGTTGGTGCCGATCGACACGAAGTCCGCTGCCGCGAGCACCTGGTCGGCCATCACCGCGAGCGACGGCACCTCGGCCATCACGCCCACGGTCTTGAGCCCGAGCGCCTTGCCGAGCTTCACGAAGTACTTGGTCTCCTCGGCGTCCGCCACCATCGGCGCCATCACCCAGAGGTCGGCCTCGGTGGCATCCTGCGCCCCCTTGAGCGCGGTGAGCTGGTCGAGCAGGATCTGCTCGCTCGCCCGCAGCGCGCGCAGCCCGCGGAGGCCGAGGGCCGGGTTCTCCTCGTGGGCGGCGTTGAGGAAGGCGAGCGGCTTGTCCGCGCCGGCGTCGAGGGCGCGCACGACGACCTTCTTGCCGGGGAAGTACGAGAGCAGCTCGGTGTACTTCTCCTGCTGCTCCTTCACCGTCGGCGCCGTCTTGGAGTCGAGGAAGAGGAACTCGGTGCGGAACAGGCCGACGCCCTCCGCGCCGAGCTCGACCGCGCCGGGGCCGTCCTTCGGAGAGCCGACGTTCGCGAGCAGCGGCACCTTCGTGCCGTCGGCGAGCGCGCCGTCCACGATCGGGATCGTCGAGGCCGCGGCACGGGCCGCGATGCGGGAGTTCGCGTCGGCGATGAGCGCCTCGCCGGGGTCGGACGTGACGAGGCCGGCCGCGGCATCCACCACCACCACCGTGCCGTCCGCGAGGTCGAGCGCCCCCGTGACCCCGACGATGGCAGGGATCGACTTGGAGCGCGCGAGGATCGCGGTGTGGCTGGTCGGGCCGCCGTCGCGGGTGATGAGGCCGAGCACCTTGTCGAGGTCGAGCAGGGCCGTGTCGGCGGGCGCGAGATCGGGGGCGACGAGGATGAACGGGGTGTCGCTCGTGGGCACGCCAGGAGCCGGAACGCCGCGAAGGTGGGCGATGATGCGCTGGGCGACATCGCCGAGGTCGGTCGCCCGCTCGGCCATGTAGCCGCCCATGCCGATCAGGATCTCCTGGAACGCGGCGAAGGCCTCGAAGACCGCCCGCTCGCCTGTCGTGCCGGAGTCGATGCGCGCCTTGACGTCGTCGCTCAGCGTCGGGTCCTGCGCCATCATGGACGCGGCCTCGAGCACGGCCTGCGCCTCGCCGCCGGCCTTGGCGCCCTTCGCGGCGAGCTCCTCCGAGACGGCGGTGAGCGACTCCTGCACCCTCGCGTACTCGGCCGCCGCGTCGCCGGCGTGGCTGCCGGCCTCGGGCTCGGGCAGGGGGTCGGGCATCCTGAGGATCGGGCCGACCGCGATACCGCGCCCGACACCCACTCCGTGCAGTTCCATTGAATTGGTCCTCTCCGTCGACGTTGCCCGGGGCCAGCCTAATGTCAAGGCTTCGGGTCGCCGCTCCCGGGCCCCCTAGGGTGAGGGAATGGCGTTGAAACAGCGGATCGCGGCCGTCGTCACGCGGGTGCAGAAGCTCAAGCCCGTGCGGGTGTTCATGCAGTACAACGCGAAAGGCGGCCCTCTGCTGGCCGCCGGGCTCTCGTACCAGGCGCTGTTCGCGGTGTTCGCGGCGATCTGGGTGGGGTTCGCCATCGCGGGCTTCGCGATCAAGTCCAACCCGGAGCTCGAGCAGGCCTTCCTCACGCTGCTGCAGACCAACGTGCCGGGCCTCATCGATACCGGTATGGGCGGGGCCATCAATGCCGACTCCCTCTTCTCCTCCGGCATCCTGACCTGGACCGGCGCGATCGCCGCTGTCGGCCTCCTCTTCACCGCGCTCGGCTGGCTCGCCTCGGGCCGCGACGCCGTGCGCCTGCTCTTCGGCCTGCCCACCGCCCCGACGAACTTCCTGCTGCTCAAGCTCAAAGACCTCGGCCTCGCCCTCGGGTTCGGGCTGGCCATGGTGCTCTCCGCCGGCCTCTCCGTGTTCAGCACGGCGGCGCTCAGCTCGGTGTTCGACTGGCTCGGCGTCGACCAGGAGTCGGACCTCGCCATCATCGCCGCCCGGGCGGTCGGCCTCCTCATCGTTCTTGTGCTCGACGCCGTGGTGCTCGGCACGTTCTACCGGATCGTCTCGGGCATCCACATCCCGTTCCGCCAGCTCGCGCAGGGCGTGCTGCTCGCCGCCATCGCGCTCGGCGTGCTGCAGGCGCTCGGAAGCTCGCTGCTCGGCGGCGCCACGAAGAACCCCCTGCTCGCGTCGTTCGCCGTCATCATCGGACTCCTCATCTGGTTCAACCTGATCTGCCAAGTCACGCTCGTGGGGGCGACCTGGATCGCCGTGAGCTCGGACGACGACGGAGTCGACCTGAGCGGGCGCCGGATGAAGGGGCGCAAGACCTCGGAGCCGCCGACCGGTGTCGGTGCCGCTCTCTAGGCTTGGGGCATGGCCCTCCGCATTGCGTCCGTGAACACCAACGGGGTTCGCGCCTCGTTCCGCAAGGGGATGGGCGACTGGCTTGCCGACCGCAACGTCGACATCCTCGCGATGCAGGAGGTGCGCGCGTCCACGGAGGACCTCGAGGCGCTCCTCGGGCCGGAGTGGGACATCCTGCACGACGCGGCCACCGCGAAGGGCCGCGCGGGCGTCGCGATCGCCTCGCGCAACAGAGCAAGCATCCACCGCGTCGCCCTCGGCGCCGACGACTTCGACAGCGCGGGCCGCTGGCTCGAGGCCGACTACGAGGTCGACGGCAGGGTCGTGACCGTCGTGAGCACCTACGTGCACTCCGGGGTCGCGACCGACGCAGCGAAGATGGCGGAGAAGTGGAAGTTCCTCGACGCCATGGAGGAGAGGATGCCGGAGCTCGCCCGGCACAGCGAGTTCGCCGTGATCGTGGGCGACCTCAACGTCGGCCACCGCGAGCTCGACATCCGCAACTGGCGCGGCAACCGGAACCAGGCCGGGTTCCTCCCCCGCGAGCGCTCCTACTTCGACAGGTTCTTCGGCCCGCTCGGCGAGCCGGTCGAGGGAGTCGACGGCACGACGGGCCCCGGTCTCGGCTGGGTCGACGTCGGCAGGAGATGGGCCGGCGAGGTCGACGGCCCCTACACCTGGTGGTCGCAGCGCGGTCAGGCGTTCGACAACGACACCGGCTGGCGCATCGACTACCACGTGGCGACGCCCGCCCTCGCGGCAACTGTCGCGAACTACGCCGTCGACCGCGCGGCGGCCCACGACCAGCGGTGGAGCGACCACGCGCCGGTCGTGGTGGACTACGCGATCTAGCCCGCCGACCTCGGCCTGCCATTCCGTCTGGAAGAATCGGGGGATGAGCACCAAGCCCCGACTCTTCTCCGGCATGCAGCCCTCCGCCGCCTCCCTCCAGATCGGCAACTACATCGGGGCGCTGCTGCAGTGGAAGGAGCTGCAGGAGACGCACGACGCCGTGTTCTGCGTGGTCGACCTGCACGCGATCACGGTTCCGCAGGACCCGGCGCAGCTGCGCGAGGCCACCCGCCGCACGGCGGCCCAGTACATCGCCGCCGGCATCGACCCCGCGCAGTCCATTCTGTTCGTGCAGTCGCAGGTCGCCGCGCACGCGCAGCTGGCGTGGGTCCTCAACACGATCACCGGGTTCGGCGAGGCGAGCCGCATGATCCAGTTCAAGGAGAAGTCGCAGAAGCAGGGGGCGGACGGCACCAACGTGGGCCTGTTCACCTACCCGATCCTGCAGGTGGCCGACATCGTCCTCTACGACACGGAGATCGTCCCCGTCGGGGAGGACCAGCGCCAGCACATCGAGCTCGCTCGCGACCTCGCCACCCGCTTCAACCAGCGGTTCGGCGACACCTTCGTGGTGCCCGAGGTGAGCATCCAGAAGGAGACCGCGAAGGTCTACGACCTGCAGGAGCCCGGGAACAAGATGAGCAAGTCGGCATCCTCGGAGAAGGGCGTCGTGTGGCTGCTCGACGAGCCGTCGGTGAGCGCGAAGAAGATCAAGTCGGCGACCACCGACAGCGAGGGCAGCGTGCGCTTCGACCAGGCCGCCAAGCCCGGCATCTCCAACCTGCTCACTATCTACTCGGTGCTGACCGGCCGGTCGATCGCCTCTCTGGAGGACGAGTACGCCGGGCACGGGTACGGCGACTTCAAGTCAGGGCTCGCTGAGGTCGTGACGGAGACCTTCGGCCCGATCAGGGCGCGGGCGCTGGAGCTTCTCGATGACAGGGCCGAGCTCGACCGCATCCTCGCCGGCAATGCCGACCGGGCGGCGGAGATCGCGGATGCGACGCTCGCGCGCGCCTACGACCGCGTCGGCTTCCTGCCCCGCGCATGATCCCGGTCGCCCTCACCACCGAGCGCCTGGTGCTCGACCAGCCGACCCTCGCCGACGTGGCCCTCATCGCCGAGTACTGCGCCGACCCGCTGTTCGAGACCACCATGAACACGCCCTGGCCCTACGAGCGCAAGCACGCTGTCCAGTTCGTCGAGTCGCTCGTGCCGATCGGCTGGGAGGACGAGCGCGAGTACACCTGGGCGATCCGGGCGGGGGACGACCTCGTCGGGATGATCGGCGCGCGCGGGGCATCCGGCGACGTCGGCTACTGGCTGGGTGCGCCCCACCGCGGCCACGGGTACATGACGGAGGCAGCGACGGCCGTCGTCGACTGGCTGTTCGCACAGGGCTGGGCCTCGATCGCGTGGGAGTGCGCGCCGGGCAACCTTGCCTCGGCCGGGGTCGCGCGCAAGCTCGGCTTCACGCACACGGGCGAGGGGCCGACCGCGCTGGCCGCCCGAGACGGGGCCCCCGCAACCGCGTGGCACGGGATGCTCGCCGCCACCGACGACCGCAGCGAGAAGCCCGGTTGGCCGCTGCCGTGATCCGCGTCGCACTGTTCGACCTCGACGACACGCTCTTCCACCACCGTCAGGCGGTGCGGGACGGCATCGCCGCGCACGTCGCCTCGACGCTGCCGGAGGTCGACGCCGCGGCCCACCTCGATCGCTGGGACGCGCTCGAGGAGCAGCACTACCACCGCTACCTCACCGGCGAGCTCGACTACCTCGGCCAGCGCCGTGCCCGCGCTCGCGACTTCATGGCCGGGTTCGACGTCGCCCTCGACTCCGACGCCGACGCGGAGGCCTGGTTCGAGGAGTACCTCCTCGAGTACGTGCGCGCGTGGACGCTCTACGACGACGCGCTCCCCTGCCTGCGCGCGCTGACGACGGCGGGCCTCCGTCTCGGGATGATCACCAACGGGATCCCGAGTTTCCAGCAGCCCAAGCTCGACACGCTCGAGCTCGCCGCCCACTTCGAGCACGTCGTCACGAGCGGGGAGTTCGGCGTCCCCAAGCCGAACCCCTCGATCTTCCTCCACACCTGCGCGCTGTTCGGGGTCGACCCGTCCGAGGCGGTGTACGTCGGCGACCGGCTGCACACCGACGCGATCGGCGCCCGTGACGCCGGGCTCACCGGGGTGTGGCTGCTGCGCGACCGCGAGCCGTCCCCGGACGAGCAGGCCGAGGCGGCGGCCGGCGTGCACGTGATCCGGTCGCTCGCGGGGCTGCCGGCGCTGCTGGCTGGTTGAGTAGTGCGCTCTGGCGCGCGTATCGAAACCCGCTGGTTGAGTAGTGCGCACTAGCGCGCGTATCGAAACCCGTCGGTTGAGTAGAGCGCTCTGGCGCGCGTATCGAAACCGGTTGAACGAGGGCGAGGTTTCGATACGGCCCTAGAGGGCCTACTCAACCCACCGGGTTTCGATACGGCCCTAGAGGGCCCACTCAACCCCCCTCCGGGAATACTCCCCGGCCCCCGGCGTTACACTCGTCGTAGTAAACGTGCTCCGGGGTCGGTGAAAGTCCGAACCGGCGGTGATAGTCCGCGAGCCCTCCGCAAGGAGGGTTGACCTGGTGGAATTCCGGGACCGACGGTAATGGGTTGGCAGCAGCCCTCAGTCCGGATGAGAGGAAGCACGGCGGTTCGGCATTGTCGATCCGCTTAACCCGGAGTCCGTCTTTCGAGAAGACCAGGACACGGATGAACCAGACCTACCAGACCGCGATGCGCCACGCGCTCGCCCTCGCGGCCAACGGGCCGGCGCTCGGCGTCAACCCCCAGGTCGGCTGCGTGCTCCTCGACGCGGAGGGCACCATCGTCGCCGAGGGCTGGCACCGCGGCGCCGGCACACCGCACGCCGAGGTCGACGCGCTCTCCAAGGTCGCGGATGCGACCGGCCTCACCGCCGTCGTCACCCTCGAGCCCTGCAACCACACGGGCCGCACGGGGCCCTGCTCGCTCGCACTCATCGCGGCGGGAATCACGAAGGTCGTCTACGCGATCTCCGACCCCGGCAAGAACAGCTCCGACGGGGCGCAGACCCTCCGCGACGCCGGAGTCGCCGTCGAGTCGGGCGTGCTCGCCGACGAGGCCGAGGAGTTCCTGCACGTGTGGCTCACCGCGGCCCGGCTCCAGCGCCCGTACGTGACCGTCAAGTGGGCGTCCACCCTCGACGGGCGGGCGGCCGCCGCCGACGGCTCCAGCCAGTGGATCACCGGCACCGCCGCGCGGCAGCGGGTGCACGAGCAGCGCGCCGCCAGCGACGCCATCCTCGTCGGCACCGGCACCGTGCTCGCAGACAACCCCACGCTCACGGCGCGGGGCGACGCTGGCGAGCTGCTCGAGCAGCAGCCCCTCCCCGTGGTGATCGGCACGCGCCCGATCCCGGGCGACGCGAAACTGTGGGACCACCCGCGCGGCGTGCTCGAGACGGGCTCCCGGAACCTCGACGAGGTGCTCACGTGGCTGTTCGAGCAGGGCATCCGCCGCGCTTACGTCGAGGGCGGCCCGACACTGGCCAGCGCGTTCATCGCCGCCGGGCTCGTCGACGAGTACCTCGTCTACCTCGCGCCGAAACTGCTCGGCGGCGACAAGCTCGCCGTGGACGACATCGGCGTCGCGAGCATCGGCGAAGCCCGCGAGCTCCGTATCACCGCCGTCGAATCACTGGGCGACGACCTCCTGATCACCGCCCGCCCGAAGGAGTAACCATGTTCACCGGAATCATCGAAGAGCTCGGCGAGGTCACCGCCTGGGAGCGGGGCGCGGATGCCGCCCGCCTGACGGTCCGCGCACCCCTCGCCGTCTCCGACGCCAAGCACGGCGACTCGATCTCGGTCAGCGGCGTGTGCCTCACCGTCGTCGACCAGGGCCCGGACTGGTTCACCGCCGACGTCATGGCCGAGTCGATCGCCATGAGCTGGTTCGACGCCATGTCGGCCGATCGCCGCGTGAACATCGAGCGCGCCGCCCAGGTCGGCGACCGCCTCGGCGGCCACATCGTGCAGGGACACATCGACGGCACGGCGACGCTCATCTCGGAGACGGACGGCAGCGCCTGGCGCGTCCTGCGGTTCAGCCTGGCGCCGGATGTCGCCCCCCTCGTCGCCCGCAAGGGCTCCATCGCCGTCGACGGCGTCTCCCTCACGGTGAGCGCGGTCGGCACGGACTGGTTCGAGGTGTCCCTGATCCCCGAGACCCTCACCGCCACCACGCTCGGCGGCCTCACGCCGGGCGATCGCGTCAACATCGAGACGGACATCCTCGCCCGCCACGTCGCACGACTGAAGGAGTTCGCATGAGTCTCTCCACCATCCCCGAGGCCATCGAGGCGCTGCGGGACGGTCGGCCGATCATCGTCGCCGACGACGAGGGCCGCGAGAACGAGGGCGACGTCATCATCGCCGCCGAGCTCGCCAGCCAGGAGTGGATCGCGTGGATGGTGAAGCACTCCTCCGGCTTCATCTGCGCGCCCATGACGAACGAGATCGCCGACAAGCTCAACCTGCCGCCGATGGTCGCCGTCAACGAGGACCCCCGCGGCACCGCGTACACCGTCTCCGTCGACGCCGCCGACAGGCTCAGCACCGGGATCAGCGCGGCCGACCGGTCGCACACGCTCCGCGTGCTCGCGAACCCCGACTCGACGCCGGGCAGCCTGCACCGCCCCGGCCACATCCTCCCCCTGCGCGCCGTCGACGGCGGCGTGCGCGAGCGGGACGGGCACACCGAGGCCGCGGTCGACCTCATGAAGCTCGCGGGCCTCTCCCCCGTGGCCGCGATCTCCGAGATCGTCGCCGACGACGGCGAGATGATGCGCCTGCCCGGGCTCCTCGAGCTGGGGCTCCGCGAGGGCGTGCTCGTCATCACGATCGCGGCCCTCATCGAATGGCTGCAGGAGCACCGCTGCGACACCATCCCGGAGGCCATCGAGCCGCTCCCCGAGTTCAAGCGCGTGTCGTTCGAAGTCGAGACGACGATCCCCACCGACCACGGTCCCTTCACGGTGCGCGCCTACCGCGACCGCTCGACGGGGGCCGACCACGTGGCCTTCATCAAAGGTCCGCTCCATGATGGCGCGCTCGTGCGCGTGCACTCCGAGTGCCTCACGGGCGAGGCGTTCGGCTCGCAGAAGTGCGAGTGCGGCCCGCAGCTCCAGGCCGCATTGGACACCGTCCAGCAGGAGGGCGGAGTCGTCGTCTACCTCCGCGGGCACGAGGGCCGCGGCATCGGCCTCATCAACAAGCTGCGCGCGTACCGCCTGCAGGAGGACGGCCTCGACACCCTCGACGCCAACCTGGCGCTCGGCCTCCCGGCTGACGCGCGCGACTACGGCGCCGCATACGCGATCCTCAAGGATGTCGGCCTCACGTCGATCCGCCTGCTGAGCAACAACCCCGAGAAGCGCCGCCAGCTCGAGGAGCGCGGCGTGGTGGTGACCGAGCTCGTCCCGCTCGTCGTGGGCGTCGGCGAGAACAACGAGGGCTACCTCGAGACCAAGCGCGACCGTATGGGGCACGCGCTCCCCACCAACGAAGTACTAGAAGAGAAGGCACACTCATGAGCGGCGAAGGCCACCCCGTACTCGACACCGACGGCACTGGACTCAAGGTCACCATCGTCTCCGGACTCTGGCACCACGCGATCGCCGACGGCCTCCTCGCCGGCGCGAAGCGGGTGCTGGATGCCTCGGGCGCAGAGATCACGATCGTGCAGGTCCCCGGCAGCTTCGAGCTGCCGCTGGCGAGCAAGGCGGCGCTGGATGCCGGTGCCGACGCCGTCGTGGCACTCGGCGTCATCGTGCGCGGCGGCACGCCCCACTTCGAGTACGTGAGCGCCGCCGCGACGGACGGCCTCACGAGGGTCGCGCTCGACACCGGCAAGCCGGTCGGCTTCGGCGTCCTCACCCTCGACGACGAGCAGCAGGGCCTCGACCGCGCCGGTCTGCCCGGCTCGAAGGAGGACAAGGGCGCGGAGGCCGCAGAGGCGGCACTCGCGACGGCGATCGTGCTGCGGGGCATCCGGGGCTAGTCCTCCAGAAGCGCTACCCTGACGGGGTGACGACCCCCACACTCCCCGCCGCCTTCACACCGTTCGCCGAGCCGAAGCGCAAGGTCACCGCCGGGTGGATCGCGCTCTTCGCGACCGCCTGGTTCGGGATCTGGCTCGCCCAGCTCACCCCGGTGCAGCTGCTGCTGCCGACGCAGGTCGACAGCATCCTGCATCCCACCGACTGGACAGAGAGTGTCGTCGCCTTCGGCATCATCTCCGGTATCGCCGGCGCGTGCGCACTCATCACCTATCCGCTGACGGGCGCGCTCTCCGACCGCACGACGTCGAAGCTCGGGCGGCGGCGGCCGTGGATCCTGATCGGCGGCGGCGTCTTCGCCCTCGCGCTGTTCCTTCTCGGCCTGCAGACGAACATCGTCGGCGTCGGCATCTTCTGGTCGCTCGCGATCATCGGCTTCTGCATGGTCACCGCCGCCATCACGGCGACGATCTCCGACCAGGTGCCGGTCAACCAGCGCGGATTCGTCTCGGGCTGGGTTTCGGCCCCGCAGGCGATCGGCACCGTGCTGGGCATCCTGCTGGTCACGGTCCTCTCGCTCGGCCTCCTCGCCGGGTATGCGGTCTCCGCCGTGGCCGTCGCCCTGCTCGTCCTGCCCTTCGCCCTGACGATGAAGGACGAGGTGCTGCCGAAGGTGCTTCGCCCGCCGTTCACCCTCGCCGCGCTCATCAAGGGGTTCTGGATCAACCCGGTCGCCCACCCCGACTTCGGGTGGACGCTGCTCGGCCGCATCCTCGTCAACCTCGGCAACGCCCTCGGCACGACTCTGCTGCTGTACTTCATCATGTTCGGCCTCGGCCGCGAGGCGACAGCCGAGGACGACCTGCTCACGCTCACCGCCGTGTACCTCGTCTTCTTCATCGTCGCCGCGCTCGGATTCGGCAAGCTCAGCGACGTGATCCGCAAGCGCAAGCCGTTCGTCTATGCGGCCGCCTACCTGCAGGGGCTCGCGGCGCTGCTGCTCGCCTTCATCCCGGACTTCACGATCGCCCTGGTCGGTGCCGCGATGCTCGGCCTCGGGTACGGCTGCTACATGGCCGTCGACCAGGCGCTCGCCACCCAGGTGCTGCCGAGCTCGCACACGCGCGGCAAAGACCTCGGCATCATGAACATCGCGACCGCCGTGCCGCAGGCGGTGGCGCCGCTCGTCGGCTCCGCCATCGTCGCGGCGCTCGGCGGGTTCACGGGGCTGTTCATCGCCTCGGCCGTCGCCGCCGCCCTGGGCGGCCTCGCGGTCATCCCGATCAAGTCCGTGAAGTAGCGCGCGAGAACTGCGGCCGCTCAAGCGACGCGGAGTCTCTGACCCCATGCGGAGGTTTCGGCAGCCGCATGGTGTCGAAACCTCCGCATGGGCCGGAGGGGCGGCCGGCTAGTCGAGGAACAGCGCCCGCAGCCGGCGCGTGGTGAACACGAGCCCGAGGGCGATCATCACCACGAAGTACAGCAGGTGCACGAGCATGACCGGGCCGATCGCGCCCGTCGTGAGCCCGCGGACCAGCTCCACCCCGTGCCACAGCGGCAGCGCTTGGATGAACCACTGGATCGGCGCCGGATACACGGTCAGCGGGTAGAACGTCGCCGAGAACAGGAACATCGGCAGCATCACGAACTGGATCCAGTCCATCTGCTGGAACGTCTTGAGGTAGCTCGTGATGCCCATGCCGAGGCTCGCGAACCCGAAGGCGATGAGCAGGATCGCGGGCAGGGCGAGCACGGCGGTCCACGCCAGGTTGAGGCCGAGCGCCTGCATGACGAGGAGGAACGTGAGCCCGTAGGCCGCGCCGCGCAGCAGGGCCAGCGAGATCTCGCCGAGCGCGACATCCAACGGCCCCAGGCGGGTCGCGAGCATGCCCTGGTAGAGCTTGCCGAAGTGCATCTTGAAGAACACGTTCCACGTGGAGTCGTAGATGGCGCCGTTCATCGCCGACACCGCGAGGAGCGCGGGCGCGATGTATGCCGCATACGGGATGGTGTCGCCCTGCGCGTTCTGCACGCCGCCGATGTAGCCGCCCAGCCCGATGCCGAGCGCGAGCAGGTAGAACACCGGCTCGAACACGCCGGTGAGCACGATGATCCAGTTGGTGCTGCGGGTGGCGAGCAGGCCGCGGCCGACCACCGCGCGCGCGTTGCCCGAGTAGAGGGCGCGCACGCCGCCGCTCGCCTTCGTCGTGGTGACCGTCACTTGTTCAACCTCCTCGCCACGTTGCGCACGCACAGCTGCCAGCCGAGCACGCCGAGCCCGACCAGGTACAGCACGTGGGTGACCGTGAGCCAGATCGGCTCCGTCGGCCCGTACGAGAACTGCCGCCCGAGCTCGCTCGCGTGCCACAGCGGCGAGATCCACCCGATCCACTGCAGGTACACGGGCAGCTGGGTGAGCGGGAACACCGTGCCGCTGAAGAGCGTGAGCGGCAGGATGATCGTGCGCTGCAGGATCGCGAACTGACCCCGGTCCTCCTCAATGGTGGCGGAGTAGGCGGCGACCGGCGCGAACGCGAACCCGGCGAGAAGCCCGGCCACGATCACCAGCACGCCCCACGCCGACGTGATGGCTCCGAACAGTACCATCACGAGGAAGTAGATGACCGTGGTGATGAGCATGCGGATCAGGACGAACAGCATGATGCCGTCGACGATCTGCCGCGGTGTGATCGGCGTGGAGTTCATGGCGACGAAGGTGGGGTTCCACTTCAGCCCGAGCAGGATGCCGAAGGTGTACTCCTCCTGCGCGACGAGCAGCGCGGCGGAGGCCAGCAGCGCGGGCGCCACGAACTGCAGGTAGGTCACGCCGCCCGGCCCGACGTTCTGGGTGATGAGCGTCGCGAGGCCCACGCCGAACGCGAAGAGGTAGAGGAACGGGGTGCCGATCGCCGTCGCGATCAGCGTGCCCGTGTAACCGCGCATGGCGCGGATCTTGTGCTCGGTGACGTACCAGGCCTTGCCGACCCGCACGCTGGTTGCCGCACTCATTCGATCAGCGTCCTACCGGTGAGGCGCAGGAAGACGTCCTCCAGCGACGAACGCCGCACCAGGCTCGTGATGGGCTCGAGCCCGCGCTTGACGACCTCGACCAGAGCGGCCTCGCCGTTCTCGGAGTACACGAGGATGCGGTCGGGAAGCACTTCCAGCCGGCCGATGCCCTCGAGCTTCGCGGCGGCGCCCTCGTTCTTGTCTGAGCCGAAGCGCACCTCGAGCACCTCCTTGCTGGAGTGCTCCCGGATCAGCGCGGCGGGCGAGCCCTCCGCCATGATCTGGCCCTTGTCGACGACGACGAGCCGATCGCAGAGCTGCTCGGCCTCGTCCATGTAGTGGGTGGTCAGCACGAGGGTGGTGCCCTGCTCCTTGAGCCGGAACAGACGGTCCCACAGGATGTGCCGCGCCTGCGGGTCGAGGCCCGTCGTGGGCTCGTCGAGCAGGAGGATCCGGGGGTCGTTGATCAGGGCGCGCGCGATGGTGAGGCGCCGCTTCATCCCGCCGCTCAGATCGTCGACCTTGGCCTTGGACTTCTCGGTCAGCTGGGCGAAGTCGAGCAGCTCGTCGGCGCGCTTGGCGATGGCCGCACGCGGGAGGCCGAAGTAGCGGCCGTACACGAGGAGGTTGTCGCGCACGCGCAGCTCGGTGTCGAGGTTGTCGGCCTGCGGCACCACCCCCAGCTGGGAGCGGATCTCGGGGCCGTGGTCGTTGGGATCCATGCCGAGGATGCTGAGGTCGCCGCTCGTGCGGGTGGAGACCGCGCCCACCATGCGCATGGTCGTGGACTTGCCGGCACCGTTGGGCCCGAGCAGGCCGAAGGACTCCCCCGGCGCGACCTCGAAGCTGATGCCGTCGACGGCGGCGAAGTCCTTGTACTTCTTGGTGAGAGCGTTCGCTGTGATGACGGAAGTTGGCACCAGACGACACTAACAACAACCGACGATATGTTCACACTGTCCACTCGATTCGCGTCAACCCAAGTTGACAGGCACAACGGTGTCAACTACGGTTGACGGCATGGACACCGGTACGATCCACACCCTCGCCGCCTCGGCAGGCTCGGACGACCCCATCGTCGCGCTCAACGCGATCGCCGAGCTGCACCGCGAGCTCGACCGGGTGGAGGCCGTGACCGTGCGCCGCGCCCGCAACGCCGGCGCGCCCTGGCAGCTCATCGCTATCGCCCTCGGCGTCTCGCGGCAGGCAGTCCACAAGAAGTACGGCAGAGGCTGACGACTACCCCGACAGCAGTACGCGCACTCCCGCGCGCCACGAAAGACTAGGAACCATGAGCAACACCGAAACCCCACGCCGCGGCATGTTCTCCCCGAAGAACGACGACGGCCCGAAGGCGAAGTTCAGCCAGCTGCTGCCCTACCTCGCGGAGCACAAGACGATCCTCGGGGTGGTCATCGGGCTGAGCATCCTCTCCGCCGGCGCCTCGCTCGCGCAGCCGCTCCTGGTCAGCCAGCTCATCACCACCGTGCAGGCGGGCGGCGCACTCGGCGCGATCGTGTGGGTGCTCGTCGGCCTCGTCGTCGCCTCGGCCCTGCTCAGCGGCTTCCAGCACTACCTGCTGCAGCGCACCGGGACGAGCGTCGTGCTCTCCGCGCGCCGCCAGCTCGTGCGCCGGATGCTGCGGCTGCCGATCAGCGAATTCGACACCCGGCGCACGGGCGACCTCGTCTCGCGGGTCGGGTCTGACACCACGCTGCTGTACGCCGTCATCACCCAGGGCCTCATCGACGCCATCGGCGGCGCGCTCGTCTTCATCGGGGCGCTGATCGCCATGCTCGTGATCGACCCCGTGCTGCTCGGGCTCACCGTCCTCGTCATCGGCGTCTCTGTCGTGACCGTGGTGCTGCTCTCCGGCCGCATCCGGGTCGCCAGCCGCAAGCAGCAGGAGAAGGTCGGCGACCTCGCCTCGGCGGTCGAGCGCAGTCTCAGCGCCGTGCGCACGGTGCGGGCGTCCAACGCAACCGAGCGCGAGATCGCCGCGGTCGAGAAGGACGCCGAGGGCGCCTGGACCATGGGAATCCAGGTGGCGAAGATCTCGGCGCTCGTGGTCCCGGTCGCCGGAATCGCGCTGCAGGTGTCGCTGCTCGTGGTCCTCGGCGTCGGCGGCTTCCGGGTGGCCAGCGGGGCGATCACCATCGCGAGCCTCATCTCGTTCATCCTGTTCCTGTTCATGATGATCGCGCCCCTCGGCAGTGCGTTCGGGGCGATCAACTCGACGAACCAGGCGCTCGGCGCGCTCGGCCGCATCCAGGAGATCATCAGCCTCCCGAGCGAGACCGACGGGGATGCCGCGATCGTGCCGGTCGCCGCCATCGAGACCGACGCGGCGATCAGCTTCGAGGACGTGGTGTTCACGTACCCCGCGGAGGCCGTCGCCCTGCGGGACGACGACGCGGCCCACGACCTCACCGTCCTCCACGGCGTCTCCTTCACCGCGGAGCGCGGCAAGCGCACCGCCCTCGTCGGCCCGTCCGGCGCCGGCAAGAGCACGATCCTCGCGCTCATCGAGCGGTTCTACGACCCCACGTCGGGCGTGGTGCGCCTCGGCGGCATCGACATCCGCGGCCTCGACCGCACCGACCTGCGCTCGCAGATCGGGTACGTGGAGCAGGACGCCCCCGTGCTCGCGGGGAGCATCCGCCAGAACCTCCTGCTGAGCGCTCCGGATGCCACGGACGAGCAGTGCGTCGCGGTGCTCGCGGCCGTCAACCTCACCGAGGTGCTCGAGCGCAACGAGAAGGGCCTCGACGCGGCGGTCGGCGAAGACGGAGTGATGCTCTCCGGCGGCGAGCGCCAGCGCCTCGCGATCGCGCGCACCCTCCTCGCTGCGCCGCCGATCCTGCTGCTCGACGAGTCGACCTCGTCGCTCGACGGGCTCAACGAGCAGATGCTGCGCGAGGCTATCGACGCCGTGGCCGAGAACCGCACCCTCATCGTGATCGCGCACCGGCTGTCGACGGTGGTCGACTCCGACCAGATCGTGGTGCTCGACCACGGCCGCGTGGTCGGCGTCGGCACGCACTCCGAGCTGGTCAAGACCACCCCGCTGTACAAGCAGCTCGCGAAGCACCAGCTGCTGGTGTGACGCAGCCCGCAGGGGTACGGTGACCCCATGGAAGCTGGCACGAAGGACGACCCCTGGGAGCTCGTGACCGCCCCCGGCAGCTCGAGCTACACGATGTATCGCGACGGCGACGAGCTCGTCTGCGTGGTGGGGTCCACGACGCTCAAGTACCAGGTGCGCGCCATCGAGGACCTCGCCGCATGGCTGCGCGAGCAGGGCGACTGGGTGCAGCTCGGCGCCGCGGACGAGAACAAGCCCGCCGCGGAGGGCACGGTCGAGGCGTGGGGCCGCTCCGAGAGCAACCCGGTGGGCGGCTGGTACGGCCTGCGCAAGGGCTACCGCGGCAGGTTCGGGATGTACCTGCCGCCCCTGCTCGAGAAGCTCGGGCTGGTCGAGCTGACGCACGACGCGCGCAACAACTCGGTGCGGGCTAAGTAGGTTTCGATACGGCCGCGGGCGGCCTACTCAACCCACCGGGTTTCGATACGGCCGCGGGCGGCCTACTCAACCCGCGAGCGCCCACATCGCCACGGCGGCAGTCGCGGCGACGTTGAGCGAGTCGATGCCGTGCCGCATCGGGATCGTCACGACCGTGTCGGCGACGGCGAGCGCCTCGGGCGTGAGCCCCTCCCCCTCGGCACCCAGGACGAGGGCCACCCGCTCGGGCGCGGCCGCGGCGAACTCGCGCAGGGGAACGGCGCCGTCGGCCAGGGCGAGTGCCGCAACATGGAAGCCCGCGAGCTCAGTGCGCGCGGCATCCCACTCGCCCAGTCGCGTCCACGGCACCTGGAGCACCGTGCCCATCGAGACCCGGATCGCGCGGCGGTAGAACGGGTCGGAGCAGCGAGGCGTGACGAGCACGGCGTCGGCGCCGATCGCGGCCACGGAGCGGAAGATCGCCCCCACGTTCGTCGGGTCGGCGACGTTCTCGAGGATGACGATGCGGCGGGCATCCCGGATCAGCGCACTCACGCTCGGCAGGGCCGGACGGTTCATCGACCCGATCAGACCGCGGTGCAGTTCGTACCCGGTAAGCTCGGCGAGCAGTTCGCCGGGCCCGGAGAACACGGGCACGTCCTCCCCCACGAGGGCCACCGCCTCCTCGGCCGTGCCGCCCAGGGCGAGCACCGAGCGCGGGACGTGCCCGGCACGCAGCGCCCGCGACAGCACGAGGGCAGACTCGGCGAGGTAGATGCCGTGCTCCGTGCCGCGGGCCTTCTTGAGGGCGACATCGGTCCGGTGCGAGTAGTCGGCGAGGCGCGGGTCGGCCAGGTCGGTCACGGGGATGATCACCGGTTCGTGGGAACCTGTCGCTCGTCGAACACGATCACCTCGCGGCCGTCGGCACGGGCGCCGGTGACGGCGACGGCGTAGCCCTCCGCGTCCTCCACCGGCTTCTGCCAGTACCGCGCCTGGGAGAGATCACGGGCGGCAGCGGGCACCGGGTCGAGGGCGGCGGCCTCCTGGTAGGCGTTCGACATCGTGACGCGCCCGCCCTCCGGGAGCACGACCTCCGCGCGGAACTCCGTCAGGGTGCCGAGCTCCTGCGCGTAGCCGGAGACCACCTCGGTGCCCTCGGGCAGATCGACCCCGGAGAGCTGCTCGACGCTAGCGGCGGAGAGCTCGGTGCACGGCGCCCAGGTGATGCGGCACAGCCCCTGCTCGGTCTGCGCAAAGGTGCCGAACAGCCAGCTGCCGATGACCACCACCACGCCGAGGACGAGGCCCGCGGTCAGCAGCGAGAGCAGCAGGCGGACGAGGGGGCCGCGCGCGGGCGGCGGGGCGACCTCGACGAACTCGCCGAGGTCGGTGCCCGAATCGGATGACGGCATCTGCCCATTCTCCCCTCTGCGGCGATGGTTCGCGCGAGGACGGCCGGCTCAGGAGCCCGTCGGCTCAGACGATGCGGGCGCCCGCGGCGTCCAGCCGCTCCAGTGCGGCAGCGCTGCTCTCGGGCGCGACGCCCGCCACCAGGTCCGTGAGCACTCGGACGCTCCGGCCCGAGTCGAGCGCGTCGAGCGCCGACGCGAGCACGCAGTAGTCGGTCGCGATGCCCACGACGTCGACCTCCGTGATCCCGAGCCGGTCGAGCGCGGCGGGCACGGTCTCACCGCCGTCCGTGGTGCCCTCGAAGATCGAGTACGCGGGCTTGCCCTGCCCCTTGCGCACGTGCACGTCGAACACGGACGGGTCCAGCGCCGGGTGGTACTCGGCCCCGGCGGTCCCGGCGACGCAGTGCGGAGGCCAGGTGTCCACGAAGTCCGGCGACGGGGAGAAGTGCCCGCCGTTGTCATTGTCCGCGTCGTGCCAGTCGCGCGAGGCAAACACGTAGTCATAGCGGTCGGGATGCCCGGCCAATAGCCGCGCGATCCCCGCCGCCACGGCGGCGCCCCCGCCAACACCCAGCGCCCCGCCCTCGGTGAAGTCGTTCTGCACGTCGATGATGAACAGCGCAGACGTCACGGGATGCCTCCGGTCAGTTGTTGGAGAGGTTGTTGCCGCACGTGAACGCGGCGGTGGCCAGGGTGTCGAGCGCTTCCTTGGTATCGGTCGAGATGACCTCGCCCAGCCCGTAGAAGGCGAAGGCCAGGGCGGTGCCGTCCGCCGCGTTGATGATGCCCGCCAGTGATCGCTCGTTGGTGATCCAGCCCGTCACCCCGACGACCTTGCCGCTCGCGGCGGCATTGTCGCCCGAGAAGCGGTCGTAGAGATTCCCGGACTCGCCTGCCACGGGCATCCCGGAGTAGATCGTGCCCAGGTCGGCCTCGTTCGCCTTGATCTTCACGAGCAGCTGGGCGATGAGCTTCGGGGGGACGAGGTTGTTGGGGCTCTCGCCGGAGCCGTCCACGCTCACGAGGCCGGCGGTGTCGAGCCCGAGGTCCTTCATCGTGGCGGGGATCATCTGGGCGATGGAGGCGGAGGAGCCGTCGAACTGCGCCTTCTTGGACATCACGCGCGCGAGCATCTCGGCGAGGGTGTTGTCGCCGCTGAGCAGCATCTGGCCGACGAGGGTGCTGACCGGCTGCGACTTGACCTCGGCGAGCACGGTCGAGCCGATCGCGGTACCGGTGGAGAAGGATACGCCCGTCAGGTGGGCGGCGTCGGCGAAGGCCTGCGCGGCCCGCATGATCGGGTCCTCGCCGCGGGCGCTCTCACTGTTCGTCGGGTCGTCACGATCGCCGTCGACCATGAGGGGTGTGATGAACGACATGTAGCCGTTGGCGCGCTCCGATGACGGCCACGACGGGTCCCAGTTGTCGGAGGCGTTCCACAGCGAGGTGTCGAGCACGATCTGCGTGATGGGGTCGGCCGGGTGCTTCGCGGTGTACGCCGCCATCGCCTTGCTCGCGAGGTCGGCGATGAGCGGGGCGCCCTCGTAGAAGCTGTCGGACGTGGTCGCGAGGGTGGGGTCGCCGCCGCCCACGAGCACGATCGAGCCCGGCGATGAGCCGTCGATGACCCGGGTGGAGAGCTGCGTGCTGGCGCCGAGGATCTTGATCGCGCTGGCGGCCGTGAGCAGCTGGCTCACGTTGGCGGGCGGCGCGCCAGTCGCACCGCCTCGGTCGAAGAGGACCTCGCCCGTGCTGGCGTTGATCACCGAGGCCGCGAGCGTTCCGAGGTTCGGGAGGGCGGCGGCGCTGGCGATGGAGCACGTTCGCAGGTGCGTGCCGGCGGGCACGGCGCTCGGTTGCGGGCGGGGCGGCGGCGCGCTCTCCGTCGGGAGAGGAACCGCCTCGGCCTTGCCCGAGCCCGACGCGATGCCGGCGAACAGGGCTCCCGTCGCGAGAAGGAGGAAGACGACGCCGAGCGCCGAGAACAACCAGGCCGTCGGGTGCTTCGCGATGACGGCGCGCATGCTGGCGACGGGACCTCCGGATGACGGGGCTTTCGTCGTGCCCCCGCGCGCCGCGCGACGGCTGAACACCTCGGTCGGCTGGTCGTTCGAATCCGTCACCCGGCCATGATACTCGGGGCGGCTGCCTTCGAGGTCGGAGCTAGCACCACGTCCAGCGGGCGGCGGCGCGGGTGAAGTCGTAGGGCTCGTCGATGCCGCCGTGGGTCATCGCAAAGGCGATGCACGCACCAGATACATCATCCCCGGGCCGGTACAGCGAGGCCCGGTGATCGAGCGAGTACCACCACTTGCTGGCGACTGTCGCGCCGGTGTTGCCCGAGCCGCCCGCGAGGTTGCCGTCGCAGCCGACGCTCGGCACCCCGTCACTGCGCACGGAGCCCATGTGGCCCCAGGCGTCGGCCGGGTCGGGGCTGGGCGACTCGGCCATCCAGAAGAGGCGCGCCTCCATGCAGGAGTCGTAGTAGAAGTTTCCATACGGGATGGGCTCGAGGCAGTTCTCGAGGCGGATCGCGTTGTACGTGTAGACGAACGAGGCCAGGTCGTCCGAGGTCGTGCCAGCGACACCCTGGGCCGAGTAGGCGCTGGGTGCGCCGCCCACTCCGCCGCCCGCGTCACCGGGGCAGCTGAGACCCTGGTCTGCGAGCTGAGCGCGGCGGTCAGGGTTAAGCGAACCGTCATCCAGCACCACAGGAACAGGCTTGGGCACGGGCTTCTGCGCGATGTGCTCCCAGTCCTGCGTGAGCGCCTCTGCGGCCGCGGCGGCCTGGGCTGCGGCGTACTCGTCGGTCACGCGCACGGTGGTCGCGAGCGCCACCCGAGGCGCTTCGACCACCGGCGCGTTAGCCGGCAACGTCATCGAGGCGAGCAGCGGGGTGGCCGAACCCGAATCGGCCACCGCCTGGGACGTGAGCCCCGGCCCGCCTCCACCGACGAAGGGGAGGACGACGACGAGCACGGCTGTGAAGAGCGTCGCGAGAAACGCGATCCTCTTCATCAGTACCCCCGTGCAGTTGTGTCTTCGCGACCAACGTAGGGCGGCTCGGGGTACCCGGCAAGGAAATGGGGGTACAAACCATCGAGTTCACCCGCACACTGGGGGCACAGATCGCGCCGGATGTCCGCACTAAGGGGGACAATTCGGCGGCCGGCCCGGCTCGTGACGAACGCGTCGATCTGAGCCAGCACGTGACGACCGCGCCGGAGGACGCCGGCTCGTGACAAACGCGCCGATGCACTCCGGCTCGTGACGAACGCGTCGATCTGAGCGTGCGAAGATCGCGCCATATATACAGAGCCGCCCAAGAGAATCGAACTCTTGACCTTCTCATTACGAGTGAGATGCTCTACCGACTGAGCTAGGGCGGCGGGCCCGGTTTCCCGAGGCACAGCATGAAAGCTTAGCCGAAGTTCAGGCGGGCTCGGACGCAAACAGGGACTTGAGTTCCGCGAAAGACTCGTCGAGCTGGTCCGTGAGCAAGGTCGAGGCCTCGCTGTGCGCCCAGCAGGTCCACGCGTGGCGCATCGTCGCGAAGGCGACAAGGGTGATGAGACGGGCCTTGCTGCTGAGTCGATCGGCGTCGGCCGCGAGTGCGGGCTCGTCCCGACCGAGGCGCAGGGCGACGATCTCGCCCACGCTCTCCTCGAACGCGCGCATGCTCGCCATCCGCATAGCGAACAGCTGGGGGAACTGCTTGAGGAGCTGGTGCCTCAGGTGGAGCATCTCGGCGTCCGATGTTGACTTGTCGCCGGCGTGCCGGAGCACCGTGACGAGGTCGTCGAGCACGCTCCCCCGACCGACGAGGAACTCGTCGATCACCCTCTGGTCGGGCAGCTCCGGGGAGTCCCCCAGCATGGCCTCCTCTTTGGAGGCGAAGTAGTTGAAGAAGGTGCGCGGCGAGACGTCCGCCAGCCTGCTGATCTCGTCGACCGTGACGCCGTCGAACCCGCGCTCGGCCAGCAGCTCCAGCACCGCGACCTGGATGGCACGCCGCGTTGCGAGGCGCTTTCGCTCGCGAAGGCCCAGCCCGGTCAGGTCGGTGGTTGTCACATCACCATTCTTGCACAGAGTGCAATATTGCGCCGGATCAGCAGTTGGGGTCGGAGGACGGCACCGTGCCCTTCACGAAGTAGTCGTCCACGGCGTCGTCGACGCACGAGTTCGACTTGTTGTACGCGGTGTGGCCCTCGCCGTTGTAGGTGATGAGGTGGGCGCTCTCGAGCTGCTCGGAGAGCGCGACACCCCACTGGTACGGAGTCGCGGGGTCGCCGGTCGTGGAGACGATCAGGACGTCGGGCGCTCCCTTGCCCGTGAGCTCGGTGAGCGGCGGGCCGGTGTACTTGTACGGCCAGTTCGCGCACGTGAGGTCGCCCACCGGCGGGTAGCCGCGGTAGGTCGTCGGCGAGGCGGCCTGCAGCTGCACGTTCTGGTCGGCGAGGACGGCCGGATCGGCCTCGACCGGGTAGTCCACGCAGTAGATCGCGATGAATGCCTCGAACGAGTTGTCCGCGTACGTGCCGTCGGTGTCGCGGCTGTAGTAGTAGTCCGAGAGGAAGAACGCCGTGTCGGTCTGCCCGGCTTCGGCCTCGGAGAACAGGTCGTTGAGGTAGCTCCACGAGTCCTCGGAGTAGAGGGCCATGCTCATGGCGGTGTCGAGCACGCCGGCATCCATCATGCGGCCGTCGGGTGCCGCGACGGGGTTCGCGTCGTAGCGGTCGTAGAGGCCGCGGATAGTCGCGAGCGCGGCATCCTTACCGTCTTGGAAGGGGCAGTCGTCGAACATGTCGGGGCACGCCGTGAGGTAGTTCCCGAGGGCCAGCTGGAAGCCGGCGGTCTGCACGAGCCCGACCTCGAAGACGGAGATCGACGAGTCGGTGGCGCCGTCCAGGACGATGCGGCCGACCTTCTCGGGGAAGTTCTCGATGTAGTACGAGCCGATGTCGCTCCCGTAGGAGTAGCCGAGGTAGTTGAGCTTCCGGTCACCCACGATGGACCGGAGCATGTCGAGGTCGTGCACGGTGCTCTGGGTGTCGATGAACTGCAGCACCGGGCCGGTGTTCTCGAGGCAGGCCTGGCCGAAGTCGATCGACGACTGCGTGACCTCGGCGAGCCACTCGGGCGTGCCGATCGGGTTGACCGGCAGGCCGTAGATGTACTGGTCGAGCTCCGGCCCGTCGTAGCAGGTGACGGGCGTCGAGCGCCCGACTCCCCGCGGATCCCACCCGATCACGTCGAAGTTCTGCTGCAGCGCGCTATCCACTGCGAAATCGACATCATCGTGGACGAGGTCGTAGCCGGACGCCCCGGGGCCGCCCGGGTTCACGAACAGCGAGCCGAGCTTGGTGCCCTTGGCCTGATGCCGCGCCATGGTGAGCGTGATGTCGGTCTCCGGCGAGGGGTTCGCCCAGTCCATGGGGGCGATCACCGTGGCGCACTCCGCGCCGTCGCCGCACGCCTTCCAGGTCACCTTCTGCGTGTAGTACGGCGCGAGGGCGGTCGGCGCATCCGAGTCGGGCACCACCTCGGGCCGGGAGCCGCCGAAGAAGCAGCCCGAGAGGAGCAGGACGAAAGCTGTCGCGGCGGCGACGAACGGGGCGCGCGAAAGGACTGTGTTTGCCGTGGTCACGAGCCGAGCCTAGCGGGGCGCTCGGGCTCGGGGCATCAGCACCTCGGATCGGAGGAGGGGACCGTCCCGTTCACGAAGTAGTCGTCGACCGCGTCGTTCACGCAGGAGTTCGACTTGTTGTACGCGGTGTGCCCCTCGCCCGTGAAGGTGATGAGGTGCCCGTGCTCGAGTGTCGAGGCGACCGTTTGCGCCCAGGTGTACGGGGTGGCAGGGTCGTTGGTCGTGCCGATCACGAGGATGTCGGCGGACCCCGCGGCCACGATCGGGACGCGGTCGCGCTTCGGCGGGACCGGCCAGTTCGGGCATCCCGTGCCGCCCCACGACATCTGCGGGCCGAAGACGGGCGCTATCTTCGTGAGTTCTGCCGCTTCGGCGCGCATCTGCTCGACGTTGCCGTCGCCGTGCGCGTCGAGGCAGTTGATCGCGATGAACGCCTCGGTCTGGTTGTCGGCGTAGGTGCCGTCGGGGTTGCGGCCGTTGTAGCTGTCGGCGAGCTGGAACGCGTAGGTGGCGTCGCCCTGCTTGACGCCGGTGAACAGCTGCCGGAGGTACATCCAGTTGTCGGCGTTGTAGAGCGGCAGGATGATCGCCGTGAACATCGCGCTGCTGCCCAGTTTGCGGCCGTCGTCGGGGTTGGAGAGCGGGCTCGCGTCGAGGCTGTCGAGCAGCGCGCGGATCTCGAGCATGGAGTCGTCGACCGAGCCGGAGAACGGGCAGTCGCTCTGCTTCGAGCAGTCCGCCAGGAAGGCCCTCAGCGCGCTCTCGAAGCCCTTCGCCTGGGTGGCGGTGCCGTCGAAGTCGCTCGCCGCGGGGTCCACCGCGCCGTCGAGCACGAGCCTTCCCGTCTTGTCGGGGAACAGCTCCGCGTAGACCTGGCCGAGCAGGGTGCCGTAGGAGTAGCCGAGGTAGTTGAGCTTCTTGTCGCCGAGCGCGGCGCGCAGCATGTCGAGGTCGCGGGCGGCGCTCGGGGTGTCGACGTCTCCGAGCAGCGGGCCCGTGAGTTCGAGGCAGCGCTCCCCGAACGTCTTCATGGTCTTGTTCGCGGCGGCCAGCCACTCGTCGCTGCCGGGGACGCCCGGGTAGATGTCGTACAGGTAGGCGTCCAGCTCGGCGGGGTTCTTGTAGCACTTCACCGGGGTGGAGCGGTTCACGCCGCGGGGGTCGAAGCCGACGATGTCGAAGCTGGACTGGAGGCGGGCATCCGTGGCGTAGTCGACGCTGTCTTTGATGAAGTCGTAGCCCGACCCGCCGGGGCCGCCCGGGTTCACGAGCAGCGAGCCGAGACGGTTCCCCTGGGCGGGCTGGCGGATGAGTGCGAGCTCGATCTTGCCCGCGGTCGGCTTTGCCCAGTCGAGCGGCGCCTTCGCGGTCGTGCACTGCATGCCGCCCTGGCAGTCCTTCCAGACGAGCACCTGGTCGTAGAACGGCTTGAGGTCGGCGGCGACGTCCTCCCCGGTGGGCGACGAGGTCGCGCTCGCGCCGGAGGTGGGTGGGAGGAACCAGGAGACACAGCCGCTGAGCGGGAGCATCACGGCGGCGGCGAGCGCAATGGCGACGAGCGGCCGGTGCTTCATGAGTTTCTCCCGGTGCGGATGGCGGTGACGAGCATGGCCTCGAGGGCGAGCGCCGGCGCGACATTGCTCTCGATGCGCTCGCGCGCGGTCGCTATCGCATCCATCGTTGCGAGCGTGTCAACAGGCGTGCAGCCGGATGCCGCGGACTCGAGGCGGTCGAGGATACGCACGTTGATCGGCTCCCCCGGCACGCCGAGCTGGATGAGCAGGATGTCGCGGTACAGCGAGAGCAGGTCGACCATGATGCGGTCGATGCCGTCGCGCAGGCTGCGGGTTGCGCGGCGCTTCTGGTCCTCGTCGAGGGCCTTGAGCTGGCTGCGGAGCGCCGGCGGGATCGTGCCCCCGGGCTCGATGCCGAGCGACCGCATGGCCGCATCGCGCTCCTCCGCGTCCTTCTCCTCGGTGATCGCCTCGGCGTCGGCCTTCGCGAGATCGAGGAGCGCGACCGCGGCGAGCACGGCGCCGGAGACCGAGCGGATGCCCAGCGCGATGTCGAGCGTGCGCTCGCGCCGCGCGCGCGCCTCGGCGTTGGTCGCCAGCCGGTGGGCCATGCCGATGTGCGACTGGGCCTCACGGGCCGCGCGGAGGGCGATCGCGGAGTCCACCCCGTCGCGCCGCTCGAGCAGCTCGGCGACCTCGGCGATGTCGGGCACGCGCAGCCGCACGGTGCGCACGCGCGAGCGGATCGTGGGGATGAGGTCGGCCTCGCTCGGCGCGCAGAGTATCCACACCGTGCGCGGCGGCGGCTCCTCCAGGGCCTTGAGGAGGACGTTGGAGGTCCGCTCGGCCATGCGGTCGGCATCCTCGATGATCATGACGCGGTAGCGGCCGACGCTCGGCGAGAACTGGCTCGTGGCGACGAGCTGGCGCACATCCTCGATGGGGATGATCACGCGCTCGGTCGCGAGCACCCCGAGGTCGGGGTGGGTGCGGGCCGCGACCTGGCGCGCCGCCGCGGCGTCGCCCTCGGGGGTGCCGGGGCTCAGCAGCGCGGTCGCGAACGCGTAGGCGAGGTTCGAGCGGCCGGACCCGGGCGGCCCCGTGATGAGCCACGAGTGAGTCATCGACGAGTCGTCACTGCCCCCGAGCGCCGATGCGGATGCCGCGGCCTCGACGACCGCGATGGCATCGGCCTGCCCGGTCAGTTCGTCCCATACAGCGGCCATGGGCACAGCCTAAAGCAGGGCGCTGACGAGAAGCTGGTTGAGTAGGCCGCCCGCGGCCGTATCGAAACCCGGCGGGTTGAGTAGGCCGCCCGCGGCCGTATCGAAACCCCAACCCCGAACTCCGGTTTCGATACGCGCGCCAGAGCGCACTACTCAACCCACCGGGTTTCGATACGCGCGCCAGAGCGCACTACTCAACCAGCCTGTGCCGCGAGCAGCGACTCGACGCGCTCGCGGATTGCCGCAGCGAGCTCGTCGATCGGCAGCGTGGCGTCGAGCACGAGGAACCGCTCCGGCTCCGCGGCGGCGAGCGCGAGGTATCCGGCGCGCACCCTCGCGTGGAAGTCGCTCTTCTCGGCCTCGAGCCGGTCGTACTTGGTGCGCTCGGCCATGCGGTCGCGGCCGTCGGCCTCGTGCAGGTCGAGGAGGACGGTGAGGTCGGGAAGCAGGTTCTCGGTGGCCCACAGTGAGATGCCGCGCACCTCGTCGCCGTCGAGCACCCGGCCGGCGCCCTGATAGGCGACTGACGAGTCGATGTAGCGGTCCTGCACCACGATCTCGCCCCGGTCGAGCGCGGGGCGCACGACGGTGGCGATGTGGTGGGCGCGGTCAGCGGCGTAGAGGAGCGCCTCCGCTCGAGGGGCGATCTCGCCGCGGCGGTGCAGCACGATGTCGCGCAACTCGAGCCCGAGGGAGGTGCCGCCGGGCTCGCGCGTCACGACGACCGCGTGCCCGGCATCCGTCAGCCAGCCGGTGAGGCGCGCCGACTGCGTCGACTTGCCCGACCCGTCGCCGCCCTCGAGGGTGATGAACAGGCCGGCCCGCTGTTCCACTAGGAGGCAGCCTTCTTCGCCGGTGCCTTCTTCGCGGGCGCCTTGCGCTTCGGGGCCGCCTTCGCCTTGGGCTTGGCGGGGCCCTTGGCGCGCTTGTCCGCGAGCAGCTGCACGGCGCGGTCGTAGTCGATGTCCTCGATCTGCTCCCCGCGCGGGATCGTCGCGTTGGTCGTGCCGTCGGTCACGTAGGCGCCGAACCGGCCGTCCTTGATCTTTATCGGCTTGCCGCTCACCGGGTCCTCGGCGAACTCGGCGAGCGCGCTCGACGCCGCACGGTTGCCGTACTTGGGCTGCGAGTACAGCTCGAGCGCCCCGGCGAGGTCGATCGCGAAGATGTCGTCCTCGCTCACGAGCGAGCGGGTGTCGGTGCCGCGCTTGAGGTAGGCGCCGTAGCGGCCGTTCTGCGCGAGGATCTCGGTGCCGCTCTCGGGGTCGACTCCCACGACGCGGGGAAGGGAGAGTAGGGCCAGTGCGGTGTCGAGGTCGATGGTCGCGAGATCCATGGACTTGAAGATGGAGGCCGTGCGCGGCTTCACGGCCACGGGCTTCTTCACCTTCTTCTCCTTGAGCTCGCCGGTCTTCTTGTCGAGCACGTACTCGGGCTCGACCGGCTCGGGCTCCGGCTCGAGCTCGGTGACGTAGGGGCCGAACCGGCCGTCCTTCGCGACGATCTCCTTGCCGTTCTCCGGGTTGACGCCGATGACGCGGTCGCCCACCACCGGCGCGTTGATCAGCTCGCGTGCCTTCTCGGCGGTGAGCTCATCCGGAGCCAGGTCCTGCGGGATGTTGACGCGGCGCGGGGTCTCCGGGGTCTCGCCCGGCGCCTCGAGGTAGGGGCCGTACTTGCCGATGCGCAGCGTCACGTCGTCTGCGATGCGGATCGAGTTGATCTCGCGAGCGTCGATCTCGCCGAGATTGTCGATGACGGTGCGCAGGCCCCGGTGGTTGGTGCTGCCGAAGTAGAAGCCGGTGAGCCACTCGACGCGGTCCGCCTCACCTCCGGCGATGCGGTCGAGGTCGTCCTCCATGCCGGCGGTGAAGCCGTACTCGACGAGGTCGGCGAAGTACTCCTCCAGCAGGCGCACCACGGAGAAGGCTATCCAGTTGGGCACGAGGGCCTGGCCGCGCGGAGTCACGTAGCCGCGGTCGATGATCGTGGAGATGATCGACGCGTACGTCGACGGGCGCCCGATACCCAGTTCCTCGAGCGTCTTCACGAGGCTCGCCTCGGTGTAGCGAGGGGGCGCGGATGTCTCGTGCCCCTTGGCCTCGACATCGACCAGGTTCAGCGACTGCCCCTCGGTGAGCGGAGGCAGCTTGGCCTCTTTCGCCTCGGAGGTCTCGTTGCGCTCCTCGTCCTGCGACTCCTCGTACGCGTGCATGAAGCCGCGGAACGTGATGATGGTGCCCGTCGCGACGAACTCGGCGATGGACCCCGTGCTCGTGGGGCCGGCGCCGATGGTGATGGAGGCCGTCGAGCCCTTAGCGTCCGCCATCTGCGACGCGACTGTGCGCTTCCAGATCAGGTCGTAGAGCTTCCAGTCGTTGCCGCGCAGCACCGGCTGCAGCTCGCTCGGCGTGCGGAAGGTGTCGCCCGAGGGGCGGATCGCCTCGTGCGCCTCCTGCGCGTTCTTGCTCTTCCCGGCGTAGACGCGCGGGGCGTCCGGCACCGTCTCGGGGCCGTAGAGCTTGCGGGCCTGGGTGCGCGCCGCGTCGATCGCCTGCTGCGAGAGCGTGGCGGAGTCGGTGCGCATATAGGTGATGTAGCCGTTCTCGTAGAGCGACTGGGCCACGCTCATCGTCTGCCGCGCGGAGAACCGCAGCTTGCGGCCGGCCTCCTGCTGTAGGGTCGAGGTGGTGAACGGAGCGGCCGGCCGCCGCGTGTACGGCTTGGACTCGACGCTCGTGACGGTGATCGGAACGCTCGGGTCGCGCAGGGCCGTGGCCAGCGACTCGGCCGCGGCCTCGTCCACGACGATCGCATCGCCCTTGAGGTTTCCGCGGTCGTCGAAGTCGCGGCCCGCCGCAATGCGCTTGCCGTCGAGGCGCACCAGGCGGGACTCGAAGTCCTGTTTGTCGCCCTTCGGGGTGAACTGGGCGATGAGGTCCCAGTACGCGGCGGTGACGAACGCCAGGCGCTCGCGCTCCCGGTCGACGACGAGCCGGGTGGCCGCTGACTGCACACGGCCGGCCGACAGACCGGGCCCGACCTTGCGCCACAGCACGGGCGAGACCTCGTAGCCGTAGAGGCGGTCGAGGATGCGCCGGGTCTCCTGTGCATCGACGAGCGCCGTGTCGAGCTCGCGCGGGTTCTCGATGGCGTGCTGGATGGCGTCTTTCGTGATCTCGTGGAACACCATGCGCTTCACGGGAACCTTCGGCTTCAGCTCCTGCAGCAGGTGCCACGCGATGGCCTCGCCCTCGCGGTCCTCATCAGTGGCGAGGAAGAGCTCGTCCGCGTTCTTCAGTGCCCGCTTCAGATCGGCGACGGTCTTCTTCTTCGCGTCGGAGACCACGTAGTACGGCTCGAACCCGTTCTCGACGTCGACAGAGAACTTGCCGAGCGAGCCCTTCTTGAGCTCGGCGGGGAGGTTCTTGGGTTCGATGAGGTCGCGGATGTGTCCGACGGACGACTGGACCTCGTAGCCCTCGCCCAGGTACTGGGCAATCGTCTTGGCCTTGGTCGGCGACTCGACGATGACGAGCTTCACGGGCACAACACTCCTAAGTAAAGGTACGGAGCACGGTTGACCTCCGTCAGCGACACCATACACACCAGAACCACGCCTCTGCCTAATCGGGGGCGGAACCCGCCGGACCGGCAGAGGCCCATTCGCTCAGGGACAAACCCAGGACGGTGCGCCCGACCGAGACCGTCACGACCAGCCCGTCGACCCGGCAGCTCTCGACTATGGCGCCGTTCGCCAGCGCCACCCGCGCCGCGACCTCGCACGGAAACCCGGACACGAGGCCGCTCGCCGCATCGGCTCCGGCGAGTGCCGCGGCGTCCGCCGCACCCGTCACGGCGTGCCGTGCAGCGAGCGCAGAGAAGAGGGGCACGGCAAGCATGGTGGCCGCGAGGATGCCCAGGCCGAGCCCGAGCGCGACGACCGTGCCCGCGCCGCGATCGTCCCCTCCGGCGCTCACGGCACGAGGCCCGCGACCACTCACCTCCCGGCGTCCAGCGCGCACGACCGGGCCGTGAGCGTGATCGGGAGGCCGCGGGCCGGGAGGGCGACCGTGACGCAGGCGAGGTCGCCGTCCGCGCTCGGGATGACCTGCGCGCCGGGCAGGAGGCGAGAGGCGAGGGCGTGCGGGTCGCCGCCGCGCCCGAGGGTGCGCGCGGCAAGAGCCGCGGCATCCTGAACCCGCAGTTGCTGCCCCGCCACCGCGATTCCGGACAGGCACGTCGCTAGCAGGATCACCACAGCGGGGAGCGCGACCGCGAGCTCCGCGGTCACGCCCCCGCGCTCGCCCGAGGTCATCCGGGCAGGGTGAGTGCCTGGCGCACGACGTCGGTGAGCATGCCGCGCACCTCCTCCGACCGCAGGATCACCACCAGCAGGCCGGCGAAGCCGACCGCCGCCAGCGTCGCGACCGCGTACTCCGCCGTCGCCGCGCCGCGCTCGGCCAGCAGCCGAGCCCTCATTGCCTTCATGTTCCGCTCCCGTCTCGACCCGAGTGGGTCAATCCTGCGGGAGCTAGCGCGTCACGAAGCGCCCAGGGTCCGAGCAGTACACGGGCCAGGGCATCAGCGGCTGTGGAGGACCGGCGCGCGCGACCGCCCGGCTCCGTTGCGGAGGACGGCGCGCCGTCCGTCCTGGGCGCGCGGCCTGGATCGCGGCGTGGCGTCCTCCGGATCGGCGGGCGGGGCGGGAGCAGCAGTCGGCGGGCGGCAGCGGGCCGGGGCCGGCGGCCTACCCGCGGTAGTTCGGCGCCTCGACCACCATCTGGATGTCGTGCGGGTGCGACTCCTTGAGCCCCGCCGCGGTGATGCGCACGAACTTGCCCTTCATCCGCAGCTCGTCGATCGTGCGCGCGCCGGTGTAGAACATCGACTGGCGCAGGCCGCCGAGGAGCTGGTAGACCACGGAGCCGACCGGGCCGCGGTACGGCACCTGGCCCTCGATGCCCTCGGCGATGAGCTGCTCGTCCGACGGCACGTCCGCCTGGAAGTAGCGGTCGCGGGAGTAGGAGGTCTTCTTGCCGCGGGTCTGGAGGGCCCCGAGGGATCCCATCCCGCGGTAGCTCTTGAACTGCTTGCCGTTGACGAAGATGAGGTCGCCGGGGCTCTCGTCCGTGCCGGCGAGGAGCGAGCCGAGCATGACGGTCTCGGCGCCCGCCACGAGTGCCTTGGCGATGTCGCCCGAGTACTGCAGGCCGCCGTCGGCGATCACGGGGATGTTGCTCTCGCGAGCGGCGAGGGATGCCTCGTACACCGCGGTCACCTGCGGAACGCCGACCCCCGCCACGACGCGCGTCGTGCAGATCGAGCCCGGGCCGACGCCCACCTTCACGGCATCGGCGCCCGCGTCCACGAGCGCCTGCGCGCCGGACCGGGTCGCGACGTTGCCGCCGATGATGTCGATCGCGCTGAACGCGCTGTCGCCCTTCAGCCGCTTGATGATGTCGAGCACGCCTGCCGAGTCGCCGTTGGCCGTGTCGACGACGATGACGTCCACACCCGCGTCGCGTAGTGCGCCGGCGCGGTCCCAGGCGTCGCCGAAGAAGCCGATCGCCGCGCCCACACGCAGCCGGCCCTCGTCGTCCTTCGTTGCATTCGGGTACTTCTCGGTCTTCTCGAAGTCCTTGACGGTGATGAGGCCGGTGAGGCGCCCCTGCGCGTCGATAAGAGGGAGCTTCTCGATCTTGTGCTGCGCGAAGATCGCGACCGCGGAGTCGGGGTCGATGCCCTCCGGGGCGGTGATGAGCCCCTTCGACGTCATGACGTCGCGCACGAGGGTCGTGGACTTCTCGAACGGGGAGACGAAGCGCATGTCCCGGTTCGTGATGATTCCCACGAGACGGCCGTCGCCCTCGACCACCGGCAGGCCCGACACGCGGAACTGGCCGCAGATCGCGTCGACCTCGGCGACCGTGGCATCCGGAGTCGTCGTCACCGGGTTGGTGATCATGCCCGACTCGCTGCGCTTGACCTTGTCGACGTGCGCAGCCTGGTCCTCGATCGAGAGATTGCGGTGCAGGATGCCGATGCCGCCGTTGCGCGCCATCGCGATCGCCATGCGCGACTCGGTGACCGAGTCCATGGCCGCGGAGAGCAGCGGGGACGCCACGCGGATGCGGCGCGTGAGGCGCGACGACGTGTCCGCCTCGCTCGGGATCACGTCGGTGTGCCCGGGCAGCAGCATCACGTCGTCGTAGGTGAGTCCGATAAATCCAAACGGGTCAGGCTGGTCCATGAATATCCCTGTGTGAAGTAAGCGATAGTGGCCCGGATGCCGCACTGAAACCGGTACTCAATATTAACCGGTTAGCACGACTGCTATTCCACGCGCATAATGGCCTGACCGGATTGTGTTCCCGCCGAAACACAGGGGACACAATCCAGCAGTATCGTCAACGACGACGATGCGCCAGAGCCCGCGGATGTTCGATTCCGGCTGGTCCGTCTTGGAGGTTCCGTGGAAGTCACTGGTTCGATCGACAGGCGTTGGAAACGCGCCCTAGTCGCCCTGTTCGCGATGCTGCTCATCGCCCTCACCTTCAGCGGTGGTCTGTCTGCTTCGGCCGACTCCATCAACGACGACTCCGAGTGGCAGATCAAGGGGAACGTCAAGAACGACGGCGACCCCCTCGGCGGGGTGCTGATCAAGGTCGACGGCAACGGCTTCTCGGGCGAGGTCAAGACCGGCGATGACGGCAAGTGGAGCGTCGGCGTTCCCGAGGGCGGCAAGTACACGATCACACTCGACGAGTCGACCCTGCCGAAGGGCGTCATCGTCACGGACAAGGACGGCGTCGTCATCCCGCCGACCCGCGAGGTGGAGTTCGGCGCGACGAAGACGGCGCTCAGCAACTACTTCCTGGGCGTCGGCGTGCGGGAGACGACGAGCTTCTTCGACCAGTTCGTCCAGCGCCTCTTCACCGGGCTGAGTTTCGGGCTCCTGCTGGCGCTGGCCGCCGTCGGGCTCTCCCTGATCTTCGGCACGACGGGGCTCAACAACTTCGCGCACGCCGAGATGGTGACGTTCGGAGCGCTCGCGACCCTGACCTTCGCTGTCGACTTCGCGTGGCCGCTGTGGGCGGCCCTCATCATCGCGATCGTGCTGAGCGGCGCCTTCGGCTTCGTGCTCGACGCCGGGCTCTGGCGGCCGCTGCGCCGCAAGGGCGTCGGCCTCATCCCGATGATGATCGTCAGCATCGGCCTGTCGCTCGCGCTCCGCTACCTGTACCAGTACCTGTACGGCGGGTCGACCCGGCAGCTTCCGGGTGCGGATGGCGCTGACCTCAAGTTCGGCCCGATCTCACTCTCGCCGCTCGACCTCCTGAGCATGGGCATCTCGATCCTCGCGGTCATCGGCGTCGCGTTCTTCCTGCTCCGGACCCGCCTGGGCAAGGCGACCCGTGCGGTGAGCGACAACGTGAGCCTCGCGGCCGCCAGCGGCATCGACGTCGACCGGGTGATCCGGATCGTGTGGGTGATCGGCGGCGCGCTCGCCGGCCTCAGCGGCATCCTGTTCGCCTTCTACCGGCCGGGCGTCTCGTGGGACATGGGCTTCCAGATCCTGCTGCTGATCTTCGCGGCCGTGACGCTCGGCGGTCTCGGCACCGCGTTCGGCGCGGTGGTCGGCTCGATCGTGGTGGGCCTGTTCATCGAGATCTCGACACTCTGGATCCCGTCCGACATGAAGTACGTCGGAGCGCTGGTGATCCTCATCCTCGTGCTGTTGGTCAGGCCGCAGGGCATCCTGGGCCGCAAAGAGAGAATTGGCTAGGGGCCGGACATGGTTGATTTTTGGCAGATCATTCAGAATGCCGGGGTCGAGCTCATCAGCCCGACCACGGCGGCCTACGCGCTCGCGGCCCTCGGCCTCGCGATCCACTTCGGCTTCACCGGCCTGGTGAACTTCGGCCAGGCCGGGTTCATGGCCATCGGCGCCTACGGCTACGGCATCTCGACCCTCACCTTCCACTTCCCGGTCTGGGGAGCGGTGCTGGTGGGCATCGGGGCGTCGATCATCTTCGCGCTGATACTCGGTGTGCCGACGCTGCGACTTCGCGCCGACTACCTGTCGATCGTGACGATCGCGGCGGCGGAGATCCTGCGCCTCATCTTCACGACGAACACGCTCGAGGCGGTCACCGGCTCCGCCGACGGCCTGAGCGGGTACAAGGGCGGCTTCGCCGACCTCAATCCGATCCCGGACGGCACCTACGGCTTCGGCCCGTGGACGATGAACGCCTACGACCTCTGGCTGCGGATCGTCGCCTGGACCATCGTGATCATCGCGTGCCTCCTCGCCTGGCAGCTCATGCGGAGCCCGTGGGGACGCGTCGTCAAGGGCATCCGCGAAGATGAGGACGCCGTGCGCGCCCTCGGCAAGAACGTCTACTTCTACAAGATGCAGTCGCTCATCCTCGGCGGCGTCTTCGGCACCATCGCGGGAATGATCTTCATCCTCCCCCGCGCCATCGTGCCGGCGAACTACGCGACAACGCTGACGTTCTTCATCTACACGATCCTGCTGCTCGGCGGCGCTGCGACGATCCTCGGGCCGGTCATCGGCTCGATCATCTTCTGGGTGCTGCTCTCTGCGGTCTCCGGCTTCGTGGCCCGCGCGCAGGCCGCGGGATGGTTCGACCTGATCGGGATGTCGAGCGTCCAGGCCGGCCAGACGCGCTTCATCCTCGTCGGAGTGGTCCTGATGTTATTGGTCATCTTCAGACCACAGGGCATCTTCGGGAACAAGAAGGAGCTGGCTTTTGTCAAGTGACGTCAAGCCCACGAAGGGCTCCCCGGTCAAGAGCGTCGACCTGCACGTCGGCGAGATCGTCCCGGGCGTGCCGAAGAAGGATCCGATCATCGTCGCGGACCACGTGACGCGCACGTTCGGCGGCCTCACCGCCGTCGACGTCGAGCACGTCGAGATCCCCCGCAACGCGATCACCGCCCTCATCGGCCCGAACGGAGCAGGCAAGACCACGTTCTTCAACCTGCTCACCGGGTTCGACAAGCCCGACACGGGCAAGTGGACGTTCATGGGCAAGTCGCTCGCGGGCATCCCCTCGTTCCGCGTCGCCCGCCTCGGGCAGGTGCGCACCTTCCAGCTCACCAAGGCACTGTCGCTGCTGAGCGTGCTCGACAACATGAAGCTCGGCGCCAAGGGCCAGAAGGGCGAGAACATGTTCGTCGCCCTGCTGCCGTGGCTGTGGCGCAAGCAGGAGGAGGAGATCGACGCCAAGGCGATGGACCTCCTCGCCCGCTTCAAGCTCGACACCAAGGCGGAGGACTACGCCGCGTCGCTCTCGGGCGGGCAGCGCAAGCTCCTGGAGATGGCGCGGGCGCTCATGAGCGACCCGACGCTGGTCATGCTCGACGAGCCCATGGCCGGCGTCAACCCGGCCCTTACGCAGTCGCTGCTCGACCACATCCTGGACCTGAAGACGCAGGGGATGACCGTGCTCTTCGTCGAGCACGACATGCAGATGGTCCGCCACATCGCGGACTGGGTGATTGTCATGGCCGAGGGCAAGATCGTCGCTGAGGGGCCGCCCGACGCCGTCATGTCGAACCCCGCCGTGATCGACGCCTACCTGGGCAGCCACCACGACCAGGACCTCGGCGAGGATCCCGAGCAGGAGAAGGAAAACGTGAACGCGATCAAGGAGCTGCTCGATGCCGACGACAAGTCCTGACACTGCGGCGGCCACCACGAGTGCCGCCACTCCGGTCGTGCACGTCAAGGGGATCACCGCGGGCTACCTCCCGGGCGTCAACATCCTCAACGACTGCTCCCTCGTCGCCAACCAGGGCGAGCTGATCGGCATCATCGGCCCGAACGGCGCCGGCAAGTCCACGCTCCTCAAGGCGATCTTCGGACTCGTGAAGGTGCGCGACGGCGAAGTGCTCCTGCAGGGCGAGAACATCACCGGCCTCAAGGCGAACAAGCTCGTCTCCAAGGGCGTCGGGTTCGTGCCGCAGACCAACAACGTGTTCCCCACCCTCACGATCCGCGAGAACCTCGAGATGGGGCTGTTCCAGAAGCCGAAGGGCATCAAGGAGCGGCTCGCCTTCGTCACCGAGATCTTCCCCGAGCTCGAGAAGCGCTTCGGACAGCGGGCGGGCTCGCTCTCCGGCGGCGAGCGCCAGATGGTCGCCATGAGCCGCGCGCTCATGATGGGCCCGCACGTCCTGCTGCTCGACGAGCCCTCCGCGGGCCTCTCCCCCGTCCGCCAGGACGAGGCGTTCCTGCGCGTCAAGGAGATCAACAAGGCCGGCGTCACGACCATCATGGTCGAGCAGAACGCCCGCCGCTGCCTGCAGATCTGCGACCGCGGCTACGTGCTCGACCAGGGCCACGACGCCTACACCGGCACGGGCCGCGAGCTTCTCAACGACCCCAAGGTCATCTCCCTCTACCTCGGCACCCTCGGCGAGGACTGAGCGGCGCTGTAAAGCCCTGAGGCCCCGGATGCAGCATCCGGGGCCTCACGCGTTTGCGGAGTCGCCCTGCGGCCCCCTGGGAGCGCTCTCGCGGCCTCGGAGGCCGGAGCCCGGGGCGCCCTTCGCCCTGTGGCCGCGGCCGGGGTCGCGAAGACCGCCGACGCCGCACCCGTCGCCGCACCCTCCGGCAACGCGAAAGGGCCCCGGCCGAAGCCGGGGCCCTTCGTTGCGTCAGCTAGTGACTAGTTGATGCGGGTGTACTTGTTGTCGGCACCGTACTGGTAGATGCCGATGGTGGCCTCGGTCGGGTCGCCGTTCTCGTCGAACGTGATCGGGCCGGAGTAGCCGTCGTAGTCGACGACTCCACCATCGAGGATGATCTGAGCGGCCGACGCGAAGTCGGTCGCCTTCTTGCCATCGCCGGAACCGCCGGAGACTTCCTGCAGCTTGGAGGCGATGTCCTTGCCGTCCGTCGAGTTGGCCGCCAGCGCCGCGAGGGCGATGAGGATCACTGCGTCGTACGACTCGGCCGCGTAGCTGTAGTCGGTCAGGTCGGGGTTGATCTCGAGGAGGCGGTCGGTGAAGTCACCGAGGGTGCCGACGTCGAGGCCCGGGAGGGTGCCCTTGCTGTCCGTGAGCGTACCGGCGGCGAAGTCCGCGCTGTAGTCAGCGAGGTTTCCGTCGACGAAGTACAGCGGGCCGGTGTAGCCGGCGCCACGGAGCGCGGGGACGATGATCTTCGCCTCGTCGAAGGTCACGAGTGCGATGGCGTCGGGGTTCGCCGCCAGCACCTCCGAGATCTGCGTGGTGAAGACGGTGTCACCCGTGTTGTAGAGGGACTCGGCGACAACCTTGCCGCCGGCAGCCTCGTACGTCTCCTTCAGCTTGGCCGCGAGGCCGGTGCCGTAGGAGTCGTTGAGCTCGATGATGCCGAGAGCCTCGACACCGTCGTCGGCAACCAGGTTGCCGAGGACCTCGCCCTGAAGGACGTCCGAGGGGGCGGTGCGCCAGTACAGGCCGTTGTCCGCGTAGTCGGTGAAGTCGATCGAGGTGTTGGCCGGGGAGAACTCCACGACGCCAGCGCCGGTGATCTGGTCGATGACCGTCTTCGAGACACCCGAGGATGCCGCGCCGACGATCGCCGAGACACCGAGCGACAGGAGGTCGGTCACCGAGACGGTGGCGGTGTCGGTGGTGGTGTCGCCGGAGTCGCGGTACTCGACATCGATGGTGATGCCCAGGTCGGCGTCGTTGACGTCCTTGACTGCGAGTGCAACACCGGCCTCCTCGGGCGGGCCGAGGAACGCGAGGGTTCCCGACTGCGGGAGGATCGTACCGATCTTGAGGGTCAGTGGTTCGCGGGGGCCCGCGCTGGTCTCGGGCTCAGCCGGTGCTGCGCAGCCACTCAGGACGAGTGCGCTCGCGCCCACGATGGCAATGCCACCGAGGATCGACTTGAGAGACCGCGACCGCGAGGCTGTGGCCTTCACGAATACGCTCATGTTGCTCCTTGCAATTGAATGTGTAGAGGATTCAGCAGTGCGACGCAAAGCTGTCCTGTCAAGTTACGGGGAGCCCGCGTCTTTCACAATACGTACGTGTTACAGCCACGTAACAGGACGACCTCCACCGCCGTCGGGCCCATCATCGGCGATCTCGCCGTCTTCGAGCCACTTTAGAGGCACGCCTGTCTTGAACGCCCAGTCGCGCATTTGCGACTTGTTGGGCTCTGTTCGACCGTTGATGTAGTTCGAGATCGTCGTTCTCGACACGCCGAGATGCAGTGCCATCTCGTTCGACGTCACCTTCCCCACCTTCAGCGCCTTCTCAAGGCGGTCGGATTTGGTGAACGCAAGGCGGGCAGAGTCCCCCTCAAATGCAATGCTCATACCTGCATGCTTGCACAAGCCTGTGCGGTATCGCAAGAGCTTTTGCAACCTCACGTCCATTGTGTCTTGCATAATCTTGTGCAACGTGCAATTGTTTCGACATGCAAAGCACCGATCCTCAGAGGCTTCTGGGCTCAGCCGAAGCTGCTGGCCAGCTGGGCATCGACCGGTCGACGCTGACCCGGTGGGTGAAGCGCCAGAAGCTCACCCCTGCGCTCGTAGGTAGCGGCGCCACCGGAGAGATGTTCTTCCACGAGGCAGACATCGCTGCCCTTAGGCCCGCGGAGAGCGCCACCGCCGCCCCCGCTTCAGGGCTCGGGGAGGCGTCGTGACCGGCCAGCACGCGGCCCATCGCGCTCGCCGGTTCCCCTGGACTACCTCGGCTGTCGCCGGGACCGACGCCGCTATGTCGCTCCCACATCCCCCGACAGCCGAGGTCCCCGTCGAAGAGACGCTCATCGGGGGTCTCATCGACGCGGCTGCGGCCCCGCTTCCTGACCCGGCCGCCGCAGCCTCCCACGTCGGTCGGATCGCGGACACCCTGGGCGTCGAGCTCATGCCGTGGCAGGCCCACCTCCTCAGCGGCGGCCGCCTGGAGGTTCGGGTGGGTCGACGCCGATCGAGCTACATCGCACCGGAGATGAACTCGTGAGCGTGCCCGACATCCTCCTGCTGGTCGTGTGCGGCGCGATCATCATCACGATCGCCGGCACCCTCATCCACCTCGAGCGCGGCGCTCGCCGCACAGACCGGTGACCCTCACCATGACGCGGCCGGTGCTCATCCCGTTCCGCTGGGTCGGCCACGGCCTGGACCTGCGCGTCTACGTCGACGACCACGAGCCGCTCTTCGCAGCACCGGACGTCGCCAAGGCCCTCGACCTCCCCGTGCTCGAGTTCCACGACGCTTTCTGGGACACCTGGTCGTACACCTACCCGCTCGCCACACGCCTCCTCGACGGCTGCGACGTCGACCTGTTCACCGCCGAGCAGGTTCGCCAGCTCGCCACCGACAAGCCCATGTTCCTCGACCCGCTCGGGCCCACCTGGGACTTCCTCGAGTGGTTCGACAGGCTCGTCGACGGCATGACCGGCGCGCAGCTCGAGCAGCTCGTCGAGGGTGCGCAGCCTCGCACTGAACCCGTCGAGCCACTCGCCGGGCGGTCCTACTCCGTCGCACGCGCCGCGAAGATCCTGTCACGGGATCCCGTCGTCGACGTCGGCGAGAAGTCCCTATTCGCCACGCTGCAGGCGCTCGGATGGATCGATCGCGACAGCACCTACACGTGGGTTCCCGCCCGCGAGCCCCTCGCCGCGGGCCACCTCATCAAGAAGCCTGTCCGGATCCGCGGCCGTAAGGCGATGTACCCGCAGATCCGCCTCACGCCGGAGGGCATGCGCGTGCTGCACAAGCAGCTCGGCGCGATCGCCGCCCTCGACCTCGACGAAGTCCCGCACCTGACCCTGGTGGAGATCCCATGACCCTCTCAACGCAGTACACCCTCATCTACGCCGACGGCGGCACCGGGGAGCACTTCACGCTCACCAGCAAGGCCGAGCCCGGATCCCGCGCCGTCCTCGAGGTCACCGGCACCATGCCGGCAGAGGACGCGATCAACATCGTCGAGGGCATCGCCGTCGACATCGAGCTCCACCTCGTCGGACAACTCACGTGAGGGCCATGATCCGCACGGCCCTCATCGCGGCCGTGCTCCTGTTCGCCTGGTACACCCTCGACCAGGTGCAGGCCATGACCCCGGCAGCGCCCCTCCTGGCGATCACCGCGGCCGCACTGCTGCTACTCGTCGGCCGCGGCGCCACCGTCGCCGCGCGCCGACGCGACCGCTCACGGCAGAGCTAGCCCGCCGTGCCCGAGACCAAGACGCTCATCACCACATGGGTATGCAACTGGTGCGGCCGCGGCCAGGCCCACACCCACGGCACCGGCACCCCGCAGCTGCCCGCCGAGTACTTCACCACCATCGGCTGGGTCGAACTCGCCCCCGACACGATCGCCTGCGACCGCTGCGCCGGGATCCCCGACGTAGCGGCCGCTATCGCCGCCGCCAGGAGCACACCATGACCGGCCGGCGCCGCGCCCTCCCGCCGCTCTGGCGCGCCGCTATCGCCGTGTGCGCCCTCACCGTCCTGATCGCGATCGCGATCCGCCTGCAGTCCGCCCTCTGACCCCCGGAGATCCAACATGTCATCAACGCTCGACCTCTACACGGAGGACTTCCCCCACGGCACCCCGGAGGGCTATGACCGCGGATGTCGTGGCGCCGCGTGCCCGAACCACAACACCGAGGAGATGATGTGCAAGGAAGCCCAGTCGCTCTACAGCTCCGACTACGGATATCGTCTCGCCGTCAAGGCCGGCACCGCGTCGACGAGCCGCACCAATCTCGGCCCGGTGCCCGCCACACCGAAGCCGGCCCCACGGACCGGCACCTCCTCCGACCTGCTCCTCGCACCCCTCGGCACGCACGGCCCGAAGCGCCCCAAACTCGCCGCTGGTGGCGTCGTGAAGCCGCCGCGGCAGCTGCTCGGCGAGATGGACCCGCACGAGCGCGTAGAGCCGCTGGCGGCCGCTGAGCCTGCAGCGGTGGCGGATCCGACGAAGCGCGGCACGAAGGTCGGCCCGGAAGACCCGGCGTTCCCCCACGGGACGAACGCCGGCTACCAGCGGGGATGCCGCGAGGGCCTGTACGTCTGCCCGTCGACGTTCACCTGCCACGACGCCAAGCGGAAGTACCAGGCCGACTACAGCAGGAAGAAGCGCGGTGGGGATGCTGCAGCGGAGGGCCCCAGCATCCCGGCTGAGGAGCTGATAGAGGCGGTCATCGAGCGGGTCGAGGCAGAGGCCACCGCGGCCGCGTCCGAGATCCTCGGCAAGCCCGTCATCGTCAAATTCGACCAGACGCCCACGGCCTCGGAGCCACTGCTCGACGTCCCGCTGCCCCTGCCCGCTGACCACCGGACGGAGGCGGGGGACGGTGCGCCAACTACGAATGATCCCGCCCCGTCCGGTTCACCCGAGGATCTCGAGCAGCTGCGGGCCGACACGGCCGAAGCCATCGTCGACCTGTTCACCGCCCCCTTCCGCGACCTCGAGGCAGACCCTGAGCCTCTCCCAACAGGGGGGGCTACCGACGTCGCCCTCACCATCGACCCGACCAGCCAGGGAGGCGTGGCGCTGACGTTCACCCTGCCGCCCTCGAGCACAGAGCTGCAGATCCGCGTCGCCCTCACCAGCCTCCACGACGGAGCGCTGGGCGACCTGGCCATCACGGTGGGCAGTAGGTAGCCAAGCCATGAGCGTCAAAGCATCCAACTGGGTCTGGCACGGCCTGCCCAACGACCTCGACACCCAGATCAAACACCCCCACTTCGTCGTCCTCCTCGCGCTCGCCGACATCGCCGGCGACGACGGAGTCTGCACCTACGGCGACCCCGACAAGCGCAAGCAGGGCGCTCTCGCCAAGAAGAGCCGGATGTCCGAGAGCACCTTCCGGCGCAAGGTCCGCGACCTCGAGGACATGGGCCTGGTCGGCGTCGACGTCCGAGGCCTGCAGAACGTCTACTGCCTCAACTTCGACTGGCCCAAGCCGCTTGAGTTATCCACCGGTCACTCTGACCGGTGGGAAACAGCCCGTGAGATTGCCCGCCAGCGACGCGGAATTGCACGATCTGACCGGTCGCACCAGTCAACTGTGACCGGTCAGGGGGACGTAATACATGACTTAGACCCGTCAGTCTCAGAACCAACCACAGACGGCCCGGTCCAGAGCGACGACTCGATCTCTGCCCCATCACCTGCACGTATGCCCTCCCACCCGAAGGTGGTCGACTGGTCGACGGCGCTGATCAAGGTCGACCCCGTGTTCCGCACGATCGACTCCGAGACGCTCGACGAGATGGGGCAGGAGATCATCAGCCGCGCCGCCTCGACGGTGCTCAACGCGACGCACTACGTGACCCGGGCGCTCGAGCTCGACCCGTTCGAGTGGTCCAAGTGGGCCTTCGAGCATGAGGGCGACCGCCGGCGGATCGGCGGTACCAGGTGAACGACCTCGTGAACCTCGCAAAGGACCGCGTCGAGACCCGCTACGGCGGCGACTGGCTCGACAAGGTCATCGACCCCCACACCCGCGACGCCGCCGTGCAACTCGACGAGTGGACCCTCGTCTTCGGCTACCCGAAGAACCCGCTGCCGATGAACGGATCCCGAGGCGGCCACCGGGTCAGATCCCGAGCCGTGAAGGGTGTGCGCCTGGTCGCCGCACGCGAGGCCCGCTACGCCGGGATCCCCCACCTCGAGCACTGCGAGGTCGCACTCACCTGGTACGTCCTCACCGCCGGCCGCCGGGATCCCGTGAACCTGTCCGCCACGCTCAAGGCCATGCAGGACGGCCTCGTCGACGCCGACGTCGTCCGCGACGACACCCCGGACCTCATGTGCACCGTCATGCCGGCCATCATCCGCGTCGACCCGATGCGCCACCGCGAAGCGTGGATGGAGCTCGTCGTCCGCCGCTGGGAAGGACCAGGCGCATGAGGATCCGCATCCCGAAGCAGCACCACCCCGAGGCTGATCGCCGCCTTCCTCGAAACTCGTACAGCCAGCGGGTCAACTCCGAGCGCACCGGCAACTTCGACCCGATCGAGCGCCTCGAGTTGTACCCGCGCATGCGCTCCCTCATCGCCCAGAACCTCAGCAATGCGGAGATCGCCGAGCGCCTCGGGATCTGCGACCGCACCGTCGCCCGCTACCGCCAGCGCAACGGTCTGCCGAACTTCTACGGCGTCATCACGAAGCCGAAGCGCGCATGAGCGACGACGACACCCTCGGCACCTACAGCGGCCGCGACACCCTCGAGGCCCGGATCGAGGCGACGATCCGCCGCCAGGACCTCGTCGACGTCGACCGCTACGGCCGCACCCGCCAGGTCCAGACCTACCCGCCCATCACTGTCGAGCAGCTGCTCGCCTTCGAGGAGGCATGGGCCGGCCGCACCAGCGGCAAGGAGGCAGCGATCCGCGACACGTTCCACGGCCGCCCCACCGCCCGCTACTACCAGCTCCTCAACGCCGCGATCGATACCACCACAGCTCTCGAGCACAACCCGATGCTCGTGAACCGCCTCCGCGAACAGCGCGAGGCACGCACCCAGGCACGTGCATCCCGCACGTTCCGCCCCACCAGATAACCGACAGGAGCAACACCATGGCCAAGGCCACCGCAACACCCGCGGGCACGATCATCATGGTCGACCCGCGGCAGCTCACCATCGCCGCGAACGTCCGCACCGACGCCCGCGTCGACGACGAGTTCGTCAAGTCGATCAAGGAGGTCGGCATCCTGCAGCCCCCCATGGTCACCGCCAACGACCAGGGCGGCTACGACGTCGTCCTCGGACAGCGCCGCACCCTCGGCGCCGTCACCGCCGGACTCACGGAGATCCCCGTGTACCTGGTCGGCAAGCACGAAGCCGACGCCGCCCGCGTCATCGACCAGCTCACCGAGAACGACCAGCGCCAGCAGCTCACCGACGCCGAGCGCCTCGGCGGCTACCGCGAGCTGTCCCTGTTCGGCATCAAGCCCGCCGACATCGTCAAGCGCACCGCCCGCCCCAAGGCCGAGGTCGACCGCTTCCTCAAGATCATCGCCTCGCCCATCGCCTCCGAGGCCTACGCCGACGAGAGCAAACAGCTCACCCTCGAGCAGGCCGCGCAGATCGCCGAGTTCCACGCACACCCCGACATCCAGAAGCGGCTCATCAAGGAGGCGGGCGGCTACAACTTCAGCTACGAGCTGAGCCGGGCCAACCGGGAGGTGGAGGCACCCAGCAAGATCGCCGCGGCCGAGAAGCAGCTCAAGGCCGCCGGCACACGCACGATCCCGGAGAGCCTCGGCTGGCAGCAGCAGCTCTACTACCTCGCCGACACCGCGACGCCGCGCGAACGACTGACGGTCGAGACGCACGCCGACTGCCCCGGCCACGTCGCCCACATCGCACGCAGCACCATCGACGCCGGCGACATCACGTACTACTGCGAGGACCCCGACGCCAACGGCCACGTCGCACAGAGCTCCAGCGGAAACGCCCTCACGCCCGAGCAGCTCGAGGAGCGCCGCCTCGCCGAAGAGAAGCGCGAAGCCGCGAAGGTCGAGCACAACGCCGCCCGCCTCCGCCGCCGCGACTTCATCCGCGAGCAGCTCCTCGCCACCAAGCCGCGGACCGACCACCTGCACCTGTTCGCGCAGATCGCCCTCCTCGACGACCTCGACTACTTCGACGCCCTCGAAGCCGCCGCCCTCCTCGGCTTCACCCCCAGCGACGACGCCGGCGAGAACGGCCCCGACGAGGTCTACGCCGCCCTCAAGAAGAACGCCAAAGCGCTCGCCGCGTTCCCCACCGCGGTCGCGCTCGTGTCGTACGAGAGCGACGTCGACTTCCTCCTCGACCGAAGTGGGTACCGGTGGGAGGAGGGCGTCGATCGCGGCATGACCTACCTGCAGCTGCTCATCGACTGGGGCTACGCCCTGACGGAGCACGAGCAGGCCCTCCTCGAGCCCGTAACCGAGGAGCCCGACGAGGACGAGGGCGCCGCCGGCGCGAAGAAGGACATGTGGGACGAGCAGGAAGAGGACGGCGACGAATGAACGAGCTGCGCACCATCCCCATCCAGGCACGCTCAACCGTGCGCATCCAGGCGCTCGCCGACGCCACGAAGAAGGCGATCGCCGAACACGGGATCCGCGGGTTCACCACCGGTCACGTCGCCGAGCTCTCCGGATCCTCGGTCGGCGTCGTCTACCGGTACTTCCCCGACAAGTGGGCGCTGCTCGAGCACGTATACCCGTCGACCGTCGCGACCGAGGAGCAGATCGCCGAGCTCGACGAAGGCACCGTTCTCCTCTGCAGCGTCGGAGAGGTGTTCTGGCTCGCGCCCGGGCAGACCGAGCGGTGGTGGTTCGCCGCCGGCTACCCCGACGGCATGGCCTGGAACGACGCGCAGGTCGCCGACTGGGGGCCGCTGCAGGTCCTCCACCGCCCTGGCGTCCTCCACCACGTCGACGTCGAGCCCGCAGCCCAGCAGCACGCCTGACCTACACCACCGGAAGAGAGCACCACCGCGATGAGCGACTACCCGCCCTACATCAACCCCAGCGAGGACCTGTTCTGCAAGGCGCCAGGGTGCTCGTACATCCCCGACAGCACCAAGCGGATCATCCACTCGATGCAGCCGAAGGCGGGAGATGAGCCGACTCCGCGGTACGCGCGTGAGGGCACGGACCTGTGCAACTGGCACCACGCACAGTTGCCCCGTGTCCTCACCGATCTCGCGGAGATGTTCCCGCTGCTCGAAGCGGCCGCGTACTCGAAGACGTCCCGCGGTGAGAGCGCCGGCGTCCGCGGGAACGTCCGCGACGGCGCCGGCCACCCCGCGGACGTCGGTACCGCATGGAACCCGCACGTAGCGGTCGTCCTCGCGGAGCTCACCGACTGGACCAGGTACTTGGTGCGGACGGTGCTGCGTGAGAGGCCGCTGCAGGACCCGGAGACGCGTATCCGCATCCGCAAGATCACGACGTTCACACTCGAGGGCGTCCGCGAGGTGCTGGAGGTCCCGGTCGAGTACGTCCACGTCTTCACGCACGCCCTCGACGTGGACGACAGCGTCCCCGCACAGCTGGCCGCCCTCGCACGGTGGCACTCGGGCTGGCTGTCCGCATACCCCGACCTCGGCTCGGCGTGGCTCGCGGACGCGCTGCAGCACCGCCGCCTCGGGATGAAGGCCATGGACGCGTCCCCCGTCACCCGCGTGACACTCAAGAACACCGTCTGCGGCTACCAGCTCGAGGAGACCGACTTCGGCGAGATCGTCTGCGGCGCGAACCTGTTCGCGATCATCCGCCCCAAGGACGACGGCCGCCCCTCCGAGATCCTCTGCTCCACCGACCCCCGCCACCCCCAGCTGCCCCGCGACGCCTGGGTCGACGCGATGCCGCGCCGCGCATGAGCACCGACGTCGAGCAGATCCTCACCGGCACCACCGCCGGCGTATGGGTGCGCCTCGACGTACTCCAGGAGGCCCTCGAGCTCAGCCGGTCCCGCGCGTTCGAGGTCATCGCGCTCGAGCACATCCGCTTCACCCCCACCCGACCGCGCGAGTACAACCTCGACGACATAGCCCGCGTCTGGCGGGCAAGGAAGGCACTGCGCCCATGACCTTCATTCCCGAACCCCGCGAGGTGCGCACCTTGCGCCGACCGGACACACGCCGCGGCGGTATCGCCCCCGACCGCCACCTCCGCGAGGCGCAAGAGTACGCCCGTGACGCCGCGACGTCGCTCGCCGAGCTCCACGCGGCGCAGGTCGCGCTCACCAAGGCGTACGCCGACCTCGCGGAGACTGCCCGCCTCTGGCTCGGGTCGGTATCGCCTAGTGCCCTCCGCCGCATCCGTAAGAACATCAAGCTCGCCGCCCACTACCAGGCGAAGCTCGACCGCATCCCTGTCTGGAAGCGCGCATGAGCAGCGACTGGGAGTACCGCCACGGCCAAATCGTCGCCTCCCTGTCGGTCGAGGTTGCCCGTCAGCCGTGGGAGATCCACATCGAGGAAGTCCAGCTAGGCGCGACCACCCGGTACTTCGCCGAGGTTCGCCAGTACGCCGAGGTCGTGCCCGGCGTCGCCCGCACCATCTTCGCGACCCTCACCGACGACCACCCCTGCCGGACCATCGCAGGTGCCAGACGTCGAGCGAAGCGGGCAATCCGTGAGATCGAGAAGCAGGAGCTCCGGTGATCGGCATCGAGCACATCATCATCCTCGCGGTCATGGTGGGCGCAGCCATCGTCCTCGTCGCCGCCGGCCACAACCTCGAGACATGGATACGCACCAGGTGGGCGCTACGCCACCCCGACCGCATCAAGAAGCCGTTCGACGAGCTCGAGGAGCTCCACGACTGGATGGACGCCAAGCTCGCCCCCGAGCTGCTCGCCGTCGACCGCACCCGCAGGGTCCGCCGACGCGGCCTCTGCGCCCTCGAGTACACCACCACCGGATCCGGCGTCCGCCGCGCACTCGTGTTCGTCACCACTCCCGACCTCGAGTTCGTCGACCGGTTCTTCCCACGCAACACCGACATGCCCGACGACGACCTGTTCCCGAGAGGACGCGCACGATGACCACCATCCTCGCCATCGAAACCGACCGAGGCGTCGACCTCGCCTGGGACCACCAGATCACGTTCGGCAGCCAGAGGATCGGAGGCGGCCCCAAGGTGTTCACGAACAACGGCATCGTCTTCGGCGTAGCCGGCGCCGTCCTCGACAGCGCCATCATCCGCTACGCGAACCTCCCCAACCCCGAGCAGGCCGGCTGGGACCTCGACCGGTGGGTCACCCGCGAGCTGCTGCCCGCCATCCGCGCCGCACTCAACACCGAGGAGGCGACCGAGAAGAACAGCTCCAAGATCAGCACCGGATCCCACGGCCTCATCGTCGTCAAAGGCCGCGTCTACCAGATCTCGGGCGACCTCTCCTGGTTCCGCTCCAACGACGGCATCTACGCCGTCGGCTCCGGATCCCACTTCGCCCTCGGCGCCCTCAAGGCCGGAGCCAGCCTCAAACGAGCACTGGCGATCGCCGCCGAACTCGACGTCTACACCGGCGACCACGCCGCCGTCTCGACCGCCCGCAAGATCCTCAAAGCCGTTGGAGGCGCACAGTGAAGCACTTCAAGAACACCACCCTGTCCCTGCTGCTCGCCGGCGTCGGCATCGCCGCCTTCCGGCTCAGCTTCGACGCCCAAGTCACCCTCGCCATCGCCGCAGGCGTCGACCCCGCCCTCGCCGGCCTCTACCCCCTCATCGTCGACGCCGCCATCTTCACCGGCGTTCTCATCCGCGTGTGGCACCCCGAGCTCTCCAAGAAGCTCACCGGCTACCTGTGGTCGGCGATCGCCTTCTGGACCATCACCTCCGTGCTCGGCAACGCCTTCCACGTCCTCGCACTCCCACCCGGCCGCGTGCAGCTGCCCCCGCTCATCGCCATCGGCGTCAACACCCTGCCCGCCCTCACCCTCTTCCTCATCATCCACCTCGCCACCACCACCGCATTCCGCGCCCCCGCCACCACACCGACGACCGCACGGCGCTCGCCGGGTAGGCGCGCGAAGGCGATCGCGTCCAGCGAGCCCGGGCAGGCCGTCGAGCGCGCGCACCGCAACGACATCCCGCCCATCAACGACGACGAGCTGCTCAGGATGCTCGACGAGCAACTGCCCTACTCCGCGATCGCCAAGGAGATCGGCCGCTCCAAGTCCTTCGTCGGCAAGCACGCCGTCCGAGTGCTCGCCGACCGCGCCCAGCGTGAGCAGGCCAGCGCATGATCCACATCTTCAAAGCAGGTGACGAGATGGAGGCCGGCGAGAACGCCGCGATAGTCGAGAACTTCGCGGCCTACGCCGGGATGCTCCCGCAAGTGCCCGGCACCCCGTCGGTGCCCGTCGTCGTGATCGACCTCGAGGCGATCGTCGACGACTTCGCCGGGCGAGCCAAGGCCCGCCTCATCCTCACCGAGGAGGCCGCCCACGGCCTCATGCACGGCATCGAGAACTCACTCGTGCGGCTCGCCAACCTCCGCAAGAACCAGGAAAGGTAACCGTCCCCCATGAAGACCAGCGACCCGTTCATCGCCGCCCGCGCAGCCCGCGACGCGCTCGCCAGCTCGAAGGCCCGCGGCCTGCTCGCCACCATCCGGATCCGCCTCGCCGCAGCAGGCTCAGCGACCACCATGCTCGACGCGCTCAACGCATCCGAGTTCGAGCAGCACCTCCGCACGCTCACTCCCACCGAAGAGCAGCGCGACGCGATACGCCACGGCGCGATCCTCCTGGCCACCCTCGGCATGACGGACCACGCCGCGCTCGAGCGCTTCATCATCGACCACTGGCGCGACCAGCTCGGCCTCCCGCCCCGTCCGTCGACTCCACCGGAGCCGGTCGCTCGCAACCTGGTCCACGCAGACGGCGGCACATGCCCAGACTGCGGCATCATGCACCTCTTCGTGCTACACCCCGCCAAGGAGGAGCGCCTCCGCGATCGCCTCAGGCCTGGCCGCGCTGTGGACTTCATGAACCGTGTGTGGCGCGTCGGACGAACGATCTACAACGACGGCCCCACCCCCCAATTCACGATCAGCCTCACCACCGACGTCCCGAGTACTGAGCCCGCAGCAGCGATAGCACCCGATCTTCCGACCACAGAAGGAGAAAAGCATGTCTGAGTACACCCCCAAGATTGCCCCCGCTGGAAGCTTCGCCACCAACCTGATCTTCATGTTCGGTGACCTCGCGCGAGCCGTGGGCGAGGTGAACGTCGCCAACGGGTGGGACACCAGTCGCGGCATGGTCGCTGATCCCGACGCTTACGACCCGAAGTGGCAAGTCGCGCACAAGATCGCCGAACTTGGCCTCATCGACACCGAGGTGTCCGAGGCGATCGAAGACGTGCGCGCAGGGCTCCCGATGGACTACCTGCACTACACGAAGGCCAACACGTCGCCGTATGACGAGAGCCAGTCGCACAACGACGACGGGACACCGCGCAAGCCCGAGGGGGTGCCGAGCGAACTCGCCGACGTGGTGATCCGTGTGCTCGACATCGCGGACGCCTACGGCATCGACCTCGGCAAGGCGATCATCCAGAAGCTCAACCACAACGCCACACGCGGCCAGCACCACGGAGGGAAGGCACTGTGAGCTGCACTGCTGCCTGCATGAAGTGCTGGATGACTGCGCCGCTCGGCCAGCCGATTCCGCATCTTGAGAGCTGCGCCCGCCAATCTCAGGTTCATGGGGCGGTGGGCGAAGAATGAGCTACCCACCGGAGTACGAGGAGGCGTGGGAAGAGCGCGTGCTGAGCAAGCCGTGGGGGTGGGGACTCGCGCCGATCCATCACGGATGTTTCGAGAACGGCTGGGGCGGTGCTCTTGAAGCCGCCGCGAAGCTGCTCGATCCACCCGACGAAGACAGCATGGCGTCCGACGAGGACCTTGCCGCCTACGCCGTGCGTGCCGCATTCGCTGAGCAGATCCGAGCGCTCGGCATCTGGACCCCCGAAGACGATGAGGAGCCGGGACTGTGAGCGACTTTCCGCGCGCTGTCGAGCAGCAGAACGAGTGGCAGGTCGAGTTCGAGGACGCGACGGTGATCCCTTGCGAGGGCGGGCAGGTTGAAGCTGAGGCACTCGCCGAGGCATGGATGCAGTGGCCGTTCTCACCGCATCCACCCGTAGAGGAATCCCGCTCGAAGTGGCGCACGGGATTCGCGGACGGTGCTTCGTGGCAGGCAGACCGCATATCGAGGGATTCCCAGTGAGCGACGCCGACTACCTGCCTGTCGCGATCACCGCGGGCGCAATGCTCGGGCTGGTCGACCTGGACACCATCACACTTCCATGCCCCACCTGCGGCAACCAGCTTCGCGGCGAAGTGCGCACGGTCTGGCGGTCACTCAATGACGCATCCGAGGTCATGGGTTTCGAGGTCACCGCCGAGATGGTGCGTGAGTCAGGGGGCGTCATCGACGCGTTCGGGCGAGTGAAGGCGGGCGTCCCCTACGTGACGTGCATGCACTGCGGATTCGACGCCGATGCGAGCCGAGAGGGGTTCGTATGAACGGCCTCAAACCGAGGGATCGTGCCGCCACGGAGCCAGGACTATGAGCGCCGACCAACAGCGCACGATCACCACTGGCGTGCTGGAGCAGGTCGTCACGATCGCACGACGCAGCACAGACGGCATGGTGTGGCTCTACGCGCCGCAGGGCGTCGCGCTCACTCGCGACGAGGCATGGGAAGTGGCGTCGGCGATGATCTCGGATATCGAACCGCAGGCCGACGAAGCATGAGCGACGCAGCCCGCCGCCGCGCTCGCCGCAACGCCGAAGTCAAACGCCTCGAACACCGCAACCAGGTACTCGAGAACGCCCTCCACCAGACCTGGCTCTGGCACGCCACCGACGGCCTCGACCTCGAAGCACTCCGCAAGATCCTCCTCACCGCCGACCACGACGCACAGATCCACGCAGCCCTCGACCGCCTCATCAAAACACCATGAGCGACGGACCCATCAAGCGCGAACGCCTCGCCACCACCGTGCCCAAGCTCGGCAAGATCCCCAAGCCCGGCGACCTCGTCATACCCGACGACTTCCCCGCAGGCTACCCACGATGGACCGTCCTCCACGTCCCACCAGCCGCCGGCATGTCCGACATCCTCACCCTCCTCACCGTCGACAAAGCCGCACCCGTCCAGAAGATCCGCCGCCGCATCTCCCAAGTACGCCGAGTCACATAGCCCCCCCGAACGCACGAAGATCGGCGCTCGCCGAGTTCCGACACGCTGAACGCTCACACGGTCAATACCGGGAATAGCCCGAGGTTGATCGGACAATCTGTAGCTAGAGTTCGGTGTCCTGCACCCGGATCGCACAATGGCCTCGCTTCGGCGGGGCCTTCGTCGTTCCCGGGCCACCCCGGACCTGCGTGCATCGGCTCCTGTCGGGTCGTTCCAAGGGCGAGCTCAGCCTGTACGAAAGCGAGCAGCGCGGGCCGGTCAGCTTCGGGTGCCGACCGGCCCGCCACACGCGCCAGCTGGGGACGGTGACATGCCCGTCGATCGCAAGAAGAAGTCGCTCAACTATCGCCGAGGCCGCAGTGGTCGCCCGCTCGAGCGCGAGAAGGCGCGCGTCTACCGCGAAGAGACCCACTGCCGGAAATGCGGCAAGCCCGTGAACAAGCAGCTGCCCTACCGGGACCCGGTCACCCGCAAGGTGAACATCTGGTCGAAGAGCTACGGCCACAAGGACGAGCTCGACGCGAACGGTCATCCGTACAAGGGCGGCCTCGAACACCTTCACTGCAACACATCCTCCGGCGCCACGTACGGCAACAGGAAGCGCGGACGCAGCGCGGGCAAGACGACGAGCACACCGCTGCGCACGTCGCCGGACGCCCGCGGAGTCGACACGTCACGCGATTGGTCGTGAGAGAGCGCGGATTTTTAGAGAGCGCTGAAGTGCGGAAGACCCCGGCGTCTTCCATTTTTCTCTCTCTCCGACCGAAGGGGGGCGCGCGTGTCCACGACCAAGCCGCTCCCCCGCCACGGCACGCGGGCCCGCTACCGCCTCGAGATCAAGCAGCAGCCAGACGGCTCGAAGGGCGCCGCGTGCGACCGCTGCAAAGCCGCCAATTCAAAGGCCGTCGCCGCCGCTCGAGCTGCGCGACTGGTAGCCGGCCGGCGCGCCGGGATGCACCTGGTGCCGGACCCGCCTGCGGATACGGCACCGGTTACATCCGCGGACACAACGACGGCCATCGCACCGGCGCCGCAGTCGACGCTGCCAGCCGTCGACGACAAGGCGTCGACGCCGGGGCCGATGGAGGTCGCGATCCAGCAGGACATCGACGAGATCCCGGACAACCTGCGCGTTCCCATGCACCGTTCGCTCTCCGTGCTCGCGCTCGAGACGGCCCGGGACTTCGACAGCAACACGTCCGCCACGGCTCGCAGCCAGGCGCGTCGTGAGCTCAGCGACCTGATCTCGAAGCTGCGCACGAGGAGGGAAGGCGATGGCGACACGGCGCTCGACGCGTTCCTCGAAGACCTCGGCACTGGGCCTCCCCGACTATCTGGACGTGGCGCCTAGGCACGGCACGCTCCGCAACTTCGACAACCCCACGTACGGCGCCCGTCTCGCCAAGGTCCACCGGGTGCTCACCCGCAAGAACCCGATGCCCTGGCAGCAGTACGTGTACGACGTCCTCGGCGAGGTGGACCCGAAGACCGGGCTCCGGGTCTACCGCGAGGGCGAGCTGACCACAATGCGCCAGGTCGGCAAGACGACTGGCATCAGAGTGTTCAAGGCCCACCGCGCGATCGACGACGGGCAGGTCGAGCCGCAGACGATCCTCTTCGCCGCACAGGACGGCATCGAGGCGAAGAACAAGTGGCTCGATCACGCCAAGCTCATCAAGCTCAGCCCGCTGGGGGCGCGCCTCGCCGGGCCCGACCAGCCCGTCACCTCCAACGGCAAGGAGGACCTCGTCTGGGCGAACCGCTCGAGCGAGCGTCCCATCTCCTCCCGGCCCAGCTCCGGCCATGGCGAGACCATCGACCTTGGCGTCGTCACCGAGGCCTTCGCCCTCGTCGACGGCCGCTACGACGACACGATGCTCTTCGCGATGAACAACCGCCCCGACGCGCAGCTGCTCGTCGAGTCGACCGAGGGCACCGCTGAGTCGCTCTACTGGAACCCCCGCGTCGACGAGCTCCGCGCCCGCCTCGAGGCGGAGCCCACCGCGCGCGGCCGCGTCGCCTCGTTCGACTGGTCGTTCGGCCCAGACGACGACCCGGGCGACCCGGCGACGTGGCGCCGGCGCATCCCGTCCCTCGGGCACACTCTGCGCATCGAGGAAGTGCAGTACGCCTTCGACCGCGCGACCACGCCGGCGAAGATGAGGCAGTTCCTCCGCGGCTTCGGCAACATCCGCGACCTCGGCGCTGCCGAGGGAACGATGTTCGACGCCGACGTGTGGGCGGCCGGCGCCCGACCCGACAGCGCGCCGCTCGGCGCGGTGACGTTCAGCTTCGAGATCTCGCCCGACCGCAGCTGGTCCACGATCGGGATCGCCGCGGCGAGCAGCGTCCGAGGCACCCACGTCGGGATCGTCTACCGCGAACGAGGGACCCAGGGCGACCGCGCGAACAACATCGACTCGCCCATCGAGTACCTCGTGCGCAAGACGAGGGAGTTCGGCACGAGCACGGTGTTCGTCGCGGCAGGATCCCCCGCCGCGCTGGCGGCCGACGACCTCGAGCGCGCCGGTCTGCACGTGGTCGTCCTCAGCCGCGCCGAGGTGGCGGCGGCGTGCGGCGGCATCTACGACGACATCGTCGCCGGCGACATCTCCTACACCCCGGGCCAGGACTCGCTCGACGCCGCAGTCGCCGGCGCCGCGTGGACCGGTGGCGACGTCCGCATGTTCAGCCGCGGCGCCTCCGCCGTCGACGTGTCCCCGCTCTACAACATCGCGATCGCTCGATACGGCAGCATCCTCGCCGCACAGGAGACCAAATATGACCCCCTCGCGAACATCTTCTAGCGGCTCGGCGGTGGCCTGATGGGCTGGCGCGAAGCGCTCGTCGCCCTCGCAGCGCCCCGCACCGAGCAGTCGCCGTCGGACGAGGAGCGCACGAGCTACTACGCGCCCTCGCAGCAGGCCCTCAACTCGTCCGCGATCGTGCCCGTGGTCACCCCGACTACCGCGATGCAGTCCGTCGCGATCGGCTCCACCACCGACCTGATCGCCTCTCTCGCCTCAGAGCTGCCGATCGACGTGTACTCGGGGCCGCGAACCGACCGCCGCAACCTGTCGACACCGGGCAACCTCGAGGATCCCGGCGGCGACGGCGTCGGCCGGGAGGACTGGGGATACCGGCTGCTGCAGTCGTGGCTGCTCACCGGGAACAACTTCAGCAACATCATCGAGCGCGATCGCCGCACCGGCCGGATGCTCACCGCCGATCTCATCAACCCCGACCAGATCACCGCGACCGTCGTCAAGGGCAAGGCCGTCTGGAGCATCAACGGCAACGAGGTGACCGACCCGCAGAACTTCGCGCACTGGCGCGTCAACCCGGTGTCCAGCCGCGTCCTCGGCCTCTCTCCGATCGAGCGGCACGCCGCCGTCATCGGCGTCTCCCTCGCCACCACCAGGTTCGGCCGGGCCTGGTTCACCGACGGCGCCCACGGCAGCGAGATCCTCGCCCACGACGGGGACCTCGACGCGGAGCAGATCGCCGTTGCGAAGGCGCGCTACCTGGCCTCGCTCGGGACGCGCGAGCCGATCGTGCTCGCCGGCAAGTGGAGCCGAGAAGCGCTCAAGGTCACCAACGAAGAGTCGCAGTTCCTGCAGACAGCCGGCATGTCCGAAGCCCAGTGCGCGAGGATCTACGGCCCCGGCTTCGCGGAGATCCTCGGCTACGAGACCGGCTCGAAGATGACCTACGGCAACGTCGTCGAGAGACGCCAGGACCTGCTCGTGCTCGGCATGGGCCGGTGGTTCCGCCGCTACGAGCGGATCCTTTCCAAGTTCCTGCCCGACGGCCAGTGGGTCGAGCTCAACCGCGACGCGATGCTCGAGTCCACCACACTCCAGCGCTACATGGCCCACAACCTCGCGCTCGCCGGCGACTGGAAGACCATCAACGAGGTCCGCGACCACGAGAACCTCAAGCACGTCCCGTGGGGCGACGAGCCCATGCCCGACAAGAAGGCAGCACTGCTGCAGACGACAACCCCGAAGGAGGTACCCGCCAATGGAGACGCTGCCGGGTCTTGACATAGTCCGCGCGATGAGCGCACCCGCCCGAGCCACCACCTTCGTCGACGGCGCGATGCCGCTGATGGAAGTGCGGTTCTCTCCCTTCGACGTCTGGTACGAGATCGACTCCTGGTGGGAGGGCCGCTTCCTCGAGCGCACCCAGCTGGGCGCGTTTGCGAAGACCATCCAGGAGTCGCGCGACAGCATCAAGTCGCTGTACGACCACGGCTACGACCCGCAGATCGGCAACAAGGTCCTCGGCACCGTCGAGGACCTCCGCGAGGACCCTGAGACGGCGGTGGGCGAGGTGCGCCTCTTCGACACCAGCTACGTCCGGGACCTGCTCCCCGGCCTCGAGGCCGGCGCGTACGGCTCCTCGATGCGCATGCGCGTCATCAAGGAGCTGTGGGACGACGAACCGGGCGTCTCCGACCACAACCCGCTGGGCCTACCCGAGCGCAGCATCCTCGAGGCGCGCCTGTTCGAGTTCGGCCCGGTCACCTGGCCGGCCAACCCCGACGCGACCGCCGGCGTGCGGTCCGCCACCGACGTCTTCTACGAGCGCCTGCGCAGCCGCGACCCCCAGAAGGTCGACCAGCTGACCCGCGCGCGTGAAGCCCGCACTCCCGACGAGAAGGCAGCCGGCCCCGCCACTGCCCGCTCCGACGGAGCCGCAGCGAACAACACCGACGAGCCGGGCGCGACCCACTCGGGTGGACCGACGTTCGCGCAGAGGCGCGCACGTTCCTACCCCATCCTCACCACGAAGGAGTAACACCAGATGAATCCCATCGAAACCTGCCGCGCTCGCCTCGACGAGATCACGACGGAGTTCCGCACCATGCACGAGGCGGCCGGCGAGGCCGACCTCGCGCCCGACGACCAGACCCGCTGGGCCGAGCTCGAGTCCGAGGAGACCGAGCTCCGCGCCGAGCTCGCCCGGCTGGAGGAGGTCGAGACCCGCGCGCAGCGCGTGGCCGAGTCCCGCGCCCGCTGGTCGTCCCTCCAGGTTGGCACCACCGTCGACAACGACGACGTCGACGTCCGCAGCCTCAGCCGCTCCGAGGCGCGCTCGAGGGCGCTCAAGCGGGTCGACGCGTCTGCCGACGTCGTCACCCTCAACGACCCGCAGCGCGCCCGCCTCGAGCGGATGGTCGCGGGGTCGACCGGCGACTTCGACGGCGACTACGTCGCCCGCCGCCTGCTCATCACCGAGAACGCCGACTACCGGTCCGCGTTCACCAAGGCGATGAGCTCCGCCACGCCGGCCTGGACGAACGAGGAGTCGCGCGCCATCGGCGAGTTCCGCGAGTTCGAGCTGCGCGCCATGGCCGAGGGATCGACGACCAGCGGCGGCTTCGGCGTGCCGGTGCTCATCGACCCGACGATCATCCTCACCGGGCAGCAGTCGCTCAACCCCTTCCGCGCGATCTCGCGGGTGATCCCCATCACCGGCAAGGAGTGGAAGGGCGTCTCGTCCAACGGCGCGAGCTGGTCGTTCGACGCGGAGGCGACCGAGGTGTCGGACGACGCCCCGACGCTGGCGCAGCCGTCGATCGCGGCGCAGACCGCGCGCGGCTTCATCCCCTACTCGATCGAGGTCGGGGAGGACTACCCCGGGTTCGCCCAGGAGATGTCCGTCCTGCTCGCCGAGGGCTACGAGGAGCTGCTCGCGCAGAAGCTCGCGGTCGGTGCGGGGGCCGGGTCGAACGAGCCGCTGGGCATCGTGACGGCGCTCGACGCCGACACGAACGTCGAGGTGGTCGTCACCACCGACGGCGCGCTCGGCGCCGTCGACGTCACCAAGGTGTGGGCCGCGCTGCCCGACCGCGCGAAGGCCAACGCCACCTGGGTCATGGGATCCGGCACTGCGTCGGCGATCGCCGCGCTCGGCGACGCGTACGGCACCCGCACGGTGGACCTCGCGGGAAACCTCGAGAACCTCCGCCTGCGCCCCGTCAAGCCGTCGTCGTACATCCCGGACTTCGTCGGCTCCACCGCGGCGCAGAACCTCCTGGTCGTCGGCGACTTCCGCAAGTTCGCGATCGTCGAGCGGACCGGCATGAACGTCGAGTTCATCCCCCACCTGTTCGGCACCACGAACAACCGCCCCACCGGGCAGCGCGGCTGGTTCGCGTACGCCCGCATCGGCTCGGGCGTCACCGACATCCGCGCCTTCCGCCTGCTGCAGAACCAGTAGCAGTCACCCCAACACCGCCGGCCCGGGCTGCCTCCGCGCCCGGGCCGGCGGACCACCGCACCACACCCCGACAGGAGAACCACCATGTCCAAGATCGTCGTCGCCGTCGCAAGCTCCACCCTCTTCCTCGACAGCCAGCGCGTCCACATCATCCAGGGCAGCGCCTGGGCCGCCGACTCCCCCGTCGTGGCCCTCAACCCGGAGATGTTCTCCGACGACCCGGACAAGGCACTCGGCCGGGACCTGGTCGCTCCGTCGACGACCGCGCCGTCCGCCCCGGTCGAGCAGAAGACCGCCGCCCCCGGCGAGGTCTCCAACGCCCGCCGCCCCTTCGGCAGCCGCCGCGGCAAGTGACCGGCGAGGTCGTCGCAGCATGGGTGCACCCGACCGAGGTCGACGCCTCGTTCATGCACTCCATGCTCGCGCTCGTCGGCGCCGAGCTGCTCGGCGCCCGCCGCCTCGAGCGGTGGATGCCCGTGCGCTGCGGATCCGGCGGGCTCATCGCCGCCCGCAACGACGCAGTCACCGCCTTCCTCAGCATGGCCGGCGCCGAGTGGCTGTGGTGGGTTGACACCGACATGGGCTTCGCGCCCGATGCCCTCGACCAGCTGCTCCAGGTCGCCGACCCGCTCGAGCGCCCGATCGTCGGCGGGCTCTGCTTCGCCCAGATGGAGCGCGAGCCGGACGGCATGGGCGGCTTCCGGACCGAGATCGTTCCGGCTCTGTACCAGTGGCACGAGATCTCCGACGGACGCAGCGGCTTCGTCTCCTGGCGAAACTACCCGAGAGACGCCGTCGCCGAGGTCGCGGGGACGGGGTCGGCGTTCGTCCTCATCCACCGCACCGTCTTCGAGCGCATCGCGGACGGTGGCCGTGGCGGTGCCGGCCACTGGTACGACCGCATTGTCAACCCGTCCACGGGCCAGCTGCTCGGCGAGGACCTCTCGTTCTGCGCCCGTGCGCGGATGGTGGACGTTCCCGTGCACGTGCACACCGGCGTGAGGACGACCCACCGCAAGCCGCGCTGGGTCGGCGAGGACGACTACCAATACCCGGAGGTGCCGCAATGACAGCCATCGACCTCGGCGCGGACGCGCCCATCTCCTGGGCGCTCGGCGTCGCCGGGCAGACAGCCGTCCTCACTGTAACCGGGCCGACCGGCCAGACCACGACTCCCGACGTCTCCGAGGACCCGGCGGGCACCTACACCGCATCCGTACCCACGCCGTTGCCCGGTAGGTACCTTCTGAGCTGGGCCACCAGCGATGAGCCGGTGCGCGCCTTCGCCGACGTCCTCAACGTCAGCCCCGCCGACCCGCGCACGCTCGTCTCCCTCAGCGAGGGCAAGAGCATCATCGGGATCCCACCGTCCGCGCGCGCGGAGGAGGCGGACCTGCGGACGGTCCTCGCGGCCGCGACCGTCATCATTGAGGACATCGCCGGGGCCGTCCTCGTCAAGACCGTCTCCCAGGCCACGGACGGCGGCCGCGCCGCGCTCGTCCTCTGGAACAAGCTCGCCCCCGAGGCCGAGGTCACCGTCACAGCCAACGGGACCACGCTCGTCGAGGAGCGCGACTTCATCGTCGACAGGGTCGCCGCGATCGTCTACGCCGGTACGCGAACCTCGCCCGGATGGTTCCCCGAGGGTCGCCTCAACATAGAGATCTCCTACACGAGCGGCAACAGCGTCCTCGCCCCGAACCTGCAGCTCGGCGCGGACATGCTCATCAAGCACCTGTGGGGGATCCTGCAGAACGGCCACAACGAGTACCAGGGCGACGCCGAGATGGGCACCACCCCCTCCGGCTACGCGGTGCCGTACAGGGTCATTGACCTCTGCAAGCCCGCCCACCGTCTGCCGGGGTTCTGATGCCCAACCTCGTCACCGTCGCCCAAGCATTCAAAGAGGCGTTCTATATCGCCGCGAAAGAGGAGCTCTTCACCGACCTCGCGATCGACCCCGCTGTCGAGGAGGACCCGGCCGAGGTCCACGTGTTCTTCGGCAAGCCCATCGGATACCTCCCCCCGAACATCATCGCCTTCGGCGGTGTGCGGTCATCACAGATCCCCGGCGCGATCGGCACCAATCGGGAACGAGACGAGACCCTTGACCTCGACGTCTACGTGTCCGTGCAGCGCGCAGGCAAAGACGACGCGACAGAACTGCGGTGCTCGAGAATCGCCTACCGGTACCTCGGGATCCTCGAGCAGTTCGCACGCGCCACCGACACCACGATCAGCGACACCGTCCGCGACTGCTTCATCGAGAACCACCGCTCCGAGGGCGCGTCCTCCCCGGCGGTCCTCAATCAGGGCCGGTGCATCGACATCAACGCCACCTTCCGGGCCACCGCCCGCATCAGCAACTAGGAGCCCCCGTGAACACCAAGATCCAGAACGTCTCCCCGTTCGGCGCCATCCAGGTGCCCGCCCTCCACCGGGAGCTCGAGGCCGGCGAGGTATTCGACGTGACCGACGAGGACCTCGCCGCATCCCTGCTCGCCCAGCCCGCCCACTACCGCCTCGTGCCCTGGTCGGAGTGGCCCGACGAGGACCTCCCCGGCGCGGCCGCCGTGAGAGGCCTCAAGCCGAATAAGGGTGCCGAGCGGGACGACCTCGTGCAGCTACTCGAGGAGTACGACAACGCGCTCGCCGCGACCGCGGCCGAGCCCACCGACGAGACCGTTGAGGAGCCCGAGGCATGAGCCTGCAGTCCGACACCTACATCACCCTCAAGAAGCAGTCCGCGTTCGGTGCGCCGGCGACGCCCGATACGGCATACCCGTTCACCGACGAGGACCTCGAGTACATGCCGACCTGGACGCAGGGCGTCGGCCAGCAGACCGGGCAGCGGGGCCCCTCGGCGCAGACCTACGTGAAGACCAAGGAGGAGGTCGGCGGGTCGTTCACGATCGAGGCCCGCACGAAGGGCATGGGCAAGCTCTTCGAAGCCGCCCTCGGCGTGGGCGTCTCCACCCAGATCAGCGGCGCCGCCTACCAGCAGCTGTTCACCCCGATAGTGGACGACTACCTGCCGTGCTACACCATCCAGAAGAACATCCCCCTGCTCGGCGGCGGTATCCAGCCCCACACGTTCGTCGACATGGTCTGCGCCGGGTTCGACATGTCAGGCCCGAACGGCGGGATCCCGACGCTGAAGTGGAACTGGGTCGGCTCCACTCTTGACCGCGATACTGCGGCTGCGGCAGCGACCTACCCGGCGGGCGTGCGCCTGCACTCGTTCGTCGGCGGCTCGATCCGCTCGGGCGCCATCACGCCGCCCACTACCACGGCGCTCGCCTCGGGCGGCACTGAGGTTGCCAACATCCGCTCGTTCGATCTGAGCTGCAGCAACGGGCTCGACACCGAGGGCTTCAACTTCGGCGCGAACGGACGGCGCGCCCGCAAGCCCGCGGTGGGCGACCTGGCCATCACCGGCACGATCGAGGCGGAGTACGACAGTAACGACCTGCGCGACGCGTGGATCGACGGCGACGACCTGGCGCTCGTACTGCAGTTCAAGATCGGCCCGGCTATCGCCGGCTCGAACTACTGCACCCTCGAGGTCACCATCCCGGTCGTGCGCCTGGGCGGGGAACTGCCCAAGGCGGTCAAGTCGGGCGTCATCACCCAGTCGATCCCCTACACCGGGCACGACGGCCTCGTCGCCGCCTCGATGATCTATGTGGCGATCGTCACCGCGGAGACGGCCATCTAGCGATGGCCTCCCGCGACGCCCTCGTCACCATAGACCCGGGCGAGCTGCGGCGGTTCAAGCTCACCCTCGACCGGTTCGAGCCCGGCCTCACCCGAGGGTTGCGGCGGGAGTGGAAGGAGGTCGCGCAGCTCGGCGTCGACGCCGTCGTCGAGAAGCTGCGCGAGCCCTCCCCTGCCGACGGCCCAGACACCGGCGAGAACCGCGACCTGCTCGCCGCAGGTACCAGGGCGACAGTCTCCTTCGGAGTGCGCGAGGCCGGGCTGAAGATCACCACCTCCAGCTCGAAGCTGCCGCCCGAGCACCAGGGACTCCTCGCCGCCTACAACAAGAAGGCCGTCAAGCACCCCGTCTTCGGGCGGGACGTGTGGGTGACGCAGAAGACCGACCCGTACTTCCGGGCCGCCATCGAACCGGCCATGGACCGGGAAGCACTCGAGCACCTCACCGCCGCGCTCGACACGGCGCTGCTCGCGATTGGAGCAACAAGGATATGACCTTCTCAGTCAAGATCGGCGAGGAGCTGTTCGACATGCAGCTCGTCGTCAAGCGCCAGGGGATGGGCACCCTCATCCAGCTGGACAAAGAGTCCAAGAAGCACCTCGGCGTCGGCGCGAGCGTGAAGACCCTCACCGCGGCGATGCTGCGCATGGACAAGATCCAGGCCGACTACATCTCCCGGATGCGCGAGTGGATGGAGCTGCCCGAGACCAAGGCCTACCTCGAGCTGCTCCAGGCGTGGGATCCGAACGACGAGACCAGCGAGCAGCCGGAGGAGCCCGAGGGACGTCCCGGGCCGCCGCAGCTGGACATGCTCGACGAGCCCTCGATGCTCGCCGCCTTCGTGTGCATCGTGTGGCTTGCGCGCCTGCGCAGCGACAACCCCCTCACCTTCGAGGAGGCGATGCAGTTCCCCTTCGTCGACATGGCGTTCGTCAGCTCCGACGACGAGGAGGACGAAGACGAGAGCGCCGAGGAAGAGGGCGACCCAAAAGGGCCGGCGGCCACCGGTGGGAGCGGTACGACTACACCGACGACCTAGCCGCCGACATCGACATGTGGCTGCCCGAGATCAGCCGCCACCTGCCCGGATCCGGCATCACCCCGTTCAACGTGCTCGAGCTGGACTTCCACTGGTGGCACATCTACCGGGCCCACGCCATGAAGATCATCGACGCGCTCAAGCGCGCCGCAAGCACGACGAGGGGGAAGCGCCGTGCCTACTAAGACGCTCACCTTCGACGTGTTCGGCCGCGACCGCGGCGCCGTCAAGACCCTCAACCGCGTCGGCGCCGCAGGCGGCAAGCTCGGGACCTCGTTCGCCAAACTCGGCGGGATCATCGGCGTCGCGTTCAGCGCACGGGAGATCATCAACTTCGGCAAGGAGTCCGTCGCCGCGTTCCTCGACGCGGAGAAGTCCCAGGCCAAACTTGCCGACGCATTCACCCGGTTCCCCGCCCTGGCGGATACCAACCAGAAGGAGCTCGGCAAGCTCAACAGCCAGCTCGCCCTCAAGACCGGGTACGACGACGACGCGACAGCGTCGGCACAGGCGGTGCTCGCGCAGTTCAAACTCTCGGGCGAGCAGCTCAAGAAGCTCACCCCGCTGCTGCAGGACTACGCCCGCAAGACCGAGCAGGATCTGCCGGCCGCGGCGGAGTCCATCGGCAAGGCCCTGCTCGGCCAGGGCCGCGCGCTCAAGAAGGTCGGCATCGACTTCGTCGACGGCGGCGACATCGCCACGAACTACGACCAGATCATCTCCGGCCTCACCGACAAGGTCGGCGGATACGCCGAGGTCTACGGCACCACCGCGGCCGGCAAGTTCGAGATCCTCAACACCAAGTTTGGGGAGATGCAGGAGAAGGTTGGCGAGTCGCTGCTGCCGGCGCTCGAGGACTTCGCCGACTTCGCCGACGAGAAGCTCCTGCCGCATCTGCAGGACATCTCCGACTGGCTCGCGTCCGACGGCATCCCCGGCCTGCAGACGATGGCCGACTTCCTCGAGGACAACGGGCCGCTCGTCGTCGGATTCGGCGCCGTCACCGCGGCCGCATGGCTGTTCAATGCCGCGGCCGATGCCAACCCCTACGCGATCGCCTTCATGGCTGCGGCCGGCGCGATCGCCTGGCTCCTGGCCTCCATCAACTGGATCACCAACGACACGGAGAACGCGAAGAACACCGTCCTCGGCTGGGCCGGCGAGGTGAACAACTTCCTCATCGACGTCGGCGGTTTCGTCTACACCGCTGTCGCCGGCGTTGTGAACGGCATCTTCGACATGTTCAACGGTGCGTCGAAGGGCTTGCACGATTTCCTCGCCGGGATCGGGATCCAGACCGGTTACCTCACCCTCGACCATGTCGCCACCTTCACCGGCAGCTTCGGCGCCGCCAACGGCCAGGGCTACTTCATCGGCGGCACCCGAGACAGCGCAGACGGCTCGCATGACGGTGCCGTGGGTGGCGGCGGTGGCGGGATCAGCGGCGCGCCGCGGCGGCTCGCGCGCGGTGCCGTCGCCATGGCGCGCCCCGGCGGGATCAACGTCGACATCGCCGAGGGCCGCGACGACGAGGCGGTCCTGCCGCTCAACGACCAGGTGCTCGGCGCGATCGGCGACCGCATCGCCGGCGCGACAAGGAAGACCGGCAAGGGCGAGACCCACAACTGGAACCTCACAGGCATCGATCCGGCGGCCGCGGCGGAGTTGCTCTACCAGAAGTTCCGGGCCAGGCAGGCGGTGCGAGGTGGTTGATCGTGTACACATCGGCGGCCTGACGTTCAACTCGGACGGCACCGACGGATGGATCTACTCCGACCTGCAGGGCTGGGACGGCTCAGCGCCGTGGCGCACCGAGTCGAACCCGCGCGCTAACAGTGACGGCGATTTCGGCGTGGACAAGGAGACGCGCGGCGGCCGCGTCATCACCTTCATCGGTGGCGTTGCCGCTACCTCCCCACAGGACGCGCAGGAGAACTATTTCGACGAGGTCGCCGCGCTGCAGCCGGACGGGGTGCCGATCGTATTCTCGGTCGAACGGCCCTGGGGGACCAGATCCTCCGTGGTATCCATAATGGACGTCGCAGAGGTAGACGCGATCGGCATCGGCCTGGTGGCCGCGGTGTCCATCCAGCTGCTCGCGCGGGATCCGATCAAGTACGGGCCCACCCGGACTGTCGAAGGCGGGCTTGCTATGGCCGGCGGCGGCCTGCAGTACCCGCTCCACAACGCCGGCGTGCTCGAGTACGGCGCGAACGGCGACCTCGGCCGCGTCACCATCGTCAACGACGGTACGGCCGACGTGTGGCCGCTGTTCACGATCTCCGGCACTCTCGCCGCGGGCTTCTACCTGCAGCGCCTCGACACCGGCGAGGTGCTGCGCTACGACCGCGTCGTGCCCGCCGGCAGCACGGTCTCGCTGAACTCGCGCACCGGCGAGGTCCTCGTCGACGGCGTCTCCGACGGCTCCGTCTACCTCACCGTCGACGACTGGTTCTCCGTGCCTCGGCGGGGGGCGATCGAGGTCCAGTTCAATGCGATCAGCGGATCCAGCGGCACGCCCCGGATGGCGGTCACCTCAGCGGACGGGTTCCACTAGTGCTCCAATTCATCATCGGCGACCTGCTCACGGGCCGGCGCCTGCAGGTGTTCCGCGACGTCGTCGACGGCGACTGGTCCGAGCAGCTCAACGACGCCGGCGACGTCTCCTGCACCGTGTCGCTCAAGGATCCCGTCGTCAAGCGCATGAACCTGTTCGAGTCCGCGATCGTGGGCAAGTCCATGCTCGCCGCCGTCGACGGAGACAACGTCCTGCAGCAGGGCCCCATCTGGGACCACGACTGGGACGAGGACGCCGGCACCCTCACCCTCACCGCCGGCGGCATGTGGACGTACTTCGACTACCGCCTGCTGCTGCCGATCCTCGCCGGCCGCCTGCCCACTGACCCGACTACCGACACCAACCTCGTGAGCTCACTGCAGGGCATCGCCGTCAGCCTGGTCGCGCAGGCGCAGCTCGAGACTGGCGGCAACGTGCCGGTCGTGCTGCCGTCGATCATCGCCGGGACCACCGTGCGCAACGAGGCCGGCGCTAACCTCGCCTTCGTGGGGCCGCGCCTGCGCGAGCTCACGAAAGTGATGAACGGCCCTGACATCCGCTTCGCCCCGCGGTTCGCCGACAACCGGCAGAAGATCGAGTCGGTGCTGCTGGTCGGCACACCCGACAAGCCGCAGCTGCAGGGGCTCATCCGGCCGACGTTCAACGTCGGCGTCGCGGAATCCTCAGTCTCCGGGCTCACCGCGAACGTGAACGGCACCAAGCTCGCGTCCCGCGCGTTCGCCTCCGGAGGCCGCGGCACTGACAAGAGCCTCATCACCAGGTCAGACGACGCGACGCTGCCCGGCGCTGGCTTCGCCCTGCTCGAGGCGGTCGACTCCACACACTCGAGCGTGTCCGAGGCTGCGACGCTGCAGGGCTACTCCGACGAGCGCGTTATCGCAGGACGGCGGCCGGTCATCACCATGAACTTCACCCACGACTTCTCGAAGACGCCAAAGCTCAACGCCATCAACATCGGGGATCTCGCGAAGGTCCGGATCCGCAAGAGCCGCTACCTGCCCAAAGGCACGTACGGAGCGAGGATCACCGGACGGAAGGGCAAGGCGAAGAGCACCACCGTCGACCTCGAGTTCCAGTCCATGGTGCTCGAGTAATGGCCGGCGGAATCGTTCGGCGCTCGTCCGATCCAGTCGAGCAGCTCTACCTCGACCTCGACGAGGTCAAGCGGCGCCTCAGCGAGCTCGAGATGCCTACCGGCACCCAGACCGCACAGGCGGTCAAGAAGCTGCAGGATCTCGTCGACGGGCTCCTCACCCAGATCAATGGCGTGTTCTCAGGCTACGTGCAGGCGGGCGGCTCCGGCACCTTCGCGGGCGGGGTGAACTCAGTCGACACATACAACCGCCTGGTCAGCTACACCGGATACAAAGTTCAGTACATCGCCTCAGACGGGTGGATGGGCTACGTTCCCTCATCCCGACGGTTCAAGCAGGACATTGCGGACGCCGAGCTCGATGTTCGCGCGATCATGCCGCTGCTTCGCGTCGTCACCTTCCGCTACATCAACGCGGTCGAGCACCTGGGCGACTGGGCTGCAGTCGAATGGGGCGTCATCGCCGAGGAGATCCACGACCTCGGTCTCTACTTCCTCGTCGATTATGACGACGAGGGCATGCCCGAGGGCGTCAAGCACGAACGGTTCGCCATTCTGCTGATCCTCGACGCTCAGGACAAGCAGCGGCAGCTCGACGAGCTCACAGACCGGATGGACCGCGCGGGCATCTAGGGAACGCAGTACTGGTTGCCGTCTTCGGCCTGGTACCCCGCGCCGCTGGCGCACTGAGTGGTATCCCAGTAGCCGCCCTCAGTGTTGTTGGGGTTCGGATCAGCCACCCACGGCACCGGCTCGCCGTAGTAGGGAGCTTCTGGCTCCTCCGCGGCGGGCGGTTCCACGGGCGCCTCGACGACCACCGGCTCGAGGGTCGGCGTGGGAGTGGGCGTCGGAGTCGGGGAGAAAGTAGGCGCGGCTTCCTCGACCGAAGTCGACGTAGCTGCAGGCACGGGGCGCTGGAAGGCGTCCTGCGCGGCATTCAGCCCGAACGCAGTGCCGCCACCGACGACGACGAACGCGGCCGCGGTCGCGATCGTCACCCATGTGCGCTTCTTCATGCCCGTGACTGTAGACCCCCGCGCCCGCAAACGGAACACCCCAACGCTATTCGGAAGGACCACCATGGCTCGCTTCGCGCTCGCCGTCCGCGACGACAACTCGGCCGAGGAGGCCGAGAAGCTCGTCGCCTGGGCTCGCCAGTTCCCCGGCGTCGACGGACACATCGTCTTTGATTACATCCAGATCGGCGACGACTGGGTGCCCGGCGCGCTCAACGGCGTGACCGTGCAGTGGGACCACATCCAGGAGGTCCGCGATGTCACCGACGTCGACAACGACGGCGACTACGAGGAGCTGATCCAGGTCGTCGCCGCGCGCGCCGTGCACGTGCGCCCGGGCGGGACCATCACCAGAACCGACGACGGCTTCGACGTCGAAAATCCCGAGCTCGTCCTCGAGGAAGGCGCAGACCGATGACCGCCACCAAGGGCCTCGGCACCACCGGCAACGCCGTCGGCATCGTCACGCCCCTCGACCACAAGATCGCGCAGGCCGCGCAGTGGGTCAAGACCACCGTCGCCCTGCTGATCCGCGCCGGCCTGCTCTATTGGGGACAGTCGACGATCGTCAGCGGCACCGCAGGCATGGCCTACTCCGTCGCGGCGTATAACGTCGTGACGCAGCGCAGCGCCGGCGCCGGCGTCGTGGTCGGCGGTAACGACGGCACGCTGTCGGTGGCGACCACTGCGGCGCCCGGAGCGAACTCGAGGTGGGATGTCCTCTACCACTGGCACCGCGAGTACTCGCTCGACGGCACCGACTCGAACCCGGTCATAGGCTGCATCCAGGGCACTGCAGGTGCCGTCCCAACCGTGCCTTCGTTGGCGGCGTTCCCGGGCGCTGTCGAGCTCGGACGCTGCCTGGTGCCCGCCGGCGTGACTGCGACGAACTCGGGCACGACCTTCACGGCCACCGCGCCGTTCACAGCTCCCGACGGCGGCAAGGTCGCTTTCCGCAACACGACGGAGATGAACCTGTGGACGACCGCGCTGCCCGATCAGCGCGCACTCGACCTCTCGACCCTCGTCACGTACCGGTGGGACGGGTCCGCCTGGAAGCCGTGGGAGTCGGACTGGATCACCTGGTCGGGCGGCACCACCTCAATCAACATCGGCACCGGCGGCTCGGCGTTCTCGCTGCAGCGCTACAAGTGGATCGGTGGCCGTCTGCGGTTCGACTACCGCTTCGTGCTGGGCACCGCGTCCGCGTCGATCGGCTCCAACCCGGCGCTCACCCTCCCCATCGCGATCGCGATGCAAGGCCCTGTCAACTGGCTCGCCGAGGGCGACGGCACCTACACCGACATCAGCGCCAGCGCGGTCAACTACACAAAGGCCTCGGTCCAGTCATCTACTGCGGTCATCATCCGCGGCGGCTACACGGGATCCACGACCACCGCGATCACGGCCACCGTGCCGTTCGCATTCCAGCCTGGCGACGTCCTCGCCGGCGGCTTCTGGGCGGAGGCAGCATGATGCGCACGGGACCTGAAGCGATCGCCTTCGCGATGGCGCACCCGACTATCCCGTACACGGCCGTCAGCAGCATCGACGGTGTCGCGCGCACCGTCGATGACCTCGAGTGCGCGCGCGCCGTCATGGCCGCCTTCGATGTCATGCCGATCGACGACATGGGCACCGCGACACGGATGTGGGAGCGGACCGTCGACAAGCGCACCGGGACTCCCGAGCACGGCGCCCCTCTGTACTTCCCGAACCCCGTGAAGGGAAAGTCGGGCCACGTCGCGCTCTACGACCGCATCAGCGGCTTGGCGTGGACGACGCCGGTCTGGCTCGACGACGGCACACCGTACACGACGAGCCACCTCATCTCGATCGAGAAGCTCGCCGAGAGGTGCGGCAACGCCTACGCGGGCTGGGGCGCGGACATCGCCGGCGCCCCGATCACCTTCACGACGACGACGCAACAGAACAGGAGCATGACCGTGGCACAGAACTTCGTACTCGAGAACTCCCAGACCGACAAGAAGAAAGCACAGGGCGGTGCCGGCAGCACGTGGATGACGATCGGGCTCGCCGGCCAGAACGGACCCGGGCAGGTGCGCGAGTTCACCCGCACCATCGCGGACAACAGCACCCGCGATCAGGGTGCCATGGCGGTGAAGGCGCACGGCAACGGCACCGTCCTGCCGCAGGCGGAGTACGACGCGCTCAAGAAGCTCTACAGCACCCCGGCCTCCATCGGCACGGTCACCGCCGCAGCAGACCCCGCCGCCCTCGCCGCCCTCAAGGAGAACACCAAGGTGCTCGAGCAGCTGCTCGCCGCGACCAAGGCCCTCAACCCTCCCGGCTGAGCACGCGCGCGACCGCCGCCCCTTCGACCCCTGGAGGGGCACATGACCGACTGGCTCGCGATCGCCGCGATCGCGATCTCCGCCGTGACCGCCCTCGTCGGCGCCCTCGGATACGTGCAGACCAAACGCACGCAGGACCGCAAGGGCGCCGATGTCACACGGGGCCAGCTGTTCCTCCTCGAGGACTACGTCGTCGTGCTGCGCAAGCAGCTCGTCGACGCCAACGTGCAGCCCGAGCCCTTCCCCGACGGCATCTTCCCCAAGGAGTAACCCATGACCGACACCACGCTCGCGCAGCTGCTCGATCACCCCAAGCGATCCATCCGCTCGACGCTGTGGATCGCGCTCGTCGTCGTCTCCGTCACCGTCGGCTTCGTCGTGGCCGCGATCGCGATCAATTCCCAGGGCCAGGCCCTCGCCGGCGCGATCGCGGTCCAGTCACAGCAGGCGACGACGATCGACAACCTCGCGACCGCCCTCGACGAGAGCCGCGACCAGCTGCAGGACAACGGGCTGGACCCCGTCGTGCCTCCCTCGAGCGTGTTCGTCGAGGGCCCCGCCGGGCCGCAGGGCCCCGGCCCGACCAACGACCAGGTCGACGCGGCCGTGGCGGCCTACTGCGCCGCTCACAGCGCCTGTGTCGGCCAGATGGGCCCGGCGTCCACCGTGCCCGGCCCGAGCGGTCCTGCGGGCGCTGACGGCTCCGACGGGGCAAATGGAGCGGACGGCGCGACCGGCGCCAACGGGCAGCCGCCGACATCGTGGACATTCACCTGGCTCGCGACCACCTACACGTGCACCCGCACGGACCCGTTCGACGCATCCGCGCCGACGTACAGCTGCACCACCCAGTAAGGAGCAACATGATCGCCACCGTCAGACGCGCCTGGCTAGCCATCGCGCCCAAGGTCCTCGCGTTCCTCGCGACCGGCCTCACCGGATCCGGCCTGCTCGCGCTCGCCGCAGCATTCGGCCTCCATCTCGACCCCGGCTTCGCGGTCCTCATCGTCGGGATCCTCTCGACCATCGCGGGCTGGGCCATCCGCGACAAGTACCTAGAGCTGCCCTGGAACGCCTGGGCGCCCAAGCTCGTGGCGCTCGCCGCATCCAGCATCACGGGCGCCGGACTCGTGACCTTCCTGTCCTACCTCGGCATCGAGCTCAACCCCGCGATCGCCGGCGCAATCGTCACCGTCCTCGCCGCACTGGTCGCCTACCCCGTCAGCGACAAGAGCATCGTCGTGGCCGACCCCACCGAGTACGGTCCGCTGCCGCTGTCGATCGACGCGCGCACCGCCTCCGGGCTCGAGGACTCCGCGAGCAAGCTGCTCGCGATCGCCACCGCGGTGCGCACGCGCAATGGGTCCTGAGGACGACGTCGTCGACGGCTACCCGGTGCCCGTCGACCCGATGGACGACCTGCAGTGCGACAGCTGCCAGTAACACCACAACGTGAAGGGCCCCGCGGCCGCGCACACAGCGCGGCCGCGGGGCCCTTTTTCCGCGTTCCGGGCTACTTCGCCGAGGCGTCGTACTCGTCGCCCAGGGCGGCGGAGTACTTCGATACATCGCGGCCGGCGGCCTTCGCCTTCGCGATCGCCTCGCTGAGCGCGATGACCGTCGTCCCGCCGACCTTCTGCGCGGTCAGCAGCTCATGCCGGTCGATCATCGCGCCCACCGTCGGCCGCGAGATTCCCATGAGCTCGGCGAACTCGCCGCTGCTGATGAGCTCGGGGATCGGCACGAAGCCCTCGCGGGCGTCGAACTCGGCTTCGGTGAGTACCTCGAGGTTGAGGGCCCGGGCGCCGGCAGCCTGCTCGACCACAGGCAGCACGACGTCGACGGCCTGCTCGAGGCTCTCGGCCGGGAAGGCGATCGTGACCTTGAGCCACCCGCGCGGGGACGTGCTCACCGACGGGTGGAAGGCTGCGAGCCTCTCGGCGACGTCGACGGCGAGCTGCTCGGGGAAGTCGCGCAGCTCGAGGTCGGCGGTGGCGTGATACATCGTGGTCATCGTGTGCTCCTGTTCATGTTCGGGCGGGTGTGGGATTATGGATGCGACCCGGGGAGCCGGAGGCACTACCTTTGCCTCCGGCTCCCCTTCGTCTAGCCGCCCTTCGGAGGGGGCCAGATGAACCCGAACCGCTGACGCATCTGCACGATCAGGTGTCGCACAGCGATGTCATCGTTCTGGTCCCAGAGCACCGCCGCCAGCACGCCGTCATAGACGAGCACGTAGCCCTTGCTGTGGATCTTCACCTTGAAGCCCTGCTCGAGCAATGCAATGCGGACTCTGTCGAAGTCGCTTCCCATATCCTTACCTCCTTCCTTGTGATTGTAAAGAAAGTCTATCACAACTCTTACAATTATAAAGAATTGACACTGCGGATCTGTCGTTTCCTACCCGCTATGCTCGGCGCATGAACCCTGCCCCGACCAACGGCATCGCGATCGCAGGACTGGTGCTCGGGATCCTCGCCGCCGCTCTCAGCTTGATCCCGACAGCAGGCTTCTTCATCGCCCTACTGCCCGCTCTCCTGGCTCTGATCTTCGGCCTCGTCGGACTGCACAATGCGAAGAGGCGCGAGTACGTCGGGCACGCTGCAGCAGTGTCGGCGGTCGGTCTGTCGATCGCCACAATTCCGCTCGCGTTCCTCGCGACTGGCCTCCTCTGGATCTCGCGCTAGCCGAAGTCCACCTTCGGCGGCAGCGCAGGCAGCTGCTCCACCGCCGACGCCCACACCCAAGCGCGGTGCTCCTGCCCCTTCGGCGTTGTCCACCGCACAGCGCACGCCCGCGGCGTCCACGCCACCATCTCGGCGTCGACCTTTACCGGCCCGTCCGGGTACCGGATCCACGCCCTCACCCGCACAGGCACGGGCGTGCGCGTGAGCGGTTGCACCCGCAGCTCGAGTTCCTCGTTCGTCAGACTCAGAGGTGGAGATCCGGCATCCTGGATGCGCTCGCCGATGCGCTGATCCATGCGCGCGTCGATCTGCGCGGCATACCGCCTGTTCGAGCCCAACGCCGGCCAACTCCTCTCGAGAAGCATCCGGCCATGCTGGGGGTGTGGGCCGCCCGCAGCGCTCAGGTCGCGAGCTCGGGGCAGCTTGCGACCGAGTCTAGGTGACGGCGACCGACTACGCGACGTCGTCGAGCAGGGCCGCGTCCCCGGCGAACGACAGGTCGTCGTCCGAGACGTCGATGTACCTCGCCGACGTTGTCGGGCTCGAGTGCCCGAGCCACTCCTGCGTCACCCGCAGGTCGCCGCCGGTTCGCTGGTGCACGCTCGTCGCGCCCCGCCGGCGGAGCGCATGCGTGGGTGTGCCGGTGAGCCTCAGCACGGTCCGGTAGACCGTGTCCGGCGGGATGTGCCCGTCGTGCACACCCTCGAAGTAGTAGCCCTCGCCGTCCCGGCCGACCTCGAGCAGGACTAGCACCTCGAGCAGCCGGCCCTGCACCTTGAGCCGCCGCATCTTGCCGCCCTTGCCAGTGACGTGCAGCCACGAACCGCGCCGATTCTCGAGGCAGAGGGTGGCGATCTCATTGCGGCGAAGGCCGAGCTCGCGGCCCAGCCTGAGGATCGCCTCTTCGCGCAGTGACGCTACCGCGATTCCCTGTCTGACCGCGTCGTCGTCGGCGAGCACTTTCACCTGGCGTGGCACGTGGGCGAACTCAACGAACTCGGTGGGGTCCGCTGCGGCGTAACCCTTTCGCACGGCCCAGCGGTAGAACACGCGAACGGATGTGAGGGCCGCGTTGTAGGTCTCGGGCTTCCACTCGGGCCGCAGCTGCAGGAAGGTTTCGACGTCGTCGATCGTGGCGCTGGCCGGGTCGCACGACGCGGCGAACTGGCGGGCGTATGTCATCCGCAGTCGGACCGTGTGCGGTGAGCGGCGTCGGCGCAGAAGGTATTCGTGGAACTGCTCGAGCATGGTTGAACTTCCCCAGAAGATCAGGCGACGCGTCGAACACCTGCATCGTCGGCGTCGCGGGTTGACCGCCGAGCGTACGCGGACCCCTCGATGCGCTGCCCGTCCCACTTGTGGGACTTGTCCGGATACAGCCACGTAACATGGCGAGATCGTTACCTGGCGGTCAGTTGATCCGCTCGAAAGCGTTGTCCTTGCCGTAGCGGTACATCCCGATCACCGCTCCCTGCGGGTCGCCCTTCGCGTCGAAGGCGATCTCGCCCGACACGCCGTCGTAGTCAACTGTCCCGCCGTCGAGGATGATCTTCGCGGCCGACGCGAAGTCGCTGGCCTTCGTGCCGTTCCCCTCGCCGCCGGAGACCTCGCGCAGGCTCGCGGCGATGTCCGCGCCCTTCGTGGAGTTCGCGGCGAGCGCCGCCAGTGCGGCCAGCACGACCGCGTCATAGGTCTCGGCCGCGTAGCTGAAGTCCTTGAGCGCGGGGTTGATGTCGAGCAGGCGGTCGGTGAAGTCGCCGAGCTTCGAGATGTCGAGGCCCGGCATGCTCGCGATCGAGCCCGTGATGGTGCCCGCCGGGATGTCCGCGCTGTGGTTGGCGATGCTCAGCCCGACGAAGTAGAGGTGGGAGCCGTCGTACTTCGCCGCCGCGAGGGCCGGGACGGACGCCTGTGCGCCCTTGCTCCCGACGACCACGACGGCCTCGGGCTTGTCCTCGATGGCGGTGGCCACCTGGGCTTTCAGGTCGCTCGTTCCCGCCGCGTACGGCACGGACGCAGCGACCTTGCCTCCCGCCCGCTCGAACGCGGCCGTGAGCGCCTCGGGGAGGCCGGGCTCGCAGAACCCGGTCTCGTAGACCACGCCGAGTGTCTTCACGCCGTCGGCGGCGATCTGCTTGCCCATCGCATCGCCCTCGAGCACGCAGGACGGCGACGTGCGCCAGTACAGGTCGTGGTCGGCGGCGCGCGTGAAGTCGGTGGAGGTGTTGCCGGGCGAGATCTCGACGGCCCCGGCGGAGACGATCTGGTCGAGGACCTTGCGCGAGACGTTGTCGGAGATGGCGCCCACGATGACAGAGGCGCCGCCGTCGAGCAGCGTCGTGGTCGACTCGATCGAGGTGTCGGTCTTCGCGTCGCCGGAGTCGGCGCTGGTGATCGTCACCGTGATGCCCGCGTCGGCATTGTTGATGTCGCCGGCCGCGAGCTCGGCGGCAGCCTCGGCGGCGGGGCCGAACGACGCCAGCGCGCCGGTCTTGGGCAGCAGGGTGCCGACGGAGAGGTCGAGGGGCGCGCGGTCGAGCGCCTCGACGGTGGGCTCCGGAGCCGCATCGGGCGTGCATCCGGTCAGTACGAGCAGCAGGGCGACCGCGGCAGCGGCACCCGGGAAGACGGTTCGGGACATCATGGTCTCCTCCTGGGTTCGAGGCACCGGATCAGCCGGCGAGCACTCCACGTCCGAACACGAACCTGTTCTCACCGTCGTAGGTGTAGAGGCCGTAGTACGCGGGCGAGACGTCACCATCGGGGGTGAAGTTCAGCGGTCCGGACACCCCATCGTAATCCACGTCCTTCCCCGCGCGGATCGGACCGAGGCATTCCACAGGGCTTCCACACTTAAGGCCGCCCACGGAGACGCCGGTCAACGACCCGGCGATGGCCGCGCCGTCGTCCCCGGACTGCTCGGCGGCGAGCCCCGCGAGGATCACCGCGTCGTAGGACTCCGGCGCGTAGTGGGCGGCCGCGAGCGCCGAGCCGACGGTCTTCAGGCGGGCGAGGAATCCCGAGTCGGCCGGGTAGCCCTCGATGATGCCGTTGACGCCCGCGAGGGTGCCGTTCGGGAGCGCCTGGGAGTAGTCCCCCGTGTTCTGGGTCGTGAGCCACAGCTTCGCACCGCCGTAGCCCGCGCCGATCACGGCGGTGATGAGCGCCTTGGTGGCATCGACGGAGGCGTACGTCGAGCCCAGGACGACGGCATCCGGCGCCGCCTCTTTCAGCCGGTCGATCGTGATCGACAGGTCGGTGGTGCCGGGCGGGATGGCCTGCGACAGCACGAGCGAGCTGCCGTGCGAGGCCAGCCCCTCGGAGAGGGTCGGCGCGAGCGCTTGACCGAACTCGTCGTCGATATAGAGGAGTGCGACCTTGGCCGGCCCCTTCTCCGAGAGCACCTGCCCGAGCGCGAGCCCCTGGTGGCCGTACGCCGCGATGGTGCGGAAGAAGTACCCGTCGTCGTCGGCTGCCGTGAGCGCCGGGAATGTCGCCGCCGGCGAGATGACCGGGATGCCCGCCGCCACGGCGAGCGGGATCAGCCGCGCGGCCAGCAGCGACGAGGCAGGCCCGATCACGACGTCGACCCCCTGCTCGACCAGGTCGGCGAAGGAGTCCTCGAGCGTGGTGGTCGTCGCGTCGCCCGAGTCGCGCGCGACGAGCTCGACGGGGGCGCCGCCGATGCCGCCCGCCGCGTTCAGGTCGGCGACCGCGAGGGCGGCGCCCGCGGCGAGGGCGGGCCCCAGGTAGGAGGCCGCTCCGCTCGTCGGGAACAGCGTGCCGACGCGCAGCACGCCGTCACCGGGCTTCGGCGCTGCGGAGACGGCGGTGGTCGGCACCGGCGTCGGAGCCGCGGTGGTGCACCCCGCCAGTAGGGCCACCAGCGCGAGGGAGGCAAGGACGGGCAGGCGCACGGACCACAGGCTACCCGCGGCCCGCCGGGCGGGGGCTAGGGCGCGCCCGTCGCCTCGGGCACGACGGCCCCGCGCTGTCGGTTGGCGTGCAGGAACATGTCGACGGTGAGGATGATCAGGGCGAGCCAGACGATGGCGAACCCTACCCAGCGCTCGACCGGCATCGCCTCGTGGAGGATGACCACTCCCACGATGAGCTGCAGGATCGGCGCGATGTACTGCGCGAGGCCGATGTAGATGAGCGGCAGCCGGCGGGCGGCCGCCGCGAACAGGATGAGGGGAACCGCGGTGGCCACGCCGAGCGAGAGGGTGAGCAGCGCGTGCGCCGTGCCGAGCGCGCCGAACGACAGCCCGGAGGTCGCGGCGATCACGATCAGCACCACCGCGGCGGCGGGGGCGAGCACCGCGGTCTCGATGGTGAGGCCGCTGACGGCGTCGGCCGACGGCCCCACGCGCTTCTTGACGAGCCCGTAGAGCCCGAAGCTGAAGGCGAGGGTGAGCGCGATCCACGGGAACGAGCCGTAGCCGATCGCGATCACGAGCACCGCCGCCGCACTCACCGCGAGGGCGGCCCACTGCAGCGGCCGCAGGCGCTCACGGAGGACGATCACGCCGAGCAGCACGGTGACTATCGGGTTGGTGAAGTAGCCGAGGGACGCCTCGACGACGTGCCCGCTCACACTCGCGAAGACGTAGACCACCCAGTTGACGAGGATGAACACCGCCGCGAGGGAGAGGGCGAGCATCGTGCGGCGGTCGCGCAGGATCGCGACGAGCTTCGGCCAGCTCCGCGTCACCGTCAGTAGCAGTGCGCAGAACACGAGGGACAGGACGATGCGCCACGAGACGATCTCGATGGCGCCCGACTCGCGCAGGGCGAAGAAGAGCACCGGGAGGAAGCCCCAGAGCAGGTAGGCGCCACCCGCGAACGCGATGCCGGAGCCCGAGGGCCTGTCCTGAGCGGGGGTGGTCACCGGCCAAGCCTAGGGGCCGCAGAAATGCCAAAGGCCCCGGTGACCGAAATCACCGGGGCCTTTGGCAGGAAGTCCTCGCCCTAGCGGACGACGACCGCCAGAACGTCGCGGGCAGAGAGCACCAGCAGGTCCTCGCCGCCGTACTTCACCTCGGTGCCGCCGTACTTGGAGTAGATGACCTTGTCACCAACAGCGATGTCGAGCGGGATGCGGTTGCCGTTGTCGTCGATGCGACCGGGGCCCACAGCCACGACCTCGCCCTCCTGGGGCTTCTCCTTGGCAGTATCGGGGATGACGAGACCCGACGCAGTGGTCGTCTCAGCCTCGACCTGCTTGATGACAATGCGATCCTCGAGCGGCTTGATGGACACCGACACGGTTGACCTCTTCTTTCTAGAAACTTTGGGGTTGGCACACTCCCTCTGAGAGTGCCAGATCAACTATAGAGCCTCATTGGCACTCGTTCAATGTGAGTGCCAACGATTACGGTTGACCCATGGACCAGGCCGAACTGCGCGAGCTGCTGTCGCCCGGCGGTTTGAGCCTGCTCGACTCGCTGCCCGCGTGGCAGTCGTCGGCGGATGTCGTGCGCAGCGTCGCCGACCTCCGCAAGGCCGGCCACTCCCCCGCCCTCGTCGCCGCGGTGATGAGCCAGGCCCGGCTCCGGGCGAAGGCCGTGACCAAGTTCGGCCCGTTCGCGGCCTCCATGCTGTTCACGGAGGCGGGGCTCGAGCAGGCCACCCGGCTGAGCGTGGCGGCACAGCACGCCGGGCGGTTCCAGCGCGCCGGCCTGAACTGGGTCGCCGACCTCGGCTGCGGAATCGGGGCGGATGCCCTCGCCATCGCCGCGCTCGACCTGGAGGTCACCGCCGTCGAGCGCGACGAGGTGACCGCTGCGGTGGCCGCCTACAACCTCGCGCCGTGGTCGAACGCCCGGGTGGAGCACGCCGATGCCGAGTCGTTCGACCTCAGCGGCGTCGACGGCGTCTACCTCGATCCCGCCCGGCGCGACGGCGCCAAGCGCCTCACGAACCCCACTGACTGGTCCCCCTCGCTCGACTTCGCGTTCGGCCTCGCCGAGCGGCTGCCGACCGGGGTCAAGCTGGGGCCGGGCATCGACCGCGATCTCATCCCCGACGCCGCCGAGGCGCAGTGGGTCTCGGTCGACAGGGAGGTGGTCGAGCTGGGGGTGTGGTTCGGCCCGCTCGCGCGGCAGGGGGTGCGCAGGGCCGCCCTCGTCGTCGGGGAGCACGGCACGTCCGAGATGGTTGCCGACGAGGACAGCGAGGATGCCGCAGCCGGCAGCCTCGGGGAGTTCGTGTACGAGCCCGACGGCGCGGTCATCCGGGCCCGCCTGATCGGGGACCTGGCGCGCACTCTCGGAGGCCGCATGCTCGACCCGACCATCGCCTACGTCACGGCGGACGCGGCCGTCGCGACGCCGTTCGCCGCGTGCTTCCGCGTGGTGGAGGAGCTCCCGCTCGACAAGAAGGCGATCAAGCGGGCGCTCTCCGCGCGGCAGATCGGCACGCTCGAGATCAAGAAGCGCGGAGTCGACATCGACCCGGCGGCGTTCCGCACCTCGCTCGCGCCGAAGGGCCCCGCGAGCGGGACGCTGATCCTCACGCGGATCGGCGACCGGCGCAGGGCCCTCCTGGTCGAGCGGGTGGCCGGCCCCTAGTAGTAGGAGCTGCCGATGATGCCCGTGATGATGGAGCCGAAGAAGAACAGGCCCCAGATCAGGGAGATGCCGAGCGCGATGTAGCCGGTGATGAGGCCGGTGATCCAGAACGGCCGGGCGTAGGGCTGGCGCTTCTGCCCGAAGTGCCCGAGGATGACCGCGGCGATCGACGGCAGGAACCCGAGCGAGACGAACGACAGGAACAGCGCGGCGATGCCCGTGATCATGGCGGCGATGCTGAGGCCCTGCGCGGGTCCGGCTGCGGCGGGCGCGTAGGCGTACGCCTGGCCCGGAGCGTAGCCGGGGGGCGGTGCGGCGTACCCGGCGGGCGGTGCGGCGTAGCCGGCCTGGGGCTGCGTGTACGGGCTGGGGACGGCGCCCGGTGCGGCATACGGATCGGGCCGCGGGGCCGCTACGGGCGGCAGCGGGACGGGCGCGCCGGGAGGGGCTGGCGGTGCCGGGGCGGCAGGAGGCGCGGGCGGTGTCGCGGGCGGGGGCTCGATCGGCGGCACGCCGCCAGCGGCCGGAGGCAGCGGGATGGATGGGATGTCGTCGGTGTTCTCAGCCATGAGGGAACTTTAGCGTCCCTGAAATGCTCACATCGCGTTCAGGATGTAGGGCAGTGCAAAGGAGAAGACGAAGAACGCCGTCACGAGCACGCCGACGACGATCGCGGCGACCGCCAGTGCGCGACCTGACTCGCCACTACGGCGCAGTTGGACGAGGGCGATGACACCCAGCACGATCCCGGCGATGGAGACGACGAAGGCGGCGACGAAGGCGAGGATCGAGAGCGTGCTGGTGCGCCTCACGGCGGGTTCGGAGGGTTCGCCGGTCATGGCTCCGACCCTAGCAAGAAGGGGCCCACGGCACTGCCGCGGGCCCCTCCTCGGTACTGGTCTAGTAGCTGTTGTAGCCGGTCGTCGCGGCGAGGACGCCGAGGCCGATCACGACGATGACCCAGATGATCGTCGCGAGGATGCCGACGTAGCCGACGATGGTGCCGGCGAGCGCCAGGCCGCGGCCCTGCTGCGGGGTGCGCTTGAGCTGGCCGAGGGCGATGTGGCCCGTGATGACGGCGCCCAGGCTCAGCCAGCCGAAGCCGACGATCGCGATCACGAGCGAGACGATCGCGAGCACGTTCCAGGTGCCGGCAGCGGGAGCGGCGGGAGCCGCGTACGGGGCGGCAGCGGGAGCGGCCGGGGTGGCGGGCGTGGCGTCCGAAGCGGGGACGGGGGGAATCTGGTCGGTCATGAGAACTCCTTCAGTTCACGGGCGCTAGTCGCGCCCTGTCATAGTTCCAGCACCCTCCGACGATGTCAACGTGCCTCCCCGGGGGTTACGCACCGCGTCAGAACTGCTGTATGACCGTGACGGGCAGAGTCGAGTCCGCACCGAAGCCGAGGCCGGAGGGTTCGTGGCCCGCCATGATCAGCTGCGAGCCGAGCGCCGCGATCATCGCGCCGTTGTCGGTGCACAGCGAGAGCGGCGGAATGCGCAGCAGGATGCCCGCGGCCGCGCAGCGCTCGGCCGCGAGCTCGCGAACCCGGGCGTTGGCGACCACCCCGCCCCCGAGCAGGAGCCTCGGCACCCCGAGCTCCACGCACGCGGACACGGCCTTGGTCAGCAGCACGTCGACAACTGCCTCGCGGAAGCTCGCGGCCACGTCCGCGACGGGGACCTCGCGGCCCTCATCCCGCTCGCGCTCCACCCAGCGGGCGACCGCCGTCTTGAGCCCCGAGAACGAGAAGTCGTAGCGGTGCTTCTCCATGTCCTTCTGCTGGCTCAGGCCGCGCGGGAACCGGATCGCCTTCGGGTCGCCCCCGACCGCGGCCCGGTCGATCTCGGGGCCGCCCGGATAGGGCAGGCCGAGGAGTCGCGCGACCTTGTCGAAGGCCTCTCCGGCCGCGTCGTCGATCGTCTCGCCGAGCAGCTCGACATCGGAGACGAGATCGCGGACGTGCAGGAGTGAGGTGTGGCCGCCCGACACGAGGAGGGCGATCGTGGGGTAGTCGAGCGGCTCGTGGTCCATGAGGTCGGCGCCCACGTGGCCGACGAGGTGGTTGACGGCGTACAGCGGCTTGCCCAGGGAGAGCGCGAGCGCCTTCGCAGCGCCCACGCCGACCATGAGCGCGCCGGAGAGCCCTGGTCCGCTCGTGACCGCGATCGCGTCGAGCTCCTCAAGCGTGACGCCGGCCTTCGCGAGGGCCTCGGTCAGGGCCGGGACGAGCGCCTCGAGGTGCGCCCGCGCGGCGACCTCGGGCACGACGCCGCCGTAGCGGGCGTGCTCCTCCATCGACGAGGAGATGACGTTGGCCAGCAGTGTCGTGCCGCGCACGATCCCGATGCCGGTCTCGTCGCAGCTCGTCTCGATGCCGAGTACCAGCGGCTCGCTCATGCCAGGCCCACCTTCGGCTCCGGGATGCCCAGCCGCATGATCACGGCGTCGACGACTCCCCCGTAGTATCCGGGGCGCACGGCGATCTCCTCGAACCCGAGTGAGACGTACAGGCTCTTCGCCCCGGGGTTGTCGGCCCGCACCTCGAGGAACAGCTCGCTGGCGCCGCGCTCCCGCGCCACGTCGATCAGGCGCAGCATGAGCACGCGGCCGAGGCCGTGGCGGCGGGCATCCTCGACGACCGCGATGGTCTGGATGTCGGCCTGCGGGAGTCCGCGCGGCGCGCGCAGGCCCGCATAGGCGTCGATGCGGGAGGGGTCGTCCGGCGGGAACGCGACGAGGTAGTGGCCGTTGCGGTCGCGCAGCTCGGCGAGCATGGTGCCGGCCGACCACGCGTCCTCCGGGAAGACGCTCGTCTCGATGGCCATGATCGCGTCCAGGTCGTCCGGGGTCGCGGCGCGCAGCTGCCAGGTCACGAGGTCACCTCCGCGGTGGGTTGAGTGGGCCGGCCGCGGGCGTATCGAAACCCGGAAGACACAGGGTTTCGATACGCGCGCCAGAGCGCACTACTCAACCCGCCAAGAGACACGGGGTTTCGATACGCGCGCCAGAGCGCACTACTCAACCCGCCGGAAGACCCAGGGTTTCGATACGCGCGCCAGAGCGCACTACTCAACCCGCCAAGAGACACGGGGTTTCGATACGCGCGCCAGAGCGCAC
>NZ_JBXATB010000004.1:0-16288 GCF_058809925.1 Rhodoglobus sp. GW821-FHT12B09 | reverse complement strand
GCGCACTACTCAACCCGCCGGAGACCGTCACGAGGTCACCCGCTTCGGGCCGGCCGACAGGGTCACGTCCGGCGAGCGCAGGTAGAGGGGCTCGTCGGCGGCGAAGGGCCGTCCGTTCGCGTAGAGCGCCTCGGCGAGCAGCCCGAGGGAGGCGGCCGAGACGGTGGCCGCCCGGATGATGCGGTGGCCGGCCGGCACGGCGGACTCGAGGTCCACGGCCTTCACCAGGGACGGCCCTGCGGTGCGCACCGGGAGGCCCGCGGCATCCGGAGCCTCGTAGGCGGACCAGTAGAGCTCGCTGCGGCGCGCGTCCGTCGCCACCACGATCGGGCCGCTCTCCCCGAGCGCGATAGCGTCATGGCTCACGATCGGGACGACGAGCTTCCCCGCGCCGAACCCGAAGGCGCGCGCGGCGGCGATGCCCACGCGCAGGCCGGTGAACGGACCCGGGCCCATCCCCGCGACGACGCCCGAGAGGTCGGCAATAGCAATGCCCGAGTCGGCCAAGCAGGCCGCGATGAGGTCGCCCACCACCTCCGCATGCCGGCGGGTGTCGTCGGACGAGTGCTCGGCGAGGACGCCCGCCTCGCGGTCGACGACGGCGACGCTCGTGCCGGCGGAGGTGTCAATCGCGAGCAGCATCGAGCCACTCCTTCCACCGGGCGCCGTGCGCGGTGAGGGTCACCGTGCGGGGCTCGACCTCGGCCTCCGGGTCGCCCCCGTGCGGGCGCTCGATGTCGATCTCGAGCCAGTCGTCGGTGAGGCCGTCGGTAAGGCCCTTGCCCCACTCCACCACCACGATCGACCCCGGGTAGTCGATGTCCAGGTCGTCGAGCTCCATCGCGCTGGCGAGCCGGTAGGCGTCGACGTGCACGAGGGGCGCGGGGTCAGCGGGGTGGGTGCGCGCGAGCACGAACGTGGGGCTCGTCACGGCGCCGCGCACGCCGAGCGCCTCGCCGATGCCGCGCGTGAGCGTGGTCTTGCCGGCACCGAGCTCGCCGTTGAGCAGCACGAGGTCGCCCGCGCGGAGCTCCTTCGCCAGCGCCGCCCCGAGCTCGGCCATGGCATCCGGCGACTCGATGATCACAGGTAGACCCGCTTCACGCGGTTGCCGATGCGGGTGACGATCTCGTAGTTGATGGTGTCCGCCGCGGCGGCCCAGTCGTCGACGCTCGGCACGCCCGTCGACGGGTCGCCGAACAGCACGGCGCGGTCGCCCACCGCCACCGCGCCGTCGCCCACGTCCACGACGAACTGGTCCATCGCCACCCGGCCGGCGATGCGGTAGGTGGTGCCGTTGATGGAGACGGGCCCGCGGGAGGAGGCGTGGCGCGGGATGCCGTCCGCGTAGCCGAGGGGCACCAGGGCCAGCGTCGTCTCGCGCGGGGTGACGTAGTCGTGGCCGTACGAGACTCCCGTGCCCGCCGCGACGCGCTTCGCGGAGACCACGGTGGCCGAGAGCGTCATGGCCGGGGTGAGGGCTGCGCCCGCGGCATCCCGGCCCTCGAACGGCGAGACGCCGTAGATGCCGATGCCGAGGCGCACCAGGTCGAAGCGCGACGCGGGCTCGCGCAGGGCGGCAGCGGTCGCCCCGACGTGGAACAGCTCGGGCTCGAGCCCGGCTGCTGCCGCGGCGGCGCGCGCCACCTCGAACTGGGCGAGCTGGGCGTCGTCGTCCGCACCGGCGAGGTGCGTCCAGAGCCCGCGGATCCGGACCCTCCCCGCCCGCTCATGGGCGACGGCCGCCGCGAAGGCCTCTGCCCAGTCGCCGGGCGCGATACCGTTGCGGCCCAGCCCGGTGTCGACCTTCAGATGCACAGACGGGCGCCCGGATGCCGCGGCCGCCCGGTCGAGCTGGTCGAGGTAGCTCACCCCGACGTCGACACCGTGCTCGACGGCCACGTCGAAGTCTGCGGACGGGTCGTGCAGCCACGCGAAGACGGGAGCGTCCACGCCCGCCGCCCTCAGCTCGAGTGCCTCGTCGAGGTCGACCACGCCCAGCCAGTCCGCCCCGCCCTCGAGCGCGGCGCGCGCAACGGGCACCGCGCCGTGGCCGTAGGCGTTCGCCTTCACGACCGCCATGGTGCTCGCGTCGCCCACGACGGAGCGCAGCGCCTCGACGTTGCGCGAGATCGCGGCGAGATCGACATGCGCGTGCCTCACGGCGCCTCCGCGATGACGTACGCGATCGCGAACCCCGCGTCGTGGCTCATGGAGAGGTGGATGGCGGTGATCCCGCGGCCCTCCGCGATCGCCCTCGTCGACTCGTACAGCTCGAAGCCCGGGTTGCCGAGCTCGTTGGAGACGACGCGCATGTCGTGCCAGGTGACGCCCGAGGAGTCGCCGAGGGCCTTGATGAGCGCCTCCTTCGCGGCGAACCTGCCGGCGAGGGAGCGCAGCGGCATGGGGCTGCCGTCCCGTTCCTGTTCGCTCTCGGCGAACAGGCGGTCCTTGAGCGCCGGTGTGCGGATGAGTCCCCGCTCGAAGCGAGCGATGTCGACGACATCCACGCCGATGCCGACGATCACTGCCCGCGCCCCACGAACGCCTATTCCACCGTGACGGACTTGGCGAGGTTGCGCGGCTGGTCCACGTCCAGGCCCTTCGCCGCGGACAGCTCCATGCCGAAGATGTGCAGCGGCACAACCGCGAGGAACGGCTCGAAGAGCGAGCCTGCGAGCGGGATGGGGATGACCTCGTCCGCGAACGGGAGGACGGCGGCATCCCCCTTCTCGGCGATCGCGATGACCCGGGCGCCGCGCGCGCGGATCTCCTGGATGTTGGAGACGACCTTCGGGTGCAGCGAGTTCGGGTCGCGCGGGCTCGGGACGATCACGAACACGACCTGGCCGGGCTCGATGAGCGCGATCGGGCCGTGCTTCAGCTCGCCGGCGGCGAAGCCCTCCGCGTGGATGTAGGCGAGCTCCTTGAGCTTGAGCGCGCCCTCGAGCGCGACCGGGTAGCCCACGTTGCGGCCGAGGAACAGCACGGACTGGGTGTCGGTCATCCAGTGCGCGAGCTGCCCGATCTCGGCCTGCGAGACCGAGAGGATCTCGGCGATCTTCTCGGGCACGGCCTGGAGCTCCTTGACGTTCTCGCGGATCTCCTCGTCGGCGAGCGTGCCGCGCACCTTGCCCAGCTCGAGGCCGATCAGGTACAGCGCGGTGACCTGGGCGACGAACGCCTTGGTCGACGCGACGGCGACCTCGGGGCCGGCGTGCGTGTAGACGACGGCGTGCGACTCGCGCGGGATGGTCGCGCCCTGCGTGTTGCAGACCGAGAGCACCTTCGCGCCCGAGGCCATCGCGAACTTCACGGCCATCAGGGTGTCCATCGTCTCGCCGGACTGGCTGATCGAGATCACGAGAGTGCGGTCGGTGAGGATCGGGTTGCGGTAGCGGAACTCGTGGCTGAGCTCAACGTCGACCGGGATGCGCGACCACTGCTCGATGGCGTACTTGCCGAGCATCCCCGCGTAGGCGGCGGTGCCACAGGCGATGATGACGATGCGGTCGATGTCCTTGAGGGCGTCGACGCCGAGGGGCTCCAGCTCCTTGAGGTCCACGAGGCCGTCGTGGATGCGGCCGAGGATCGTGTTGGCGACGGCCTCCGGCTCCTCGCTGATCTCCTTGGCCATGAAGCTCGACCAGCCGCCCTTCTCGGAGGCCGAGGCATCCCACGCGATCTCGAACTCCTCGGTCTCGACCGCGGTCCCGTCGAAATCGGTGACGACGACGGAGTCGGGGCGGATCGTGACGATCTGGTCCTGGCCGATCGCGACGGCGCGGCGGGTGAACTCAACGAACGCGGCCACGTCGGAGCCGAGGAAGTTCTCGCCGTCGCCGAGGCCGATCACGAGCGGGGAATTGCGGCGGGCGCCGACGACGATGCCGGGCTGGTCCGCGTGCATGACGAGGAGCGTGAAGGCGCCCTCGAGGCGGGCCACGACGCGGCGGAGGGACTCCGTGAGGTCCTGTGTCTGCTCGTACTCGCGGCCGACGAGGATCGCGGCGACCTCGGTGTCGGTCTCGCTCGTGAAGGTGGCGCCGGTGTCGAGCAGCTCCTGCTTGAGCTCGGAGAAGTTCTCGATGATGCCGTTGTGGATCAGCGCGAGCTTGCCGTCGGCGCCCAGGTGCGGGTGCGCGTTGCGGTCGGTGGGGCCGCCGTGGGTGGCCCAGCGGGTGTGGCCGATGCCCGTGGCGCCGTTGGCCATCGGGCGCGTCTCGAGGTCGTCGACGAGCACCTGGAGCTTGCCCGCGCGCTTGCGGGTGTCCATGGTGCCGTCCTCGCCGATGACAGCGACTCCGGCGGAGTCGTACCCCCGATACTCCAGGCGCTTGAGGCCTCCGAGGAGCACCTCGAGACTCTTGTTGTCACCGACGTAGCCCACGATTCCACACATGCCCCTGATTTTAGTGCCAGTAAGCTGGTGGGAATGTCCGACCCCTCCTCGACCCATGGTCACGAGTCCCCGTTCATCGAGCTCGACCGGGCCGATTGGGCGGCTCTCGCCCCCACCGTGACGGCTCCGCTGACCGCCACCGAGGTCGTCGAACTGCGCGGCCTCGGCGACGAGCTGGACCTCACGGAGGTGGCCGCGGTCTACCTCCCGCTCAGCCGGCTGCTCTCGCTGTACGCCGAGGGCGCGCGGCAGCTGCACGCCGCGACCTCCTCCTTCCTCGGCGAGCGCTCCCCCCACACGCCGTTCGTGATCGGGGTGGCGGGCTCCGTGGCGGTCGGCAAGTCGACGGTCGCGCGGCTGCTGCGGGAGTTGCTCGGTCGTTGGGAGGGCACCCCGCGGGTCGAGCTCGTGACGACGGACGGCTTCCTCTTCCCGAACGCCGAGCTCGAGCGGCGCGGTCTCATGGAGCGCAAGGGCTTCCCGGAGTCGTACGACCGCCGCGCCCTGCTGCGGTTTGTGAACAAGGTGAAGAGCGGGGCGCCCGAGGTGCGCGCGCCGTTCTACTCCCACCTCGCCTACGACATCGTCCCCGACGCCGAGATCGTGGTGAACGCGCCCGACGTGCTCATCGTGGAGGGGCTGAACGTGCTCCAGCCCGCAGCCCCCGGCCGGAGCCTCGCCGTGAGCGACCTCTTCGACTTCTCCATCTACGTGGACGCCCGCACCGCCGACATCGCCCGCTGGTACGAGGAGCGCTTCCTCCGACTGCAGCGCGGCGCCTTCACCAATCCCCAGTCGTACTTCCACCGCTTCGCGTCCCTCACCGAGGACGAGGCCCGGGCCCGCGCGCGCGGCATCTGGCACGCGATCAACGAGCCGAACCTCCTGCAGAACATCGTGCCGACGCGCCCGCGAGCCGATCTGGTACTGCGCAAGGGCGGCGACCACGCGGTCGCGAGCGTCCTGCTCCGCAAGACCTGAGCCGGGGCATCCCGGGCCGCGGCGCACCCCGTGCCGGGCACCCCGCCCCGCCCCCGCCACCCGCACCCCGTGCCCGTGACCCCGTGCCCGTGCCCCCGCACCCCGTGCCCGTGCCCCCGCACCCCGCCACCGCACCCCGCACCCCGCACCCGTGTCAAATGCAGGAGATGCGGCGCGCTGCGGAGCGGTCGAGCGCTTGACCGCGCCCGAGGCAACCAGATCTCCTGCATTTCGTGCACGGGACGGGACGGGACGAGACGGGACGGGACGGGACGAGACGAGACGGGACGGGACGGGACGGGACGGGACGGGACGGGACGAGACGAGACGGCACGGGACGGGACGGGACGAGACGGGACGAGACGGGACGGGGCCGGACGGGACGGGGCGAGACGGGGCGGGAGGCTCAGGCAGCCCGCGACCAGTCGATCGCGAGGGTGTCGGGGCGGTCGGGGTCGAGCGTGACCGCGAGGGCCGAGCCGGGGCGCACCCTCGCGCGATCGGCCCGCTGCACCACGGAGGCGTGGGCGACGGGCAGCCGGATGCCCGTGGGCAGCGTCACCGCGAGCTCGAGCTCAACGGCCGAGCCGCCGGCGAAGTGCGCCGCGAGGCGCGACGTGATCACGATGCAGTGGGCTTCGACGCGGCTCACGGGCGTTCCCTTCTCGAAGGAGGCCCGTCCCGGAGGACGGGCGAAACGGGCCCCGTCCCGGAGGACGGGGCCCGAGGGGCCTACTGCTGGGCTGCGCGGCGGCGGGCGAACCGCACCGCGACGAGGCCCAGGCCGAGGAGCGCGAGCGCCGGGGCGATGAGCCACACGGTGACGTCATCGGTGCCCGTGTAAGCGAGGGTCTCGAGCTGGCCGTCATCGGGCGTCCCAGGGTCGTGCGGGATCGGGTTGCTCGGGATGACTGAGATCGGAGCCGCCGTGACCTCGATGGTCACGAGCGCCGTGTTGCTGACGGTGAAGTTCGCGTCCACCGCCGAGTAGTTGAACGTGACCGTGCCCACGAAGCCCGCCGGCGGGGTGAAGGTGAAGTCGCCGTCGGCGTTCATCGCCATCAGCCCCACGCTGTTGTCCTGGGTGAACACCTGCCACACGTCCGTGTCGTTGGCGAGCAGCCCGGAGGCGGCGTCGACGACGAGCGGGGTGTCCTGCGGGGTCGTGTAGCCGTCCGGGTTCGCGATCGGGAGCGGCGCCGGGGCGGCAGCGACGTGGATGACGATGGTCGCCGTGTTGCTGCTGAGGCCCGAGAGCGTGTCCTTGATCGTGTAGGTGATCACGGCATCGCCGACGAATGCCGGGTCAGGCGTGTAGGTGAAGTAGCCGAGCGAGCTGAGCCCGAGGATGGCGCTGTCGTAGCTCATGTTGTCGATCCGCAGGTCGCCCGAGTCGGAGGCGTAGTCGTTGGCGATGACCCCGATGCCGCCCCCGTCCACGAAGTACGAGGTGCCCTGGGTCATCCAGTACTCGTCGTCGACGGCGGTCGGCGCGAAGTAGGCGTCCCCCGCGAAAGCCGCGGCGGTGCCCACGAGGGGAAGGGTGACGGCGGCGGCGATGGCCAGCCCCGCGACGGTGGTCTTGATGATGTTCATGCTGTGTCCTTTGCTCAGAAGTGTTCGGCGTTTCTCGCCTGAACCAGATTCCCGCGGCGCGCGGCGCAGCGGATGGGCAGCGATTGCTCAACTACCCGGGCGGCACTACCTAGTTCGAGCGCGGCCCCACAACGGCACAAGACCGGCCGCCCCTCTCGGGGCGGCCGGTCTTGGGGGGCGCCGTCAGGCCGCGCGCGTCCAGTCGACGACGAGGGTGGCGGGCACCGACGGGTCGAGCGATACCGCGAGACGGCTGCCGACGTGGATGCGGCCGAGATCGGCCGGCGGCACGAGCGCGGTCTGGGTGACGGGCACCGGGATGCCCCCCGCCAAGACCACGAGCAGCTCGAGCTCGACGACCATCGCTCCGTTGACCTGTGCGCCGCTGGGGCGGGATGCGGTCACGGTGGCCGTGGCATCCTGCCGCTTGGCCGGATCGGCCGCGACGGGCGGTGCCATGGTGGCGTTGAGCGAGTCGAGCTTGGACTGCATGGAGGCCATGCTCGCCCCCACGTCGGACTTCTCGCTCATCTCGTCGGCCATCGACGTGAGCTTGAAGTAGCTGTCGAGGAAGCCCATGATCAGGCGCCCGCGTAGAGCTGGTTGAACTTGGCGCCGACAGCTGCGTCGTTCTGGATGCGCGCGGCCCAGCCGGTCTGGGCGATCGCCCAGTTCGCGGCCGAGACGCCGTAGGCCGACGCGACGAGCGGCAGCTTGGCGGCGTCGTAGCCGTAGGCCGCGATGCCCTTCGACACGCGGGCGTAGACCGCGAGGTCGACACCGGCGATCGGGGCGAGCGCCTCGGCGGAGGGCTCGACGACGGCGGCGGGCGCCATGGCCTGGGCCTGCTGCACCTTCGCGTTCTCGGCGAGGCGGTTGGCGGACTGGATGAGGTCGGGGGCGGCGTTCATCATGGCGCCCATGTCCTTGATCGACTTGAGGAGGTTCATCTCGTGCTTCTTTCTGTTGAGTGGGTTTGGTAGTGCGTTCTAGAGGGAGCGCTGTTCGCGGCGACGAGCGACCCAGAGGCCGAGGCCGCCGAGCCCGAGGGCGCCGAGTGCAGGGGCGAGCATCCAGGTGCTCGGGGCTGCCGTGCCCGTGTAGGCGAGTGTCGGCAGGTCGCCCGGCGACGGCGTGCCGCCGTTGCCGGACGGAGTCGCGGGGGCGCCGGTCGAGGCAGGGGTGACCGTGATGGCGACGTAGGCCCAGTCACTGAGCGCGGTGCCGTCGGACATGCGGTATGCGAACTCCTTGAGTCCGGAGAACCCGGCAGCGGGGGTGTAGACGAAGCTGCCGTCGAGCTGCGCCACGATCTCGCCCGAGACGTCGTCGATGTCGACTACCGCGCCGGCGGGGAAGGAGTCGTTCGCCAGCAGGCCGCTGGCGGCACTGATCACGAGCGCCGTGTCCTGGGCGGTCGAGTACTGGTCGGGGTTGGCCGTCGGCTTGCCCGCGGCCGGGGGAACCGACGGTGCCGACACCGTGATGGTCACGGTGCCGAACCCGCTGAACTGCGTGCCGTCCGTTGTGCGGTACTGGAAGGTCTTCGTGCCGACGAAGCCGGCGACCGGCGTGTAGACGAAGCTGCCGTCCGGCTGTACGAGGAACGAGCCGGAGCCGCTCACGTCGTAGACGGTGGCCGGCATGGAGTCGTTGGCGAGCAGGCCGGAGGCCGCCGGCACCGTCAGAACGGCGTCGTTGGTCGTCGCATACTGGTCGTCACCCACCACGAGCGGTGCCGGCGGTACGACCACCGACGGCGTCACTGTGATCGTCACCATGGCGTCGTTGCTGAAGGTGTTGCCGTCCGTGGTGCGGTAGCCGAACGTCGTCGTCCCGGCAAATCCCGCGGGCGGCGTGTAGGTGAAGCTGCCATCCTGGTTGATGACGATCTGGCCCGACTGCACAGCGGGCCCGTTCGCCGCGTAGAAGTAGCCGGGGCCCGAGTCGTTCGCAAGGAGCCCTGCCGATGCCGGCACCGTGAGCGCCGTGTCCTGCGGGGTGGAGTAGAGGTCGTCGGCGGCAGTGAGCACGACGGGGGCCGAGGGCACCGTGGGGGTCACGGTGATGTGCACCGTGACCTGCGCCCCGAGGCTGAGGTCGTCAGCCGGGTAGTACGAGAAGCTCGCCGTCCCGTAGAAGTTCGGGCTCGGGGTGAACTGGAACGAGCCGTCCATGTTCACCTGCACGAAGTCCGCGCCGTTGTAGCCGAAGGAGTTCCCGACGTGCAGCACGTCGCCCTCGGCGTCTGTGTCGTTGGCCAGGATCCCGGGGGCCGCGACGGTCAGCGTCTCGCCCTGGGCGATGGAGTAGTAGTCGTCTCCGCCGACGGGCTTCAGCCCGGCGGCGTTGGCAGCCGTCGCGCCGACGAGGCCGAACGCGGTGAGGCCCAGAGCCACGATGCCGGCGCTGGCGAACTTGCAGGTGTTGTTCATGTGATGTCCTTGGCTGTGAAGTGGTGCCGGATTTCGGCGTGACTACAGAATCGCCGGGCGCGGGCTCACGCGGATGGGCACCGATTACTCATCTGTGGCGGGCCATTACCTAGTCACCGCCGCGCATCCGCACGGCACGGCCAGAACGGTAAGCTTTCTCACCTATGGGCCCCACGGGCCCCGAGCGCGGGAGGCGGGGATGAGCGAGCTCCAGGCCGCGTGGCCGCTGGTCGGCCGAGACGCGCTCCTCGACCGCATCACGGCGGCACTGCGCTCCCCCGCGGCCTCCGTCGTCATCCTCTGCGGACCGTCCGGGGTCGGGAAGACCCGCCTTGCCGCCGAGTCCGCCGCGATCCTCGAGGCCGACGGCTGGCTCGCCATCCCGATCGTGGCGAGCGAGACGATGTCCGCGATCCCCCTCGGAGCCCTCGCCCCGGCTCTCGCACGCGAGCCGATCGACCTGCAGGCCGCCTCGCGCGACTCCGTCGTCCTCTTCGAGCAGGTCCGGCGCGCCGTCGAGTCCCGCGCGGCCGGCCGCCGGGTCGTGATCGTTATCGACGACCTCTCGCTGCTCGACTCACTCTCCCTCGCCGTGATCACTCAGCTCCTCGCCGCGGGCGCGGCCCGGCTCGTCGCCACGGTGCGCAACGGCGACCCCCTCCCCGACGCAATCCTCTCCATGTGGACCAGCAGCACCGCCCTGCGCGTAGACGTGCCGCCCCTCGACGTCGCCGGCTACGAGGCCGTGCTCGGCCAAGTGCTCGCGGGCCGCATCGCGCACCGCACCGCCGTCGACCTGCACGCCATGTCCGGTGGCAACCCGCTCTTCCTCCGCGAGCTCGTGCTCGGAGCCCTTGAGGAGAAGCAGCTGGTCGAGTCCGAGGGCGTGTGGCAGCTCATGGGCGAGCCGATCGGCACCCCCGCGCTGCACGACCTCATCCGCTCGCGCATGCAGCACCTGGACCCCGTAGACCGCGCCATCGTCGAGCGCCTCGCGGTGTGCCAGCCGCTCGCGCTGTCAGACATCAGGTTCGAGGATGCCCGCAAGCGCGTCATCGCCCTCGAGAAGTCGGGGCTGGTCGAGGTCGTCGGCGACAGGCTGCTCGTGTCGCTCGGCCACCCCCAGTACGTGGCGGCGGTCCGGGCATCCCTCTCCCGCCTGACGATCGTCGACAACCTGCTCGACCAGGCGGACATCCTCTCCGCGCGGCCGATGTCTCAGGAGGACGAGCTGCGGGTGGCGGTCTGGCGGCTGGACGCCGGCGAGCCGAGCGACCCGGGGCTTCTCGCCCGCGCGGCGCACCTCGCGCTGCTCTCCCAGGACCACGAGGCCGTGGCCCGGCTCGCCGCCGCCGCACTGCTCGCGGGCGCACCCGCCGCCGAGATGCTGTTCCTGCAGGGCGAGGCGCAGTGGACCATGGGGCGCAACTCGGTCGCCCTCGACCTGCTCGAGCGCGCGGCCGCCGCGGATGTGCAGGACCCCACCGCGGAACGGCTCACCGGCCTCATCGCGACGGCCCGAGCCAGCACCTACGCCGGCGAGCTGCTCGGCAACCGCAAGGGCCTCGACCTCCTCGACCAGGTGGAGTCGGAGCACCCCTCCCTCGCGAGCTCGCTCGCCCTCTCGCGCGCGGTTCTCCTGCTCAACCTCGAGGAGGCGGAGCTCGCCGCCGAGCAACTGCTGACCGCGCGGCCGCAGCACGACTCCGAGGTCGCGCGCACCGCGATCCTCGCGATGTCCACCGCACTCCCCCTCGCCGCGCTCGGCCGCGCGGAGGCCGCGATCGCCGCCGCCCGCGAGGCGGTCGCCTACGCGACGAATGAGCCGCTGCCCGTGTTCGCCGTGCGGCGCGCGCAGATGGTGCTCTCGACCGCGCTCATCCAGTCGGGCTTCGTCGAGGAGTGCCGCACCCTCGCCCTCGCCTCGCTCCACGACGCCATGGACCACGACGACGAGCTCGCGGTGCGCTACGACGAGCTGCTTCTCGGGCGCTGCGCCCTCGCGCTCGGCAAGCTCGACACCGCGGCGCGCTGGTTCCGGGACGTGATCAGCGGCGCCCAGGCGCGCGGGCCGATCTCGTACCGCGACCAGGGCAGGGCCTGGCTCGCGCTCGCACTCGCCTGGCAGGGGCGCACCGCGGAGGCTACCGAGGTGGCGAACGCACTGGCCCCCGGATACGTCGAGAACAGCTCGGTCGCCACCCTCGCGGTGCAGTGGGTCGCGGCGATCCAGGGCGACCAGTCCGCGATCCCGATCATCATCGCGCGGGCCGAGGCCGTCGCGCGCCGCGGCCACCGCGTGCTCGCCTCGTCACTCCTGCACGGCGCCGCGCGCCTCGGCGGGGCCGCACTCGCCATGCCGGCGCTCGTGGTGCTCGGCAACGAGGGCGAGTCGCCCCTCATCGACCTGCAGTCCGCCCACGTCCGCGCTGAGGCCGAGCCCTCCGTGGAGGCGCTCGTCACGATCTCCGAGCGCTGGGAGGCCCTCGGGCAGCTGCTGTTCGCGGCGGAGGCCATGGCGTCGGCCGCCGGAGTCGCCCGCAAGGCGGAACGGGGCCGGGATGCCGCGGCGCTCCAGAACCGCGCCGACGCCCTTGCGGCGCACTGCGAGGGCGCAGCGACGCCGCTCCTGCAGTTCCTCGACACCGCGCAGCAGCTCACGAAGCGGGAGCGGGAGGTCAGCGGACTCGCCGCCCAGGGCCTCAGCAGCATCGAGATCGCGGAGCGGCTCTTCCTGTCGCCCCGCACGGTCGACAACCACCTTCAGTCGAGCTACGCGAAGCTGGGCATCCGGGGCCGCAGCGAGCTGAGCGGGCGCTAGGCCGTCACGACCTGCGAGCGCAGGGTCTCGAGGCGCAGCTCGACCTCGGTGAGGACCGCCTCGGCGACCCCCAGGTCTTCCAGGGTCGTGACCAGGTGCGCGACCACCCGGGTGAACGCGTCGTCGGTGATCGCCATCGCGGAGTGCGCCTCGCCCAGGTCGAGGCCGGTGAAGAGCTGCGGACCGTCGAGCGCCGCGGCGAGGAACGCCCTCTGGTGCGCGCGCAGGCGCGAGATGTCGACGCCGTTGAACCACTGCGCGAGTGCCTCGTCGCCCGTCACGCGCCCGTAGAAGACGGTCGTCGCCGTCTTGATCACGGGCTGGCCGCCGATCTGGTCGTAGATCGTCACTGTCCCATCCTTTCGCAGCCTTCAGGATCGCAGTGGGCAGTCACGGTCACCTGAGCAATCATTGCTCAGATTCGGGCTACGGGGGGCTCAGGCGCCGAGTTGCTCGCGCACCGTGTCGGCGAGCGACTGGGCGATGCGGTCCGCCTCATCCTGGTGCTCTGCCTCAACCATGACGCGCACCATAGGCTCGGTGCCCGAGGGGCGCAGGAGCACGCGGCCGGTGTCGCCGAGCCCCGCCTCCGCGGCAGTCACGGCCTCCGCGATGACGGCGTCCGAGCCGAGCGAGTGGTGGTCGACCCCGCGCACGTTGACGAGCACCTGCGGGTAGACCGTCATCACCGAGGCGAGGTCCGCGATCGTGCGGCCGGTACGGGCCATCTCCGCCACGAGGTGCAGGCCGGTCAGGATGCCGTCGCCGGTGGTCGCGAACTTCGTCATGATCACGTGGCCCGACTGCTCGCCGCCGAGGGACAGGTTGTGCTCGCCCAGTGCCTCGAGCACGTAGCGGTCGCCGACCGCCGTGTCGATCACCGAGATGTCGTGAGCAGCCATGGCCCGCTTGAGCCCGAGGTTGCTCATGACCGTCGCGACGAGGGTGCGGTCGGCGAGGACGCCGCGCTCCGCCATCGAGACCGCGAGGATGGCCATGATCTGGTCGCCGTCGATGACGTTGCCCTGCGCGTCGACCGCGAGGCAGCGGTCCGCGTCGCCGTCGTGCGCGATGCCGATGTCCGCGCCGTGGGCGACCACGGCCTGCTGGAGGGGCCCGAGATGGGTGGAGCCCACACCGTCGTTGATGTTGATGCCGTCCGGGTCGGCTCCGATGACGGTGACCTTGGCGCCGGCATCCGTGAAGACCTGGGGGGAGACGCCGGCGGCGGCGCCGTGCGCGCAGTCGAGAACGACGTGCAGGCCGTCGAGACGGTGCGGAAGCGTCGAGAGCAGGTGCACGATGTAGCGGTCCTCGGCGTCCGAGAACCGGCGGATGCGGCCGACGTCGCCGCCCTTCGGGGCGAGGCTCGGCTCGGCCATGGCCGCTTCGATCCGGTCCTCGACCTCGTCGGGCAGTTTCGTGCCGCCGGTCGCGAAGAACTTGATTCCGTTGTCGGGCGCCGGGTTGTGCGACGCCGAGATCATCACGCCGAGGTCGGCCTTGAAGTCGCCGACGAGGAACGCGAGGCCGGGGGTCGGGATGACGCCGGCGTCGTAGACATCGACGCCGGAACTGGCGAGCCCGGCCGCAACAGCAGCGCCGAGGAACTCACCGGAGATGCGCGGGTCGCGGCCGATGACCGCGATCGGGCGGCGGCCGGACGCACGCCGGCCGTCCGCCACCCGGCCCTTGCCCAGGACGACTGCTGCCGCCTGGGCAAGACCGAGTGCGAGGTCGACCGTGAGCTCGCCATTGGCGAGCCCGCGTACGCCGTCCGTGCCGAAGAGCCGAGGCATTGCTGCTGGCCTTTACGCGACTCGGACTAGCGCTTCGAGAACTGCGACGCCTTGCGGGCCTTCTTGAGACCGGCCTTCTTGCGCTCGATGACGCGGGCGTCACGAGTGAGGAAGCCTGCCTTCTTGAGGGCGGGACGGTTGTTCTCGCGGTCGATCTCGTTGAGCGAACGAGCGATCGCGAGGCGCAGCGCGCCGGCCTGGCCGGAGGGGCCACCGCCGGTGATCTTCGCGATCACGTCGTAGCTGCCGAGGAGGTCGAGCACCTTGAACGGGTCGTTGATGAGCTGCTGGTGCAGCTTGTTGGGGAAGTACTCGGCGAGCTCGCGGCCGTTGACGGTCGCCTTGCCGGTGCCGGGAGCGATGCGCACGCGGGCGATCGCCTCCTTGCGGCGGCCCACGGCAGCGCCGGGGACGTTCAGCACGGCACGGGGGGTCTTCGGGGCCGCCTCAGGAGTCGACTCGGTGGAGTAGCTCGTGGGGGTCTCGGTCGAGTAGGTCTCGGGCGTGGTCTCGTCGTTCTCGACGGAGTCTTCGATCTTGGCCATGAGTAGTCAGTCCTTAATTCTGCGGGGCTCTACTGAGCGACCTGGGAGAGGGTGTACGGCTTGGGCTGCTGTGCAGCGTGGGGGTGCTCGGCGCCTGCGTACACCTTGAGCTTGGTCAGCTGCGCGCGGCCGATCGAGTTCTTCGGCAGCATGCCGCGGATCGCCTTCTCGACGGCGCGGGTCGGGTGCTTCTCCAGCATCTCCGAGTAGGTCGTCGCCGTCAGGCCGCCCGGGTAGCCCGAGTGGCGGTAGGCCTTCTTCTGCGCGAGCTTGGAGCCGGTGAGGGCGACCTTCTCCGCGTTGACGATGATGACGAAGTCGCCCATGTCCATGTGGGGGGCGAAGGTGGCCTTGTGCTTGCCGCGCAGGAGCGTGGCAGCGTGGCTGGCGAGGCGGCCGAGGACGATGTCGGTCGCGTCGATGATGACCCAGTCGCGCTGGACGTCATCGGGCTTGGGCGAAAATGTACGCGTCACAGTATTACTGCTTTCTTGTGATCGGATGAGTGGCTCGTGAATCCCGCTCCGGTGAAGCGTTCCGTGACGATGTCGCGGAACCCTTCGCGTGTTCTTGCGAACACAGGAGGGCTCATGATCGGGTGCGTGGCACCAAGGGTCTAGCTTACGGGCTGATCGGCGTCCCGTCTAGTTCGCGTCGCGCCGTGCACGGGTTTGGGCGGCGCGTGCCGCGACGTCGTCCGGGTAGCCGACCTCGACGAGCGTGAGGCCGTGCGCCGGCATCACCTTGAACTCGCTCGTCCGCTGCGCCTCCGCCCGGATCCCCAGCAGCCGCTCCCCGCTGAGCTTGCGCTCTCCGACGGAGACGGAGGCACCGACGAGCGCCCGCACCATGCTGTGGCAGAACGCGTCGGCCTTGAGCGTCGCGATCAGCACGCCGGTCTCGTCCCGGTGCCACGTGAACTCCTGCAGCTCGCGGATCGTCGTCGCTCCCTCGCGCGGCCGGCAGTACGCCGCCCAGTCGTGCAGCCCGAGCAGCTCGTTCGCCGAGTCCGTCATGGCCTCGACGTCGAGCGTGGCCGGGTACCAGACCGTGTGACGGCGCAACAGCGGGTTGCGGGTCGCCGCGGCATCCGCGACCCGGTACTCGTACCGCCGGAAGATCGGCGAGAACCGCGCGTCGAAACCCTCCTCCGCGATGGCGACGTCGTGCACGTGGACGTCGCTGCGCAGCCCCGCGATGCCGTTGAGGCGCTTCTTGAGCGCGCGGGTCGGCTCCATGGGCTTCGCACCGCGGCCGTGCGGTCGCGCGAGCAGCTCGAGCTGCGCGTGCGTGAGGTCGACGTGCGCGACCTGGCCGGTCGCGTGCACGCCGGCGTCGGTGCGGCCGGCGACCGTGAGCGTCGGCGGATCTTTGCGCAGCACCGTCGCGAGCGCCGCCTCCAGCTCGCCCTGCACCGTGCGGAGGGTCGGCTGCCGGGCCCAGCCCGCGAAATCGGTGCCGTCGTAGGCGATGTCGAGGCGCAGACGGGTGAGCGGCTCGTTCGACACCCTGAGAGTTTACGGCGGGTGCACTTCGGTTGTCGGTCGCCCCCCACCTGTGCGAAATGCAGGAGACGCGGCATACGGCCCGCCTGTTCTTGCGGGATGCACGGTGCCAACCCCTCGGATCTCCTGCATTTCGCACCTCCGCGGGCGCCAAGGGCCCGCCGCGGGCCGCGCCACCCCGCCGCGGGCCGCGCCACCCCGCCG